>NZ_JAAAYE010000008.1 GCF_013282575.1 Paraburkholderia sp. NMBU_R16
ATGGAACCGCTCGGCTATATCCCACCCGCTGAAGCTGAGGCAAACTATTACCGGCAACTCAGCAACGGAGTTGCGATGCCGGCATCAACTTAAACCAACCAGCCTCCACGATTCCCGGGGCGATTCAACGCATGTCCAGCTTTTTCGTTTGGAAACCGCTTCAGGCGATCGTTGGCGACGTTGAAGCATCTGTTCGATAGCGCCGGTCCGTGCCGGGGGACAGGCGCCCCAAGTCAACGTAATTCGATGGTCAACGGCTTCATTAGGAGTGAACGACAGGATCGGGGAGGCGCGAGGCTGCGCGGTGCGACGCGGCGATCATCTCGAGAGGCCATCCCGTGCGACGACAAAGAAGTTCTCATCGCCCATCTGGCCGCCTTTCAGGGCAAGCTGCAGGTTCTGCAAATGCGGCTTATCGGAAAGCACATGGCACAGCGGCGCGCCCGCGGCGAGGCGGCCTTCAATCTCGAGCGCATCGGGACCGAGGACTTGTGTCACCTGACTCGACGTATCGCCGCCCGAGAGAACCAAGCGGCGCACATGAGTGGCCTCGAGGACAGCATTCGCAACCGCGCCAAGCCGTTGGCCCAGCAATCGACCGCCTCGATGCCGAGCGTCGTCCTGGGTCAGTCCTTCGGCGGTGAAGCACTCGAGCATTTCGGCGATGCGCGTATCGCGCGGGCCGCGGGCTGTATGCATGATGACACTGCGCCCTTCGCTGATCAGCGCAATCGTACGCCCGACGATATCTTCAGTTGCTTGCTGCCAAGAGTCTTCCCGTACAAGCGCTTTTGCGTCGATGGCAATCTCTGTGAAGCCTGCTGCGATCGCCGTGTCAATCTGAGCGGAAGAGAGCGGTGACGCACTCCCGGAGATGGCAAGAATTTGGCTGGTGGGCGCAATACGCTCGTAAGATCGCTGCGTATCTGGAAGATTGCCGAGCTCCCGCCACCATTGGGTCAGCGCATATTCGACGCCGGACGAGCCAATGGCGAAGATCGGGCCGGCGGTTTTAGCGTAGCTGTCAAGAATGCGACCGACTTCGGTTAGCTGACGTGGAGTCACTGTATCGAGCAAGATTCCCGCGTCGCCCGTTGAAGTTGCTTCCGACCACGCCCGGTCTACTTCTTTGCGAGCGCCTTCCAGACTGGGCAGGAACATGCCAGAGAGAGGCAAGTCTGTCTGCAGCGCCAGATGACGCAGAAGATCGCCTTCCATCATCGGTGTAACCGGATGGACACTCATAATCGGATGGCGATCGATGCGATAAGTCTTGTGATCGGTCGCGGATCGGGCAAACAAGTTGCCGAAGGCGCAGTAGCGTTTCAATGCTGGCGTACCGGCAACAATCGGAACGGGTGTGCGGGTGATTCGAGCGCGGGCTATCTCCAACGCTTTTCCGATGCTTCCTATCGCCGGCCCACTATCGAAGGTCGAACACACTTTGTAGTGAATGATGGGAGCGTTTAGGGCGCGTAGAGCCCCGAATACCGACGGAAGCGACTCGTCCATTTCGGACGGACTCATCCCTCGACTGTCACCTGCGACACCGATAGCGTCAAATCCGCCGAGTTGCGATAGCCGTTCGGACGAAGGCACTTTCAAGAAAAGGGCGCACCGCAGCCCCGCGAAAGCCAAAACTTCCAGAGCATCAGTCGAGCCGGTAAAGTCGTCGCCATAGAAAGCCAGACGCAATGCCACGTCGGATCGTTCAGCTTTTGCACTCATCTTGGATTACGCCGATTGAAAGTGAGACAGAGCAGCGCGCAGCGCAGGTCGGGACTCCGCGAAGGTTTTCAGATCGACTCCTTCAACTGCTGCTTCCCAACCTTCTCGCATACTGGCCACACCTGCGGCGATTCCGTGCGGATGTCCGATGATTCCGCCGCCGGCCAGATGCATCAGGTCAACGGAGCCCAGCTGAGCGTACAGGTCAGGCGCTTGAGACGCCCATTGGCCCGATGAAAAAACCGGCATCAACGGTTGCACACCCGCGAACGGTGTCAGGCAGGCACGGGCCGAATCGATGACCGATGCATCGGGCTCCCAGAACTTGCTGCGAATGCCGTTGACGTGCAAATGGTCGACTCCAGCAAGTCGCCACAATTTCTGGTACGCGTCAAAGGAGAACCCGAGTTGCGGACAGCGCGTGAACGCACCCCACCCGTTGCGGTGGCCGTGGATAGGCAATTGGGCATGCCTGCGAAGATGCTCGACGCCAGCAAAACCAACCCAATTAATGCAAACCATCACGCACGTACCACCGGCCTTCAGAACCGCATCGTGTCGCTGGAGCATTTCATCGATTGTGCCCGAGATATTGATCGCGTACATCGGCATGCGGCCGATGCGGTCTGCGTGTCGGTGCAAGACGGGCATGACGGCTGCAAGGCGCTCGTCAAAGCGTGCGTATGAGGGGTCGGCGAGCAGCTCGTCATCCTTGATGAAGTCGATGTCTGCGGCGCACAGACTATCGACGATTTCAGCCGTCTGTTCGGGAAGCAAGCCGATACTTGGCTTGATGATCGTCCCGATCATTGGTCTGTCGTAGACCTTAGCGAACTTGCGCGTTCCGCCAATACCGTACTGAGGGCCGGGGAATCGTGCCGCGTATGTTGCCGGTAGATCGATGTCAAGCAGGCGCAGCCCTGTCACTTCCCCTAATTCAAACAGGTTGCCTGCAACAGTGGATAAAAGGGTGGGCAGATTGGGGCCGACGTTGTCCCCCGGAAAGGCGATCTCGATCTCTCCTCGGTAATAGACACTCGGCGAACCCTTGCGTTCGACATGAGCACTGCGCAGCGACGGCTCGAGAACGGGAGGATGCGAATCCACCTTGACCACACGGGCCCGGGCACGGTTTTTTAGGGCATCGGTTTCCCCCGGGAGCGCCAGAAAGGTTCCGCTGGACTGTTCTCCTGCGATGACTTCTGCGGCTTTGGCAATCGGCACTGAGCTTTCGACGAAATAGCGCGCAGTGAATTCCGCTCTTTGATGGGAGATTTCGACCATGTTTGACTCTTCGTCCTAGGTATTCGAGCTGAACCGGGGCGCATGGACTTACCGTGGGAAGCATGCGCTTGAGCCGGGGATGAGGAGAATATAGATTTGACGACTTTCGACATCAAACGATATGATTTCTCGACTCCGAGCGAAAAACTCACAATAGGCCACTTTCATAAGCAGTGGGCCGCGGGCCCATAGGAGCCCATGTGCCTCGCCTCTCATTGAATGCGCTGCGCGCCTTTGAAGCCACAGCTCGCCTGCGCAGCTTCGGTGCCGCCGCCGAAGAGCTCTGCGTGACTCATGGTGCGGTCAGCAGACATATCCGTGCACTCGAAGAGCAGCTGGGCGTTCTACTGTTGTCGCGCAATGCGCATTTGACGGAGCCGACGCCTGAAGGCGCGCGATTGGCCGAAGGCCTGAGCGTGGCGTTCAACCTTATACAAAAGACCGTCGATCAGCTAAAGCCGGGGCCGTTGACGCTCTCATGCTCGGCGTCGATCATGATGTACTGGCTGCTGCCGCGCCTCTCAAAGCTGAAAAATGCGATCCCATCGCTCGAGCTGAGTTTCAACACAGGTCATGGCGAAGTCGACTTCACCCGGGACAAGATAACGGTGGCGATACGGCTTTCGTCCATTCCGGTACCTAAAGGTGTCACGCCGGTTCCGTTGATTGAGGAATGGATCGGCGCAGTATGCTCGCCGGAGTACATGCGCACAAACCGGATCGAAAAGCCGAGCGACCTCGAACGTGTGCGGCTTCTAGCAACGAATACGCGACCGTCCGCGTGGGCCGACTGGTACAGGGCGAGCTCGACCGTGCTCGAAAACCCGCCCGAAATCGCTGAATCGTTCGATCATTTCTATCTTCAGATTCAGGCCGCCAAGTGCGGATTGGGCGTTGCCGCAGTGCCGAGAATGCTCGTGCGAGACGAACTGGACTCAGCCGGTCTTGTCGCGCCGTTCGGCTTTGTCCCAGGCCCTGCGAGCCTCGTGTTGTGGGTTGCTCCTCATGCCGAGAGTCAGCCGAAGACCGTCGCCTTGGTGGAATGGCTGAGGAACGAGTTGCGTGAAATGGAGACATGAAGCATGCGTCTGCTTGCTTGCCCGAATGTGGGATCCATTTCTCCGGTGTGTGACTTTTTCTCACCGTCTTCAGCTTTATTATCCTTTGACCTTGCCAGCTAAGGCTCCAATAATCTGCACACGAGATGGCGCGCACAGTGCCGTCATTTGATCCGCTTCCAGGCATCGCACGCGACGCCGCAGAGCGGTCTTGGATTGAAGGGGACAACGTGGAGCAGACGAAGCAAAACGGCGCAGATCGCCTAGCCGTGGTGACGGGCGGCGCTATGGGCATCGGTGCGGATTCGGCGGAACAGCTTGCAAGACGTGGCTATCATGTCGTTCTCGCCGATATCAATGAGAGCGCGGCGGAAGAAACGGCGTCCGGTTTCCGGCGCGCGGGCCTGTCGGTTTCGGCTACCCAGATGGACGTTTCTAACGCCGAATCGATTGCCGCTGCGTTCGATGCGATCGACAAGGCCTATGGGCGTTGCGACGTGTTGGTGAACGGCGCCGGCATTGCCAAGCTGGTGCCGTTCATAGACTATCCCCTCGACACGTTTCTCAAAACGATGCAGGTCAATGTAACTGGCGCGTTTTTATGCTCTCAACGTGCCGCGCGTCTGATGGTCAAGAACCGCTGGGGCCGCATAATCAACATAGCTTCGGTGGCAGGCATGCGAGCGGTCGGTAAAGGGCGCACGGCCTACGGCACGTCGAAAGGGGCCGTCATTGCGTTGACGCGCCAGATGGCGGTGGAACTCTGTGACTACGGCATCACCGCTAACGCAATCGCTCCGGGTCCAGTTGATACGCCGATGACCAAGGCGCTCCATAGCGAAGCGTTTCGCGCTGAATACTCGAATGCAATTCCAATGAAGCGCTACGGCACGACATCGGAAATCGCTGCAGCGGTTTGCTACTTGGCGTCGGAGGAGGCAGGATATACAAACGGGATCGTGCTTCCGGTGGACGGTGGCTTTCTCGCATGGGGAGCAGGCGCGGTTTGACAGGGCTGCGACAATTCTTCCGCGACGCGCGAATAAGTCGTGAAAGCGCTTACTGTTCGGCGTGCACCCAGTCTTCCACTCTCAAACCGGGCACTCGTTCGAATTCCCGAACATTATTCGTCACTAGGATCATGCCGTGTGGTCGTGCATGTCCGGCAATCATCTGGTCGTAAGGGCCGATCGGTTTGCCGATCTTTTGCAACTCGGCTCTGAGTTGGCCGCTATGCATGGCAGCTTCGTGGTTATATGCCAAGACATCTAGCCGGGCGGCGAAGCCTTCGACGACAGCCAGGTTTTTTTCCGGAGCTGCGGACTTTTCCGCGCCATAAATCAGCTCCATCAATGTGACCGTGCTGATACAGAGTTGGCCCTGGTGGCGATTGAACGCGTCGCGAACTTCGGGGGGTTTCTTCTTGATGGTCAAGATACAAATCTTCGTATCGAGCATGTACTTGAGCATCAAAAGCCCTCGCGCTCCTGATCGCTTGGTTGGTCGCGCGCGGACATAAAGTCCGGGCTCACCCCTTCGCCATCAAACCAGCTATCCCACGACTCGCCAGCCGGGGTGAGTAAGCGCGCGCGGCCGATGGCGACCACGTCGACTCGCTTCACATCGTCGGGAAGCGCCACGGATTTCGGCAAACGCACGGCTTGGCTGCGGTTGCTTTTAAAGACTGCACCTTGCTCCACAAGCAACTCCCTTGTATATGGCCATCGTATATCCAATTATAGGCAGATCGCAGTGTATGTCAGTGGGATATACCCGCCAGGACATACACGGCTGGCGAAAGCGGCCGGGCCCAGGGTAAAGTCTGCTTGCTGGCTTTTAGTCGCTCGCCCATCGAACGAAAAACGCCGATGGCTGGCGCAGCGCTGTGCATCACCGCGAAAAGCCCCTGACAAGCTTCGGAAGCGACTGCTGTCGGCGTACGATATCGATCAATGTCATCAGCGCGGGGTGCTTGTAACGGCGGCTGCTGTAGTAAATGTGAAACGGGTCTTCGTCGAACGCGTGCTTCTTCAACACGGTTTGCAATTCGCCTCGCGCCAACTCCTCGGCGACACGGGCCTCGAGCACATACGCGATACCCAGCCCGGCCTTGCATGCGCTGATCGTCGTGGCCGTGTCGTTGATCGTCAGCAAGCCGGGGACTCGAAGGCGCCGCGCCTCGCCACCATCGTTGACCTCCCATCGATAGCTCGAGTTGTCCCCGAGCAGCAGTTGAAGGCAGGTGTGATCGGACAGATCCTTGAGACTGCGCGGCGAGCCGTGGCGCTCGAGATAGTCCGGCGAGGCCGCCATGACCCATCGCTGGGGCCCCGTCAGCGGGACCGCCACCATATCTTCCGGGACGTAGTGTCCGTAGCGAATGCCTGCGTCGTAACCCTCGGCCACGATGTCGATCGGCCTGTTTTCGACGACGACCGTCAGCCGCACGTCGGGACACATGCGCGCGAACTCCGGCAACGCCGGTGCGACGAGTAAATGCGCGGCATCCGCGAACACGTTCAAGCGGATTTCTCCGAGCCGTGCCGTGCCGGGGGCCTCGAAGGTTTCGAGCGCCGAGCCAATCTGGTTGAAACCGTCCTCCAACCGCGCCGCAAGGTCGCGTCCGGCCGCGGTCGTCGAAACGGATCGGCTGCTGCGGTTGAGCAACTTCGCGCCGAGGCGATCTTCGAGCCGGCGCATGGCATGGCTGACGGCCGACGGCGTTTGCCCCAGTTCGATCGCGGCGAGCTTGAAGCTGCGGCACCTCACGATCGCTAAGAACGACTTCAAATCCGCGAAGTCGATTCGGTCTGATTTGCTCATGATGAATGGCATTCAATAGCGCAATGAACCCAGTTCATTCTACGCCGTGCAATCATTGCCTCCGAACCGATGCAACGGCAGAAACAGGCGACGCTTGCCAAGGCTGCGAACGAATCTTTTCGAGGGAAAACGTATGCCGAATTTCGAACACATACGGATTGGCGATTTGGACGGCACGAAGGTTCTGGTCACCGGAGCGTCGACCGGGATCGGAGCCGCGGTGGCCCGCGCATTCGCGGCACAGGGCGCACACGTCGTCGCCCATTTCAACCGTAGCAAGGCGGCTGCTGAAGCACTGCGCGCCGAATGGCCGGACCATATCGAGCTGATTCAAGGTGAGCTGGGCGAACCGGACGCTGCATCGCGGGTGGTGCAGGCCGCGGCGAACATGCTGGGTGGGCTCGACGGTCTCATCAACAACGCGGGCGGCATGTTGGGGCGCATTGCCTCGACGGACATGCCGCCCGGTCATTTCGATGAGGTCGTGAATCTGAACGCCCGCTCGGTCTGGGAGGCGACGGTGGCGGCCCATCCGTTTCTGAAGGCGGCCGGCGGCTACGTCATCAACACTTCGTCCGTGGCCGCGCGCACCGGCGGTGGTGCGGGCGCAGTGCTTTACGCCGCCACGAAAAGCTTTGTCAGCAGCTTGACGCGCGGCCATGCGAAGGAATTCGTCCGCGACGGCATACGCGTCAACGCGGTGGCGCCCGGTCTCATCCAGACGCCGTTTCACGACAAATACACGCCGCCGGAACTGCTTGCTCAGCAAACTGCGTCGGTGCCGATGGGGCGGGAAGGCACGCCCGAGGAATGCGTAGGCGCCTTTTTGTTTCTCGCTTCTCCCGCGCTGTCCGGATACATCACCGGCCAGATCATCGAAGTGAATGGCGGACAACTGATGCCTTGAAAGAGGAAAGACAATGAATCAACGGCCATTTGGCAATATCGGGCAAGTCGTTTCGGAAATCGGCTTCGGCGCGTGGGCGATCGGCGGCTCATGGGGCGACGTGTCGGAAAGCGATGCGAAGGCGGCGCTGCACGCGGCGCTCGATAGCGGCACGACGTTTATCGACACGGCCGATGTCTACGGCGATGGCCGCTCCGAGCGCATCATCGCGGCCGTGCTGAGGGAGCGCGGCGGGCCGAGACCCTTCGTCGCGACAAAAGCGGGCCGCCGGCTCGACCCTCATGTGGCGCAGGGCTATACGGCGGCCAATTTGAATGCGTTCGTCGAGCGGTCGCTCAAGAACCTCGAGACCGAATGTCTCGACCTCGTGCAGCTGCATTGTCCGCCGACCGAGGTCTACTACCGGCCGGAGGTTTTCGATGCCATGGACGCCATGGTCGCAGCGGGAAAGATCCGCCACTACGGCGTCTCGGTGGAAAAAGTCGAGGAAGGTCTGAAGGCGATCGAATACCCCGGCGTCAAGTCGGTGCAGATCATCTTCAACGTGTTCAGGCAACGTCCCGCCGATTGGTTTCTGCAGGAAGCGCGCGAAAGAGGCATTGCCGTGATTGTCCGTGTCCCGCTCGCGTCTGGTCTGCTGACCGGCAAGATGACGGCGGATACGGCGTTTGCGGCCGACGATCATCGCCACTTCAATCGGGAGGGGCAGGCGTTCGATAAAGGCGAAACATTCGCGGGGGTGCCGTTCGATGTGGCGCTCGAAGCCGTCGACGAAATCCGGCCGCTCGTTCCGCCTGGCGTCACCATGGCGCAATTCGCGCTGCGCTGGATCTTGATGAACGAGGGCGTGACGACCGTGATCCCCGGGGCCAAGAATGCCGAGCAAGCCAAGGCCAATAACGTGGCAAGCGACTTGCCGCCGCTGACCGACGCGGCAATGGCCGCGCTGCGAAAGTTGTATTTGGACAAAATCGCGCCGTATGTCCATCAACGGTGGTGATGATCTCCGTGAGGTGGGTGGTGACCAAAGCACTTATTGCCGTCGGCAGCGGCTGTCTGATCGCGGCGATTTTTACGCTCCATTCGACGCGCGGCTTTCTTCATTCATCGATCGTCGTTCCGGGCCGTGTAGTCGCGCTCAATGCGGGCGGCAGTCACCCGCAGATCGCATTTGTCACGCAATCGGGCGAAGCCATTGCCTATCCGCAAGGTGGCATGATTTTCGGAATGAAGGTCGGCGATGCCGTGCAAGTCCGCTATCTCCCCGAAACGCCCCGGCATAGTGCGACGCTCGATCGGTTCGGCGCGCTGTGGGATACGACGCTGTTCTTCGCGGTACTGGGCAGCGCTGCGATCCTCTGTGGCTTGTTGAACCTGCCGTCGCGCCAATGAAGCCAATCTCAAACCAACGGCCGCGCCCCTCGCCGAGCGGGACACCGGATCAGTACCACGCCAGTCCCCGCCGATCGCACAACCAACCGCACGAAATTATTTGTCGACGCATACGATTCGAAAAAGCGCGCCAAGATAGCCGCGAAAACGCTGAGGCTGATATCGACCAACGCCGCTTCATCGAATCCGACTGTGATTTCCATACCCCGCACGAAAGAAGGAAACGAATCATCGAGCGACATCCATTCGATGGCCGGTTTCCAGCCGAGGCTAGCGAGCGCATCGGTGCAACGGCGCGCGGCGGGAGCGGAGCGGGCGGCATGTTGCTCGAACAGCGCCTTCAGTGAAGGCAGCCCCGCTTGCGTGAGCTCGATCGCATGCGGTGTCAGCGCTGACAACAACCGCCATAACGCACCATCGCCGCGCGGCAATTCGGCGGGGCGGCTGGGAGGCGCCAATAGCCTGATCGGGCATGAAAGCGCCGTTTGCTCGTTCGAGAGATCGCCATCGGGCGAACCGATCGGCAAGCCCGACGGCAGATCGCCGTTGGTCGCGGTCGTCTCCACGTCGAGTTGAGGTTGCGCGGCGCGAGCCGGCTTACCATCCAGCCCGACGAGCGATAGCAGCAAGTCGCCATTGCTGCCGACGAGCGCGGCGTCGCGGTCTCGCGCGGCGATCCAGTAGACCGCCGAACCCGTGGCGCTCGGGCGATGTCCGAACGCACGAAACGGTTGCACGTCGATGCGCGTGCCGCGCTCGGCCTGCGGTGCCGTTTTTTCGGTGCCCGCGAGCTCCCCGAGCCAAACACCGTCGATCGAAAAGACTTCGGTCACGGACTCGGCGGCAAGCGGCACCGGCCGCACGGGATAGCGGGTGTCCGTCGGCGTGAGCACGATCGGCGCCGCTGGCCGTTTGAACAGGTTGATGACCGGCGTACAGCCGAGTTTCAGGGCGGAAGCGTTGAGCGTACCCAGCGCTCGGCCGGCCCCCGAATCCGCTTGTGCTCCGGATACCGCGACATGCAGCGTAATCCTCGCTGCCGGTCCTGCGGCACGGCGCACTCGCCCCATGTCGATATCGACGAAATCGAACAGCTCGGGAAACGCAAAGTATTCGAGCAGACATTGAAAAGGCGTTGAAGCGCCGGGCGCCTCGCGCGGCAATAGCCGATCGTTGTCGTCGAAGCCGACCTGCTCGAATGGCACCACCGGCAACGCTTTCCAACGCCCACTATCGTCCGCTTCGACGAATGCGGCGCGCGCGTGCAGCAACACCGTGTCGAGGAGGGCGCAAACGAGCGCACGCGTGCCGGCAAGATGAACGCGCACACGCGACGATGGAACCGAATCGTCGAAGCGCTGCGTCGGTGTGGTGGCTGAAAACGCGATCGAGAGCAGTCCCGAAGCATCGGGCGGGAACTGTACGCTCGATGGCGCATAAATCGCCGGGGAGAAGCGCGCCGCTTCGATGCGCAGCGTCGAAAGCGTCACGTCGTAGACGGTCGTGAAGCGGCAATGCGCGGCGAGCGCATCGAGTTCGGTACCGCGCTCCACGCGCTGGGGCTCGGTCAATAGATCGATAACGGGAGACGGATCGAACTGCGCGATCGCGCACGAGGGTACCGTGCGCAAGTAACCCGGATACAGCAGCTCGAGCAGTGGCTCGGTGAATTCCGGGTAATCGTCGCCAAGCTTCACGCCGATGCGCGCCGCCAGAAACGCGAACGCCTGGCTCAGGCGGTCGACATGCGGCTCGTCGGAATGCCCGTTCGACAAGCCGAGCCGTGCCGCGATCCGCGGATAGCGCTTGCCGAACTCGGCCAACGCGTCGGCAATGAGACCGAGTTCGTATTCGTAGTGCGCAAGCAAGTCTTCCATCTACGCTCCATCGAATGCGGCATTGAAAGCCGTCAGCCGCTGCCTCGTTCCTTGTACCTGTTCGACCGTCACGGTTTTTTCAACTAAAAAACGTTTCATTTGGCATTCGTCCGACGGTAATATCTCGATTCCCTCGTGCGACGTTTCGAGGTTTCCCATGCAAATGTCCGAGATTGCGAGTTTCTTCCGGCTCCAGGGTAATCGCCTGCTCACGATAAAAACGCCGTTGGCAGGGCCCTCCGAATTGGTGGTGGTCGATTTCCAATGCACGGAAGGTTTGTCTCAGCTTTTCGAAATCCACGTGCGATTGGCCTCGCAGGATCGAAAGATCGAGTTGAAGCAAATGATCGGGCAGCCCGTGACGGTCACGTTGCAGGTGACGTCGGCGCTGGCCAGCTCTGAAGAGCGCTTCTTTCATGGCTATGTGGCCGCTTTCACGCACCTCGATACCGATGGCGGCTTCGCACTCTATAGTGCCGCCATTCGGCCCTGGGTATGGATGCTTTCGCGGCGGCAAGACATCCGGATATTCCAGGAGCAACCGGTTCAGGCGATTCTGGAGAAAGTGTTTCAGGAATATGGCGCATTGGCTTCCCATGCGTTCAGATTGACGAAACCTACTAAAAATCGTAGTTACTGCACGCAATACAAAGAGAGCGACCTCGACTTCGTTTTGCGATTGATGCAGGAAGAGGGCCTCTTTTTCTTTTTCGAACACACAAAAGACGGTCACAAGCTGATCGTTACCGACAGCTCGGTGACGGCGAAGCCGATCGACGGCCGCAGTCCGTCGATTCCCTACCTGCAGGGCGAGGCGCTCGACGACCGCGACGTCGTGACCTCGTTCCAAGCTTCGCGGCAACTCGAATCCGACAAAGTCGCCCTCAAGACGTTCGACTACAAGGCGCCCGGCGCGCGGCGTTCCGTGTCCAACGGCACGCAAGTCGACCAGGGCGATGTCGCCTCGTACGAGGTCTATGACTATCTGGGCGCTCACGGTTTTGCCGACAGCGATCGCGGCGAGGAACTCGCGCGGTTCAGGACCGAGGCGCTCGCCGCCCACAGCAAGGTCTTCACGGGTGCGACGACGAGCCGGCGGCTGATGCCGGCGCGATACTTCGAACTCGACGAACACTACGATCATGCGGGCGCGCCGGCTGAAGATCGGCAGTTTCTGTTGACGACGGTCACGCACAGCGGCCAAAACAACTACCAGGCCGGCGACGGCGCGGCGTCCTATTCGTGCAGCTTTACTTGCATTCGCAAGAAGATCCCATACCGTCCCGCGCTCGCGGCTGAACGGCCCACGATCGCGGGGCCCCAAACCGCCACCGTGGTCGGCCCTCAGGGAGAAGAAATCTACACGGATGAGCTGGGGCGCGTAAAGGTTCAGTTTCATTGGGACCGTCTCGGCAAGCGCAATCAAGCTAGTTCCTGCTGGGTGCGTGTCGCGCAGCCCTGGGCCGGGCGCGGTTTCGGGATGATCCAGATCCCCCGCATCGGCGATGAAGTGGTGGTCTCCTTTCTCGATGGCGATCCCGACCGGCCGCTCATTACCTCGCGCGTCTACAACGCGCAAAACATGCCGCCGTGGGCGCTGCCGGCCAATGCTACACAAAGCGGCTTTCTGACGCGATCGAGCAAAGGCGCTACGCGCGAAAACGCCAATGCGATCCGTTTCGAAGACAAGCTCGGTCAGGAGGAACTCTGGATTCATGCGGAGAAGGATCAGCGGATCGAAGTCGAGCATGACGAATCGCATTCGGTCGGCAACGATCGGGTGAAGACGGTCGTGCATGACGAAACCGTGAACGTCAATCATGACCGTACCGAGACAGTCGGTAACAACGAGACGATTACGGTTGGGGTGAACCGGTCCGAGCGAGTCGGCGGTAATGAGACGCTGACAGTGGTCGGAAACCGCAGCGAGACGATCGACGGCGCACAGAATCTTTTGATCGCGTTGGCATCCGCGGAGACGGTGGGGCTGGCCAAGGCGCTGACGATCGGCGGCGCCTACACGGTAACGGTCGCGGGCGCGATGAATACGGCGGTCGGGTTGGCGAGTGCCGAGGAGGTCGGGCTCACGAAAACGACGATGGTCGGGAAAACGTACACCGTGACGGCAGGCGATCGGATCGAATTGAGGGCGGGGAAGTCCGTTCTGATTCTCGAAAGCAATGGAAACATCACGCTGCAAGGCGCACAGCTGCTGATCGAAGGATCGGGGCCCGTGCAGATCAACGGAAAAGACGTCGATATCAATTGAGCGCGGGCCATGGAGTTTCGCAACCATACGCCGTTTCCGGCGCTCGCGTTCGAGGGAATCGATCAGCACGACCAGCCATTTCACGTCGTCGTGCTGCGGCAGACACTCGATCTCACCGACGATGGCCCTGTCTATGCCGACGAGCAGCGGCCGCTATGCGAGGAGGACGCCTATTTCGGTGAGGTGGGTCGCAGCGGCGTGCGCGAGGAGAGCGATCTTTGCCACTTCAAGCCCAAATGCGATGTCATCGTTTACGGCACCGCGCATGCGCCGGGTGGCCGGGCAACGCCGCGTTTCAGCGTGCGGCTGCACGTCCGCAAACCGGATGGCCCACCGCTTGCCTTGCCTGAGCCTCCCCAGGGACTGAATCCGCTCATGTCCGCTGCACCCGAAGCCGTGAAACGATGGGAGCGCGAATGCGAGGTACTGCTGCGTCGCGGCGAGCGAGGGCAGACGCTTATCGACAAGTCACTTGTCGTCACGGGAAAGCGCTTTCTTCGAAAGTCATCGTTTGCAACATCCTGGATGGCTCGCGTTTGCCGCTGGCTGACGCTGGGCCTGGTGCATCCCGTTCCTTGGACGATGTCGGCACCGGACCCTGCATTGAGCGTTGCGCTTCGTCCGGAGTTGGCATTCGGCGGTGAATGTCTCGTGCTTGCCGATTCACCCGCCGCGCGATGCGTGCCTGAGCGCTATCGGCTTCCCCGGGCGAACGGCGCTGTGGCGGCGGTGGCGCATACGGCGTTTGGCGCTAATCCCATTGGCGTCGGGTGGTCGGAGCACTGGTATCTGAAGGCGGCCGGTGTCACGCGTTTGCCGGCGCCCCAAATCGAGTTTTCCGATGCGCCGTTCGATCTTTCGGTGTTCGAGCGGGCGGCTTCGGGCGAGGCGTTGCCCAAACAACAGCAGGTGGCTGGCTTTGGCGTTCGCCATAAAGGGCATCCGGACCGGGCATCACTGGTCGGCACAATCGATGAAGCGTTCATTGCGCGCGATAGGTGCTTGCCTGAGGACTTCGATTTCGCGGTTTGGAATGCGGCATACCCCGATCAACAGATCGAGTACCCGAGCGGCGGAGAGATCGTCGAGCTGACGAACCTGTTTCCGTCCGATGCGCCGGGCGTGCATGTCGACTCTCGAGGCGATACCGTCATGAGATTCGCGTTGCCGAAGCATCTCGCGTTCGTCCGTGTTCGCCTCGAAAGCGGGGCTTACTTCAGATCGCCGATGCATCTGGACACGGTTTCGATCGATACCGATCGTCGGCAACTATCGATGGTTTGGCGGCGAATCATAGGTAAAACCGCTGAGGCGCCGGTTCGTGTGCTCGAAGCAGGCGTGCTCTCGGAGGATCAGCGGCGTGAGCGCGAACGGCTGTTCGCGGAGTTGGATCGGCAGGCGGCCGGCATGGAGGCGCGAGATGCCTAAGCTCGGCACGCACAAGGCCAGCGAATTCAAGGCCGTATCCACCGCACCATCCATCAACAAGACCCAGGTGGGCAGCAGCGTCGTTCCTTTGCCGTATCCGACGACCCAGGATTTGGGGAGCAGCGTCGGCGTGGTGCCCACCGTGCGCTTTCGCGGGACACCCGTGTATGTGCTCGATCAGAGCACCCAACCGAGCTGTACCGGCGATAGTGCGGGCTCGCTCAAAGGCGTCAAGTCCGGGACGGTGAATGGGGAGGTGAAGCCCACCAGCGCTAGCGGCTCGGTGCGCGCGGGCGGGAAGTACGTGGTGCGCGTTGGCGACACCAACACGATGAACGGCGGCAATAATCCGGGGCTGTACGTTGCCGCCCCGGCACCCTCCGGAATGTCGGCCAAAGCGGCCTCGGCGGGGGCCGACCAGCCACCGGATCAGAACGCTACGCCGGCCGAACAGACCTTCACGGACAAGGTCAAACGAGTCGCGAAAGACTTGGCGCAGGGCTACAAGGACAACGTGTCGCCCTCGTTGCATGACGCCGCCGGCAAGGCGATGGATGTCGGGGGGAAGGTCGCGGGAGCGGGCGGCGTGACGATGCTGGCCGGAACAGGAGTCGCCGCCACGGGTGTGGGGCTTCCCGTCGCGGCGGGCATGGAAGCCGTCGGAGGCGCCGGTGTGACGGTGGGTGGCGCGGTCGGCGCAGTCGGCGGTGCGACCGATGCCGGGGCGAGCACGATGGATGCCGCCGCGGACTGGATACTCACGGGCAAGGCGCCTGACTTCGTCAGCACCGCGGTCGGCATCGTCGAGAACGCGGTCATCAATCGCATTACTTCGATGATCCCGGGCAGCAAGGCTGTGGTTGCGGAAGCGAAGGCATTGAAGACGGAAGCAAAAGCCGAAGCGCACGCCGTCAAAAACGAGGTGAAGCAGGAAGAGAAGCAGATCGAGCAATCGACAAAACGCGCCGAAAGCTCGGGGAGCGGGAAGGACAACGTCAATGTGCCGGGTAGCGGTAACGACGCCGGACGTTGTAGATTGCGCCCATACCGCGAAGGCTGCCCTGGTGGTGCCACTCCGCACCATGTGATTCCGGATCATTGTTTCAAGCAGCCGGGCGAGAACGGTGCATATTACCCGGGCGCCATTCAGCATGCCGACGGGCTTTCTGTTTGTGTGGACGGCAAGACGAAATCGAGTGCGCAAAACGGTGGCACGATCAGGCAAAGCGGCAGGCGGCTCGTTCAGTACTATCGCGAGCTTGCCCAGCACGGTCAGATTCATGCGCGCTTCGACATCATCGAAGCGGGACTGGGAAGAATCGGAACGCCGCGAGGTACCGCATCGCTCGGGCAACTGGAGGACGTCGGGGCCGGTGTGGTTTCCCAGGTGACAGGATGCAGCAAGGACGATCTAAAACGTCAGTTGCGTCAGTATCACCAGTCCAAAGGGTTGCCTGCGACTACGAAGCTACGTGCCGATCCCTTTGGCAGAGTAAAGAGTCTCGATCCATCGAGCATGGGCGTGCCGAAGCAGAACGGTGGTGGATTCGGTTTTTAAATGATTCGTATGGGAGCAGCAACAATGCTTGGTACAGAGGTCTATTTCATCTCGGGTTGTGCGGTCGAAAGCGACATTGTCTATCTCGCCACTCAGCTTGAAGAGGTGGACTCGTCCGAATACGCGCATACGAGGATGAGCGCGTACGTTGGGCGCTTGGAGCCGGGCCGGCAATGGTTCTATCACGACGTCAATGCGAACGTCGTGTCTGTCTGTGAAAAGCGGCAAACGAGCACGGAACCCAGGCAACTGGTCGCGCTTTCGAAGGAAGGCGAGGTCGAATTATGGACGAGCAAGGACGGCTCTTCCGTCACCGAGAAGATTCCGGACGCTGGCGTGCGTCTCGGCAATCTTGGCTACCTGCGGTCGATTCGTGAGATCGGTAACACGCTGTTTGCATGTGGGTTCAACAGCCAGGTCTACGCGCGAAACAATGGTACGTGGAAATCGCTGGTCTCGGCACCTTTGGCGTTTCATCATGCAGCATCGGACGAGTATGTCGTGTTCAACGGAATCGATGGGTTTTCGGAAGAAGACGTGTACGCCGCGGGCTCCAACGGCTCCCTTTACCACTGGAACGGCAGCGCATGGCGGCAAATCGAGCTCAAGACCGACGAGAATCTTGAGTGCGTTCGTTGCTATGGGCAGGATGATGTGTGGATCGGCGGAGCGAACGGCACATTATTGAACGGCAATGTCGTCAGGGGCTTCCGAGATGTCAGCGATATTGCGGACAACGATACATTCTGGTCGATCGCGAAGTTCAAGGAAAAAGTCTATCTCGGCACGACAAAAGGCCTGTTCGCTTATGACGGGCATGTAATCGCGCCGGTCGTAACCGGGCTGAACCCCGAAGTCGAAACCTATACTGTCGATTCGACCGATGATGCGCTTTGGTCGATCGGAGCCAAGGATCTGGTCAGGTTCGACGGCAACTTATGGACTCGGATCGATCATCCCGACAATCCGCCGATCAAGCCATGAGGACACGTCGGATGGACATCGATGATATTGCGGATCAGCTTCTCGCCCGCATCGGCTGCTTCGATATCGCGCAATGGTTGGGTGAGCTGGCTCGGACGCTGGAGCTCGAGCTTATCGAATTGATGCCTGTCCCGGTCGTCGAATCCAAGGTCGTTACCGTTGCCGACCGAGGCCTCGCACTCACTCTTCATCATCCGCATGCGGGATACGTCGAGCAGGGAGATCCGGCGCGCTGGGTGCTGACGGATGCGGAGTTTGCGTTGGCCGCAGGTAGTCAGCCGGGTTGGCCGGGTGCTTTGCCATTAGGTATGGATAAGCGCAACAGTACTCGGGAAAGCATCAAAGCGCTTTTGGGGGAAGCGACGACACCCATAACGCCGTCGGACATCGCGGCAGGTGAGCGGCGGGAGACATACGTCATGAATGACGGCCGTGCGCTCGAGGTTACGTGGAGCCGCACATTGACCGGTATCGACCGGTTGCACCTTGCGAGATTGGGGCGGCCCATGCGATTTGCTCCGACGCGCATTGAAGGAGGCAGCGACGAACTGTGACGTTTCGATTCACTTCCATGCGACCGCGGGCCTGGGCGAAAGCCACACAACGACGGCACTGCGGAGAGCACCGGGGCGCTAATGGCGACAAACGTTACATTCACGGTCGCGAAAGTCATCGAAGACGATTGGCTGCTGATCGCCGGGTCTCCCGACGGGGATGAGCCGTACACTCCATTTACTCGTTGGTTCCAATACATCGAGGGCGACGCTGAGCCCTGGACTAGTCACGAAACGAAGTGGTGGGCTCGCAGCGCTACGACTTACTTTTGGCCGGGCGTCGATACGCCGGGCGTCGATACGCCGGGCGTCGATACGCCGGGCGTCGATACGCCGGGCGACTGGGCGTTGGTCGGCATGTCGCACGAAGGCCACGTCGAGTTCAGCTTCGCAGAGACGATCGTCGAAGAGAAAATTCCGGGTGCCGGTGTATTCGTCCCGGACGCTGGCGGCTGGGGCTATGTCAGTTCAATCCGCCAGATCGGACGTTTTCTATTTGTGTGCGGAGCCGGCGGGCAGGTATACAAACGTCTAGCCTCCAACAGTTGGCAGCATATGGACGACGGTCTCTTGCAGGCCTTGCCGATCGATCAGCGATTATTACTGAGCGACATGGGTGGTCCTGACGAAGGCGATATATATGTTTGCGGGAGCTATCCCGGTCCCGCAGGCATCGAAGGACGATTGTTCCACTTCGACGGAAGGACGTGGAGCAGGTTGAGGATTCCGGAGATGGGACATTTGAACTGCATCTTGATCGAATCTCCCGATAGCGTTTGGGTCTGTGGTCATAATGGGGCACTTCTGAACGGTAATGCGCGAGATGGCTTCAGAGACGTATCGAGCGTAGAGCACGATCCGTTGTTCTACTCAATGGCGCTTTTCGGCGGGAACTTGTACCTTGGCTCGCACTTGGGGCTTTACTCGTACAAGCTTAACGATGCTCACGCGAAAATCGATGAGGTTGTCACCGGGTTGACTCCGCCTGTGAGCGACGCTGTCACGGTCGACTCGGTTGGCAAAGTGCTCTGGTCCGTGGGAGAAAAAGATATCGTGCGCTTCGATGGCTCGTCTTGGGGGCGCATCGATCACCCGGACAACGCCTCTACTCGCTAACGAATCGACGAGCGCCATGAAGGAAGCAGGGCAAGTGGCCTGCAATGCTCAAGGAAATGCGCGACGTGCGTCGAATCGCCAATCAAATCGAAGACAAAGAAGCTACGATGAAGCGATGCATTGAGATGCCGGAGTACTTTAAATGCCTTCAGAAGAACGGCTCTTTGCCGATGGGTTGACCTATGGATCGCAATAGAAACTACGCTGTATTCCCGCAAAGCGGCGTCGCCGAGATCGAGTTTGGCATGCGGGCGAGCGAAGTCGAATCGCTGTGGGGTCCTCCGACGCGCAGGTCGAAAAACATGCTCGGTGACGACACTGAGGTGCGCGACGCGAGCCTGATTACCTATGACCGTGCGGACGGCGGTGTCGCTGAGATCGCGTTTCCATCCACCTATCCGAATGTGACTGTCAAAGGGATACGGGTCTTTCAGCAACCGCACGCTAAAACCATTGAGCAGTTGAAGCAGCTCGATGCGCAGTCATATGTGGGGCAAGGATTCATCGTCTTCAGGAATTTGGCAATCAGCCTGTCCGGCTTTGGAGCGGACGACTTCGAAGCGTTGACCTTTACCGCCTTCAAAGCGGGATGGTGGGATGACGACCTTGCCGATATGGCGAAGCTATCTTAGGCGACGACCGCAGGCATGGGCTGTTCGTCACGTATCGATCATCCGGAAATTTTCCGCATTCGCGCATAAGAAGGGGCGTTCCGAATCATCACCTTTTCAGCGCCAAGGCGCGGATACCTTTCGACACCCGCGCCCGACGCCAATCAGGGTTTCATGCCCGCCACATTCGGAAACGCGGTCTTGTAAAGCACATGCAAGAGGCGATACCGCTCCGAATCGGTGTCGAGAATCGAGCGCGTGTCACTGCCGATCGACTGGCGCACGAGTCCGCCTCGCTCTTCCCGCGCGGGCGGCCAGAGCGGCAGTCCGTCGCGTGCGAAGCTCGGGCGCTCCTTCGGCGAACCGATCTTCTCGAGCCCTTCGCTGTTCGGGTCGCCTGTTTTGAC
Organism: Paraburkholderia sp. NMBU_R16; assembly: GCF_013282575.1. Classification (GTDB taxonomy): domain Bacteria; phylum Pseudomonadota; class Gammaproteobacteria; order Burkholderiales; family Burkholderiaceae; genus Trinickia. Next base: position 19,997 of record NZ_JAAAYE010000008.1, read on the forward strand.
GAACCGCGCAACGTAGTCGGAAAACACGCGCGCGATCTTGCGATCTTCATCCGTCCAGGCGTATTGAGGCTGCTGCCGGAAATTGTCGAAAATATATTCGACCTCCGCGCCATGTTCGGCGCCCATGACCGGCTCGGGCCGCGGGTCGGCTTTCTCGCCGGTCACCGGGCGCGCCAGCGGCGGACGCGGCTGCGTGAAGAAGTAGTAGTAGACGGGCGCTGCGCCCGTTTCCCGATGCAAGTCAGCCCAAAGGCGCGTGCTGATGCCGAACATCATGTCGCTTGCGAGCGCCGTGCCCGAGCGCATGACTTCCTGCTCGTCGCCACCGGGGTACAGCGCCATGACTTCGGCGGGGTAGTTGTGCGGGAAAATCTCCTCGAGCGTTAGACGCCAGTTTTCGGGTGTGGGAGCACGACCTTCCAGCACGCGACTGAAGTGCGCCTCCTGAGAGTTGGATCCGACCAACAGCGGCACGCGCGCTTGCCCGCCGGCAGCGAAGACGGCCCCGGGCCGCTCGGTCAGAAAATAACCGTCGACGGTAGGCCAGAATCCGAACGGCGTTTCGTCCTCCGGGTCTTTTACATCGAGCAGAGCCTCGGCCGGGCGGGAGCGAAGCGCTTCGAGGGAGGACGCACCGAGCCGGTTCGAAAATGCTTTCGATACGTCTTCGGCGTGCTCCTTCGTCCAGAAGTTGATCGGTGTGAAAGCGCCGGCGCTTTGTCCAATGGCACGCGCAAAGAGTCCCCGCGAGAGCGGCGACGCCATGTGCGCGCTGACTGACACCGCACCCGCGCCCTGGCCCCCGATCGTGACCTGTTCGCGGTCCCCGCCGAACTGCGCGATGTTCTCGCGCACCCATTTGAGCGCAGCGAGCTGGTCGAGCAGACCGTAGTTTCCGGCCGCACCATATCCGGACTCCTGCGCGGTATCGGGGTGCGCGAAAAAGCCGAACACATCGAGGCGATAGTTCACCGTGACGACGATCATGCCTTTGGCCGCGAGATTCGCGCCGTCAATGCGTGCGTCGGATCCGTCGCCGCCTTCGAAATCCCCGGCGTGGAAATAAACGAGGACCGGCAGCTTGGCTGCATGCGGATCGGGCGGTGCCCAGATATTCAGGTAAAGACAGTCCTCGCTCATCTGCGTGGAGCGAGAGGTCTTTGCGAATCCGTCCGACTGCATGCAGCGCGGCCCGAATTCGGTTGCGCGCCGCACGCCGGCCCATCGCGCCACGGGTTGGGGAGCTCGCCAGCGAAATGGGCCGACCGGCGCGGCGGCATACGGTACACCGGTAAACGCGTGTACCCGCGTCTGTCCCGTGCCGATACTGACGCCTTCGATCACGCCGTAAGACAATTGCGCGCGCGGTGCCGACAGGGCCGGCGCGGCATGGACCACGGCTGGACAGAACAGTGCGGCGAACAACGCCGCGGCGGTGAGCGCCCGGTATCGGCCGGCACTGGCAATACGCATCGATTTCATGAATGGCCTCTTCTGACCCGAACCTGTTGAGCAGGACGGGCGGGGTGGAAGGGCCGTCGATGATGTTGCGGCAGCGAGCAATCGTTCCGCGTTCGTCGAGAAACCGGACCGAATGAGGGGCGCCAACGGCGAAAAGCGACGCTTCGTTGGCCGCTATGCTTTTGCGCCGTAGATCAGCTCCATCAAGGTCAACTGCATGACGCGCGCCTTGCGGCGCGCGTCATCTCACCGCTATTTAGCAGCCGTATCCCCAGCGGTTGCAGTTCGGGCCCGGGTCGCTATACCCACCGCGCACACCTTGGATTTCCTCGGCGGTCAGCGTCCGCAGCGACGACGAGCGACCTTCGCGGAGCGTCATCGGCGTGCGGATTTTTTCGCGCGTGAGCGATTCAGCTGCCTGGCGCTCGACCTGGTTCCTTTCATTCATGGTGAATATCCTCGTAAATCCCGCAATTAAAGGCTTCAGTGCCTTCGATCGTGCGGGTATCGATCGAAGTCATACAATCGCGATGCCGTGCGCCTCCACATCGGGACGTTCCCAGAAATTGAACGACTCCAGATGAGCAAACATATCGGGCGGCAAGACCGTGTCGCGCGGCTCGAACGACACGCCGCGCCGCACCCGATGCAGCCCCGGCGTATTCACGGCGAGGTCGAACCGGTCTGCCTCGTATTGAACGTTTGCGGTGTCGTGTTCGAACGGGGCTTCGTCAAGATGCGCATAAATGCGAGCGAGCACGCGGGCGGGGTCGCGGCACAATGTTTCATAGCGCACCACGAGCACGCGTCCGGCTTCGGCGCCATAGCAAGCCTGCTTCAGTGCATCTAGCGCGTAGCCCACCATGCCGTTGCTCGCGCAAAGCGCCTCGACACGCTCGTACACCGTCGCGTCCGCCCGGTTGCCGAACAATGCGGACAATCGATGGGGATGCTTGCGGGCAAGCCGTTCGAGGCTGTCGATCACCCAGCCGACATTCCGGACGCAGCAAATCGCCCGTGTCGCCGGAAACAGATCGACCAATCCCGGCAGCATGCAAGTCCATGAGCGATGCGTATCGATCACGATCGGCCGTACGTCCGCATCGCCGTAGTAGGCATCGAAAACCGCCCGCAACAGCCGTCGCCGCCGCGCCGTATCGAAATGATGGTGCATCTCGACCGATGCATTCATCGCCTGTAACTGCGCAATGTAGAGCTGGGCGACGGGGCTCGTCATATCCGCGTGGACAAGTGGATTCTGCCGAAGCAGCGCCGCCAGCAGCGTCGAGCCCGAGCGCGGCAATCCCGACAGAACGTGATAGGTCATCAGGCGGTCTCCTTATGAGCGTGGTCGGTGCCGGCCGCGCCGGCATCCTGGCTTCGGTGTGCCTCGTCATCGTCGACGGGATCTACGCGGCCGTGCTCGAGCCGGAAGACGCGTTCGACCGACGCAATCGTCTGCGGCCGATGGGCAATGACGATGCGAGTCAGTTGCATCGCGCGCACGGCCGCATTGATGGTGGTTTCATTCGCGGTATCCAGATGGCTCGTGGCTTCGTCGAGCAGCAGCAGGCGGGGTTGCTTGTAAAGCGCACGCGCCAGCAGGAGGCGCTGTTTCTGGCCTCCCGACAGCAGACATCCGCCGGCGCCCACGAGGCTGTCGTAACCCATCGGCATGCGATCGATTTCCGCGTGGAGCCCGGCGAGCGCGGCACAGGCGTGGATGCGCGCGACATCGATGTCCGCGGCAAAGAAGCTGATGTTCTCGGCAATCGTGCCGCCGAACACGGTGTCGTCCTGCATCACGGTCCCGACGAGACGACGAAAATGTGTCAATCCGATCTCGTCGATACGCCGGCCGCCAAACAGCACTTCTCCCTCCACGGGTTCGAGCAGCCCTAACAAGATTTTTGCCAACGTCGATTTACCGCCCCCGGACGGGCCGGTAATGGCGACGCTTTCGCCGGGCTCGATGCGTAGATCGACGCGCTTCAATACCCACGGCTCGGACGGCGCATATCGAAAACTGACGCCGCGCAGCTCGACGCTCGCCTCGAGACGATCGCGGTCAGTCGGCGACAAGCATCCCGCCACTGCTTCGTTGCGTTCGGGCGCCTGATCGGTAATATCGGCTACCCGTTCCACGTGCACGGCAAGCATTCTCAAATCGATGACGCAATCGATCAGCCCGGCAACACGGGATGAGAATTGCTCCCGGTAGGCGATGAGGGCGAACAGCATTCCCACGGTCAAGCGGCTATCGATGACCGCGAGCGCGCCGATCCAGACGGCCGCAATGCGCTCCAGCCCGAACAGCAATGTGCTGATCGCGCGTTGAACGGCGACGATGCGTTCGCCACGCAGACCGGCGTTGAACTGGTTAATCAGCAGATTCAGCCAATGCATTGTCCGCAGCGGCACTTGGCCATACAAGCGCACGGTCTGAATGCCGCGTAGCGTTTCGAGAAAATGATTGTTCTGTTTGCTGCCGAACGCGATCTCTTCCGCCTTGACGTCGCGCATTGCACGAAACGACAGCCATCGGGACGCGAGGTACAGCGACGCGGCACCGACCGATACGACGCTGACGGCAGTGCTATACGACAGCATCATGGCCACCGTACCGACGACCATGACGCCATCGACGATCGTTTGGGCAAATCGCGTACTCAGCATGTGCTGGATTTGCTCGACCGATCCGAAGTTGGACTGAACGGCGCCCGGGTGACGCCGTTCGAACCACGCGAGCGGCAGCCGCATCAAATGCGAAAAGACGTTCGATAGCCAGCGGAAATTCAGATGCGCGCTGATCGCGGCGACTAGCCATCCGCGAACCGCGGAGATCGCCGACTGCACGACGACCAGCAGCGCGAATCCCATCGATAGCACCGCCAGCGTACGCGCGTGAGACGACGACACGAGCCCCCGGTCGATTGCCCATCGCAGGTGAAACGGCATGGCAATGGACAACGCCTCGAGCGCGAACGCCGATAGCAAAATCCAGCCAAGTTCGGATTTCGCATCGAGACAATATTTGGCGATCGGTGCGAAGCGCGACAGACCTCGCTTTTCGCTGTGGCACACGAATTCGCTCGATGGCCACAATTCAAGCGCCACGCCGGTGAAATGCCCATCGAATTCGCGCCACGAAATGTGCCGTAGGCCCGCGGCCGGGTCGTGTATCGTGACGCCGCTTTGGCGCAGCGATTTAAGCACGACAAAATGATTCATGTTCCAGTGCAGAATGCACGGCAGCCGTAGCTCGCTGAGATCCTCGATCTCGATGCGTAACGCTCGCGACGACAACGCCAAAGCGGAGGCAATATCGATGAGATCCGCGAGCGTTGCACCTTTGCTGGACAACACGATCTGCTGTCTGGCTTCGCGCATCGAAATCGGTTTTCCGTGGAAGGCGGCCATCATGGCCACGCACGCGAGACCGCATTCGGTCAGCTCGGCCTGGAGCAAAACGGGGAGTTTCCCGCGTAGCCGAATCATCGCATCTGCGCCATGTACGCGAAGATCGTCGCGGCGGCCGCGAGCGAGCCTGCGAGTGCCCACGACGCCCACGCAGGCCATGCCCGGCGGATCAGAACCGTGCCGGCCATCGTGCGTTGCCGGTAATTCAGTGCCGCCGTCCGAAAGATCCGGTTTTGCGCCATAAGAGAATCATTTTCAGATGCGTCGTCTCAATGAGAAAGCTGCAGTGCACCGTATCGATTTACCTTGAAAGTGGATCGATCGGCGAGCACTTACAGTCTTCCATAGTTATCGATAGGCAAATGTAAGGGATTCGTTGAATTTAGCGTCAGATAATCCTTATTGATTCGCTAGTGCGCCCTTGAATTCGCACTGCTCCGGTGATACCGCGCCGACGCTGAAAATCAGCGAGCCATCGTCGAATAAGACTGAACGTGACGATTCAGCGGACCGGTCATTCATACCGAGCCGCGTAATTGGGGCTCAACCGGTCGAGCAATTTCGTATGAGCCCGCTCTTCAGACTGGCGTCTGTCGAGCCGTTAGCAAGTCAGAAGGAAACGAAGCCGTGCCGCCGCGGCTATCGAATCGGTCATTGGCCCCATGCCGCTCGCTCGGCTCGGCGTCAGGCGCGGGCACGTGCATTCGCATTGCGCTAAGCGGATGAAAGGCGCCCTCATTGACCTCATCGCGCGGCAAGGCACGCGAGTGAATGCACTCGCGGCTACAGGGAGAGAACATGTTTGTCGCAATTGGATGGATCGTCGTACTCGGTTCGGTGATCGGGAGTTTCGTCGGTGTAGGCGGGCATTTGCCGGCGCTCCTGCAGCCGTTCGAACTTCTTTGTATCTTCGGTGCCGCGTTCGGTGCGTTCGTTGTCAGCAATCCCATCACGACGCTCAAGAAGACGATCAGAAGCCTGCCTACCGTCTTTCATGGCCGCGGCTATGACAAGGCGAAGTACCTCGAGCTCATCGCACTGCTCTACGAACTGCTGCAAAAGGCCCGCAAGGAAGGAATGATGGCGCTCGAGTCGGATGTCGATGCGCCCGAACAAAGCCCGCTCTTCCAGAAATATCCGCACATCGTCGCCGATCACCATCTGCTCGATTTCATCCTCGACTACCTGCGCATGATGTCGACGGGCAACATCAATGTGCTCGAAATGCAGGACCTGATGGACGAAGAGCTCGTCACGCATCACGCGGAAGAATCGATCGTCGCCAACGCGATTCAAAAAATGGCGGACGGTCTACCGGCGTTCGGCATCGTCGCGGCCGTCATGGGTGTGGTGCATACGATGGGCTCGGTCGGCGAAGCGCCGGCCGTGCTCGGCAAGATGATCGCGGGCGCGCTCGTGGGCACGTTCCTCGGCATCCTGCTTTCCTACGGATTCGTCGGCCCGCTCGCCGATCTGCTCAACGCCAAGGGGCGCGCTGCGGCGAAGCCCTATCACTGCGTGAAGGCGGTGCTGCTCGCCTCGCTGAGCGGCTACGCACCCTCGATCGCGGCGGAGTTCGGTCGCAAGGTGCTCTTCACGTCCGACCGTCCGACGTTCCAGGAACTCGACGACGCCGTGCGCGCCACGAAGGGCACCGCGAAGGCGCAGGCGTAAGGGGCGCGGCATGGGTGACAGGCTTTCACGCGACGCCGCCGAAAAGCGGCCGATGAGCGTTGTCGTACGACGCAAGAAGAGCGAGGAACACGGTGGCCACCATGGCGGTGCCTGGAAGATCGCTTATGCCGACTTCGTGACGGCGATGATGGCGTTCTTCCTGCTCATGTGGTTGCTCGGTTCGACGTCGAAGTACGACAAGCAAGGCATCGCGGACTATTTCAACACGCCGCTCTCGGCGATGCTCGAAGGCAAGGAAAGCGCCGACGCCGTGCGGCCCAGCATCGTGCAAGGCGGCGGGCAGAACATCATCGATACGCGGCCCGGCGTGGGCGCGCAGACCCAGACCGAGCCGGCGAGTGCCAGAATGGCGCCCTCGCCCGAGCAGGCCGACATGCAGCGTTTGCAGCAGCTCAAGGCCAAACTCACGGCGCTGATCGAACATACGCCGGCGCTCAACGCCTATCGCGATCAGATCCGCATCTCGATCACGGCGGAAGGCCTGCGCATCGAGATCGTCGATTCGCAAAAGCGGCCGATGTTCGCGCTGGGCAGCGTCAGGCTCGAAACCTACGCGGTCAATATCCTTCAGCAGATCGGCGCAACGCTCAACGATGTGGACAACCATATCTCGATCGCCGGTCACACGGACGACGTCCGCTACGCGGGCGGCCCCGTCGGGTACACGAACTGGGAGCTTTCCGCCGAACGGGCCAATGCGGCGCGCCGGGCGCTCGTTGCGGGCGGCCTGCACGACGAGAAGGTGCTGCAGGTGCGCGGTCTTGCCGATGTGCTGCCGCTCGCGGGCAACGGCGCGGCGGAGCCGACGAACCGCCGCATCAGCGTTCTCGTCATGAACAAGGCGGCCGAACAGGCGTTTTTCCGCGACGGCGGCCGTACCTCGATCGACGAATCGCAGCCGGCCGGCGATACGGTTCGACAAGCCATCCGGCCCCTGGCGGCGCGGCCACCCCAGAGCGCAGCGCGTTCCTGAGCGCTCCAAACCGCTCGCTGGTTCGCCAAGACGGCGCGGGCTCGGGAACGCTCTTCGGGGCTCCGACGCGGGCCCGAGCGCCGCAAAGCATCCGTCCCGGGCGGCGGCTCAGGCGCCCGACACCGCCGTCTTGGCGCATCATCGTCCATCCGTACAAGCCTCCGAGCCCCGCTCCCACGGGCTCAAGCGCCAATATAGCGGCCAAATCGGCGTCTGTTTGGCCGATTGAAGCACGATCGCCGCCGCTAATCTTCCAGCATCGCAAAAACCGCTTGGCGCCGCAGCTTCGTTACCGCTGACGCCGCGCCCCGGTCGCCGCGCCGGCTCAATCACCGAAGGACCGCTTCAATGCCAACAGTCAGCATTCTCATTCCCGCCTACAAGGCCGAGTTTCTGGGACGCGCGATCCTGAGCGCGCTCAACCAGACGTTCGAGGACACCGAAATCCTCGTCGGCGACGACACGCCCCAGGGCGTGCTGCGGGAAATCGTCGAGCGGTTCGACGATCCACGCGTGCGGTATTTCCATCACGGTTTCCAAAAAGGCACGCGCAATTCGCGCGCATTGTGGGACAAGGCGAGCGGCCAGTACGTCAAGTGGCTCTTCGACGACGACATGCTCATGCCCGAGTCGGTCGAGACGCTCGTGAACGCGCTGCGCGTCAATCCCGGCGTCGCGCTTGCTTTTCATGCACGCGTCATCATCGACGAGAACGATGCGATCATCGCGACGCCGCCGTCGCTACTGCCGTCCGGGCAGGCCGCGCTCATCGACCGGGCGTCGCTCGTCGAGAACATGGTCGGCAGGATCAACAACTTCATCGGCGAGCCGAGCAACGTCATGCTCGTGCGAGACCGCGTCGATATTTCGCGCGCTTTCGATTACCGGACCTGGGTGCTCGATTTCCTCGGTGACGTGGCGCTCTATCTGAACTGCGCCGCGGAGGCCCCGTTGCTCGCCGTAGGCGGCTATCTGAGCGCATTCCGTCAGCATTCGTCGCAAGCGTCGGCGGCCGCGGGCGCGAACTACAGCGCGGGCCTCTACGAGTGGGAACTGATGGTGCGTGGGGAAGCGGCTGCCGGGAACTTGCGAGGGGCCACGCTCGAAGGGGCGCAACGCGCGCTTCGCGGGCTCTATGGGCGCTGGGCGCCGGCTTTGCCCGAAATCGCGCGTCTGTTGGCCAATCTCGGCGAACTCACCGAGCTTGCGCCGCATCAGCTTTATACGTCGGAGCGCTTTGTGGCCGATCTCGCGCATGCGCGCGCGGCGGTGGCCGAGCGTGTGGGCGCTCGCAACAAGCGCGCGCAGGCCGCGGGGGCGGTAGCGGCCGCACCGTCCGCAACCGCCGAGGCGGCCCCGCAGCAACCGTTTTGCGTGGTCTGCGAGCAGGCTGTGTCCGGCTGGTTGCCTCATCCCGAAGCGGGCAAACTCGATCGCAGCTTCATGCAGCAGGTGGAATCGGTGGGTTCGACGCTCGAACACTATCAGTGCCCCAACTGCGGCTGCAACGATCGCGACCGGCATCTGTGGCTTTACCTCGCTTTTTCGCGCTTGCTCGAAGACGCTCCGCAAAAGCGGATCCTTCACATCGCGCCGGAGGCGCGTATCGAGCCGCGGATTCGCGCACTCGCGCCGCTCGAATATGTCGTCGGCGATCTGCACCCGCGTGGGCAGGATCACCGTCACCTCAACGTGGAACAGCTCGACTTCCCGGATGGCTATTTCGATGTGGTCATCTGTAATCACGTGCTCGAGCACGTCGCCAATCCGGACCGCGCAATGGCCGAGCTGACCCGCTGCCTCGCGTCGAACGGCCATCTGATCGCTCAGACGCCGTATTCCCCGGTGCTGCGCAATACGTTCGAGCTCAACAAGCCGGTGAGCGGCCCATTCGCGACGCACTACTTCGGACAGAGCGATCACGTGCGGCTGTTCGGGGCCGATATCGTCGACCGGTTCCGCGCGGCCGGTCTCTCGGGCGAGCTCTACTCGCATACGACGGTGCTCGCCGAGGTCGATCCGCAGACGTTCGGCTGCAACGGACGCGAACCGTTTTTCCTGTTCTCGAAGGGGCGCACGCCGGAATTCGCGCGTTGATGCACGCGCATCCGGTTCGCCTGACGATTGATAAGGACTGCTTTCCCGATGAAGCCTAACGAATTGCCGAGCGCCGTTCCCCTCGACGATCGGTTTGCGATGCAAGAATCGGCGGGCGCGCTGCACCCGATCAACACGCGTGTATCGACGCTCGCGGATCCGAAACAGGGCTTCGTGCCGGTGACGCAGCCCTATCTGCCGCCGCTCGCCGAGTTCACGCCCTATCTCGAGGAAATCTGGCAGCGCAAGTGGGTCACCAACAATGGCGTGTTTCACCAGCGGCTCGAAGCGGCCCTGTGCGACTACCTCGGCGTCGAGCACTTATCGCTTTTCGCCAACGGCACGCTCGCGCTGATCACGGCGCTGCAGGCGCTGAAGATCGCGGGCGAAGTCATCACGACGCCGTTCAGTTTCGTCGCGACCACGCACGCGCTGCATTGGAACGGCATTCGGCCCGTGTTCGCCGATATCGATCCGGTCAGCATGAATCTCGATCCGGCCAGAATCGAAGCGGCCATTACGCCGCTTACCACCGCGATCATGCCTGTGCATGTCTACGGTCATCCCTGCGACGTGGAGCGCATCGACGCGCTCGCCGACACGTACGGACTGCGCGTGATCTATGACGCAGCCCATGCGTTCGGTGTACGCGTGCGCGAACGCTCGGTGCTCGAGTATGGCGATCTTTCCGTCTTGAGCTTTCATGGCACGAAGGTGTTCAACACGTTCGAAGGCGGCGCGATCGTCTGCCGCGACGCCAAGATGAAACGCCGCATCGACAACCTCAAGAACTTCGGATTCATCGACGAGACGACCGTCGTCGCGCCCGGCATCAACGGGAAGATGAACGAAGTCCAGGCGGCGTTCGGCCTGCTGCAGCTCGAACATATGGATCACGTGATCGCAGCGCGCGCGCAAATCGACCGGCGCTATCGCGAAGCGTTCGCGGGCGTGCCGGGCATCGTGCTGCACGAGACGGCCGCCCATTGCACGCGCAACTACGCCTACTTCCCGGTACGGATCACGCGCGAATTCGGGCTGAGCCGAGACGGCCTGTATCAGACGCTGCGCGAGCATCAGATCGCGGCGCGTCGCTACTTCTTTCCGCTCATCAGCGAGTTCCCGACCTATCGCGGATTGCCGTCGTCCGATTCGCGCAACTTGCCGGTCGCGAACGAAGTGTCGCGCGAAGTACTGTGCCTGCCGCTTTACCCGGATCTCGATCGCGACGATCAGCAGCGCATCGTCGACGTCGTCCTTTCCTGCGCGGCGCGCGGCCGTTCGAATTGAAACGGCGAGCGAACCCTTTATACGCCACATCGATCATGTCAAACGCCAACGCCACCGAGCGAGACTATCCCACCGTCGATTACGATGCGCATGCGCGCACCTGCCCGCCCGATGCTTTCTGGGCGCAGGTCAAACGAACGGTGCACGGCAAGCCCGTACCGGACGAGCAGATCGATCTGATCGTCGAGGAGATCAAGCAGCAACTGTCGCTGACGCCGGCCGACGTCGTGCTCGATCTCGCGTGCGGCAACGGTGCGCTGTCGCATCGGCTCGTCGATGGTTGCGCCGCGCTCGTAGGCGTCGATCTTTCGCCGTATCTGATCGAAATTGCCAATCAGCACTTCGCGCAAGCGCCGCGCGTGAGCTTTTTCGCCGATGGCGCCGCGCAATATCTGCGCGCCGAACCGGCGCCGGAACGCTTCACGAAGGTGCTCTGCTACGGCAGCTTCGCCTACTTTTCCGACGAGGATGCGCGTGCGACGCTCGCGCTGCTGAACACGCGCTTCGTCAACGTCGAATCGGTCTTCATCGGCAATCTGCCCGATCGCGCCCGCGCCGCCGCCTTTTATGCACCGCGCGAGCCGCTGCCGGGCGAACTCGACGATCATCAGGCGCAAATCGGACTCTGGCGCACCCGCGAAGCGTTCGCCGACATGGCGGCCGCCGCGGGTTGGGAAGCCAGCTTCTCGACGATGCCGGGCGGATTCTTCTCGGTTCACTATCGCTACGACGTGATGCTGCGTCGCCGTGGTGCGACGGCAAACGGTGTGGCAGGGAAGGCGAGATGAACGCACGCCACGAGCAATCCGGGCTCGTCGATCTCGCGCTCTTCGGTGGGCGCAAACGCTTCACCGTGCCGAAGTCTACGTCGAATCTCGTTCAGCCGTCGATCGAGCGTTTTCTCGACTATGCGCGGCCGATGTTCGACCCGCCCGGCAATGCGTCCGGCGGTACGAGCGTCGTCGCCGCCCGTCTCGAAACGCGCCTCGCCCAGTTTCATGAAGTCGCGCGCTGCGTCACGTTCTGCAGCGGTTTTTGGGCATTGGCTACGTCGATCGTCGAACTCGCGCGCCCCGGGCGGCGCGAAGTCGTGATGCCTTCGCTGACCTATCGGCGCATGGCCGATGTCGTGGCCTGGACGCGGCTCGTGCCGCGCTTTTGCGAGGTCGATCCGGCCACGCTCGCGATCAGTGCCGAGACGGCGGCCGCATGCGTCGGTCCAGATACGGCACTGCTGCTAGCCGTTCATCCGATCGTCAACTGCTGCGATGCGAGCGGACTCGTCGAGCTCGCGGCGGACAGCGGCCTGCCGTTGCTGTTCGACGGCGTGGAGTCGGTCTACGAGCGCTGCCCCGACGGGCGAGGCGTCTCGCGCAAGGTCGGCGCATTCGGCGACGCGGAATGTTTTTCGCTTCACGCGAGCAAGCTCGTCAACGGCTTCGAAGGCGGATACGTCACGACCGATAACGAGGCGCTCGCCGATCGGCTCGTGGCGCTGCGCGACGGCGGCAGCAACGCGCCTGGCGCGCTCGATGCGCGCTTGAGCGACGTCCATGCCGCCATGGCGCTGGCGAACCTCGACGAGCTCGACGCGCAGGTCGAGCGCAATCGCAGCCGCTACGCGCGGTATCGGCGCGCGCTGTCGGATCTGGCCGGCATCCGACTCGTCGCCTTCGACGAATCGCAGCCGACGAGCTACAAGAACATCGTCGTCGAGCTGCTCGATGACTGGCCGCTCCCGCGCGCGCTGACGATCGAGATCCTCAATGCGGAGAACGTGCTTGCGCGCGCTTACTATGCGCCGCCGCTGCACAGCAAGCCGATGTCCTATCCGCATGTGTCGGCCGTGCTGCCGGTGACGGATCGGCTCGCAAAGCGGTTCATGCTCCTGCCGTGCGGCGAGTTCGTCACGCTCGACGACATCGATGCCGTAGTCGATTTGCTCGCTTTCACGCGGGCGCACGCGCATTCCATTCTCGACGCGGATGCCGCGCGAAGGGCGATGCGATGAGCAGCTCGTTGGACAACAAAGGCACCGTGACGCCCGCGTTCGCGGCACCGCTGCGGCTCGGCCAGCACAACATGCCCTCTTGGGACCGCTTCGAAGCGGCCATGCGCGACATCTTCGAGCGGCGCTATTACACGAACCAGGGACCGCTCGCACGCGCTCTCGAAGAGCGCTTGCAGGCGCGGCTCGACGCGCGTCATGTCGTCTGCGTGACCAATGTCACGATCGGGCTCATGATGGCCAGCGAGGCGCTCGGCATGGCTTCGCCTGTACTGGTGCCGCGCATTTGCACGAGCGCGTTGACGCATGCGCTGAACTGGTGCGGCGTATCGACGCTCAGTGTCGAGCCCGACGCCGCGAGCGGCCAGCTCGATATGAGCGCCTGTGCCAAGCGGGTTGGCCGTGTCGGAGGCGTCGGCGCGATCGTGGGCGCGAACTTGTGGGGCGGCGCGTGCGATGCGGTCGCGCTCGCATCGCTTGCGCGTGCGCACGATGTCCCGCTGATGTTCGATTCGTCGGAAGGGTTCGGCATCACTGTGGCGGGCCGCCGGGTCGGTCACGGCGGTGCCCTCGAGGTGTTTTCGTTCGATGCCGCCGATATCGTGAATGCCGGCGGCGGCGCCTGCGTGGCCACGGATGACGACGAACTCGCCGCACGCCTGCGCAACATTCGCAGCAGCTACGGCGCGGGCCGCCCCGTGTCCGTCGTCAAGACATCGAACGGGCGCATGTCCGAAGCGCAGGCCGCGCTCGGCCTGATGTCGCTCGACGATTTCGACGCCAATCGCGAGCGCAACCGCGCCTGTTTCGAGGCCTACCGCGCCGGGCTCAGCGGCTTGGCCGGCCTGCGCCTCGTCGTACCGTCCGGCATCGACGCATCGAATCATCAAACGGTGGTCTGCGCGTTCGACGAGGACGCAGCGGGCCTCCCGTGCGACGCGTTGATCGCGGCACTCGCAAGCCACAATATCGAGGCGCGCGGCATCGCCTCGTCGTGGTTACGGCTGCCGATCGGCGCGCATGTCGATGTCGCTGCCGTGGGCCGCGTATGCGAGGCAATCGGCGCGGCGCTCGCTGCCGGTGCGACGCATGAAGGAGCGCTCGCGTGAAGCTCGGCATCATGCAACCGTACTTCTTTCCATACTTCGGTCATTTCGCGTTGATCGCGGCCGTCGACGAATGGATTGTCTTCGACGTGACGCAGTACACGCCGAAGACGTGGATGAACCGCAATCGCATCTTGCACCCGAAGCAGGGGTGGCAATACCTGAACGTGCCGCTCACGAACAGCTCGATCTCGATTCGCACGCATGAGGCGCGCGTGCTCGATCCGACCGGCGCGCAGGCGAGCATCCTCGGCAAACTCACCGCGTTTCGCCGGCACGCGCCGTTCCATGCGCGCGTGAGCGAACTCGTGCGCGCGGCGTTTGCGGGCGCGGCCGACGATTCGCTTTGTGCGCTCAACGTGAGTAGCTTGCGTACCGTTTGCGACTATCTCGGCGTGCCGTTTTCGTATCGAATCTGCTCGCAGCTCGGCCTCGAGTTCCCCGAGCAGATGGAGGCGGGCGATTGGGCGCCGTTCGTTTGCAACGCGCTCGGTGCGACCGGCTATGTCAATCCGGCCGGCGGCCGCACGCTATTCGATCCCGACGCGTTTGCGCGCATCGGCGTCGCGCTCGAATTCGCCGATGTAGCCGAATTCGCCTACGATCCCGCGCCGTTTCGCTATGAACCCCATCTGTCGATCGTCGACGTCCTGCTCTGGAACGCGCCCGAGCGCGTCGCCGCTGCGCTACGCAGCAATCTGACGCTCGAAGCGGCGTAAGCGCGCCCAATGGCCTTAACCGACACTCTCCCGATTCCGATGAAGCCGATCCGCCTCGTATGTGGCACCCGATACTCCGAAGCGCAGTTCGTCGAAAACACGGCGCTCGCCCGGTCGCTCAAACTCTACGATCATCCTCCCGTGCAGCAGTTGCTGCTGTTCGACAACAACACGACGGGTCTTTCGACGATCTACAACCGCGCGATCGAGCACGCGAAAGAGCATCCGGCCGTGCTCGTGTTCATTCACGATGACGTTTCGCTGTGCGACTTCTTTTGGGCCGAACGCATACGGGAAGCACTCGAACGCTTCGATATCGTCGGTCTGGCGGGCAACACGCGGCGCATGCCGCGACAGCCGTCGTGGGCATTCTCGCCCGATCTCAAGTGGGACGAGCCGGAGTATCTGAGCGGCACGGTGGGGCACGGCAAAGGTTTCCCCTGCGATATCGTTTCGCAGTTCGGCCCCTCGGGCCAGGCGTGCAAGCTGCTCGACGGGCTCCTGCTCGCCGCGGACAGCGAGCGGCTCGTCGCGAGCGGGCTGCGTTTCGACGAGCAGTTCGATTTCCATTTCTACGACCTCGATTTTTGCCGTCAAGCCGAGCTCCAGGGCATGACGATGGGCACGTGGCCGATCAGCGTGGTGCATGAAAGCGGCGGCGCCTATGGCAAGCCCGCCTGGCGCGCAGCTTACGAGCGCTATTTGCGCAAATACGGCGAGTGAGACGATGGCGACCGAAGCTTTGTCCGCGCCGCCGATCGAAACAGGACTTGCACTGCAGCAAGCCGGGCGGCTAGCCGAGGCGGCAGCCGTGTACCGCCAGATACTCGCGATCGAGCCCCGGCATGCCGACGCACTGCATCTGCTGGGTCTCGTTGCCTATCATCAGGGCGATTACACCGCATCGACCGAACTCATCATGGCTGCGCTCAGCCATCGCGAGAGCGAGATCTACTACGGCAACCTCGGCAATGCGTTGACGGCGCGCGGCATGCACGCAGCCGCCATCGAAAGCTTTCGCCATGCCATCGCGCTGCGCCCGGACTATGTGCCGGCGCACAACAATCTCGGCAATCTGCTGCGCGACCAGGGCAAGCTGGCCGAATCCGCGCAGTGCTTCGAGACGCTCATTGCGCTGAAGCCCGATTACGCCGAAGCCCATAACAACCTCGCGAACGTGCTCGTCGATATGGGCGAGCTCGAAGTGGCGATCGAACACTACCGAAACGCGATTCGCCTGCGGCCCGAGTTGCTCGAGGCACGCAGCAATCTGTTGTTCATCCTCAGTTATCGCGAGCGTTTCGATGCGGCCGAGTACATGCGCGAGGCGCGCGAATTCGGGCGCGTGGCGGCCGAGCGGGCCCAACCGTGGCACGACTGGCCTGTCTCGCTCAGTCCCGGGCGCAGTGGACCATTGCGCGTCGGCTTTGTCTCGGGCGATCTCAAGGTGCATCCGACGGGGCACTTTCTCGAGAGCCTGCTCGCGCATCTCGATCCGCGGCGCATCGAACTCGTCGCCTACCCGACGCGCCGCTTCGAAGACGCGCTCAGCGCGCGCATCAAACCTCGTTTCGCGCAGTGGACGCCGATTGCGGGAATGACCGACGAAGCCGCCGCCGAGCGTATTCGAAACGACCGCATCGACATCCTCGTCGATATGTCGGGGCATATGAATTTCAACCGCCTCGCGCTGTTCGCCTGGCGGCCGGCGCCCTGCCAGGTCAGCTGGCTCGGCTATTTCGCGAGTACGGGCGTGGCGGCCGTCGATTATCTGCTCGGCGACCCGCACGTGCTTCCGGCCGGCGCCGAGGATCAGTATGTCGAACGCCTCTGGCGGCTGCCCGACAGTTATTTGTGCTTCACGCCGCCGTCCGAAGACGTGGGAGTCGGCGCATTGCCGATGCTCACGCGCCGGCACGTCACCTTCGGCTGCTTCAACCATCTGATGAAGATGAACGATGGTGTGGTCGACGTATGGGCGCGCATCCTTCACGCAGTCCCGGGCTCGCGGCTTTTCCTGAAAGCCAAGCAGCTCGACGTGCGCGAAATGCGCGAGGCGACGTTTGCACGCTTCGCTGCGCGCGGCATCGATGCACGCCGCCTCATCCTCGAGGGCCGTTCACCGCGCACCGAGTACTTCGCCGCGTACCGCAACGTCGACATCGCGTTGAGTCCGTTCCCGTATCCCGGCGGAACGACGAGCGTCGAGGGCTTATGGATGGGCGTGCCGGTGTTGTGTCGCCGAGGCGATCGGTTCCTCTCGAGCATTTGCGCGAGCATGCTGCACTCGGCCGGCCTCGAAGACTGGATTGCCGATGACGACGATGACTACGTCGAAAAAGCCGTGGCGTTCGCGAACGAGCCGCTGCGCCTTGCGATGCTGCGCGACGGTTTGCGCGATGCCCTCATTGCGTCGCCGCTCGTCGACGCTTCGCGTTTCGCCCGTCATCTCGAAGCGGCGTTCGAGGGCATGTGGCGCGAGCGCGTTGCCGGCATCGAGAAGCATTCCGGGTCAATGCGATGAAGACACGCCAGGGAACGTTGCCGCACCGCGCGGGTGAGCCGCCGAGGCTCGGCGCCTGGTTGAACGAGGCGCTCGCCCATCATCAGGCGGGCAGGCTCGGCGAAGCCAAGACGCTCTATTCGCGCATTCTCGAGGTTGATCCGCGGCATGCCGATGCATTGCATTTCATGGGCCTGCTTGCGTGTCAGATCAAGCAGCATGCGCCCGGGCTCGCATTGATTCGCGAATCGATCGCCCTTCATCCGAATGCGATCTACTACAACAACCTCGGCAACATGCTGCGGGAATCGGGTGCTCGCGACGAGGCCGTTCACGCTTACCGCAGCGCGATCGCGCTCAAGGCGGATTATGCGGAGGCGTACAGCAACCTCGGGAATGCGTTGCGCGAAAGCGGCGACACGAAGGGCGCGCTGGAGCACTGCGCCCGTGCGCTCGAACTGCACCCGGGCCATGCGCAGGCCTATAACAATCTCGCCAATGCACTGAAAGATTTGGGCGAGTTCGAGGCGGCGGCGCTCAGCTACGGCAAGGCGATCGCCGCCAACCCGGGCTTCGTCGAAGCCCATCTGAATCTGGGGCACGTGCGCAAGGCGCAAGGCGATCTCGATGCCGCGGCGGCGAGCTACCGCAGCGCGGTCGCGCTGGCCCCGCAGTTGGCTGCCGCGCACGACGGCCTCGGCGGGTTGGCCCTTTTTCGCGGCGAGGTGGACACGGCAATCGAGCACTATCGGCGCGTGGTCGCGCTCGAGCCGCAATCGGCGCACGCGTGCAATACGCTGGGCAACGCGCTCAATGCGGCAGGCCGCGTCGGTGAAGCCATCCCCGTCTACGAGCAGGCCATCGCGCTCGACCCCGACTTCCCGGATGCCTGGCACAACCTTGCCAATGCGTTGCGGCGTCAGGGCATGCCGACGCGCGCGGTCGTCTGCGCCCGGCGTGCGATCGAGCTGCGCGGCGACACACCCTCGTTCCACAACAATCTCGGCGCGATCCTGGCCGATCTGAGCCAGTTCGACGCGGCGCTCGAGTGCTATCGCGCGGCGCGCGCACTCGATCCCGATTTCGGCGAATCGCACACCTGCGTACTGTTCGGGCAATCGTACGTCACCGAATGGTCGGCCGACACCCACCTGGCCGATGCGCGATACTTCGGCGAGCGGATGGCGGCGCGGGCCAAACCCTACCGGCATTGGCCCGTGCTCGACGCGGTACGCGGCAGCGCGCGTGCGCTGAGAGTCGGATTCGTGTCGGCCGATTTCAGAAAACATCCGGTCGGCTACTTTTTCGAGTGCGTGCTGAGCCATCTCGATCGCTCGCGTATCGAGCCGATCGCCTATTCGAACGGTCTGCAAAACGACGAACTCACGGCACGCATCAAGCCGCGTTTCGACGCGTGGCACCACGTCGCCGATACGAGCGACGCGGCGCTCGCGCGGGCGATTCATGAGGATGGCATCGATATCCTCGTCGATCTGTCGGGCCATACCGGCCGTAACCGGCTGCCGATGTTCGCATGGCGGCCGGCACCCGTGCAGGTGAGCTGGCTCGGTTACTTCGCGACGACGGGCCTCGCTGAAATCGACTATGTGCTGGCCGATCCACATGTGGTTCCGCCCGACGAGGCCTCGCAATACGTCGAGCAAATCTGGCGGTTGCCCGATTGCTATCTCTGCTTCACGTTGCCTGACCTACGTATGCCGGTCGCGCCGCTGCCGGCGCTGACCAACGGCTACATCACGTTCGGTTGCTTCAACAACCACAAGAAGCTGAACGACGGCGTCGTTGCACTGTGGTCGCGACTGCTGCGCGCGATACCCGACGCGCGCCTGATGCTGAAGAATCACCAACTGAGCGAGGCCGTCATCCGCAGCGAGACGATCTCGCGCTTTGCGGCCCACGGTGTCCCGGCCGATCGGCTCGTGCTCGAAGGGCCGTCATCGCGCGAGGCGTATTTCGACGCCTATCGTCATGTCGATATCGCGCTCGATCCGTTTCCTTATCCGGGCGGCACGACGAGCGTCGAAGGACTCTGGATGGGCGTGCCGGTGCTGGCCCGGCGCGGCGACCGCTTTCTCGCGCACCTCGGTGAAATGGTGGTGCGCACGGTAGGACTCGACGAATGGATTGCGGCCGACGATGAAGACTACCTGGCGCGCGCGATCGCCTTCGCCCGGGACTTGCCGGCGCTCGATCGATTGCGCGCGAGCTTGCGCGAGCGTGTCGAACGTTCGCCGCTTGCGGACGCCGAGCGTTTCGCGGGCCACCTCGCGACGGCCTTCGAGCAGATGTGGCAGGCGCGCGTGAGTCGCCCCCTGGAGCTGACGCAATGACGACCGCAACGGTGGCGCAGCCGGCGCTGGCGGTGGCCCAGTTGATCGACGAAGGGCTGGCCCTGCATCGCGCGGGCCGTCTCGATGCCGCGCGTGCCGCCTATGAACGCGCGCTGGCGCTCGTGCCGCGTCACGCGGATGCGCTGCATCTGTCGGGCGTCGTCGCCATGCAGCAGCAGCGGTTTGCCGATGCCTTCGATCTGATCGGACGCGCCATCGAGATCAGCCCGCAAGCCTCGTTCTTCGATAATCTCGGTTGTGCGCTATTCGGATGGGGCAAGCTCGCCGCGGCGGCCGAATGCCATCGGCAGGCAATCGCGCTCGATGCGTCGAGCTTTCGCGCGCACAACAATCTGGGCAACGTATTGCACCGGATGCGGGTACCGGCTGCCGCCGCGGCCAGTTTTCGCGCCGCCGTTGCGCTGAACCCCTCGTTTGCCGAGGCCCATTGCAATCTCGGTAACGTGCTGCGCGAACTCGGTGAGGCGGCGCTCGCGGTCGAACATTGCCGACACGCGATTGCGCTGAATCCGTCGTTCGGCGAGGCGCACAACAATCTCGGCAACGCGCTGAAGACGCAGGGCAGGCTCGATGAAGCCGCGCAATCCTATCGCGCTGCGGCACGGTTGATGCCGCACGAAGCGCAGGTACCGCTCAATCTCGGCATCGTGTGCCGGGAGACGGGCCAGCACGAAGACGCCATCGTCTGTTTCCGGCAGGCGTTGACGTTGCGGCCCACGTGGCACGAAGCCTGGAGCAATCTGCTTTTCACGCTGAGCTTTGCGCAAGGAGTCAGCGTGGCGGCCTATCTCGACGAGGCGCGCCGCTATGGCGAGCTCATTCGCGCGCACGTGTCGCCGTATACCGATTGGCGCGCCGATACGACGGACGACGCGCCGTTGCGTATTGGCTTCGTTTCGGCCGATTTGCGCGTCCATCCGGTCGGATTCTTCATCGAGAACGTCGTAGCGCACCTGGACCCGCAGCGTGTGCAGCTCTATGCGTATGTCACGCGGCCCCATGAAGATGCACTGAGCGCGCGGATCAAGCCGCGTTTCGCGGCATGGCGCAGCATCGTCGATCTCGATGACGAATCGGCTGCGCGAACGATTCGCGATGACGGCATTCATGTGCTCGTCGATTTGTCGGGTCATACCGACTGCAACCGGCTGCCGGTTTTCGCGTGGAAACCGGCGCCGGTGCAAACGAGCTGGATCGCGTACTTCGCGTCGACCGGGCTGGATGCGATCGATTATGTCCTCGGCGATCGATGGGTGCTGCCACCTGACGAGGCCGATCACTTCGTCGAACGCGCATGGCGGTTGCCGCACGGATATCTATGCTTTACGCCGCCCGATACGACGGCCGAAGCCGACGCGGCCTTGCATGCCGAGCGACAAGCGAACGCGCTGACCACCGAACGCGCGCCGACCTTCGGTTATTTTGGCGACCTAGTCAAATTGAACGATCAAGTGCTCTCGGTGTGGGCGCGGATTCTTCGCTCGGTACCCGAGGCCAAGCTCTTCGTGAAGGCGCAGCAGCTTGGCGACGAAGTGCAGCGCGAACGCTTGTCCGCGCGCTTTTCGTCGCTCGGCATCGAACGCTCGCGACTGATCATGGAAGGCGCTTCGCCGCGCGTGGAATATCTCGCGGCCTATGGCCGCGTCGACATCACGCTGAGTCCGTTTCCCTATCCGGGCGGCACGACGAGCGCCGAAAGCCTCTGGATGGGCGTCCCGGTGCTATGCCGCCGCGCCGATCGCTTCCTCGGTCACCTCTGCGAAAGCGTGCTGCAGAGCATCGAACTCGGCGATTGGATCGCGGCGGACGACGCGCAATACGTCGAGAAGGCCGTGGCGTTCATGCGCGATCGCGCATCGTTGAGCGCGCTTGCCGCGGGATTGCGCGAGCGCATGCTGGGCTCGTCGCTTTGCGATGCAAAACGTTTTGCTCGTTCGCTGGAAAGCGCGTTTGCTGCGATGTGGCAGGCGCACCTGCAAGCGCGGTGACGCAGCTACCGTAGTGAACCGCTCAGGAGCGGCAGAGCGGGCAACCGGCCGAGCTCTGCTTATGCCTGCATGCCCGCCGCTTTGCGCGCGTTTTGCATGAGCGTCACACGAATCTGATGGAACACGTCGAGGTAATGTGCGCGGCGCGTTTCGATGGCCGCGGTCTTGAGGGCATCGAGCACGAGCAGATCGGCGGGATAGCCTCGCACGATCGAAGGAGACATCGGCAGACGCAGCGGATCGAAGTGGTGGACCCGCCAGCGCGGATCGGCGGCGAGCACGAGTGCGACGATGCGCTCGATGATGAACACCTTCGACGGCGCGTCGCCCGGACCGTAGGCGATCGGTGCATTCAACAGTTGCGCGAGCTCGCTCGTGCCCGCTTCGGCGATGGCGAACAAGCGCTCGGTGACACCGAGCCACGTGCGCCAGAACGCCGGCTTCGCGACGAAATAATTGCAGAAGATGCTGTGGCGCGAGTCCATCGGAATGGTGTGCGGATCGATTCCGGGCGCCACGACTTCGATCACGGCCTCGAAGATCGGCCAGATGCCCGGGTGGTTCGTCGCGGCCTGCTCGAAGACGTTCAGATGAGCGGCACCTTGGTCGAAGAACGGTGAAAAGCCTGTGACGTCGGCGTCGGCAGGCGCGGCTGCGATGAATGCGTTGACGGTCGCCGAGTCGAGCGTCGTCTTGTGCCGGAACTTCGGCGAGAAAAAGCCGTAAAGCGTGCCCTCGTCGAGCGAATGCCCGAGCAGGTAGGTCCGCATGGGCCAATACTCGCGCCAGTCGGGGCGCTGCCCGCAGTTGTCGAGGGCAATGAAGCCCGGGTCGAGCTGCAGCCGCGTTTGCTCGGAATAGTAGATCTGTCGGATTTCGACAGACCGGGCGCCGCGCGCAGTAGACGGCGATTCGATCATGGCCTCGGTTCCGGTTCTGGGTTTGCGGCTAACGAGCCGCGCGGGCTTCACGCTCGCGGGACCCAGACGATATTTTAAGCGGCACGTCGTTTCGCTCGATTGGCGGAAATGAGCGGAGATTCGGCCTCAGTTCGTCCTGACGAAGCGGCCGTGCCAATAAAAAAGCCGCGTTGCCGCGGCTTCGAGAGTGACACACCGCGCCAGTTTCACGCGGTTGTTCTTCTTGGTTCGATACTGCCTGCGCTGCAGGCGGCCGACGAGCATCAGCGCAGCTGTTCCGTAGCGAGGTATTGACCCGCGGCCGCGACGCGCCGCTGGGCATCGTTGTACCGCGACGAGATCGCGTTGCGGGCTGCGGCCGCTTTGTCCATGATGGCCGCGTTCATCGCCATGATCTCGCGGATCATGGCGAGCCCCGTATCGGACTGTTCGCGTCCCAGCGACATCAGAAGCGGCGAACGCTCGTCGGCAAGCTCCGCGGCGACGCAATAGTCGCCGGCATCGAGCGCGGCGACGAGCGTGCGCGTCAACTCATAGGCGCGCGTCAAGGTTTCATTCGGCATGCTTGCTCACTCCTGCTCGGATGGGACTGCGTCAGGCCGACTTGTTCAGCGTGCCGGCACTGCCGTTGCCGCCGAACAGCTGGTTCAGGTACGACGTGTTGTTCGCCATCTGCGTCATGAGCGTGTTGAGCGCGGTGAACTGCGCGTTGTACTGCGCGGCCAACGTGTTTTGATAGTCGGTCAGCGCCGTCTGCTGATCGGTCAGGCTGGTCAGATCGGAATTGATCGTAGCGGTGCGCTGATCGATCTGGCCGGTGGTCGACTCGGTGTACGCGTTGATGAACGAATTGAGTTGCTGCCCGATGCCGTTCGTTCCGTTGAAGAGCGCCTGAACGGAAGTGGGGCTGGAGGCGAGCGCCGACGACAACGTGTCGCTGTTGACGACGATCGTCCCGTTGTCCTGCAGATCGAGGCCGATCTGCGCAAGGCTGTAGGTCGTACCGTTCGACGTCACACCGTTACTGACGATCGAGGCCAGGCCGTTGACGACCGAATTGAGCATGGCGTCGCCAAGCAGCGGCCCTGCCGTCGACGTGCTCGTGTTGAACGAAGACAGCGACTGTTCGTTCGTGACCCACGAGTTATACGCCGCCGCGAAGTTCGTGATGGTCTGCTGGATCGTATTGTTGTTCGTCGCCACGCTGAGCGTCTGCGTGGTACCGACCGCGGCGGACGTGAGCTGCAGCGTGACGCCTGAGAGCGCACCGGTCACGGTATTGGTCGCGCTCGTGACGGTGTTGCCGCTGATGGTCAGCTTCGCGTCCTGCGCGGCCGTGACCTGCGTGAAGCTTGCGGTTTGAAGGCCGGCGTCCACGCCGGCGCCGCCGCTGATCGTTACCGTATTGGCCGCGCCCGTGCTCGTCGACGTCAGTATCAGGTGTTGGCCGTCGGCCGCCGTGACGACCGAAGCGGTCACGCCGGGATTGGTGGAGGCGCTGTTGATCGCCGAAGCCAGACCGGACAGCGTATTGTTCGTCGAATCGAGCGTGATCGACATCGACTTCGCGCCCACGCCGACCGTTACCGTACCGGTGCCGAGGGTCGCATTACTCGCATAGGCCGCCGACGAAATCTGATTGGCCTGTGCAAGCTGCTGCACGTTGATCGAATAGCCGCCCGCAACGGCGCCCGTCGTCGTGCTCGCTGTGATACCCGTGCCGCTCATCGTCGCGGTGAGGGCAGTGAAAGCGGTGCCGTCGGACAGGCCGGCGAGCGCCGATTGCAGTGCGGAAAGCGAGGACTTCATCGTGCCCAGCGCCGACAATGTCGTGTTGTCGGTGCTTTGCGCAGTGCTGATCGCAGCGGCTTGGCCCGCTGTCTTGGCGGTGACGAGCGCGGAGACCAGCGAGTTGACGTCGAGTGTCGATTTCGTCGCGCCGCTCAGAATGGACTGTGCGGCCTGCTGTAGCAGACTGTTGGTCGAAGAGGTCGTCGAAGATGCTGTCGTCATTCCAGGCTCCGTGCGGCGCTGCCGTGACAGTCCGCGTCGCTGTGCCGCTCGTGCGGTCGTTATTCCGGTCGATCAGCAATGCGCAACGGGAGGC
Source organism: Paraburkholderia sp. NMBU_R16 (assembly GCF_013282575.1). GTDB lineage: Bacteria > Pseudomonadota > Gammaproteobacteria > Burkholderiales > Burkholderiaceae > Trinickia. Next base: position 44,656 of record NZ_JAAAYE010000008.1, read on the forward strand.
ATGCCTCCCGCGTACGCTTCGCTTGTACTGCGATGTTGCCGGCCAGGCTGCGATGCGCAATATACCTTTCGCGTACCGCAGCCTGGCGGCATGACAGGCGACGTGCCGTCCGTCATGCCGGATGTGAGTCTTACTGCAGGAGCTTGAGCACTTGCTGCGGCAGCGAGTTCGCTTGTGCGAGCACCGAGATACCGGCTTGCTGCAGCACTTGCGCCTTCGACAGGTTGGCCGTTTCTTGCGCGAAGTCGGCGTCTTCGATTTGCGAACGGGCGGCCGACATGTTCGTCGACGTCGTTTGCGAGTTCGAGACTGCAGCCTGGAACGTGTTCTGCGTTGCACCGAGCGTTGCTTGGAAGTTGTTCACTTGCGCCAGAGCAGCGTCGATTGCCGTGATCGCGTTTTGCGCGCCCGAGGTCGTCGAGATGTCGACAGCCGACACGCCGAGACCCGTCGTGTTCCACGTCGTCGTGCCGAAGTTCGCCGTGATCGTCTGGTTGGCGCTCGCGCCGACCTGGAAGTTCACGCTGCCCAGGCCGCCCAGCACGCTTTGGCCGTTGAACGTCGTTTGCGTTTCGACGCGGTTGATTTCAGTCAAGCGCGTGGAGACTTCGGTCTGCAGGTTCGCTTGTGCGGCCGTGCCGAGCGAGCCGTCGCCCGATTCGACTGCGAGCTGGCGGATACGCTGCAGGTTGGCAACGGTCGACGAGATGGCGCCCGAAGCGGTTTGCACCATCGAGATACCGTTGTTCGCGTTCATCACGCCTTGGTTCAGCGCGTTGATCGTTGCGGTTTGCGTCGTGGCGATGGCAAGACCCGCGGCGTCATCGGCAGCGGTGTTGATCCGCTTGCCCGAGGACAGGCGGTTGATAGCCTGCGACAGCGCGCTTTGCGAACCCGACAGGTTCGATTGCGTCGAGAGCGACAGGATGTTGGTGTTGATGTTGAGCATTTCTTTCCTCGTGTGGAAAACGTCCAGGAACTAGGCCGTACGGGGTTCGGCGTCGCGCTTTCGCGAATGGCGCTGCCCGCCTGTCCTGGTTGTCGGCGAGGCGCGAGCGAAACTTTAGGGAGCGATTGGCAAATTCACCGACGAATGCGGTGCGTTTCGTCTCGGAGCCCCGTGTGGCGGGGCTCGGCGGCTCGTGCAACGTTTGCGCGGGCAGCCGGCGAACGGGTGGTTTTGCGACTCCGTGCCGCGGTTTTTTGGCGGGTTCAGCGCCGATTCGGGCACCCGACGGAGCGAAAGAGCGAGCGCGGCCGTCGCAAAAACTAGGCAGCGGGAGGTTTACCTGTTATCATCGCCGGTCCAACTAACATCGCCGCTGGCCTCCAATGAGGGGCGAGCCGCGCGTGAGCCCCTGCCGCCACGCATTTGACCGTAACCTTGGAAGTGACATGACCACCATTGTTCTGAAGGAAAACGAGCCGTTCGAAGTAGCGATCCGCCGCTTCCGTCGCGCGATCGAAAAGAATGGCCTGATTGCCGAGCTGCGCGAGCGCCAGTGCTACGAAAAGCCGACGGCAGTTCGCAAGCGCAAGAAGGCTGCCGCAGTGAAGCGCTTGCACAAGCGCCTGCGCAGCCAGATGTTGCCGAAGAAGCTCCACTGAGTACCGGGGTCAGACCGGGCCTCGCTGCCGCCAGGGCGTGCAGCGAGTTGGAGTGGGCAGGAGCTTGACGCGTAGGGCACGGCCGGACAGGTCGCGCCGAACGGCGGCGGTGCTTTCAAAGCACGCCGCCGTTTGCGTTTGGTGTTCAGGAGCCGCCTTCGCGGCGTTGCTGTGGGCGCCGCGCCGCCTTTCTCAAGCGGCGTACTTTTCGAGTCGCGCGGTCGATAACCCGTATTCGCGGGCAATCGATTCGAGCCGTTCGCGCCATTCCCATGTGCCGAACGCATCGTGAACGTTTTGCAGACAGCTCAGCAGGTTGACGGTGCCGGGATCGAAGACGTTGATGCGTGAGCGCAGCAGCGCGCGCTTGAGTGCCGCGACGCCGGCGTCCATATAGGCCGGCACCCGGTTCGGCGCAAAGCCGATATACCGGACGGGCACCCCCTCCATCGCCGTCAGGTAATCGCGCGGCGCGATCAGACTGCCGACGGGGCAGCCGCCGCGATAGCCGCGGTAAGCGCCGCCGCCACGCGGTAACAATGCGGCATGGCCTTGATCGAAAAGATGATCGACGGCGCGATCGAAAAGGTCCTGATGCGTCAGGAAATGCAGGTTTTTCATCGTTCGAGGGCCCGCTTGGTCCAGGCAGTGCGTGAGTCTGTTCAATACGGATAACGGCCGCATCGGCTTGAACTGGAGCCAATTCGGGATATTCCCAGGGTCAGCGCAAGCTTGTAATCGGCCTGAACAGGCCGAGGGTTCGGACCTGCGGACGTGCGAACCGCGTCATGCTTGCCGTGCCTTTGCGCGCTTGGGCTTGGCAAGCGCGGCGCATCGCTCGCGCCACGCGCAGTTCGATTGATGATCGTTGACCATGCCGACCGCCTGCATGAACGCGTAGCAGATGGTCGAACCGACGAATTTGCATCCGTAGCCCTTCAAGGCACGGCTCAGCGCATCGGACGCGGGAGTCGAGGCCGGCGCGTGTTCTTTATAGGTGGCCCAGTCGTTCTGCACGGGTTCGCCGTTCACGAACGACCAGACGAACTCCGCGAGCGAGCCATGCTCTTCGCGGATCTTCAGCACGGCTTGCGCATTCATCACGGCGGCTTCGATCTTGGCGCGATTGCGCACGATGCCGGTATCCGTCAGCAACGCTTCGATCTGTTGAGGCGTGAAGCGCGCGACGGCTTGCACATCGAAATCGGCGAACGCGCGACGATATCCCTCACGCTTGTTGAGAATCGTCGACCACGAGAGTCCGGCTTGCGCGCCCTCCAGCACGAGCATTTCGAAGAGATGGCGATCGTCGCGTGACGGCACGCCCCATTCGGTGTCGTGATAGTGCTCGTCTGCCGGCGTTCTGACCCAATTGCAGCGCTGATCCATTGATTTCTTGCCCCCGAAGATGACGCACGACGCCCACGCTTTCGTTCGCGTACGAAGCATAGCGGAACGACGACAATCGTGAACGGCTCCCCGACCATTGAACACTCGACCATCCGGCCAATTGGCGTAGCGCTCGGTTGCGGATACCCTTTCGAACGAATCGTTACGCGCGACTGAGCAAAAGGCAAATATGACGGATCGATCGAAAACAGCACGGTATTGCATCGGCATCGATGGCGGCGGTACGGGCACGCGCGTCGTGGTGACCGATGCGCAGGGCGTCGAGCTCGCACAGAGCGCGGGCGCGGCGTCGGGTCTCGGGCGGGGCATCGAAGCGGCTTGGCAGGCCATCGAGGCCGCCGTGGCGCAAGCCTTCGCTAGTGTCGCGCTCACGCTCGACTGGCGCGAGTGCGCGCTCGGTTGCGGGCTCGCCGGGGCCAACAACACCGAATGGCTCGCCGCGTTCGTGGCGAAGGCGCCGGAGTTGGCGGCGCTGGCGGTGCAAAGCGACGCCTACACGACACTGCTGGGCGCGCATGGCGGCTCGCCGGGCGTCATCGTGGCGCTGGGCACGGGCAGCATCGCGGCTGCGCTCGACGAGTACGGCCATTGCCGGACTGCGGGAGGTTACGGTTTCCCGTCGGGCGATGAAGCGAGCGGCGCCTGGCTTGGCTTGCGCGCGATTGCCCATGCTCAGCGGGCACTCGACGGCCGCGTCGTGCCCGATGCGTTTTCCGAGGAATTGCTCGCACGAACGGGAGCCACGGACCGGGCGAGCCTCGTCGTCTGGTGTTGCGAGGCGACGCAACCCGCTTATGCGGCGCTCGCGCCCACGGTCCTTGCACATCGATCGCATCCCGTTGCAGCGGCATTGCTGCGGCAGGGCGGTGCCGACATCGCGCAGCTCATTGACGCACTCGATGCCGGCGGGCGTTTGCCCGTCGCGCTCTGCGGCGGCCTCGGCGCTTCGCTGGCCGACTATGTACCGGCAGCGCACCGCACACGGCTCGCACCGCCGGCCGCCGATTCCGCGCATGGCGCGGTGCAGCTTGCGCAGCGCGCCGCACGACAGGCCGAGCAGCGCTAGAATGACGGCCGTTGGCTCTGCCGCTCTCATCCCATCATGTACCAAGTCATCGCCACCGATCTCGACGGCACATTGCTCAATAGCGAGCATCAGCTCGATCCGTTTACGATCGCCACGGTGCGTCGGTTATCCGAGAGCGGCGTGCATTTCGTCATTGCCACGGGGCGGCATTATTGCGACGTCGCGGGTATTCGCGAGGTGCTCGGCATCAAACCGTTTCTCGTGACGTCGAACGGCGCGCGCGTACATGCACCGGACGATACTGTCATTCATGCCGAGAATCTTCCCGGCGATATCGTGCGCAGGCTCGTGCGGCCCGATATCGCGGGTACGCACGGCCGCGTCATCGTCAATCTGTTCGCCGACGAGGCATGGCTGATCGACCGCGATGCCCCCCATTTGCTCGCTTTACATCAGGATTCCGGCTTCCGGTATGAAATCATCGATGTCGGTCAACATGACGGCAGCGATATCGCCAAAGTGCTCTATATCGGCGAGCCCCGCGATCTCGCAGCGGTGGCGGCCACCCTCGAGCATGAATTCGGTGCGTCGCTATATGTGACGTATTCCCTGCCGGATTGCCTCGAAGTCATGGCGCCTTCCGTTTCGAAAGGTCGCGGGCTGCTGCATGCGCTCGAGCGTCTCGGCGCACAGGCGTCAGCGTGCGTCGCATTCGGCGATAACATGAATGACATCGATTTGCTGGAGACAGCCGGTTACCCGTTCATGATGAATAATGCAAACCCCGCTCTCATGGCCCGCCTTCCGCACGTGCCGCGTATCGGCAACAACTTCGAAGCAGGCGTCGCACGCCAATTGTGCAAACTTTTTCCGATTGGTGGTGAATTGACTGTTTGACGTGCGCTATGCGCGACTATTTGATCTCCAATGTGGGTTTCCCGACGGTGTAACCGGATTTAACAAATATCATACGATTGCATGGTATACCCAGGTGAATGGAGCATTGCCAGCTCAGTGACTTCCGTCTAACCTCGGAACAAATGAATTTTTAAGGGAGACCACGATGTCCCAATACGCGGAACTGAAGGCGCAGATTGCGAAGCTGCAGGCACAGGCGGACGAGGCGAGGCGCGCTGAACTCGCCACTGTAGTCGCAGACATTCGGCAAAAGATTGCGGAGTTCGGGTTATCGGCGACCGACCTCGGCTTCCCGCAAGGTGCGCGCCGCGGCCGTCCGCCGAAGAAGACGCCTTTGCCGCCGAAGTACCGCGACCCGAAGTCGGGCGCGACCTGGAGCGGCCGTGGCAAACCGCCAAAATGGATCGCCGGCAAAAATCGCGACCGCTTCGTTATCGATCAATAACCCGTTCGAAACGCCGTCGTTATGGCGGGCGCACTGCAACGCCATTCGGCGTTTATGCGGTGTGCGTCCGATTCACGCGACATGCGTTGAATGCGCTGTTCCAGACGATAAAAATACCCGGTGCGCCGAAATCCCACCGGGTAGCCGCAATGCTCGGTCAGAACCTCCATTACAGGTTCTTACAAGAGCGCATCGATGGCAGACCCCGGGGATTTCGAATTCGCTGTGCAGCTGCGCGCATTCGCCCGATGCCTGCCTTTACCATCGTCCGCCGTTTATCCCGCCACTACGCTGCGTAGTACCGGACGACGCGAGCGCTGCTCGATCAATGTCGTATAGCGCTCGACATATTCCCGCGCCATTGCCTGAGCGGTGAAGCGTCTTTCGAACTGAGCGCGGATTTCCTCGCGCGACAGCTCGTCGAGTCGCTGCAGCGCCGCGACTGCGCCTTGCACGTCTTCGACGATATAGCCCGTGACTGCATGGTCGATGACTTCGGGCACCGAGCCGCGATTGAATGCGATGACGGGCGTGCCGCACGCCATCGCTTCGATCATCACGAGGCCGAACGGCTCGCACCAATCGATCGGGAACAGCAGCGCCTTCGCGCGCGACAGGAACTCGGGCTTGCGCGCTTCATCGATCTCGCCGATGAATTCCACGTTCGCGTGGCTCAGCAGCGGTTCGATCTCGCTCTTGAAATAGTCCTGGTCGGCCTTGTCGACTTTGGCCGCGATCTTCAGCGGCAGGCCGCTCATGGCGGCAATCCGGATAGCGGTATCGACGCGCTTTTCCGGGCAGATCCGTCCGAGGAAGGCCAGATACTCGGGTTCGCAATGGGGCTGGGGCATCAACAGCTTTTCGGGCAGGCCGTGATAGACGTTGCCGAGCCACCGCGCCTGCGGCAGTGGAATGCGCTGCGACTCCGAAATCGAAATGACGGGCGAATCGGTGAACGTATTGAAGACCGGTTGCAACTCGGGCAGGTCGAGTCGCCCGTGCAACGTCGTGACGGACGGCGTTTCGGCATCCGCGAAGAGCGAGAACGGCAGATAGTCGAGGTGAAAATGCAGCACGTCGAAATCGGCCGCCGCGCGGCGCACCTGCTCGAGCAGCAACACATGCGGCGCAAACGGATCGCGGATCGACGGGTCGAGCCGCAGCGCCCGTGGCCAAGCCGCTTCGAGCGTGGCGGACGTGACCGAGTCACCGCTTGCGAACAACGTCACATCATGGCCGAGTTCGACGAGGGCTTCCGTCAGATACGACACGACGCGCTCGGTACCACCATAGAACTTCGGCGGGACGGCCTCGTAAAGCGGCGCGATTTGGGCGATACGCATGCGTCAACCTCCTTCGTCAAAAAGTCGGCGCGACAGTGTTGCCGCGCCGCATGAGTGCCTTGGTTGCCATTATCGGGAGACGGCGCGCCCCTTATTAGCGTATTTTCAAACCTTTAAGCCTTGTTACAGCCCGATACAGCAAGGCGCTCGGTCAAAATGCGGATTCGGTAAAGATTCGGTAAAGTCAGCGCATTTTCGTTTCGATACCGGCATTTGTTGCGGCTCGATAGCTATTCTTCCTATAATCCCTGCGCCATAGGCGATAAACGCATCCGCCCATTTCCGCCGCGGTTTTCGGCCAGGCATCTTTCCTCCGACCTTCGCAGCAAGCCCCCACAACGCCGTCGCTGCGTGCTGCTGTAGGAAGAATTCCGACACGCTTAATAGACATTTCCGACAGCAGTAGCCGCGCTTCTTCCGATTTCCACTGCTTTTACATTTCGACACAATTCGCCCAAAGACCAGAACGACCTGTGCATGCCGGGCGGATTGCGCGTCGCCGGGCAAACGTTTCCGCACGAAATGACCATTTGAACGACTCGGGGGAAATGATGAGCGCCACTAGCGAAATGCTCAGCGAGATCAAGGAAATCAACCTGTCGTATCTGTTGCTTGCCCAACGTCTGCTTCGCGAGGATCGGGCGACGGGAATGTTCCGCATGGGCATCACGGCCCAGCTTGCCGATGTCCTCGCGAATCTTTCATTCGCCCAAACCATCAAGCTTGCAGCGTCGAACCAACTGCTCTGCCGCTTTCGCTTCGACGACCATGCACTGCTTTCGACACTGGCGGACAAAGGCCGCGCGGGAGAACTCGGCCATACCCATGCGGCGATCCTGATGGCGGGCCAGCCGGCCGAGACGATCGGCTAGCCGATATGGCGATCAAGAGCGTCGTGCTCGAAGTCAAGGAAATCACGCTGGCCATCGAGCTGATCGAACTGGGCGCGCGGTTGCAGTTGCTGGAAGCGGAGACGAGCTTGTCGCGCGACCGGCTGATCAAGCTCTATAAGGAGCTGAAAGGCGTTTCGCCGCCCAAGGGGATGTTGCCGTTCTCGACGGACTGGTTCATGACCTGGCAGCCGAACGTCCATTCGTCGCTGTTCTTCAACACTTACCGTTTCATAACCGCGCACGGCAACTGCGAGACGATCCAATCGCTCGTCAAAAGCTACCGGCTGTACCTCGAACATGTGTCGCTGCACGGAGACGAGCCGCTTCTGAGCCTCACCCGGGCCTGGACGCTCGTGCGGTTTTTCGACTCGGGCATGCTTCAGATGACGGCCTGCGTACGTTGCAGCGGACATTTCGTCGCCCACGCGCACGACCCGCACCAAGGTTTCGTCTGTGGGCTGTGCCAGCCGCCCTCGCGCGCCGGCAAAACCCGAAAGGCGGCCGAGCGGGCCAGTGACGGGGCTTTGCAGAGCTCGCTGCTTGAAAGCCTGAAACGCCTGCCGAACGCCTCTCAAACGCCTGTTCGTGCCCTGCCACCGGCGCAAACGGGGCGGCAACCCTCCCTCTGCGGGTTTGCACGACACGTAACCGTTTGCTCTCGTCCTCAAAGTTTCGATTTGGCTGCCGTAAACCTGACTAACGGCGGTCTGTCCGCCGACCACTATGAGGACCCGGCAGTGCTGATTTTCGTTGGAACACTCGTGACCGTGCTGTCCGTTTTCGGCGGCTACGCGTTGGCGGGCGGCCATCTGGGCGCGCTCGTGCAGCCTGTCGAGATCCTGATGATCGCCGGCGCGGGCTTGGGCGCGTTCATCCTGGGCAACGGACTGAAGACGATCAAGGCGACTTTCCGGCTTTTGCCGACGCTCTTCAAAGGCTCGAAGTATACGAAAGAGGTCTACATGGAGCTGATGGCCCTGCTTTACGTTTTGCTTGCAAAGGCACGTAAGGAAGGGACGCTGACGCTCGAGGCCGATATCGACGATCCGGAAAAAAGCCCGATCTTTACCCAATACCCGCGGATTCTCGCCGACAAGCACATCGTCGAATTCCTGACGGACTATCTGCGGCTCATGGTCGGCGGCAACATGAACGCCTTCGAGATCGAAAGCCTCATGGACGAGGAGATCGAGACGCACCATGCCGAGGGCGAAGGTCCCGCGCACGCGCTCATGCGTGTCGGCGATGCGATGCCGGCTTTCGGCATCGTCGCGGCCGTGATGGGCGTCGTTCATACGATGGCCTCGGCCGACCAGCCGCCCGCGGTGCTCGGCGCGATGATCGCGAAGGCCCTCGTGGGCACGTTCCTCGGTATTTTGCTTTCGTACGGACTGATCGGTCCGCTTTCGAGCCTCGCCGAACAGCGCGTGGCCGAGTCCACCAAGATGTTCCAGTGCATCAAGGTCACGATTCTCGCGAGCCTGAACGGCTACGCACCGGCGATTGCCGTCGAATTCGGCCGCAAGGTGTTGTTCTCGACCGAGCGTCCGTCGTTCACGGAACTCGAGGAACACGTGCGCCGCGTGAAGGCGAAGTGAACGGGCCGGATGAAGCGAGGATGACGCAATGAGCAAGCCGAAGGACAAGGCAATCGTCGTCAAGCGCGTGGCGCCCGCAAAGAAGGGGCACCACGGCGGCGCGTGGAAGCTCGCCTATGCGGACTTCATGACCGCGATGATGGCTTTCTTCCTGCTGATGTGGCTGCTGAGCGCGGTGACGCCCGTCCAATTGAAGGGCATTGCCGAGTATTTCAGCCAGCCGCTGAAGGCGGCGCTGTTCGGCGGCGATCGCAGTGCCGACGCTTCGAGCATCCTGAAGGGCGGCGGCCGCGATATTTCGACGGATATGGCGGGCGTCACGCGGCAGACCGACGGCGCCAGCCAGAAGGGCGCGCACACGGCCAAGGCCGCCGAGGACGCGCTCGATGCGCTATCCGGCGCGCTGGAGCGACGCGAGCAGGCCCGCTTGCACGACCTGCAGGTCAAGCTGATGGCGGCCATCGAGGCGAACCCGGTGCTGCGGCAGTTCCGACAGCAGATCCGTATCGATTCGACGCTGCAGGGCTTGCGCATCGAGATCGTCGATACGCAAAAGCGGCCGATGTTCGCGACGGCGAGCGATGACGTCGAGCCGTACATGCGCGACATCCTGCGTGCGATCGGCAAGACGCTGAACGACGTGCCCAATCGGATCGTCGTGCAGGGACATACCGACGCGGTGCCGTACGCGGGCAACGGCACGGGCTATAGCAACTGGGAGTTGTCGGCGGACCGCGCGAACGCATCGCGCCGCGAGCTGATCGCGGGCGGCATGGACGAGGGCAAGGTGTTGCGCGTGCTCGGCCTTGCTTCGACGCAAAACCTCGACAAGGCCGATCCGTTGAATCCGGAGAATCGCCGCATCAGCATCATCGTGCTCAACCGGAAATCGGAGGAGGCGATGACGCGTGACGATTCGACATCGACGACGTTGTCGAACGACGCCGCGGGCGCGAACCCGCTCGCGGACAAAATTGCGCCGGGGCCGGCCATTGCGCCGGCGGCCGGCTCGGGCAGCAAGCAATGAACGCGGCAGGCGCACGATTCGCCGATGCGGTTCGGCGCGGTGACGAAGGGCAATGAGGCATTCATGATCAAGGACATTCTGGCGATCGACGATTCGGCCGCGATGCGCGAAATTCTCGCCGCGACGCTGCGGGCGGCGGGCTATCGCGTCACGGTCGCGTCCGATGGCGACGAAGGACTCGCGAGCGCGCTCGCGCAGCCGTTCGATCTCGTCTTGACGGATCAGTACATGCCCAAGCGCAGCGGTCTCGACGTCATCGCGGCGCTGCGTCTGGAACCGAGCTACGAGGCGACGCCGATCTTCGTGTTGACGACGGAGGATGGCGATGCGTTCAAGGATGCGGCGCGGGCGGCGGGTGCGACGGGTTGGATTGCCAAGCCGCTCGATCTCGACACGCTGACCGACTTGATCGCGGCGCTGCACGCGTGACGCGAGCGGCGGATAGGGCACGAACGGATATAGGCGTAGCTCGCGGGCAAGCAGGCACAGATTCTTTGCGGTGACTCAGCATGACACTCGACATCACACAGTTTTATCAGACGTTCTTCGACGAGGCCGACGAGCTGCTCGCACAGATGGAGCAGCTGCTTTTGAACCTCGACGTCGGCACGCCGGACCCAGAGGATCTGGCGGCTATCTTCCGCGCGGCCCATTCGATCAAAGGCGGCGCGGCGACGTTCGGGTTCACCGCGCTCACCGAAACGACGCACATTCTCGAATCGCTGCTCGATCGCGCACGCAACAATGAATTGACGTTGCGCAAGGACATGATCGATACGTTCCTCGAGACGAAGGACGTGCTAGCCGATCAGCTTGCGGCCTACCGCGCCAGCGAGGAGCCCGACGCGGCGGCCGCGGCAACGATCTGCGCGAAGCTCGAGCGCTTGAAAGGCGGCGATGCGCCAGCACCGTCCGAGGCGGCGCCTGCTGCTGCCGCCGAGCCGGCGGCAACCCCGGTCGTCGAAGCGAGCGCCAACGTGAACGCGAATGCGGACGGTGCCCCCGAGCATGTCGTCTCGCAAGCCGTCGAAGCGACGCATGGCGGCGCGGCCGGTACCGCGGACGCCGCAACCGATGCAGGACCTCACCTGAAAATTACGCTACGGGGGGTGGGGGAGAAGGACCAGGGGCTGCTGACCGAAGAGTTGGGTAACCTGGGCAACATCGTCGGGCGGGTGAAGACGGACAACGATCTCGTTGTCTATCTTCAAACGGATGTGCCGTCCGATGACATCACGGCCGTGTGCTGCTTCGTCATCGACGAAAGCCAGATCACGATCGCGCGTGGGACGGCGCCGGACGAGGGTACGCAAGCCAGTACTCCCGCGCCGGCGGACGTCGCAGTGCAGGTTCCGCGGGCGAGCGCGCCCGCGGTGTCTGCGCCCGCCGCTGCGGCGCAGCCCGCGGGCGAGCCGAAAGCGGAACCGAAGGACGAATCGCCGACTCCGACCGCGAATGTGCCGGCACCGGCCGCCGCCGCGTCGAATGCCGCGGCATCGAACGCCGCGGAAGAAAAGAAAGCGCGTCCGGCCGCCGCCGCGGCAGCGGGCGAGGGCAGTTCGATCCGCGTCGGCGTGGAGAAGGTCGATCAGTTGATCAATCTCGTCGGCGAGTTGGTCATCACGCAGGCGATGTTGGCGGAGACGACGAGCACGTTCGATCCGGCGCTGCACGACCGGCTCTTCAACGGCATGGCGCAGCTCGAGCGCAACGCGCGCGATCTGCAAGAGGCCGTGATGTCGATCCGCATGATGCCGATGGACTACGTTTTCTCGCGCTTCCCGCGTCTCGTGCGCGACCTGGCGGCGAAGCTCGGCAAGGAAGTCGAGCTCGTCACGTTCGGCCAAGCCACCGAGCTCGACAAGAGCCTCATCGAACGCATCATCGATCCGCTGACGCACCTCGTGCGCAACAGCCTCGATCACGGCATCGAAACCGTCGAAGCGCGGCGCGCGGCGGGCAAGGACGGCACGGGCCAACTGATTCTCTCGGCGGCGCACCACGGCGGCAACATCGTCATCGAGGTGAGCGACGACGGCGCGGGATTGCGTCGCGACAAGATTCTCGCCAAGGCGATGAAGCAGGGCATGCAGGTCAGCGAATCGATGACCGACGAAGAGGTCTGGAACCTGATCTTCATGCCGGGCTTTTCGACGGCGGAACAGGTGACCGACGTATCGGGCCGCGGCGTCGGCATGGACGTCGTCAAACGCAACATTCAGGCGATGGGCGGCCATGTCGAGATCACCTCGCATGCGGGCAAGGGCACGACCACGCGCATCGTCCTGCCGCTGACGCTGGCGATTCTCGACGGGATGTCCGTGAAGGTCGGCAGCGAAATCTTCATCCTGCCGCTGAACTTCGTCATGGAGTCGCTGCAACCGAGAGCCGAGGACATTTACACGGTCGCCAACGGCGAGCGTGTCGTGCGCGTGCGCGGCGAATATTTGCCGCTCGTCGCGCTGCACGAAGTGTTCTCCGTGGAAGGCGCGCGTACCGAACCGACGCAGGGCATCGTCACGATCATGCAGACAGAAGGCCGCCGCTTTGCGATGTTGATCGACGAGCTCGTCGGCCAGCAGCAGGTGGTCGTGAAGAATCTCGAGACCAATTACCGCAAAGTGCGCGGGATCTCGGCGGCAACGATTCTCGGCGACGGCAGCGTCGCACTGATCGTCGACGTGGCAGCACTGAACCGTGAGTCCCGTGCCTCGCACGGTGCTCTGAACTTTTCGTAATACCCAACCGTTTGGGGGCTAACGTGGCAGAAGGCCAAACCACTCATTCGAACACTGCGCTCGTCGCAGGCGGGCGCCGCGATGCGCAGCAAGCCGATGCGGCCGGCCAGGAGTTCCTGGTCTTCACGCTCGGCGCGGAAGAGTACGGCATCGACATCCTCAAGGTGCAGGAAATCCGCGGCTACGACAGCGTGACGCGCATCGCGAATGCGCCCGAGTTCATCAAGGGCGTGGTCAATCTGCGCGGCATCATCGTGCCGATCGTCGACATGCGCATCAAGTTTCATCTCGGCCGCGTGGAGTACGACCACCAGACCGTCGTCATCATCCTGAACGTCGCGCATCGCGTCGTCGGCATGGTGGTGGACGGCGTGTCCGACGTGTTGACGCTCACGCCCGATCAGATCATGCCCGCGCCCGAATTCGGCGCGACGCTGACGGCCGAGTATCTGACGGGCCTCGGCACCGTCGACGGCCGGATGCTGATCTTGATGGACATCGAGAAGTTGATGGTCAGCAAGGAAATGGCGCTGATCGAGTCTTTCTCGGGGCAGTAATTCGGACGAGCGGTGCGATGCGGACGCCGGCGTGCGATGCCGGCGCGTCGTGCTGCGCGCGGTCCAGAACGGAGATTTGAAAGATGCTGCAGAACTGGTCGATTCGCACCACGCTCACGGCCATGGGGGCCGTGTTCGTCGCGCTGACGCTGGCGGTCGGCGCGCTGGGGCTCACGGCGCTGTCGAGCGCCGGCCGGGTCGTGGATACGCTCGCGGGCGATGATTTACCGGCGATTCACGCGCTCGACGACACGGGCTCGTACTTGCTACGCACGCGCATTTCGCTCGATCGCTATCGCGCGCTGACCGAGTCGAACAATCTCGACGAGGCGAAGAAGGTGCTCGATCGTTCGCAGGTCCTGCTCAACAAGGCGAACGAAGCCTGGCAGGCCTTCCAGAGCGAGCCGAAGCAAGGCGTCGATGCCGCACTCGTCACCGAGATCGCCGCACGCTACGCGACGCTGTTGCATGACGGTGTCGAGCCCGAATTCGCGGCCGTTCGCGCGGGCGACATGGCGGGCTACCACGCGCTCGCCGACACGAAGATCAGCCCGATGTTCGTCGCGTTCGGCGATGCGGCCGATCGCATGCTGAAAGCGTTGCGGGATCGCGCCGAAGAGCAGCGCGTGCAGTCGGCGTCGAATATTTCGATGATGAACGCGCTGATCGTCGGGGCGCTCGTGCTCTCCGTCGTGCTGATGGTGGTCATCCGCTTCGTGCTGCGCGGTCTGATCGTCCAGCCGATCGACGATGCCATCTCGCACTTCGGCCGTATTGCCGACGGCGACCTCACGTGCACGATCGAAGCGAAGGGGAGAAACGAAATCGGCCGGCTCTTCGATGGCGTGCGGCAGATGCAGGACAGCATGGTGACGATGGTCAAGGCGATTCACGGCGGCACCGAATCGATCGATGTCGGTGCGCGCGAAATCGCGATGGGCAATACCGATCTGTCGCAGCGCACGGAAGAGCAGGCGTCGTCGCTGCAGCAAACGGCGTCCAGCATGGAGCAGTTGACGGGCACCGTGCGCCAGAACACCGAGAACGCGCGCCAGGCGAGCCAGCTCGCGGTCAATGCGTCGGATATCGCGATGCGCGGCGGCGAAGTCGTGAGCGAGGTCGTGACGACGATGCAAGACATCGCGACGAGCTCGAACAAGGTCGTCGACATCATCGGTGTCATCGAAGGCATCGCATTCCAGACCAACATCCTCGCGCTGAACGCTGCGGTGGAAGCAGCCCGTGCCGGCGAGCAGGGACGCGGCTTCGCCGTGGTGGCGGGCGAAGTGCGCAGCCTCGCGCAGCGCAGCGCGGCCGCAGCCAAGGAAATCAAGGCGTTGATCGGCGATTCGGCCGACAAGGTGGCGAGCGGCTCTGAACTGGTGGGCCGTGCCGGCACGACGATGGACGAGATCGTGCAGGCGGTGCGCCGCGTGACCGACATCATGGGTGAAATCAGTGCCGCGTCGGAAGAGCAATCGACCGGTATCGAAGGCGTCAACCGCGCGCTGGCTCAGATGGACGATGTGACGCAGCAAAACGCGGCGCTCGTCGAAGAGGCCGCGGCCGCGGCCGCATCGCTCGAAGAGCAGACGCGGCAACTGAAGACGGTGGTTGGGCGTTGGCAGGTCCAGGGCTCTCATGTGTCGGTTGCCGCGGCGAAGCCGGCGGCCGTTGCGGCGAGCAAACCGGCCAGCAAACCGGCCAGCAAACCGGCCAGCGCGCCGGTGGCCCGGTCGATGGATCGATCGATCACGAAGCCGGTCGCCAAGGCCCCCGCCGCGTCGACTCCGAAGGCCGTTCGCGCTGCTGCGCCGGTGGCACATGAAGCTGCCGCGCCGAGCCGGACCGCCGCAACGGGCGAGAAGCGCGCCGCCGCACCGGCCGTTGCCGCGGCGACGAAGGCAAACGTTGCACCGAAGGCAAGCGCGGCGCCGGCCATCAAACCTGCGCCGCTCGTCAAGCCGGCGCCGGCCGTGACGGCTGCGTCGGGCAAGTCGGACGACGACTGGGAAACGTTCTAACACCGTCGCGCGGCAACGCGCGACGGGTAGTGCAGGTAACCGAGCAACATCATGACAGCGCGCGCACCCCAACGGCCCGAGCGGGCCGAGCCAGCCGGCACAGGTCCGGCCGAGCGTACCGCGTTCGCCGATCGCGATTTCGAATTCACGTCGGCGGATTTCGCACGCATTCGCGAGCTGATCCACCGGCGCGCGGGCATTTCGTTGTCCGATCACAAGCGCGACATGGCGTACAGCCGGCTCGCGCGGCGCTTGCGAGCCCGCAACATCGAGACGTTTCGTCAATATCTCGAGTTGCTCGAGTCGGAAAACGATCCGGCCGAGTGGGAAGCGTTCACGAATGCGTTGACGACGAATCTGACGGCATTTTTTCGTGAATCGCATCACTTCCCGATCCTGGCCGAGTTCGTGAAGCGCCGCCAGCAACCGGTGTCGATCTGGTGTTCTGCCGCCTCGACGGGCGAGGAGCCGTACTCGATCGCCATGACGCTCGTGGAGGCGCTCGGCGATTCGGCCGCGCGCCAGGCGACGATTCTCGCCACCGATCTCGATACGCAAGTCCTCGCGAAGGGCGAGGCCGGCATCTATTCGCTCGAGCAGGTCAAGCCGCTCTCGCAGGAGCGCCTGAAGCGCTTTTTTCTGAAGGGTACCGGGCCGCACGCGGGGCTCGTCAAGGTGCGCCCGGAGTTGCGCGCGATGATCCGCTTTCAGCAGCTCAATCTCACGGATGCGGATTACGGCTTGCGTACGCAGTTCGACGCGATCTTTTGCCGCAACGTGATGATCTACTTCGACAAGCCGACGCAATCGCAGGTGCTTTCGCGTTTCGATCCGCTCATGAAGCCGGGCGGATTGCTGTTCGCGGGGCATTCGGAGAACTTCACCTACGTGACGCAGTCGTTCCGGCTGCGCGGCCAGACGGTCTATGAGCTCACGCGCGACGTGGCATCCGGCACCCGTCCCCGCGCGCCTGCTCGCACCACCGCGCGCACAGGCGAGGAGGCTGAAGCATGAGCGGACTGCCCATCGCAACCAATCTGTATTTCGACAACCACTTCGGGCGGCGCGGTGTGAAGCTGCTGCCGAACGAGTTCTATACGACCGGCGAAGACATGGTGCTCGTCACTGTGCTCGGCTCGTGCGTGGCGGCCTGCATTCACGACCGCACGCTCGGCATCGGCGGCATGAATCACTTCATGTTGCCCGACGATGGCGATAACCCGGCCGCCGCGGCGTCGGACTCCATGCGCTACGGCGCGTTCGCGATGGAAGTTCTTATCAACGAATTGATCAAGATGGGCGGACGGCGCGAGCGCTTCGAGGCCAAGGTGTTCGGAGGCGCGGCCGTGCTGGCCGGGATGACGACGATCAACATCGGAGATCGCAACGCCGAGTTCGTGCGCCGCTATCTGGGGCTCGAGAACATCCGGATCGTGGCCGAGGACCTGCAGGGGCAGCATCCGCGCAAGGTCGCGTTCATGCCGGCCACGGGTCAGGCGATGGTCAAGAAATTGCGCCTGCAGCAAGAGCCGAATGTCGCCGAGCAAGAGCAGGCGTTGGCCAGGCAGGTCGCGGAAGCGCGTGCGGCGCGTCATGCGCGTGCGCGAGCGAAGGAACATGCCGAATTGTTCACATCGCCTGCCGCGGCGGGCGCAGGCAAGCCTCGCATCGAGCTTTTCGGTGCGAGGCCTGCCGCGCGCACAGAGCTTTTTGGTGCAGGCATCAGCATGAACGACAGCGCCAAGACCGTGAAGGAGGCATGATCGCTGTGCAGAAAATCAAAGTATTGTGTGTCGACGATTCGGCGCTGATCCGCAGTCTGATGACGGAGATCATCAACAGCCAGCCCGATATGGCGGTCTGTGCGACGGCACCCGATCCGCTCGTCGCGCGCGAGCTCATCAAGCAACACAATCCGGACGTCTTGACGCTCGATGTGGAAATGCCTCGCATGGACGGGCTCGATTTCCTCGAAAAGCTCATGCGGTTGCGGCCGATGCCGGTCGTCATGGTGTCGTCGCTGACGGAGCGCGGCTCGGAGATCACGCTGCGCGCCCTCGAACTCGGGGCCGTGGATTTCGTCACGAAGCCGAAGGTCGGCATTCGCGACGGCATGCTCGAATATGCGGAGAAACTCGCCGACAAAATCCGCGCGGCTTCGCGCGCCCGCGTGCGCGCAACGCAGGCCCAGCCCGCGCATGTTGTCGCCGCGGCGCCGGCGGCGAGCCATGCGCCGATGCTCAACAACCCGCTCATCAGTAGCGAGAAACTGATCATCGTCGGCGCCTCCACGGGCGGCACCGAGGCGATTCGCGAGCTGCTCGTGCCGCTGCCGCCCGATTCGCCGGCCGTGATGATCGCGCAGCATATGCCGCCCGGTTTCACAAAATCGTTCGCGCAACGCCTAAATGGTTTGTGCCGAATTACCGTTAAAGAGGCTGAGCACGGCGAGCGTGTGCTTCCGGGCCATGCCTATATCGCGCCCGGGCATGCACATCTGTTGCTGGCGCGCAGTGGGGCCAACTACATCGCGCACCTGTCGGACGATCCGCCCGTCAATCGGCATCGGCCGTCGGTCGATGTGCTGTTCCGCTCGGCGGCCCAGCACGCGGGCAAGAACGCCGTGGGCGTGATCTTGACTGGCATGGGGCGTGACGGTGCGGCGGGTTTGTTAGACATGAGAAATGCGGGCGCATACACTCTCGCACAGGATGAGGCGAGCTGTATCGTCTTCGGGATGCCGCGCGAGGCGATTGCGCTGGGTGCGGCCGATGAAGTCGCGCCCTTGTCGGAGATGAGCCGACGCGTGATGGCGCGCCTGGGCGATCGTGTCGGGCGCGTGTAGCCGGGGCTTAGCGCAGCGTCTTCGCCGCGAAATTGGGATAAAGGGATCGAGATGGATAAAAGCATGAAAATTCTGGTGGTGGACGACTTTCCGACGATGCGCCGGATCGTCCGCAACCTGTTGAAAGAGCTCGGCTATGCGAATGTCGACGAAGCCGAAGACGGTGCCGCCGGGCTCTCGCGTTTGCGCGGCGGCGGCTACGACTTCGTGATTTCCGACTGGAACATGCCGAACCTCGACGGCCTGGCCATGCTCCAGGAAATCCGTAAGGATCCCGCGCTTTCGCACCTGCCGGTGCTGATGGTGACGGCGGAGTCGAAAAAGGAAAACATCATCGCGGCGGCGCAAGCCGGCGCGAGCGGCTACGTGGTGAAGCCGTTTACCGCTGCAACGCTCGACGAAAAGCTCACGAAGATCCTCGAGAAGATGCAAAAGACGGGGTGATCGAGTGGACCAGTCGACCAATATGGGCGCTGCCGCGAGCGCGGGTGCCGAAGCCGGCACCGAAATCAATGCGGACCGCATCCTGGCCCGGATCGGACAGCTCACGCGCACGTTGCGCGATTCGATGCGCGAGCTCGGTCTCGACAAGCACGTCGAGGAGGCGGCCGAGGCGGTGCCCGACGCGCGCGACCGGCTCAAGTATGTCGCGGCGATGACGGAGCAGGCGGCCGAGCGGGTGCTGACGGCGATCGATATCGCCAAGCCGATGCAGGAACAACTGCAGGCCGATGCAGCGACGCTCGATGCACGCTGGGCGCAGTGGTTCGCAGCTCCAATCGAGCGTGACGAGGTGCGTGCGCTGATGACGGATACGCGTACGTTTCTCTCGCGTGTGCCGGACTCGACGAGCGCGACCAACGCGCAATTGCTCGAGATCATGATGGCGCAGGATTTCCAGGATCTGACGGGTCAGGTGATCAAGAAGATCATGGATGTCGTCTATCTGATCGAGCAGCAGTTGCTCGGCGTGCTGGTCGAGAACATCGCGCCGGAGCGGCGCGAGCAGTTCGCGCAAACGGCGGCGGCGCTGGCTGCCGAGCCCGGCTCCACGGGCAGTCCCGAGCATCTGCTCAACGGCCCGCAGATCAATCCGGAGGAGAAGACCGACGTCGTGCAGGATCAATCCGACGTCGACGATCTGCTCGCCAGTCTGGGTTTCTGACGCAATTCCTTTATTTCAGGTTACGAGGTGCGGCCCCGCGTTGTGCGGCGCCGCCCTCGGCATGCGTGTAGCGGGGTAGCGCTGGCTCACGCCCCGCGCGCTCGGCGCGACCGTTTGTGCGCCGATGGTTGTTCAAAGGTGATGCCGGCATCAAGCGCCGAAGTGCGCAATAAGAAATCAACCAAAAGAGGGTTTTTCCGATGTTGAATCGAACCATGCGCGCCGCGGTTTGCGCGGCGCTGACGTGCGGGGTATGGGGCGTGGCCGCGCCCGCTTTGGCCGCGCTCGGCGGCACGCCCACGCCGCCGCCGGCGGGGGCTGTCTCGAGTTCGCTGGCTCCTGTCGTCCATGCCGCATCGGGCGCGGTCGTCGCCGCGTCATACACGGTGACACAGACGACGTTCGCCGCCGGCACGATCGTGCGCGAATATGTCTCGACGGCCGGGACGGTGTTCGGCATCGCCTGGAATGGGCCGATCATGCCGAATCTGCCGGTTCTTCTTGGCACCTACTTCACCCAGTTCGATAGTGCGCGTGTCGCGTTGCGCGCGGCGCATCCGGGCCGCGGTCCGATTGCTCTGGACTTGCCTGGCCTCGTCGTGCATTCGGGCGGACACATGGGCGGCTTCTCCGGGCAGGCTTATCTGCCGCAATCGCTGCCGGCCGGCGTGAGTGCCGCCGACATCCAATAACGAACGAGAGCGAGGAGAACCATGTTGCGTATTCAAAGCAAATTGGCCCGAGCGCTCGGCGCGTTCGGTTTGGCGGCAGCCGTTGCGCTCGTCGCGGGTTGCGGCGGCGGAGGCGGGTCCAGCGGAACGCCGACGAGCACGACGAGCAGCACCAGTAGCACCAGCAGCACGACTACGGGTAGCACGAGCAGCACCGGCACGACCACACTCGCAGCCGGCGCACCGGTGTCGAGTACGCCAGCGACGCTGGCGAGCAACCAGGTCGCTGTCGTCGTAGCGGCAAACACGATAAGCAATGCGGCGAACATACCGATGGTCAGCGTGAGGGTTTGCGCGCCCAGCACCACTACGTGCCAGACGATCGACAACGTCCAGGTCGACACGATGTCGTACGGCTTGCGACTTGCGAAGGATGCGCTAAATAGCACGATGTTGAGCGCTCTGTCGGCCGAGACGGTGAGCGGGAAAGCGGTAGCCGAGTGCGCGGGCTTCGCCGACGGGAACACCTGGGGAACGGTGCGCACGGCCGATCTGACGATTAGTGGTGAAACTGCCTTGAGCGTGCCCATTCACGTGCTCGGCGACCTGCCGCAATCGGCTGCCGGTGGCACCAGCAACAGGTGTGCAAGCGGTACGCTAAACGACACTTCGTCCGCGATTGCCTCGCACGGGATACTCGGCATCGGGACAGCAAAGTTCGACTGTGGTTCCAATTGTGCGAGTACGACCGTGGACGTCTATTACGGGTGTACGACGGTTGGCAGCACGACGACTTGCACCGACATGGTGGTGCCGGAGGCGCAACAGGTGACCAATCCTGTGCGGCTCTTTGCCACCGACAACAACGGTGTGATCCTCAACATGCCAGCTGTGACGGCAGCGGGGTCGACGAGTGCTTCGGGTTTCTTGACCTTCGGCATCGGCACCCAGGCGAATAATGTGCTGCCGGGTTCGGGTATCAAGCAGATGACGACAGACCATTACGGCAACATGCAAACCGCATCGTTGAGCGGTACGAGCACGAATGCTGCGTTTTTCGATACCGGATCGAACGGCTTGTTCTACGCCGATTCGCTGACTCGGTGCTTACCGAGTATCGATTTCTATTGCCCTGCCTCCACAGTGTCGCGTACGCCTTCCGTGACCGGCTTCAACGGTACGACGGCCTCCGTCGCGCTGAGCATTGGCAACGCGCAGAACTTGTTCAACGACGGTGGTTATGCCTACAACAACATCGGTGGTGTCCTGTCGGGGACGGCGTTCGATTTCGGCATGCCGTTCTTTTACGGTCGTACCGTGTATGTCAATTACGACTCGGCAGCCGACGGCAGCATCGGTGTTTCGTCTTCGGCTTTCATCGCATTCTAATCGGGCGCACCTGACCTGAACCTCGTTGTCCCCCCGAAGGGCGGCCCGCGCAAGCGGGGCCGCCCTTCGGCGCTTCTGTCTTCGTTTTTCTGCATTTTTCCAAAATCGGGTCGGGCGCGAATATTGCGCATTGCAAGATGGCAGTAGCCAGTCGCCGTGGTGTGCGTTAGATTTTTGAAAGGCGTTGTTCTGAAGACTGGCGGTCGTTTGAGGCGTTTGACGTGCAGGATGCGCGCCGAGGCGCGCGTAACACTTCGAAGAGAGGAACCCATCCCATGTCGATTCGATTGATTCGAGCCCTAGTGCCAGCAGCGGCCGCCTTGTGCGGCGCGCTGGGTTTTGGCACGCCGGCTAGTGCTGAGCTGGGGGGCGCCCCGATGACAACGCCGTCGGGCGCGGTCGCGAAGACCCTTTCGCCCGTCGAGCGAGCTGCTTCGTCGACGAGATCGTCGATTGCGTCGCCGAGCTATAGAGTCCAGGAGACGACGTTTCCAGTGGGAACTGTGGTGCGCGAGTACATCGACGCTGACGGTAAGGTATTCGGCATCGCGTGGCGCGGGCCGTTCGCGCCGAATTTGTCAGCGCTGCTTGGCACTTATTTCTCTCAGTACAAAAGCGCGGTCGAAGCGCAGCGTGCGCGGCGCCCAGGACGCGGGCCCGTCGCGGTCGAGCAGTCCGGGCTTGTTGTCCATTCACTAGGTCATATGGGCGCTTACTCCGGACAGGCCTATTTGTCCACCGAGCTGCCGTCGGGCGTGAGCGCCGACGATATCCAATAATCGGGTAGCCACGAGGAGAACGATCTTGCAACCAAACAGCAGACTCGTGCGCGCTTTGAGTGCATTCGCCGCGGCGCTGATTGCCTTGATCGTCGCTGGCTGCGGCGGCGGCGGTTCCAACAGTTCCAGCAGTTCGGGCGGCACGACGGCGGCTTCGAATCAGGTCGCGGTAAGCGTTGAGACCGGCACGGCCGGGTTGGTCAACATCCCGACCGTTAGCGTGACCGTTTGCAAGCCTGGGACGTCGACGTGCCAGACCATCAATAACATCCAGCTGGACACGATGTCGTACGGTTTGCGCATCGTAAACACGGCGGCTGCCGCGGTGCTCAGCAGTCTTTCGATCGAGACCGACAGCAGCGGTAACCAGATTGCCGAATGTACGGTATTTGCTGACGGCTACACCTGGGGATCGGTGCGGAGCGCTGACGTGACCATCGGGAGCAAGACCGCGGGCAACATCCCAATCGGGATCATCGGTGATATGGCGGCGTCGACGGTGCCCTCGGGCTGTTCCAGTGCCGGCAACGCGGAGAACACAGTGGCCGCAGTGGGCGCGAATGGAATTCTCGGTATCGGCGTGAAGCCGTATGACTGCGGTTCGACCTGCGTAACATCGGTGCCCACTTCGCCGTTTGTTGCGCCCTATTATTCCTGCCCAGGGGGCACCAACTGCACTGGCACGATGATCGCGCTTTCTCAGCAAGTGACCACTCCGGTCGTCAAGTTCTCGAGCGATAACAACGGCGTGATCCTCACGATGCCGACTATTAGTTCGGGAGGCGCGAATTCGGTGACGGGCATGCTGACGTTCGGTATCGGAACGCAATCAAATAACGGCCTGTCCGGCGTGACGGTCTTCGGGACTGACTCGGCAGGCGACGTCAACGGCACTTTCAACGGTACTACTGGATTGACATTTTTTGACTCCGGATCGAACGCTTTCTTCTTCGCCGACGCGACGCTCGCGGAATGTTCGAATGGTTTCTACTGCCCGCAGTCCCCGACCACGCGCTCGGTCTCGATTTCCAACGCTTCGGGCGCAAGCGCGTCGGTGGCAGTGACGATGCCGATCCAGAACGCGGCTACGCTTTTCAACAGCGGTAACTTCGCGTTTAATGACTTGGCTGCCGATTCGGGAACGACTCTGTCTAACGCTGGCTTCGTCGCCGATGTCGGCATGCCATTCTTCTACGGACGCACTGTCTTTTTCGGCTACGACCAGTCCTTGACCGGGGGCACCCAAACGCCTTACGTCGCGTTTTAGCGAGCTCCGCCCCACGCGTCGTCGGCCCATGGCCGCCGACGTGTGGTATTTCCGCTATAGCGGCAGGAACAGATTGAGCGGATGGTCAGCCATCCGTTCAAAGCCATATCGGGTATAGAAATCGACAGCGGACGGCTTTGCGTTAACTATGAGGCAGATCCCCCCAATTTCGGTCGCGATGCGAGTCACGCGATCGATTGCATCGAAAAGCATGAACTCTCCGATGCCTTTGCCTGCGTGGAGTTTAGCGGTGGCCAATCGGCCAAGCCGGAAGGCGGGCACCTTGGTAGGCAAGCGCTTACGATACTGCGATGGCAATTCCGCATTCACCAACTCGGCCAAGCTGATAGCGTAGAAGCCCTGCACCTCAGTGCTGGCTTCCTCCTCGACGACGACAAACGTCGATGAAATACCTTTTTCCTTGTGTTGCCTGGCTACCTGAGCGAACCAACTGTTGAGTTCGGCATTTCCACAATCAAATCCCTTCCTGTCGTGCTCGTTACTTAGCGGTAGAACCAGCACCGTTCTTTATCCTCTTATAGCGGGCTTGCGCTTGCATGAACTTCTCGTTGCGCGGTGGCGGATTTTCGATCAGTTCCAACAGCCTTAAAGATTCACGGCGTGTCAGGACAATCGTCGACTCGCTTTCAATGACCTTGTCCGCCTTTTCGAGTGCAGCTTGCACGACGAACTGGTTCAGGGTGGCGCCCACGAGGTCCGCCGCCGCTTGCAGCTTTTCCTGCACGTGGTCGGTGATTCTCGTGGTGAGACGTTTACTGGTATGAGCGAGCATAGCGGCCTCGTTGCCGGATAGAAGCTGGTCATTCGCAGTATAGATCGGTGGCGTCATTTTGTCACCAGGTGGTCGGTGACCCGCGAAAACAAGGGTTTTCCCTTATTAAGCGCGCGCAACCGATCACTCGAAATACACCCCTTTCCCCGTCCTTATCCGCCGATCGTCGATAGACGCCAACAGGAATAATCGCTCTCAATGAAGAAGCGGCATGTTGCCGTGCCTGGAGCGGAGAAAACCCTGTGGCAGAGGATAGCGACCTCGAGAAGACCGAATCAGCCACCCCCCGGCGCCTGGAGAAGGCGCGCGAAGAGGGGCAGGTTGCGCGTTCGCGCGAGCTCGCGTCGTTCGCGCTGCTCGCGGCGGGCTTCTTCGGTGTCTGGGCCCTTTCCGGTTCAATCGGCGCGCATCTGCAAACGATGCTGCGCGGCGCGTTCACGTTCAACCACGCGAGCGTCGTCGATACGAACCGCATGCTGATCGGCGCCGGCGCGGCGGGCCGCGAAGGGCTGCTGGCCGTGCTGCCTGTGCTCGCGCTGACCGGTGTCGCAGCGCTCGCGGCGCCGATGGTGATCGGCGGCTGGCTCCTGTCCCCCAACGTTTTCCAGTTCAAACCCGAGCGCGTCAATCCTATTGCCGGCTTCGGCCGCATCTTTTCGCTCAACGGTCCGATCCAGGTCGGCATGTCGATCGCCAAGGTCCTCGTGGTCGGTGGCATCGGCGGCACCGCAGTCTGGCATCGCAAGGACGAACTGCTCGCGCTCGCCAACGAATCGCTGACGGCCGCCGTCGGCCATGGACTTTCGCTGATCGCCGTGTGTTGCGCGACGACGGTGGGCGGCATCTTCGTGATCGCCGCACTGGATGTCCCGTACCAGCTCTGGCAATTCCACAAGAAACTGCGCATGACGAAGGAAGAAGTGAAGCGAGAGCACCGCGAAAGCGAAGGCGATCCCCACGTGAAGGGGCGCATTCGCCAGCAGCAGCGTGCCATCGCCCGCCGCCGCATGATGAGCGCCGTGCCGAAGGCCGACGTCGTGGTCACGAACCCGACCCACTATGCGGTCGCGCTGCAATACGCCGACGGCGAAATGCGTGCGCCGAAGGTCGTCGCCAAGGGCGTCAACCTCGTGGCCGCCCGCATCCGCGAGCTTGCCAGCGAGCATAACGTGCCGCTCCTCGAAGCGCCGCCGCTCGCTCGCGCGCTCTATCACAACGTCGAACTCAACCGCGAAATCCCGGGCGCGCTCTACAGCGCAGTCGCCGAAGTGCTCGCATGGGTCTATCAGCTGCGGCGTTTCCGCGACGAAGGCGGCGATGTACCGGCGGCACCGACGGAGTTGGACGTGCCGGCCGGCATGGACAAGAGCCCGATTTCGGATAGCGACGTGCGTGAAGAAGAAGAGGATGTGCTCGGCACGGACAACGGAGCTTCGGCATGAACGCACGCGTCGGAAGCTTCTTCGGCAAGCGGCCGCCGGCACTGGCGGCAACGAATCTGAGGGCACTCGCAGGTCCGATCCTGATCTGCATGATCCTCGGCATGATGATCCTGCCGTTGCCGCCGTTCCTGCTGGATCTGCTCTTCACGTTCAACATCGCGCTTTCGGTGATGGTGCTGCTCGTCAGCATGTACACGATGAAGCCGCTCGATTTCGCGGCCTTCCCGAGCGTGCTGCTGTTCTCCACGCTGCTGCGGCTCTCGCTGAACGTCGCCTCTACGCGCGTCGTGCTGCTCGAAGGCCACACAGGGCCGGCCGCGGCAGGCCGCGTGATCGAGTCGTTCGGCCACTTCCTCGTCGGCGGCAACTTCGCGGTGGGTATCGTCGTCTTCGCGATCCTCATGGTCATCAACTTCATGGTGATCACGAAGGGCGCCGGGCGTATCGCCGAAGTGGCAGCCCGCTTCACGCTCGATGCGATGCCGGGCAAGCAGATGGCGATCGACGCCGATCTCAACGCGGGCCTCATCAACGAGGAAGGTGCACGCAAGCGTCGCCTGGCCGTGTCGCAGGAAGCCGAGTTCTATGGTGCGATGGACGGTGCTTCGAAGTTCGTGCGCGGCGACGCCATCGCGGGCCTCATCATCATGGTCGTCAACGTGTTCGGCGGGCTCATCGTCGGCATGGTTCAGCACGGCATGGATTTCGAATCGGCTGGCACGACCTACACGCTGCTCACGATCGGTGACGGACTCGTCGCGCAAATCCCGTCGCTGATCATTTCGACGGCGGCCGGCGTGATCGTTTCGCGCGTGGCCACCGATGAGGACATCGGCACTCAGCTCACGGGGCAGCTTTTCACGAACCCACGGGTGCTGATGATCACGGGCGTGATCATCATGGTGCTCGGCCTCATTCCCGGCATGCCGCACTTCGCATTCGTGCTGCTGGGCGGCGGCGCGATCCAGTTGAGCCGCATGCTGAAAAAGCGCGCTGAGCAGGCGAAGGCGAGCGCCATCCTCGTCGATGCGGCACCGGCCGTCACCGCTCCCGCCGAAGCGCACGAAGCGAGCTGGGACGACGTGACGCTCATCGATACGCTCGGACTCGAAGTCGGCTACCGCCTCATTCCGCTCGTCGACAAGAACACCGACGGCGAGCTGCTCAAGCGCATCAAGAGCATCCGCAAGAAGTTCGCCCAGGAAATCGGCTTCCTGCCGCCCGTCATTCATATCCGCGACAACCTCGAGCTGCGTCCCAACGGCTATCGCATCGCGTTGAAGGGTGTGGAAGTGGGCGTCGGCGAGGCATATCCGGGTCAGTGGCTCGCCATCAATCCGGGGCAGGTCTCGGCCGCCCTGCCGGGCACGCCGACGCAGGATCCGGCCTTCGGTCTGCCCGCGGTCTGGATCGACACCAACCTGCGCGAACAGGCGCAGGTCTATGGCTACACCGTCGTCGATGCGAGCACCGTCGTCGCCACGCATTTGAATCATCTCGTCGTTCAACATGCCGCCGAGCTGCTCGGCCGGCAGGAAGTGCAGGCACTCATCACGCGTATCGGCAAGGATGCGCCCTCGCTCGTCGAAGACCTCGTGCCGAAGACGCTCTCGCTTTCGACGCTGCAAAAGGTTCTGCAAAACCTGCTCGAGGAAGCCGTGCCCATCCGCGATATGCGCACGATCCTCGAAGCGCTGTGCGAGCAGACCGGCAAGACCGGCGACGCACACGAACTGACCGCCATCGTTCGCCTCGCGCTGGGCCGTGCCATTACGCAGCAGTGGTATCCGGGCGCCGGGGAAATGCAGGTGATGGGGCTCGACGCGAATCTGGAGCGCGTGCTCTCGCAAGCGCTCTCGACCGGTGCCAATCCCGGGCTCGAGCCGGGTCTCGCTCACTCGCTTCTGACGGAGACGCAACGCGCGATCGCCCGTCAACAAAATTCCGGGCTGCCGCCTGTGCTGCTCGTGCAGCACGCGCTGCGCACGATGCTCGCGCGGTTTTTGCGCCGCAGCCTGCCGCAATTGAAAGTGCTCTCGTACGCTGAAGTGCCCGAGTCACGCACGATCAAAGTCGTCAACCTCATCGGGGGTCTAGCTTGAACATTCGTAAATTCATTGGTGCAACGAGTCGCGACGCTTTGCGTCTCGTGCGCGAGGCCCTCGGTGCCGACGCAGTCGTCCTGTCCAACCGCACGAACGACGATGGCACCGTCGAAATCGTGGCGCTCGCCGATACGGATTTCGCGGCCATCGCACCCGATGCCGGCGAAGATTCGGGGCAAGGCACGGGTCAATCGCCGCGTCGCGCGCCGGTCGCTTCGCTGCCCGCGCAATCGCAGACGATGATGCCGCCCGCCGCTGCCGCGCCTGGCATGGCGCCGATCAATCCGTACGCGAACGGCATGCCGGACGTGTTCTCGGCTGTTTTCGGAACGAGCCCGGAAGCCGGTCTGAGTACGAGCGGTGCGTCTGCTGCGATGCCGTTCAACACGGCCGCCACCGCCGTTGCCGGCGGCGGCAGCGCGGCCGGTGGCAACGCAGCAGCTTTGACCTCGCGCGAGCCGCGCGCCGAAGCGAACGCGGCCCACGCCGCGCCCGCCACGGCCCGGCCGGCACGGACCGCGCGCCCGGCTGCGCCCGCGGTTGCCGAACTTTCGCCGACGCTGGCCGACTCGAACCCCTGGCTCATCGATCATGCGCAGCGCATCGCCTCGCAGCAGCGTGGCGCCGAGCCTCAAGCCGCCCATACGGCGCGCACGCATGCGATGACGCCCGCTGCTGCCGCCGCAAAGGGACTCGGCACGCCGGGCAAGATTCTTTCGCCGGAAGAGCTCGTGGCCGGGGAACTCCCCGACTGGGCGCATGAGGCCGCGCAAGTCGCCGCGCGCCGCGCCATGCCGCGCATCGCGCCGGCGTTCGAGGGCGTCGGCGCGAAGAGCGGTAGTGCCGAAGACACGGCAGCCATGGCCGACGCCGTTCGCGCGCGCATCGAGGAAGTCGTCAATCAAACCGTGATGAGCGAGCTGTCGTCGATGCGCGGGATGATGGAAGAGCAGTTCGCGGGTCTGCTGTGGGGCGAGCGCCAACGCCGCAACCCGCTGCAGAGCACGCTCACGAAGCAGCTCTTTGCGGCTGGGTTTTCCGCTCAGCTCGTGCGGATGATGGTCGAGCGCATGCCCGAGCTCGAGAATGCCGATGCCGGCATGGAGTGGGTGCAGTCGGTGCTCGGTGCTAACCTTCCCGTGCTCGAGAACGAAGAGGCACTGATGGAGCGCGGCGGCGTGTTCGCGCTGATGGGGCCGACGGGCGTCGGCAAGACCACGACGACGGCCAAGCTGGCGGCGCGCTGCGTCATGCGCTTCGGCGCGAGCAAGGTCGCGCTGCTGTCCACCGATAGCTACCGGATCGGCGGCCACGAGCAACTGCGCATCTTCGGCAAGATTCTCGGCGTATCGGTGCATGCCGTGAAAGATGCCGCCGATTTGCAACTGGCGCTCACCGAGCTGCGCAACAAGCACATCGTACTGATCGATACGATCGGCATGAGCCAGCGCGATCGCACGGTCTCCGACCAGATCGCGATGCTGTGCGGAGCCGGGCTACCGGTGCAGCGCTTGTTGCTGCTCAATGCGACGAGCCACGGCGATACGCTCAACGAAGTCGTGCAGGCTTATCGCAGCGCGGAAGGCCAGCCTGAGCTTGCCGGCTGCATTCTGACGAAACTCGACGAAGCCACGAATCTCGGTGGCGTGCTCGATACGGTGATCCGCTACAAGCTGCCCGTGCACTACGTGTCGACGGGACAGAAAGTGCCCGAGAACCTTTACGTCGCGACGAAGAAGTTTCTGATCAAGAGCGCGTTCTGCATTCCGCGCGACCGCTCGCCGTTCGTGCCGCACGACGACGATATCCCTGCTTTGCTGTCTTCGCTCTCCAGCCGTACGAGCGCTGAGCTGCATGAGGTCCGCTTTGGATAAGCACGTCACCGATCAAGCCGAAGGGCTGCGCAGGCTGCTCGCGAAGAGCGGCTCGCGCGTGGTAGCGATCACGGGCGGGCCCGTGGGCGTGGGCTGCACGTCGACGGTCGTCAATCTGGCTGCGGCACTGGCCGGGCTCGGCAAGGATGTCCTCGTCATCGACGAATGTCTCGGCGCGAAGTCCGTATCGGCGATGTTGGGCGGCGTGAGCGGCGCGGGCAATCTGCGGGCATTCCTCGCCGGTCACATCGGCATCGAAGAGGCTGCGCCGCGCCACCCGCTCGGGTTTTCGGTGCTGGCCGCCTCGCGTGAGAACTGCGCGGACTATAGCCCCGCGCAACTCGGCGCGATCCTCGCCGGACCAGCCGACGTGGTGCTCATCGACGCGCGGCTCGACCGCCGCGGCATGCTTTCGGCGCTGGCCTCCCAAGCAAATGACGTGATGATCGTCACGCGTGTCGCGGCGCAGGCGATTACCGAGGCCTATGCCGGGATGAAGCGGCTGCATTACGAACACGCGATTGCACAGTTCCGCGTGCTCGTGAACCACGTTTCGAGCCACTCGGACGCGCATACGGCGTTCGAGAACCTCGCCGAGGTGGCCGCGCGCTATCTGACGGTGTCGATTGCGGACGCCGGCTGCGTGGCGGAGGACGCGTTCATGGAGCGTTCGCTCGAACTTGGACGATGCGTGGTCGACGCGTTTCCATCCGCGCCGTCCGCGCGTGATTTCCGGCACATCGCTGCCGAAATGCTTTACTGGCCGATGCGTCCGGCGCTTTCGTCGTGCGCATCGACAACAAAGGTACGCACGGCCATGCCGGCGTCGGCGCTCGCCGACGCGCCGACCGCGCGTCAACATGCTTGAAACGTTAGGGACAAGGAGAAGGAGACCCTCGATGTACAACGCTCAAGGGAAAATGTCCCAGACGGAAGTCTTGGAGCAATATGCGCCGCTGGTGCGCAGGCTGGGTTTGCAACTCGTGGCGAAGATGCCGGCGAGCGTCGATCTCGACGATCTGATTCAGGCGGGCATGATTGGTTTGCTCGATGCGGCGAGCCGCTACAAGGAAGACCAGGGCGCGCAATTCGAAACGTACGCGAGCCAGCGGATTCGTGGCGCGATGCTCGACGAGCTGCGCAACAACGACTGGTTGCCGCGTTCGCTGCGCAAGACGTCGCGCGAGGTGGAGTCGGCCGTGCATCAGGTCGAACAGCGGCTGGGCCGCTCGGCCAGCGAGACTGAGGTGGCCGATCATCTGAAGATGCCGCTCGATAGTTATCAGTCGATGCTGCAGGACCTGCATGGCTCGCAGCTCATCTATTACGAAGACTTCGATCGTTCGGCTGACGATGAACCGTTCCTGGATCGTTACTGTGTGGACCATACGGACCCGCTTTCGGCGCTGCTCGATGAAAGCCTGCGTGCTGCGCTGGTCGAGGCGATCGACAAGCTGCCGGAGCGCGAGAAACTTTTGATGTCGCTTTATTACGAGCGCGGGATGAACCTGCGCGAGATCGGGGCGGTGATGGAAGTGAGCGAATCGCGTGTGTGCCAGCTGCATAGCCAGGCTGTCGCGCGGTTGCGGGCGCGGTTGCGGGAGATGGCTTGGGCGAGTGTGGACTGAGGGTTCACGAAGTCCTCGTCCGCATTCGGTGCCGGACTGCCCAGGCGATTACGCACGCGATCAGCGCGAGGAACAACCATGTTTCCCACCATAATTCGTAGCCAGCGGCATCAAAAGCGTATTCGCCATCAAGGCCGAACAGCGACGCGATCACGCCGAGCGTCATCCTGTCGAGGATGGCTGACGGAAGCGCACGTGTGACCACCTGTGTCAGCACGTTTAGCGCTGCGGCGGCTGCAAGGACGATCAGAAAGATACGGCTTCTTCGGCGTGCCAGGGTAACCGCGAGCCACGACGCGCCGATACCAAGAATCAAAATGGCGACGAGGCTGGCAATCGTAGATGAATCCGAGCTTGGGAATGGCAGAAGTACGATGAACGGAGCCACGTCAAACACCGTTAGAAGTCCTGCCAGGAGGGCGCGTGCGAGGGCGGAAAATGGTGTGCGCATGACGTTGGTTTCGAGACGATAGGGCCGGGACTCAGTTGCGGCACGGAGATACTTAGCGAACCGTGACCGTTCCGTAATAGTTGATTGTCGTGCCGGGAATTTTCCGTGTGGGTTGTGCCTTGAGGAATTGACGCAGCTTATCGAACTGCCCGGCGTGCGGCAGTGTGATGCAGCCTTCACTCATACCCCACCACCCGGATGGATGAAGGCGAAAATTGCCTCGGCGGACGCCCTCCACGAACGTCCAATCGTCGATTGTTCCGTCGTTGCGGTAGAGCGCGAACCACCTGGAGCGATCTGTTCCCGCTCTCGCGTCGGCCATGAGGTCGTTGAACCATCCTAGTCGGCCACCGCTCTGACGATCGACGATGAAATACGTCCCAGCGGGGAGAGGGCCTGCTTTCTTCAATGCAGTGGCACCCGGATCGTCTATATGCTTCCCCCTGCCGGAATATGCTGGCACCGAGCCGAAGCCCGGGCATACGAGGTTTGACACACTGCTTCGATTCAAAACGAAAGTGCATGCAACCGGCATATTAGTACCCGTCCATTCGCGATGCGCTAATTTACCCCCTTTTTACCGCTCTTGCGAAAGTCAGAGGGATGCGATGCTGTTTGTCGGATAGTTGCTGTTTTGAGCTCCAGCGCGAGAAGAATGATGTACGCGTCGTTATGCTGGTAGCCCGTTTGCAACTCGAATACCTTTTCCGGATCGCCCGCGGTGATGAGGCTTTCGTCGACAGATCCTAGCAAGGAAAGCGATAACGAGTGGCCGACCGCACCATATTCGAGACCCGGCTGGGTGTAGTCAAGCTCGCTTGTCTGGGAAGTGACGTTATCGATTTTCTGAACGACCGCGGTTGGTGTTTCAAGTTCGGGTTGGTAAATCGTTTCCACTCGTTTCAGCGTCTCCTCTTTCCATCCACAGGGAACGGTATCCAGCGTGTTAAAAACGCGTATCCCGCGCTCTTCCATCTGATTATCGAAATACGCCGCGAACGCGCCGTTACCCGCCGTCGGCGCGCCAAACGTATCGCACTGGTGAATCTCTCCTGACGACGCCCACATTGGGATTCGGCACGTCTTTTCCCGAGGTGTCCGTGGTTGCGCCGTTGAGGACGAACGAGAGCAGGAGGTTCGTCTGGGCTGTTCGAGCATGCCTGAGGGGAGCGTATTCCCGCGCCTTCCTCTCCGCCATGGCACCGAGGGATGGCATCAAGCCCCGGCTGAAAGGCCGCCATTGCTTGATTTGGTTCGATTGCGGCGAGGCCCGGCCCACCCATCTACGAGCGCTCAATGACCGCGATGCGGCCACTGCGATAACATCTTGGAATCGCCGACCGCCCGAATGTGGCGGCCGCACTACGGAGGATTCTTTATGCCCGTGATCGGCTTCAGTCACTACAACCTGCGGGGCGATCGACGCATACTCGACGCGTTGCGCGATTTTTATGTCGACGTGATCGGGCTACGGGTCGGCGAACGCCCGCCGTTCGCGCATTTCGGCTATTGGTTGTACATCGGCCAGCAAGCGGTATTGCATCTGAGCGAAGCGCGTCCGAACGAAGTGCGCGAAGCGAACGTGACGGGCACGTTCGATCACGTCGCGTTCTCATGCACGGCGCGCGCCGAATTCGAGGCGCGCTTGCACGAGCGCGGCATCGCTTACCGCAGCTCGCGTGTACCGCTTACCAATCAGTACCAGCTCTTCCTGGTCGATCCCGCCGGCAATGGCGTGGAGCTTAATTTCGCGGATGACGAATAAGGCAACTGCACCAACTCAAACCAGCGAACCCCGCTATCCGGCATCTATGGGCACGCTCGATCACGCGCGCCAGGGCGCGGGTCGCATTTACGTGATCGTCGAGTGGCAATATAGTACAAAACTATGTACAATTGGCTGTCCGCTCCCAAGTTCGGGGGCGGCCATTGCGTAGCAGACACGCCTCGCCTCGACAACTCGAGGCGCTGGGCAAAGTGAGAACAGAGATGAATATCCTGACTTTCAGTGAGGCGCGAGCCGGCTTTAAGCAGGCGCTGGACACGGTATGCCGAGATCATGAGCCGACCGTCATCACGCGGCAGCGCGGTGAGCACGTGGTTATGATTTCGCTGGACGATTACAACAGCATGCAGGAGACGTTGCACCTTCTGGGAACGCCAACGAATGCTGATCGACTGCGCCAGTCCATTGCCGAATTCAAGGCCGGCAAGACCTTGATAAGGGACTTGCCAAAAGATGTCGCAACAGAAGAAAGCAAAAAACAAGGCCGCAGCCGCAAGTAGCTGCAAGGTTGCTTGGAGCACGAACGGTTGGGACGACTACCTACACTGGCAAAAGCACGACCGAGATATCGTCGAAGAGATCAACGGTCTCATCGAGGAAATTTGGCGTGACCCGTTCAGAGGTACAGGAAAACCCGAGCCTCTGAAGGGTGATCTCACAGGCTACTGGTCAAGGCGCATCACCAAAGTTGACCGTCTGGTGTACATCGTTCAAGACGGCATCATCCACGTGATGCAGTGCCGATTCCACTACTAATTTCGGCACGACAAGGGCGGCGCAACGGCGTCCTTGTCGGTTCGATGCCGCAGACCCCGCAGCCTAAACCAACGAAACCCGCCCATCCGGCCCATACACGCCCGATGCGTTATTCGCGGTCGCCCCACGCAAGATCGAAAGCGCCTTCTCGTTGTAATTCATGCGCACGCGAATCATGAGCCCATTGGTCATATTGGCGCGCCGGGCGCGGTCGACCACGTCCTGAAGCAGCTTCCATTGCTGGGCGAGCCGCGGCTCGTCCGCGCTCGCGAGCTCCATGCCGCGCTTGCCGGCAGGCAGCCCAAGCGCCTCCAATTGAGCGTCGCGTGCTTTCTCCAGCGACGCGAGCTTGTCGGTCAATTCGGTTTTCTTTTCGAGGATGGCAGGCAGCGTCTCGAGCGGTGACACAGCAGCGAGCGCTTTTTCCTCATAGACCAGCAGCGACGCAAACGCCTCGAGCGTCGCATGTTCTTCCGTCACGGTATTGAGCAGGGCGTCTTTCATCGGATTCGCCAAAATTCGCGCGTGAGCGCTCGTTCATCAGAATCGCCCCGCAACAATGCCGTGCTAGAACGGCCTCAGCCGCCGGACGATTGAGGTTTTTGCAACAAATTGCGCGCGGTTTCGAGGATGCCGTCCGCGATCTTGCCCGTGTCGATCGACAGCGTGCCGTCCTTGATGGCCTGCTTGATCGATTCGACTTGCGCAACATCGATGTCGGCTGCGCCCGATGCCGCGAGCGAACGCAACTGGGACGAAAGGCCCGACAAGCTGACGCTCGCATCGCCGCCGGCCGACGCACCCGCGCCCGCCGTGCCGGCAGCATTGGCCGCCGGGGACGAATCTCCCTGGCGCGCGTTCTGGACGCCGCCCTTGGGCGACGACACGCTGGAGTTGGTGGAGGACTCGATTTTCACGATTGGCTTCCCAAGGTTCTCGATTTGAATGTGATATCGGCACACCCAAGTGGAACTTTAGCGCAATCGCGTCCGTCGCCTTGCCAGCCGGCCTGCCCCTTTCCTCTCGGGGCCGAGGCGCGGCGCCCCCAGCCTTGGCCCCATTTACATCTGAATTTCGACCGTCGAGCCGTCCTTGACGATCCCCGAAATGATCTGGCCCGCCGCGGTCTTGACCCGCACCTGTTGTCCAGGCGACGCATTGTTCATGACGGCGCCTTCGGACGAAATCGAGAATCCGGTACCCACCGCGATGACCTTGACCGTCTGACCGATCGTCACGGAACTGGCCGTGCGCAGCATGTCCTCGCGCAGCGGCGAGCCGGCGCCGATCCGCGCCAGCGCCACGGCGCCCACGGCTTGCGACGGATCGGTCACGATCGTACGCGGCAGGTTGGCTAGGTCGCCTTCGCGCGTCATCAGGTCGGCGGCAGAGACCACCGCACCGGGTTCGATCTGCCGCGCGGCGAGATAGTAGGTCGATTCGAGCGAAACGCGCGCTTGCAAATAAAGCGTCCAGGGCCGTTCGCCGGCGCAGCGCACGCCCACCGTGGTGCGGCCCCACAGGCGCGCGCCCGGTGGCATGAACGGTACGAGCGTCGTGCACGAGGCGAGGCCGCGCGGGAAGGCGGGCGCCACGGTGATCGTGATCTTGCCCGGCAAGCCGGCCGATTGCTGCTGCAAAAACGTCAGCGCGGTGCGGCGAACGGATTCGCCGTCCTGCGGGCCGGCCGGCACGGCGGCGGCGACCGGTGTGGGTGCCGCGTTGGTCGCCGGGGCAGTGGTTTCGACAGTCCGTGCCGCAGTTTGCGCCGGGGTGGCGGTGGCGGCGAGCCTTGCGGCCTGTGAAGCGCCGTTCGTGGCCGCCGCGCTCGGCCCGCCCGCGCTGGCCGGCCGGTCGATCGGAATCGGCTGCGCGGCCCTGGTCGCGCGCGGCGAAGGCGTGACGACAACGGGGATTACCCGGGATGCCGCCTGCATCGCCGCCACATGCGGCAGCGCGCTGCGGGACGCGGGTTGCGCCGCGGCCTGTTCGCCCGGTCCTGGAATGGTGATCACGCCGGTCGTCGCGCCCGGCTGTACCGGGCGCTCGCCCGGACCGGGGATCGTAATCATGCCTCCCGGTGCTTCGCTACCGTCGTTGGTGGCGCGCAGGGTGCCCACGGCCGGGGCGGCCGGTGTTGCCGAACGCTCGCCGGGCCCGGGAATGTAAATCTGCGTGCCGCCCGTTTGCTGGGCATGGGCTGCCGTTGCCAAGCCCAGGCCCAGGCCCAGGCACGTCACGACCGACGCCGCGAGCCCGAGAACGGCGCCCGCGAGCGTGCGCGAAGCGCGTTCGGGCGCCGTCCGCACGGCGGCGGGCCGTGCTGAGCGCGGAACTGCGGTGGCGGCGAAAAGCGACATCTCTGTTTCTCCATCGAACTTCGGACAGCCCCCGAAGCGCGAGCTCGTCATGACAACGAATTCTAGAAGCCC
This sequence comes from Paraburkholderia sp. NMBU_R16, assembly GCF_013282575.1. Taxonomy (GTDB): domain Bacteria; phylum Pseudomonadota; class Gammaproteobacteria; order Burkholderiales; family Burkholderiaceae; genus Trinickia. The sequence continues at coordinate 81,627 of NZ_JAAAYE010000008.1, forward strand.
GCCCCATCGCGCAAACGTTGAATAGAGGCCTGCTTCCCCGGTTATTCGTCCGATTGGTACTTGACCGCCGCCCATAAGATGCAGTCCATGCAAAAAGGTCTTGCCGGACGGCGCCCCAGGCGCTCCGACAAGGCGAACCGCCTGACTCATTGCTTGGCAACGGAGAAACATTCGATGCTGGACAAACTCGATGCCGAATTCGCCTTCGGCCGCGAAGCGCTCGATGTGCGCGCTTATCGGCAGGAGCTGCTCTCGTCGAACATCGCGAACGCCGATACGCCCGGCTACCGGGCGCGCGACGTCGATTTCGCCTCGTCGCTGGCCGGCGCCCTGAAAAAAGCGGGTGCGCCCGGCACGCATGCCACGGCGACGGTGGCCGGCACCTCGAACGCCGCGCCGCTGGCCATGGCGCAACCGGCCGGTGTGACGAGCGGCATGGCGATGAACGCGACGGCGCCCGGCCATATGGCCGGCGAGGCGCGGCTCGTGGCCACGGGCGGCTCGAGCCAGGACTACGGTCAACTGAAATACCGCAATCCGACGCAGCCCGCGCTCGACGGCAACACCGTCGATCTCGACGCGGAGCGCGTGCAGTTCGCGGACAACTCGCTGCATTACGAATCGGGCATGACGGTTCTCACGCAGCAGATCAAGACGATGCTCGCGGCGATTACGTCGGGCGGCTGATGCCGCACGCCCGACGCCTCGCCGCAGCCAACGAATAAATCGCTACGGGGTATTAACAGGAAAGCAAGGAGGCCACGCCGCCATGTCATTGATGAACATCTTCACGGTTGCCGGTTCGGCGCTCTCGGCACAGTCCGAGCGGCTCAACGTGACCGCGTCGAACCTCGCCAACGCGGATAGCACGACGGGCCCGGACGGCCAGCCGTACCGCGCGAAACAGGTCGTCTTCCAGGTCAAGCCGGTGGGCGGCGCGCACACGGCGTCGGGCCAGCAGATCGGCGGCGTCCAGGTGAGCAACGTCATCGACGATCCCACGCCAATGAAGACCACCTACGACCCGAGCAACCCCTCGGCGGACGAGAACGGGTACGTCACGCGTCCGAACGTCGATCCGGTCCAGGAAATGGTCAACATGATCTCGGCATCGCGCTCGTACCAGGCCAACGTCGAGACGTTGAACACGGCCAAGAACCTGATGCTGAAAACACTCACGATCGGCACCTGAGGAGAAACTTCGTGACTTCATCCAGTACGACCATCGCCTCCGGCGGCACGGTCTCGCAGTCGCTGCTCGACACGATGAACGGGGCGTCTTCGTCGTCCGGTTCGTCGAGCACGTCGTCCACCGGCAACGCGACGAACGATCTGCAGAACACCTTTCTGAAGCTGCTCGTCACGCAGTTGAAGAACCAGGACCCGACCAATCCGATGGACAGCTCGCAGATGACTTCGCAGCTGGCCCAGATCAACACGGTCACGGGGATCAGCCAGCTCAACACATCGCTCACCTCGCTCGCCTCGCAGCTCGCCGCCGGCCAGAACGCGCAGACCTCGCTGCTCATCGGCCAGGACGTGCTCGTGCCGGGCAACACCGCGACGGTGTCGAGCGGCAGCTCGTCGGGCTTCGGCTTCACGCTGTCGCAAGCGGTCACGGACCTGAAGGTCACGATCAAGGATTCGTCGGGCAACGTCGTCAGTAGCGTGGACCTCGGTCCGCAGGCGGCCGGCACCGTGCCGGTCGGCTGGAAGCCGACCGACGCATCGGGCAATACGCTGCCCGATGGCACCTACTCGATTTCGGCGCAGGGCACGACGAGCGCCGGCACCTCGGCCACGGGCATTACGACCCTGACGGGCCAGCAGGTGGTGAGCGTCGTGCAGCAGAGCTCGGGCAAGCAGGGCCTGCTGCTCGGAAACGGCACCACGGTCGATTCGACGAGCGTCGCAGCGATCCTCTAACCCTTCTTCCAGAACATTCGCGCAGGAGACCCGACAATGGGCTACCAACAAGGTTTGAGCGGCTTGTCCGCATCGGCGAACGACCTCGATGTCATCGGCAACAATATCGCGAACGCGAACACGACGGGCTTCAAGGAAAGCACGGCGCAGTTCGCCGACGTCTACGCCAATACGATCGCCACGACGGTGAGCAATCAGATCGGTCTCGGCACGCGGCTCGCCAGCGTGCAGCAGGATTTTTCGCAAGGCACGATCAACACGACGGGCCAGGCACTCAACGTGGCCATCAACGGCACGGGCTTTTACCAGATGTCGAACAACGGCACGCTGACCTACTCGCGTGACGGCGTCTTCCAGATGGACAAGAACGGCTATATCACCGACGCGCAGGGCCTCAAGCTGATGGGCTATGCGGCCGGTGCGAACGGCGTCATCAACACCGCTTCGACGGTGCCGATCCAGGTGCCGACGACGAACATCGCCCCGCTCGCGACGACGAACATCACGGCGCAACTGAACCTGAATTCGCAAGATACGGTACCGACCGTCACGCCTTTTTCGGCGACGAACTCGCTGACCTACAACTATTCGACGTCGATCCAGAGCTACGACTCGCTCGGCGGTGCGCAGCAGGTCAACATGTACTTCGTCAAGACCGGATCGGGTGCGTGGGACGTGTACTCCGGCACGGCGACCGGCACGGTCAGCAAGGTCGGCGCGATCGGCTTCGACACGGCGGGCGCGCTCTCGAGCACGGCTGCCACGGCACCCGCAACGAGCTCGGGCACCGGAATGCTGACCTTCAACATCACGAACTCCGACGGCAGCACGTCGCCGCAGGCGCTGACGCTGAATCTGAGCGGCACGACGCAATATGGCAGCAAGGACGGCGTGAACAGTCTCGCGCAGGACGGCTACGCCAGCGGCCAGTTGACGAACTTCTCGATCGCCGACGACGGCACGATCACCGGCAACTACTCGAACGGCAAGTCCCAGCCGCTCGGCCAGATCGTGCTCGCGAACTTCTCGGACCCGAACGGGCTGCAGGATCTCGGCGGCAATCAGTTCGCCGAAACGGCGGCTTCCGGCGTACCGCAGATCTCGGCGCCGGGCTCGACGAACCACGGCACGCTGCAAGGCGGCGCGATCGAAGAGTCGAACGTCGATCTGACGAAGCAGCTCGTCAACCTGATCACGGCGCAGCGCAACTACCAGGCGAACGCGCAGACGATCAAGACGCAGCAGGCGGTCGACCAGGCCGTCATCAACCTGTAAGCGGCTTTGCGCTTCTCAGGACCGGGCACTCACGACTTCATCGGAAAAAGCGAGTCATGGACCGACTGATCTACACGGCGATGACGGGCGCGAGCCAGACGCTCGAGCAGCAGGCCACCGTCGCCAACAACCTGGCGAACGTCTCGACGACGGGCTTTCGCGCGCAACTCTCGACTTACCGGTCGGCGCCGATGAATTTCGGCGATGGCACGACGATCAACCCCGACACGACGCGCACGTTCGTGCTCTCGTCGACGCCGGGGGCCGATTTTGCACCGGGTGCGATCTCGCAGACGGGCAACCCGCTCGACGTCGCGATTCAAGGCCAAGGCTGGCTGTCCGTGCAAACGGCGGACGGCAACGAAGCCTATACGCGCGCCGGCAATCTTCACGTGGACCAGAACGGGCAGCTCGTGACGGCCAGCAACCTGCCGGTGGTCGGCAGCGGCGGGCCGATTTCGATTCCGCCCGGCGCCGAGGTGACGATCGGCAAGGACGGCACGATCACGGCGTTGATGCCGGGCGATCCGCCCGCGGCGCTTGCCGTCATCGACCAATTGAAGCTCGTCAACCCGAGCCCGGGTTCGTTGCAGCGTGGCGACGACGGACTCTTCCGCGCGGCCGACGGCCAGCCGGCCGATGCGGATCCCACTGTCACGGTGGCCTCGGGCGCGCTCGAGGGCAGCAACGTCAATCCCGTGGCGGCGATGGTCTCGATGATTACCAACGCACGGCAGTTCCAGATGCAGACCAAGCTGCTGCAGACGGCCGATCAGAACGAGCAGACGGCCAACCAGCTGCTGCAGTTCAGCTGACCGGTTCGCTCGACGAAACCGGCCCCCTCATTTCAGGAGAAGTTTTACCGTGAACCGCTCGCTCTACATCGCCGCCACGGGCATGAACGCCCAGCAGGCCCAGATGGACGTGATCTCGAACAACCTGTCGAACGTCAGCACGAACGGGTTCAAGGGTTCGCGCGCCGTGTTCCAGGATCTCATCTATCAAACGCTGCGCCAGCCCGGTGCGAACTCGACCCAGCAAACGGAGCTGCCGTCCGGCAGCCAGATCGGCACCGGTGTGGAGCAAGTCGCCACGGAGCGCCTCTACACGCAGGGCAATCTGCAGCAAACGGGCAACTCGAAGGACATCGCCATCAACGGCAACGGCTTCTTCCAGGTGCAGATGCCCGACGGCACGACGGCTTACACGCGCGACGGCTCGTTCCAGACGAACGCGCAGGGCCAGCTCGTCACGTCGAGCGGCTACCAGGTGATTCCGGCCATCACGATTCCGCAAAACGCGACCTCGATGACGATCGGCACCGACGGCGCGGTCAGCATCACCGTGGCCGGCTCGACGACGAATCAGACCATCGGCACGGTGCAACTGGCCACCTTCATCAATCCGGCCGGTCTCGAATCGAAAGGTCAGAACCTGTTGATGGAAACCGCTTCGTCGGGCGCACCGAACGTCTCGACGCCGGGCCTGAACGGCGCCGGCACGCTCAACCAGGGCTACGTCGAAGCATCGAACGTGAACGTCGTGCAAGAGCTCGTGAACATGATCCAGACGCAGCGCGCGTACGAAATCAATAGCAAGGCGGTCCAGACTTCGGACCAGATGCTGCAGACCTTGAGCCAGATGTCGGTTTAAGGCGATCGGCAGCATTCTCGAAGAAACAGGCGGTAAAGGAAGATGTCGCAAACGAGCCCCATTCCGTTTCGCATGCGCACGCTGCGTGCAACGCTCTCGCTGGTCCACGCAGGCGCGCTCGCGGGCCTGCTGACGAGCACGTTCGCCGGCTGTGCGTATATCGAGCACCGGGAGCCGATCACGCAGCAGCCGATGACGGCCACGCCGCCGTTGCCTCCGCCGCCGCAGCCCACCGGATCGATCTATAACCCCGGGTTTGCGGGCAGGCCCCTTTTCGAGGACCAGCGGCCGCGCAATATCGGCGACATCCTGACCATCGTCATCCAGGAAAAGATCAACGCGACGAAGTCCTCCGCAGCGGGCGCCGGACGCACGGGCTCGACGGCGACGTCGGTCCCGACCGCGGGCTTTCTCGGCGGTTTGTTCAACAAGGTCAACCTGAGCGCGTCGGGCAGCAATACGTTCCAGGGTACGGGCGGTGCGAACGCGTCGAATACGTTCGACGGCACGATCACCGTCACGGTCACGAACGTGCTGCCCAACGGCAACCTCGTCGTCAGCGGCCAGAAGCAGATGCTCATCAACCAGGGCAACGAGTTCGTGCGTTTTTCCGGGGTCGTCAATCCGAACACCGTCGCGGGCGACAACAGTGTGCTCTCGACGCGCGTGGCCGACGCGCGCATCGAATACTCGGCCAAGGGCTACATCAACGAGGCTGAGACGATGGGCTGGCTGCAACGATTTTTCCTGAACGTCTTGCCGTGGTGATCATGGATACCGTTTCCACTCGGCGTGTCGGCGCGGCAGTACGCGGCTTGCTCACGCTCATCGTCCTTCCCGCCATGCTGGTATTCGCGGGCAACGCACATGCCGAGCGGTTGAAGGATCTCGTGCAATTCCGGGGCGTGCGGGACAATCCGCTCATCGGCTACGGCTTGATCGTCGGTCTCGATGGCACGGGCGATCAGACGACACAGACGCCGTTCACGACGCAAACGCTCACGAACATGCTCGCCAACCTCGGCATTTCGCTGAACAGCAATGGTTCGAGCGGTTCGTCGGCCTCGTCGAACATGCAGCTGAAGAACGTCGCCGCGGTGATGGTGACCGCAACGCTGCCGCCGTTTGCGCGTCCGGGCGAGGCGATCGACGTGACCGTCTCGTCGCTCGGCAATGCGAAGAGCCTGCGCGGCGGCACGCTGCTGCTCACGCCGCTCAAGGGCGCCGACGGTCAGGTTTATGCGCTCGCTCAGGGCAACGTCGCCATCGGCGGCGCGGGCGCCAGCGCGAACGGCAGCAAAGTGCAGGTCAACCAACTCGCGGCCGGCCGGATCACGGGCGGCGCGATCGTCGAGCGCTCGGTGCCGACGCAGGTCTCGCAGGCCGGGACGCTGCAAATGGAACTCAACGATATGGACTACGACACGACGCAGCGCGTCGTGGCGGCTGTCAACAACGTGTTCGGCAGCGGGACGGCGATGCCGCTCGACGGCCGCACGATCCAATTGCAGGCGCCCACCGATCCGGCTCAGCAGGTCGCTTTCATGGCGCAGCTTCAGAACATCGAAGTCAAGCCAGCCCAGGCCGCGGCCAAGGTGATTCTCAATGCGCGCACGGGCTCGATCGTGATGAACCAGATGGTGACGCTGCAAAACTGCGCCGTGGCGCACGGCAATCTGTCGGTCATCGTCAATACGACGACGGCAGTCAGCCAGCCCAACGCGTTCTCGAACGGTTCGACGGTGGCGGTGCCGCAGTCGCAGATTCAGCTCAAGCAGGACAACGGCGCTTTGAAGTTCGTGACGGCCGGCGCGAATCTCGCCGAAGTCGTCAAGGCGCTCAACACGCTCGGCGCCACGCCCGCGGATCTCATGTCGATCCTGCAGGCAATGAAGGCCGCAGGCGCGTTGCGCGCGGACCTCGAGATCATATAAGGGCTCGTCAGCGCGTATTCGACGGGCTCTCAGGAGGCACAGATGGAATCGAACGTACCCAACACCGCAGTGGATTTGTCGCAGCGCTTTGCGCTCGACGTGCAAGGTTTCGACGCCTTGCGCGCTCAAGCCGCCGCGTCTCCGCAACAAAGCCTCAAAGGGGTGGCCAAGCAGTTCGATGCCGTGTTCCTGCAAATGATGCTCAAAAGCATGCGCGAGGCGACGCCGCAAGACAGCCCGCTCGATTCGCGCGACGGCGCACAGTTCACGTCGATGCTCGACGAGCAGCTGGCCCAGCAGATGTCGTCCAAGGGTGTCGGCGTGGCCGATGCGCTGATCAAGCAGCTCTCGCGCAGCGTCCCGGGTGCCGGCGCGAACGGCACGGCGGGTGCGTCAGGGGCTTCGGGCGCGATGGGCGCGCTCGGTGCTGCCGGTAGCGGGGGCGGTATCGGTGCCGAAGGCAATGCGGCAATGATGAACGCGCTGGCGCGCGCCTATTCGAACGCGGCGGCCAACGGCTCGCTGTCCAAGGGCGCCGGCTATTCGGCCGCGAGCTCGCTCACGCCGCCGTTGCACGGCAACGGCAATTCGTCGAAAGTCGATGCGTTCGTCGACAAGATGGCCGCGCCGGCCCAGGCCGCGGCGGCGGCAACGGGTATTCCGGCGCGGTTCATCATCGGCCAGGCGGCGCTCGAATCGGGCTGGGGCAAGGGCGAGATCAAGAATGCGAACGGCTCGCCGAGCCACAACATATTCGGCATCAAGGCCACCAAGGACTGGACGGGCAAGACGGTATCGACGGTCACGACCGAGTACGTGAACGGCCGGCCCCGCAAGGTGGTCGAGAAGTTCCGCGCCTACGATTCGTATCAGGACGCGATGACGGACTACGCGAACATGCTGCGCAACAATCCGCGCTACGCATCGGTCGTCAACAACGCGCACGATGCCGCGAGCTTTGCACACGGCATGCAGCGGGCCGGTTATGCAACGGACCCGCATTACGCGAAGAAACTGATTTCCATCATGCAGCAGTTGGTGTGATGACGGAATCTGCTCACGGGGGTGCCTTCGGGCGCGACGGGGCCAGGCAGTAGAAGACGGTACGGCCGGCTATCGAAAGATGGCTGGCCGAAGCCGCAACCTTTCAAGCATCGAGGCATCGACTCATTCAGGGATCGGGGCCGCCCGATATCTCACCGGATGACCCGCTTCGGCCCGCCCAGACTGCCGCTCGCGCAGTTCACAAAAATTCGAAAAATTATTTCGGGATTGCCTCTAAACTTTGCACGTTTGATGCCGCTAATCAGATAGTCCCTTTTCGGATCGCCGCAAGGTATCCGAAAGCACGTGCGTCGGCGCTTTGCGCGCTCTGACGCGACCACGCATACGGCAAGCCCATGGATACCAATCAGTCGAACGATTCGACGGAGGACGACGTAGAGCCCGCTCTCGACTTCGGGCGGCGCAATCCGCTTGAAATCGGGGTGCAACTGCGCAACCTCGCCAATCGCGGAGACTTCCTGACCGTTCAATACAAGAGCGGTCAGCTCGTCACGCGTATCCTCGATGTCGACGTGAGAGAGCGCACCTTCATGTTCGACTGGGGCGCGCTGGCCGAGCAAAACCGCGGCATGCTCGCCTCGCCGAGCTGTACGTTCCGGGCCTCGCCCGAAGGCGTGCGTGTCGAGTTTTCTACTCCGACGCCGGGCGAGACCCGCTTCGAAGGGCTCCCCGCGTTCGAGGCGGCGTTCCCTGAAGTGCTCTACTACGTGCAGCGGCGCGAGTATTTTCGCGTCGATGCGCCCATTCTCGATCCGTACTTCTGCCGCGGCCAACTGCCCGAGGGCGAGGCGTTCCGCTTCGAGATCCACGACATTTCGCTCGGCGGCATCGGCTTGCGCACGGCCGACGAGCGCGTCGTCGAATTGCCGATGGGCGTGACGCTGCAAGACGTCGAGGTCAATCTGAACGGACACGGTACGCTGTCGCTCGATCTCGAGCTCGTTTCGCTGCGCGCAACCGAACTGCCCAACGGCGGCCGGCGCTACCAGCTCGGCATGCGGTTCGTGTCGCTCCCCGGCAGTGCCGAAAACACGCTGCAGCGGCTGATTACGCAACTCGAGATGAAGCGCCGCTCGCTCGTGCGCGCCTGAAGACGAAACGCTCGCGCCGCGCTGGCGCGCGACCGCCCCACGCGGGTCTCCCCGGCCCGCCTACCGATGCCGAAAAAGCATCGCGTCATGTGGATCTGTGCCCTTAAATTTTCCGGCGCGCGGCCGATATACATGTGTTCCCTCAACGAGGCGGTGGCAACGAAGCTCGCCGCCCTTCAGGAAGACGCATGTCCAACAACATCTTCAGCATCGGCCTTTCGGGGCTGGCGGCCGCCCAGTGGGGCCTGACGACGACGAGCAACAACATCAGCAACGCGTCGACCACGGGCTACACCGTGGAGAATCCCGTCTACGCCGAAGCGAGCGGGCAGTACACGGGCGCCGGGTACATGGGCGGCGGCGTGTCGTCGGTGACCGTGGCGCGCAACTACAGCCAGTACCTCTCGACCGAGCTCAACAACGCGCAATCGACGAGCAGTGCGTTGACCACGAACTATTCGATGGCCTCGCAGCTGAACAACCTGATCGGCAGCCCGACGGCCGGGATTTCCACGGCCATCACCGCCTACTTCACGGGCTTGCAGAACGTCGCGAACGATCCGAGCAGCCTCGCCACGCGCCAGGGCGCCATGAGCGCCGCGCAAACGCTCGCGAGCCAGATCACCGCGACCGGCGCGCAGTACGATCAGCTGCGCCAAACGGTGAACCAGCAATTGACGACGACCGTCAACCAGATCAACGGCTATTCGAAGCAGATCGCCGACCTGAACGCGCAGATCGCGAACGCGAGCGGGCAGGGGCAGCCGCCGAACCAGCTACTCGACCAGCGCGATCAGGCTGTTGCCGACCTCTCGAAGGCGGTGGGTGTCTCCGTCGTACAGGGCGCGAACGGCTACAGCGTTTTTCTGAGCAGCGGTCAGCCGCTCGTGGTCTCGAACCAAAGCTTCGATCTGGGCACCAAAGTGTCGTCGGGCGACCCGAGCGAATTGGATGTCACTTATAACGGCCTCGCCGGCACGACGCCTACGACGACGCAATACCTGTCGAACTCGGTGCTTTCGGGCGGGACCGTCGGCGGCTTGCTCACGTTTCGCAGCCAGACGCTCGATCCGGCGCAAGCGCAGCTTGGCGCCGTCGCCACGAGCTTCGTGAACCAGGTCAATTCGCAAAACGCGCTCGGTCTGGACCTGTCGGCCAATGTGGGCGGCAACCTGTTCAGCGTGGCCGCGCCGACCGTCTACTCGAATCTGCAAAACACCGGCACCTCCACGCTGTCGGTGGCGTTCGCCAACGGCGCGCAGCCGACCGCGGGCGACTACACGCTGTCCTACAACGGCACCACCTATACGCTGACCGACAACGCGTCGGGCTCCACTATTGGCACGACCACGGCGCTCGGTGCCGGTTCGGTGACGATAGGCGGCCTCGCATTGACGCTCTCCGGGACGATGAACTCGGGCGATTCGTTCACGATCCAGCCGACGCGCGGCGCACTGAACAGCTTCGCGCTTGCCACGTCGAACACGTCGGCGATTGCGGCGGCGTCACCGGTGCTCGTGTCGACATCGACCACGAATACGGGCACGGGGACCGTCACGCAGGGCACGGTCTCGGCCGGCTACACGCTGCCGGCCACGCCGCTCACGCTGACCTACAACTCGGCGACGAATACGCTCGACGGCTGGCCTGTCGGCGCGAGCGTTTCGGTGAACGGCGCAGCGGCGACCACCGGAACTTCGTTCCCGTACGCGGCAGGCAACACGTACACCTACAACGGCATGACATTCACCATGAGCGGCGCGCCCGCGAATGGCGACACGCTCACGATAGCGAAGAACACCGGCACCGCCGATGGCCGCAACGCGCTGGCGATGTCGAAGCTCGTCTCGACGACGACGCTCGGCAACGGCACGGCCACCTTGACGGGCGCCTACGCGAACTATGTCAACAACGTCGGCAACGCAGCCGCCCAGCTGAAATCGTCGAACACCGCGCAAACGGCACTCGTTTCGCAGATCACGGCGGCGCAGCAATCGGTCTCGGGTGTGAACCTCGATGAGGAAGCGGCCAACCTGTTGAAGTACCAACAGCTCTATCAGGCCAACAGCAAAGTCATTCAGTCCGCCGAGTCGATGTTCCAGACTCTGATGGGTATCTTCGGCTAAGGTGCAAAGCGATGCGTATTTCTTCCTCACAGTTGTTCGCGCAGAGTGTCCAGACGATGGACAACCAGCAGTCGTCGCTCAATCAGCTCTACCAGCAGATTTCGACGGGGCAGTTGCTGCAGACGCCGGCCGACAATCCGCTCTATGCGGCGCAGGCCGTGCAGTTGACGATGACCACGGCGACGCTCGCGCAGTACACGACGAATCAGAACTCGGCGCAGACCTCGCTGCAAATCGAGGACAAGACGCTTTCGAGTGTGACGAACGTCATGCAGAGCATCAATTCGCTGATCGTGCGCGCCGGCGATGGCACGTTGCAGGATTCCGACCGCGTGTCCATCGCGAAGACGATGCAAGGCTATCGCGACCAGTTGCTGACGCTCGCGAACACGAGCGACAGTTCCGGGAATTACCTCTTTTCGGGCTTCCAGGCCACGACGCAACCGTTCACGAACAATGCCACGGGCGGCGTGAACTATCTGGGCGACAACGGCCAGCGCCAGGTGCAGGTGGCCGATTCGCACCAGATCACGACGAACGATACGGGCGCGAGCGTGTTTTTGTCGGTGCCGTCGATCGGCACATCGCCTGTTGCCGCGGGCTCGGCCGCTAACACGGGAACGGGCGTCATCGGTCGCGTGGCGAACAACAATCCTTCGGTTGCGACGAACGGCGACAAGTTCACGATCACGTTTGGCGGAACGGCCGCCGCGCCGACCTACACGGTGACGGACAATACGACCGGCTCGACGACGGCTGCCACGGCGTTCACGGCCAATGCGCCGATCGCGCTCGGCACCGGTATGACGGTGTCGATTTCGGGCGCGCCGAATCCGGCCGATACGTTCACGGTGACGCCTGCGACCACCACGGCGAACAGCAGCGTGTTTTCGACGATCGATTCGATGATCGCCTCGCTTCAGACGCCGGCGGACAACAATCCGGCGGCCAAGGCCACGCTGTCGAACGATCTGGCGACGGGCCTCACGCGCTTTCAGAACTCGCTGACGGCGATCACGGTGGTGCAGGCATCGGTGGGCGGGCGCGAGCAGGAGTTGACGGCGCTGCAGACGACGACGAAGAACAACTCGCTGCAGGCGACGAACGACTTGTCGAACGTGACGGATGTCGACATGGTATCGGCGATCAGCCAATACCAGCTCACGCAAAATGCGTTGCAGGCGGCGCAGCAAAGCTTCGTGAAGATTCAGGGGTTGTCGCTGTTCCAGTACATGTGATCGAAGCTTGGGAGGGCGCCGGCGCGGTCAAGGATGTGGTGCGAGCGATCCCGCCACGCGCCCCATCGCGTCGACGCCCATATCGAACAGATGCGCGAAAAACGGAATCATATTGGGCAGCATGAGCTGCACGAGCAGCAGCCCGACCATCAACGTGACCGGAAAGCCAACCTGAAAAACGCCGATTTGCGGCGCGGCCCGGTTCAGGATGCCGAGCGATAACGTCGCCACGAGCAGCGCGACGACGACCGGCAGCGCAAGCAGCAGCCCCGCCGAGAAAATCGCGCCGCCCCATTGGACGAGCGTGCGCCAGCCTGGCGCGCTGAGCAGCGCGGCGTCGATCGGCACCGCCTGAAACGAGCCGATCAACGCGTTGATCACCTGCAGGTGCCCATCGAAGGCGAGAAAAGCCAGCAGCGCGATCGTATGCAGATAGCGCGAAACGACTTCCGACGAAGCGTTCGAACTCGGATCGAAAAACGTGGCGAAGCCAAGCCCCATCTGCAGCCCGATCAGCGATCCGGCCATCTCGATGGCCGTGAACGCGAGCTGCATCGTAAGGCCGAGTGCCGCGCCGACGATGAACTGATTGACCATGATCCAGACGCCCGACGCGGAGAATACGGTGACGGCCGGCAGCGCGCCGAGGGTCGGCGCCACGATCAGCGTGATAAAAGCGGCCAAGCCGATCTTCACCCGGGCGGGTACGCTCGTTTGGCTGAACGCAGGCGCGGTCGCAACGAGCGCGGCAATCCGCACGAACGGCCAAAGAAACGCGGTGAGCCAGGCGTTCAGCTGAGCGTAGGTGACGGTAAGCATCGTCGTGCCGGGCCGGATGCTGGCTGAGCGCTAAGGCGCGCTCATCCGGCCAGCGACGGAATGCTCGTCAGCATCTGGCGCATGTAGTCGAGCACGATCTGCAACATCCACGGTCCCGCGATCACGAGCGTGACCGTCACGGCGACGAGCTTCGGAATGAACGACAGCGTGGCCTCGTTGATCTGCGTGGCCGCCTGAAAAAAGCTGACGAGCAGGCCCACCACGAGCGAGACGATGAGCGGCGGCGCGGTCAGCAGCAGCGCGACGTACATCGCGCGGTGAGCGAGGGTGAGAACGGATTCCGGCGTCATGGTGGCAACTTCGAAGGCAATCTGGGTCAGGAAAAGCTCTGCGCGAGCGAGCCGATCAGCAACTGCCATCCGTCGACGAGCACGAACAGCATCAATTTGAACGGCAGCGAAATCGTGACGGGCGACACCATCATCATCCCCATCGACATCAGCACGCTCGCCACGACCATATCGATGATGAGAAACGGAATGAAGATCGTGAAGCCGATCTGAAACCCCGTTTTCAGCTCGCTCGTGACGAAGGCCGGTACGAGCAGCGAAAGCGGCACGTCCTCGGGGCCTTGCATCGCGGGCGCATGTGAAATCTTGGCGAACAGGGCGAGATCCGATTCACGCGTTTGACGCAGCATGAACGTCTTGAACGGCACCACCCCGCGCTGCACGGCCGTCTCCATCGGGATCGCGCCCTCGGAGAACGGCTTGTAGCCCTCCTGGTAAGCCTTGTCGAGCACGGGCGACATGACGAACAGCGTCAGAAACAGCGCGAGACCGACGAGCACCTGGTTCGGCGGCGTCGTCGTCGTGCCGATCGCCTGGCGCAGCAGCGAGAGCACGATGATGATGCGCGTGAAGCTCGTCATCATGAGCACCATCGCCGGCAGGAACGACAGCATCGTGAGCAGCAGCATCGTCTGCACGCTCAGCGAATAGGTCGTACCGCCGTTCGGGCCCGGGCTCGTCGTGAACGCCGGCAGACCGTTGGCCTGCGCGAAGGCATGCGACGGCGCGAGTGCGAGAATCAGAACGAGAAGCGGCAACACGGGCGCGAAGGCTCGCGCGAACCGCTCGACACGGCACAACGACATTTACTTGCCTCCGCCCGAAGGCCGGGTAAAACGCTTTTTGGCTTCGCCCGCCAGCGCGGCGCGAAATCGTGACCCGAACGTGCCCGCCTGCGTGGCGGCGTCGTCGGGTGAGTCAGCGGGGCCCGATGAACCGGGGCCGCCGCGCGTGAGATCGATGGAGCCGGCCGGCAGCGTATGCAGAAGCCGCACATTGCCGGGGGCGGCCCCGAGCACGAGCCACGTATCGCCGATCTCGACGACGGCAACGCGCTCCTTGCCGCCCAGCGAGACCCCGCCGACGGTGCGTACGACATTGCCGCGCGCCGACGGCCGCAAGCCGAAGCGCCGCGCGAGCCACGCGCACGCAAACACGAGCCCGATGACGACGGCGAGGCCGACCAGTGTTTGGAGCACGGCGCCGACGCCGAGCGACGGTACGGCCGTTCCGGCACCGACGCCCGATGCGATGCTCGCCGCGTGGTTGACTGCGTTCAGATCGGCTGCGTCGGCGACACCCGGCGCAATGGCCGCCGCCGCCATGGCGAGCGCCAGACCGGCTGCGCGTACTGCTTGCGGTACCGGCAGGATGCCTTGCCGACGCATGAGCCCTTTCATCGGTTCAACTTACGAATCCGCTCGGACGGCGTGATGATATCGGTGAGCCGGATGCCGAACTTGTCGTTGACGACGACGACTTCGCCCTGCGCAATCAGGCAGCCGTTCACGAGCACGTCCATCGGCTCGCCGGCGAGCCCGTCGAGTTCGACGACCGAGCCTTGCGCGAGCTGCAGCAGGTTGCGGATCGCGATCTTCGTGCGCCCGAGTTCCACCGTCATCTGCACGGGGATATCGAGGATCATGTCGATGTCGTTGCGCGTGGAGGCGGGTGCGACTTTCGAGAGCGGCTGGAACACGCCCGCGGCGGCCGTGGGCGTCTCGTTCGCGTTTTGCTCGGCGAGCGCGCTGGCCCAGTCGTCGAGGCCCGTTTCGGCATCGGCAGCCGTGGCGGCCGCTTTCTCGGCCTGCATGGCCGCCGCCATCTGCGCCTCGAGCTCCCGGGCGCCGTCGCCCGGCGTCGCGTTCAGATCACTCATATCCACCTTCCTTCATCGTATCGGCCGCGCTGATCATCTTTTGCACGCGCAGCGCGTATTGACCATTGAAAATTCCGTAGCCGCATTCCATGACCGGCACACCGTCGACTTTCGCGGTGACCTGTTCGGGAATGTTGATCGGCAGCACATCGCCGGCGCGCATATTGAGAATGTCCTCGAACGTGACCGGTATCGCGGCGAGGTCGGCCGTCAGTTCCACCTCGGCCGATTGAACCTGCTGCGACAGCACGCGGACCCAGCGGCGATCGACTTCGAGCGCCTCGCCCTGGATCGGCGAAGACAGCACGTCGCGGATCGGCTCGATCATCGAGTAGGGCATGCAGATGTGCAGCGTGCCGCCCGTCGCGCCGAATTCGATCGAGAACTGCGTGACGATGACGATTTCGTTCGGCGTCGCGACGTTGGCGAATTGCGTGTGCATTTCCGAGCGCATGAACTCGAACTGCAGCGGCCGCACGCTTTTCCAGGCGGTCGAGTAGTGATCGAACACGAGGTTCAGCAGCTTGCCGATGATGCGCTGCTCGGTCGCCGTGAAGTCGCGTCCTTCGACCCGCGTATGAAAACGGCCGTCGCCGCCGAAGAGGTTGTCCACCACGAAGAACACGAGGTTCGGATCGAACACGAAGAGCGACGTGCCCCTGAGCGGCTTGATATGAACGAGGTTCAGGTTCGTCGGAATCGGCAGATTGCGCGTGAACTCGCTGTACTTTTGCACCTTCACGGGCCCCACCGAAATCTCGGCCGTGCGGCGCATGAAATTGAAGATGCCGATGCGCATCAAGCGCGCGAACCGTTCGTTGATGATTTCGAGACCGGGCATCCGGCCTCGAACGATGCGCTCCTGCGTGGCGATGTTGTACGGGCGAACAGTGGCCTTGTCGCCATGCTCCGCGTCCGCATCGGACTCGCCAGTTACGCCCTTGAGGAGTGCATCGACTTCCTCTTGGGACATGAACTCTTCGTGGCCCATACCTTTATTCGTCCCTCGTTGCGATTGGTGGGATGCGGCGCAATGCCTTCGACCGGCGACCCATTACTGGACGACGAATTCCGTGAACAGCACTTCCTGTACCTTGGCCGGCGGCGCGCCCGCATCGGTCGGCTGCTCGATCAGCGTCTTGAGCTCGTTCGCGAGGGCATGTTTGCCTTCGAGCGTCGAGAGCTCCTCCGGGTGCTTGTTCGAGAGATCGAGGAGGATACGGCTGCGCAGCTCGGGCATGTGCTCGGTCAGGCGCGCCTGCATCTTCTCGTCGGCGATCTTCAGCGTGAGGCCCACACGCAGGTAATGCTGGCCGTCGTCCGAGAGCAGGTTGACCGTCATCGGATCGAGCGCGAAAAACAAGGGCGGCGGAGGCGGCGGAGGCGCCACGGGCTTGGACGGACCATGCTTGGCGAGAAAGAAGTAGGTGCCGCCCGCGGCCGCCGCGGCGGCCACGAGGGCGATCAGAACGATCAGCACGAGACGTGTCAGTTTCCCGGGCTTGGCGGAGGTGGCGGCTGGCTGCTGCGTTGCGGTCGTGGTTGCCATGGCAATGCGTTGCTTATGAGCGATAGGTAGGATTGTTGGTCAAAGCCGCTTTCGGCGATAAGCCGAAAAGAAGGGAGATTCGATGCCATCTCGTCTCTTTGACCCGGCCTGTCAAACCCAGCGCCGCGGGCCCGTCGCGGCGGAAAGTGAGCCGGGACAGGGCGTATTCATTGCTCAGATCAGAGCAAAAAACGGACCGCGATAACGCCAGGGCCGCGCGAGGTGGTCTCTGCGTTATCGGCACGTGGGGGATTTCCTTGATGCTGCCGGTCGAACTGCTCGGCCGGTGCGAGCGCAAGGGAAGACGAGGCGGTGAGGCGACGGGGCGAGTTGGGCGCGCGAGGCGTCAGTCGCCCTGCGGGGCCGGCAACCGGACCCGCCGGTTGCCATCGACTCGCTACACAGGGTGCCGTCAGGCGAAGGTATCGACGATCCCGACTTGGCGGCGCACCGGGACGCTCGCCGCCGAGGCGACGGCATCGTCCGCGCTGCCGCCCCCGAAGCTGCCGCCGCGGCCCCGGCCGTTGCCGCCGTTGCCCGAGCGGGCGTCTTGCTGGCCGTTCTGGCGCGAGAAACCATCGCTGACGCTTGCGCTGCCGAGTCCGAGGCCGCCGGCTTCGAGCGCATCGCGCAGCTTCGGCAGGGCCGCTTCCACGGCTTCGCGAACCTGCGCGTGTTGCGAGACGAACAACGCGTGGGCATGGTTGTCCGCGACTTGCAACACGACTTGCAGGGGACCCAGATCGCGCGGATTGAGCGTGAGCTCCGCGCTTTGCTGATGCGCGTTGGAGAGGAAGACGACTTTCTGGCTCAGCGCATCTTCCCAATCGGCCGTGCCGACCTGCGGCGCGAGCGTGGCGGCCGCGGCCGATGCGCTCGTCGTGGCCGCGGCGGCCGTCGCGCTCGTCGCCTGCGTGCCTTGTGCCTGTTGAGCGGCCTGGGCGGCGGCCAGCGCGGCGCGTGCCGCTTCGGCCGTGTCCTTCAGTGTGGCGAAGTCCGCGGCGGCGCCGGGATTCGAGGCACCGGTTGCCGCCAGCGCCTGGGCAGCCGACGCGCTTGCGTCCTGGGCGTTGGCGCCGCCTTGCGCCGCCTTGGCATTCAGCGCTGCCGCGTTGGCCGCGCCGGCATTGCCGTTCTTGCCGTCGCCGGTCAGTGCCGCGAGACCCTTCGACGAGAGCGGCGGCGCACCGACGCCGTTCGCGAGATTACCCGTGCCGAGTCCGCCGGCGGCCGTATTGCCGCTGTTGCCGAGCACCGTGGCTCCGCCCGGGCTCGCTACCGCAGCCGCCGCGGCGCCTTGACCGCCCATTTGCGCCGCGAGGGCAGCTTCCAACGCGGCCCGCACCGATTTGGGCTGGGTCGTGCCGGTTTTTTTGCCGCCCGTCGCCGTCACGCCCGCCAGGTCGGAATTGCCAGCCGTCGTGGCAGTGCTCGCGGCATCGCTTTGCGCGCCTTGTGCGCCCGCCTGGGCTTGAGCTTGTGCTTGTGTTTGCGCCTGGGCCTGCGCTGCCGCCGCGGCGCTGGCCGCGGCCTGATCGGCGGCGCTCCCTGCACTGGCATTCGCGTTTTGTGAGGCGCTGGCCTGACGGTCGCCGTTCGCGCCATCCGTGCGCTTCCCGTTGCCGGCCGCCTGCGTCCCGTCGCTCGTGCCCGCCGAGTTTCCAGCCGTATTCGCGCCGGTATTCGCCGCTGCGTCGGCTTGCGAACCGCTGTCAGCCGACTTCGCCGCGCCCGCATCCGCCGAGTTGGCTTGCGCGGCGGCTGAATTGGCCGGATCCGCGGCATTGCCCGAGTTGGCCGGCGAACTGTTTCTCGCGCTGTTGGCCGGTTCGGCCCGCGCGGGTGCCGGTGCGCTTTGCTGCGCGTCGATGCTTTGCTGCAGCGTCTGCGCGAACGGTACGGCAGGCGCGGCGGAACTCGCCGACGGGCGGGCGGCTGCGGCCTTGCCCGTGGCGGCGCCCGGTCCCGAAACCGAGTCGAGGAAAGAGAAAAACGACATGTGATGCCCCTTGCTGCCGTGCGCCTGTCATCGTCTGGCGACGCATCGGATAAATCGATTCGATAAGCGAACGGCCGGCGGTCCGATCCGGCCGGTCAGTCAATCAGTTCAAACTCTCCGCGCGCATGCGCAGGATTTTCGCGGCGTGTTCGTCGGATTCGCGTTGCTCCTGCTTCGCGGCCACGCGCGCTTCGGCGGCTTCGCCGCGCGCCTGCAGCACTTCATAGGAGCCGAGCTTCTGCTTTTGCCGCACCCACTCGGGCTTGGCGGCCTCGACGCGCGAGGTGGCGGCTGCCAGGAGGCGCCGCTGCTGCTCGATGGCGGCATCGAGCGTATCGATGAACGCCTGGAAGTTGCGCCAGTTGCCGGCCGGCATGCCGGCTTGTGCGGAGTTCGAGAAACTTGCGTGATATTCGTCGCGATAGCGGATCAAGTCGGCCAACTGCGTCTCGATGTCGGCACGCTCGCGCTGTACCCGTCCGAGCTGCTTGGCAGCAGCGTCCAGATCGCCCTGAGCGAGATCGACGAGCGTCTTGATCGGAAAATGCTTCGCCATCCTGCGACTCCTTGTTTGTCACCCATTTACTCGAACAACGCACCCAGCATCGTGAGGCTTGAATCGAATGCTGCGCATTCGCGAAAACCCTGCTGCAGGAATGCCTCGATGCGTGGATAGAGCGCAATCGCCCGGTCCAGCAACGCGTCGCGGCCGCTCGCGTAGGCCCCGACGTTGATCAGATCGCGGTTGCGCTGGTAGCGCGACAGCATCTGTTTGAAAACACGCACGCGATCGAGATGTTTATCGTCGATCAGTGCCGTCATCGCTCGAGAAATCGACGCTTCGATGTCGATCGCCGGGTAATGTCCGGCTTCCGCGAGCGTGCGGGACAACACGATATGACCGTCGAGAATCGCGCGGGCCGCGTCGGCGATCGGGTCCTGCTGGTCGTCGCCCTCGGTCAGCACCGTATAGAACGCGGTGATCGAGCCGCCGCCGGCCGGGCCGTTGCCCGTGCGCTCCACGAGTGCCGGCATCTTGGCGAAGACCGAAGGCGGATAGCCTTTCGTGGCGGGCGGCTCGCCGATCGCGAGCGCGATCTCGCGTTGCGCCATCGCGTAACGCGTGAGCGAGTCCATCAGCAGCAGCACATGCTTGCCCTGGTCGCGGAAATATTCGGCGAGTGAGGTGGCGTAAGCGGCGCCCTGCATGCGCAGCAGCGGCGAGACGTCGGCCGGCGCCGCGACGACGACCGAACGCGCGAGCCCGTCTTCGCCGAGGATCTGCTCGATGAATTCCTTCACTTCGCGGCCCCGTTCGCCGATGAGGCCGATCACGATCACTTCCGCACTCGTGTAGCGCGCCATTTGGCCCAGCAGCACCGATTTACCGACACCCGAACCGGCGAACAGCCCCATGCGCTGGCCGCGTCCGACGGTGAGCAGGCCGTTGATCGCGCGCACGCCCACGTCGAGCACCTTGTGGATCGGTTCGCGCTGCAGCGGGTTGATCGACGGGGCCGAGAGCGGGGCGTCGGCGCCTGTGTCGAGTTCGCCGAGGCCATCGAGCGGGCGACCCGAGGCGTCCACGACGCGCCCGAGCATGCCCCAGCCCACTGGCAGGCGCTTGGCGCCGGCGAGCGGATCGGCCACGGGCGCGCTTTCGCGCGGAAAGACGCGTGCGCCCGGCAACAGACCGGCGACTTCGGTCGTCGGCATGAGGAACAGGCGCTCCGCGGCGAAGCCGACGACTTCGGCTTCGGCCATCGCGTACGGGCTGCCGGGCGGCAACTCGATCATGCATTCGGATCCGACGCCGAGCCGCAAGCCCACCGCCTCCAGCACGAGGCCGGCCGCGCGCGTGAGCCGCCCGCAGGCGGACAGCGGCCGGGCGAGCGCATTGCGCTGGCCCAGGCCGTTCAGCCGCGCGCGCCAGGCGGCGAGATGCGGATTGGCGGCCAGCACCGGGTCGGGCGTCGCGAGCGGCATGCGCAACGTCGGCGCGGTAATCGCGCGGCGTCCGTGCGAGAGCACGCCGGCGTCGACGGGCGCCATCTCGGGCGCGCCTTCGGGGCCGAACGAAGCAAGCGCGAGCTCGACTTCGAGCGGCGACATGCCGCTCGCGCGCAGTGCATCGACGGCGCGCTCGGTCACCATTGGCTCACCTTGCCGAGCGCCGCCGCCACGCGTTCCCAGCGCGATCCGATGGACGCGTCGATTTCGCCGCTCGCGGCATGCGCGCGGCAGCCACCGCGCTCGATCGTGGCGTCGGTGCGCACGCTCCAGCCCAGCGCTTCGAGTTCTTCCTTCAAATAGGCTTCGACGACCGGCAGATCGGCCGGATTGACGACGAGTTGCGGTGCGCCCGTGAGCGCGGGTTCGGCGGCCAGCACTTCGCGCGCGCACGCGACGAGCGCGACCGGATCGTGCGCGATATGCTGCCGCACGACCTGCTGGGCGACGTCGAGCGCCAGGGCGACGAGCGTTTCGGAGAGCTCGCTTTGCACGCCGTCGAGGGCTGCCTTGAACGATTCGGCGAGGCTGGCCAGCCGCGCCGCTTCGGCCAGCGCTTCCTGACGGCCCTTTTCGAAACCTTGAGCGAGGCCTTGATCGAAGCCTGCCTGATAGCCCAATGCCTGGCCGGCCACATGGCCCGAGGCGAGGCCCTGCGCGTGCGCTTCGTCGCGCAGGCGCTGCAGCTCGCGCTCGTGAGCGCGATCGGCGACGGGGTCGGGGGGCGGGGGCGGATCGAACGAAGCCATCTCCCAGCGCTGGTACGCCGAGATCTGACCGTTGCCCTGACGCCCGGAATCAGACATATGCATCTTCCGCCTTTCCGCCAATCACGATCTGGCCGCTTTCCGCCAGATTGCGCACGATCTGCAGGATACGCCGTTGCTGCGTTTCGACTTCGGAGACGCGCACGGGACCGCGCGAATCGAGGTCTTCCGCGAGCAGCTCGGCCGCACGCTGCGACATGTTCGAGAGGAACTTCTGACGCAGCGCGGGCTGCGCGCCCTTGAGCGAGATGATGAGCGCTTCGGACTCCACTTCCTTGAGCAGCAACTGGATCGCGCGGTCTTCGAGATCGAGCAGGTTCTCGAAAACGAACATCTGGTCGATGATTTTCTGCGCGAGGTCCGCGTCGTACTGCTTGACGTTTTCGAGCACCGATTCCTCGTGCACGCTCGTCATGAAGTTCAGAATTTCGGCCGCCGTGCGGATGCCGCCCATCGGGCTGCGCTTCAGGTTGTCGCTACCGGAAAGCAGGCCCGTCAGCACGTCGTCGAGTTCGCGCAGCGCCTGCGGCTGAATACCGTCGAGCGTCGCGATGCGCAGCAGCACGTCGTTGCGCAGGCGATCGGTGAAGCACGAGAGGATTTCCGAGGCCTGGTCGCGGTCCAGGTGCACGAGGATCGTCGCGATGATCTGTGGGTGCTCGTTCTTGATGAGCTCGGCCACGGCCGGCGAGTCCATCCACTTGAGCCCCTCGATGCCGCTCGTATCGCTGCCTTGCAAGATTCTGTCGATGAGCACGCCGGCTTTGTCTTCGCCGAGCGCCTTGGTCAGCACCGAGCGGATGTAATCGCCCGAATCGAGCGACATCGCCGTGTGCTGCTCGGCCGCCTTGACGAAATCCTGCAGCACCGTTTCCACTTCCTCGCGCGTCACGTTCTTGAGCGACGCCATCGTCGCGCCGATCTTCTGCACCTCGCGCGGCCCGAGGAATTTGAATACCTGTGCGGCCTCTTCTTCGCCGAGCGACATCAGAAGCAGCGCGCTTTTGGTTACGCCTTCAGCGCTCATCGGACACCCAATTCTTGACGACGGTTGCTACGATCTTCGGATCCTTGCGCGCGATCGTCCGCGCGTAGTCCAGGTTCCGCTCGAATTTCTGCTTCTCGTTCTCGAACGCGAGCAGGTTGATTTCCATTTCGCTGTTTTGCTCGATGGCGTTCGTGACCGGCGAGGCGCCGCCGTTCGCCGGGATGCCGTCGAGCAGCACGGGCTCGTCCGGCGTGCCGATACCGTTGCCGGCCAGCGCTGCTGCTTCGCTTCCCGGCGCCGGCAGCGGCGGGAACGCGCGCTTGAGCGCCGGCTTGACCATGACCAGATAGAGGACCAATGCCGCGATGCCGATACCGATCCACTTCGCCGCCTGGACGGCGAGCGCGATCATGTTCGGCTGGCGCCACCACGGTACGTTGGCGAGCGGATCCTCTTCGGTCGAGAACGTGCTGTTCACGATGTTCACGGAGTCGCCGCGCTTCGCATCGAAGCCCATCGCGTCCTTGACGAGCTGATTGACCTTGGCGAGTTCGTCGGTCGTGAGGGGCTGCATCGTGGCATGGCCCTTCGCATCGATCACCCGCTTGTAGTTGATCACGACCGCCGCCGAGAGCCGCTTGATGCCGCCCATCGGTTGCTCCATATGGGAGACGCGCTTGTCGAGTTCGTAGTTGGTGGTCGCGTTCTTCTGCTCGCTGATCGGCGTGGTGTTGGCCGACGCCGTCGCACCGCTGGCTGCAACGATCGGCGCCGACGCCGGCTGCGGCGGCGTATTCGAGAGCGCGCCCGGCACGCCGCCCGCGGCGCTCTGGCCGACTTCCGTCGCCGAGCTCGTTTGCTGGCTGCGGATCGCGGCCTGCTGCGGGGTGCCGTTCGGGCCGTAGGACTCGGCCGTCTGCTCGCTTTGGGAGAAGTCGATGTCAGCACTCACTTGCGAGTGCGCGTTGCCCGCACCGAAAAGCGGCGCGAGGATGGCATCGATTCGCCGTTGCGTGTTGTGCTCGATCTGCTGAACGTACTTGAGCTGGGTCGCATCGAGGCCGTTGCCCGAAGACGGTTGCGTGAGCAGATTGCCGTCCTGGTCGACGACGGTCACGTTCTTGAACGGCAATTGGGGCACGCTGGACGCGACCATATGCTGGATCGCCGATACCTGGCCTTCATCGAGCGTGCGGCCCGGGTAGAGATTGACGAGCACCGAGGCGGACGGCGCTTCGCGCTCGCGCACGAACACGGTCGGCTTCGGAATCGCCAGATGCACGCGCGCGGTGCGCACGACGGAGATCGACTGGATCGTGCGCTCGAGTTCGCCTTCCAGGGCCCGCTGATAGTTGACCTGCTCGGCGAATTGGCTGATGCCGAATTTTTCGCGGTCCATCAGCTCCATGCCGACGGAGCCGCTCTTGGGCAGACCTTGCGAAGCGAGCCGCAGCCGCACTTCGGCGACTTGATCGGACGGCACGAGAATCGCGCTGCCGCTTTCCGAGAGCTTGTAGGGGACGTTGGCCTGCTGCAGTGCAGCGACGATGGCGCCGCCGTCCTGATCGGAGAGGTTGCTATAGAGAGTGCGGTAGTCGGGCGAACGGGTCCAGAGGATGAGGGCGGCGACGGCGGCGATGAGGACGGCCACCGCGAAGATCAGCGGCGCGCGCGGGTTGCCGCGCATTTGCGAAAGCGACGAGAAGCGCTGAGCGAGGCCGCCGAGCTCGGCGCCGCCTGCACCGGCGCCGCCGGCGCCAGCCAGGGCGCCCGCAGCGGCTGCGCCGGGCTGCGCGCCCGCCAGGCTCATGCGAGCGTCGGGGTTGATCAAGGAATTGGCCTGCGAATCCATGCGTCGGGGTTCTCCGGGATGCGGGGGTGACCAACCGGCGCCGGCCCTGGAGCGGGCGCGGGTGGACACTTTCACGAGAAGGATTATCACCACGCGACCCGCGGCGCTATCAGTCGAATAGAGCCGGGTTTTCCCCCTAGTTTCGCGGGTTTGGCAAAAGGGCCGCTGCTATGCTCCATTCCTGATCGGTGAATGGGTCGGCAAGCGTTGGCCTGTCCCGATCATCGTTTCAGCCCTTTTCCCTCCCGGAGAAACTATGACTGTGCCAGTCAATCCGCTCGAATCGGCTCTCGCGCAGATGCGGTCGATGGCGGCCGAGGCGGCCGGCGGTGCCCACTCGGTCTCGCTTGGCGAGAAGACGGAAGCGAGCGGCGCCGGCAGCTTCGCCGCGGCGCTCAAGAGCTCGCTCGACAAGATCAGCGGCGATCAGCAAAAGGCGATCGGCGAATCGCAGGCGTTCGAACTCGGCGCGTCGAACGTGTCGCTAAACGACGTCATGGTCGATATGCAGAAGGCGAACATCGGCTTCCAATTCGGCCTGCAGGTGCGCAACAAGCTCGTGACGGCCTACAACGAGATCATGCAGATGTCGGTGTGACAGGCGCACGCGGGCCGCGCGTGCCTGGTGGAAAGGTTCGTAATTTCGTCTAAAGCTTTGGTCCGGTTGATCCGATAACCGCGATATAAGCACGGTGCGCCGGCCGCGGGGTGCTGGCGCCGGCGCTGCGGTCGGTGAGCCGGCCCGAGCGCTGTGCGGTACGTTTCGCAAGAAGCGTCGCTTTTCACGAATTTCCGCAACCATTGAACAAAATAGGAGAGGCGCCGATGTTTTCCCAAGGCCACGCTGGAGCGAACGCGTACGCGCGTGTCGGCGTCGAGACAGGGGTGATGGGCGCGAATCCGCATCAGCTGATCCTGATGCTCTACCAGGGCGCCCGGCGAGCCATTGCGCAGGCACGCATGCATTTGCAGCAAGGCAACATCGGCCCACGCGGCGAAGCTATCGGCAAGGCGCTTGCGATTATCGGCAGCGGCCTTCAGGCATCGCTCAACATGGAAGTGGGCGGCGAGGTTGCGGCGCGCCTCGACGCTCTCTACAGCTATATGACCCGGCGTCTCCTGCAGGCCAATCTCGAGCAAAGCGATGCGATGCTGCTCGAGGTGGACGGCCTGCTGGCGACGCTGGAGGAAGCCTGGATCGGCATCGGCGGCGAAATCGCTCGCGTGGCGGCCCAAGGCTCCCCGGAAGTTCAACGATGAACGCGACAGCAGAATATCTTGCGCATTACGAAGCAATCGCCGCCGTTTCGGCCCGCATGTTGGCCGCGGCCCGCAAGGCGCTCTGGAACGACCTGATCGAATTGCAGGAAGAGTATCGCGTGCTCGTCGATATGCTGCGGGAGATGGATGCCGGCGCGCCGCTCAGCGAAAACGAGCGCGGGCGCAAATTCGATCTGATCCGCCAGATATTGGCCGACGATGCCGCGATCCGCGATCTCGCCAATCCCAGCGTGGCTCGTCTGTCGGTGTTTTTCTCGGCGCGGCGCCCCGCGCACGTGCTCAAGGAATTGTTCGGCGCGCGCTAGGCGGCGCGGCGCTCATTTTATCCAAGGTCTTCGTACCGCCTCGTGCGGCGACGGGGCAGCTCAGGACCCTGCATGACAGGAATCGACTCGAGGCTGGCCACGGTGCTGGCGAGCCGCATCGACAGCCTCATCGACAGTGTCGCTGCGGGCTCGCGCACGGCCGCCGCGCAGACAGGCGCGTCCACGCAAGCGAGCGATATGAGCGCGGCGCCCACGCTGGGTGCGCCGCTCGTCGATACGCCGCTGCCGGCCTCGGCCCAAGCCACGTTGTCCGAAGTCGCGCTGACGCTCGACGCTATTTCGCGTCTCGGCGGCGAGGCTACGCCTGCCGTGCTCGGCGAGACGCCGATCTGGCCGGCGCCGCCGGCCATCGATGCGCAAGCGGGTCTGCCTGAAGGACTCTTCGCCGCGACGGGGGCAGCGGGCGAGCCAGCCGCCGCGGTCGACACTCGAAGCGGTTCGGCTGCTCAGACAGGCGCCAACGAGCCGCTCGCAGCCGATGGCGCCGCATCGTCGGGTTCGGTTGCTCCGGTTGCATCGGCGGCGAGCTTGCCCGTCGCCGCGCTCGCCGGTGCGCTGGCGAGCACCGTCGCCGAAACCGGTCTCTTCTACGAATCTCATCTGGCGCAGTGGCTGAGCGGCGGCTATCCCGCCGAGGCACTGCTCAAGGAGCCGCAAGCGCGGCTTGCCGCCGAGACCTCCCAGCTTTCGCTCCCCTGGAGCGATGCCGACGACGCCGGCTTCGTCTCAGCCGGTCCGCAGCTTTCCGGATGGAGCGGCACGGCGCCGGATGGGGGCTTGCCCGGCATGCCCGTGCCTCCGCATGCGGCCGCCGCGCAATTGCTGGCCTCGGCGCTCGCGTCGCAGGCGCGCTCGGATGCGGCTGGCTACGCGGGTGCGCGGCAAGTGCCGGGCATCTCGACGCAGGTCGGTACGGATTCGGACAAAGCGGCACAGGCGCAAACCGGCTCAGCGGCGCGCGCATTGCAAACGGCCGACAGCGCGCCGGGTTCGATTGCGGCCTCGATTCATCCCGCCACGATTCCGCTCGTGCGGCAGCAACTCGATTTGCTCGCGACCGAGCAATTTCGCTGGAGCGGCGAGGTGTGGCCCGGTGCGAAGCTCGACTGGACGATCGAGCCCGACGACCCGCGCCGCGGGCGACCGGGCGAGGCGGATACAGATAGCGAGCAGGCATGGCGCACGCGGCTCACGCTGACGTTGCCCACGCTCGGCACGGTCGACGCGGATCTCATGCTGCGCGGTTCCCAATTGATCGTCCGAGTTCAGGCAAGTGCAGCGGGGGCGGCCCGGCTCGCGACGGGCGGCGCGGCCTTCGGGCGCAGGCTCGAAGCGGCGGGTATCGAGCTTGCGGGCCTCACGGTGAGGGAGATCGGCGGACCGACGGCGGGTGCCGCGAGCGGCGCCGGGCAGGCCGCCACTTCGGCGTACGCCCGTGCTGCGGCGACGGCGGCCGAGGCGCAGGTACACGAAACGACTTCGGCCAGCGATCGATGGGAAGGTGCCCCCGCGGAAACGGCGACACAGTCAACGGCTGCGCGCGCGCCGCATTCGCCGCTCGATCGTCTGTTCGACGATCCGTTCGATTGGAGCGGAGCATGAGCCGCACATCGCGCAAGAGCGCGGCGGCGCTCGCCTATGACGCGAAGTCGGGCGATAGCGCGCCGCGCGTCATCGCAAAGGGCTACGGTCTCTTTGCCGACATGATCGTGCAGCGCGCCGAGGAAGCCGGGCTCTACGTTCACCGCTCGCCCGAGATGGTGTCGTTGCTGATGCAGGTCGATCTCGATTCGCGCATTCCGCCGCAACTCTATCAAGCCGTGGCGGAACTGCTCGCCTGGCTCTATCGGCTCGAAAGCGGCGCGGGCGATACGGAAGAAGCTTCGCCTGTTGACGCGCCCGATTCCACGCAACGGCAAACGGGGCCGGGCGAGGCGGGGCATCCACCTTACCCGCTGCTCCCGGCCAATTGATGCGGCGGGCAGGCGATTTTTCTAAGAATTCGACCTGAGGTGATTCAGGCCTTCCAGGCCTTCCATGATTTGGCGCCTTTACCGGTAGGCGCGGATTCCGCCACTGCCGCATGCTGGACCGAAGGATCGCCGGGCAGGGGCGCATCGCTCTCGGCGCCGGCACCGTCGCTCGTCACATGGGCCGCAAAGCGCTTGACGAATTCGTCGGCCACTTTCATCACCGCGCCGCCCGTGCCGTTCGTCGAACTGCGCGAGACGCACGACAACGTAGTGGACGCTTCGCCATCGGCTTCGAGCTCCAGGTGCGCGCTGCCGACCGCGCCAGCTTCGCTCCCGGCCTCGCTTTCGAAACGCAGCGTGCAGGCGCGCGGGGCCTCGCCGCGGATCATTCGCATATGGCCGGTGAACCGCGCTTTGACCCCATCCAGCGACGTATTGACGGCGAAAGCGAACGCTTCTTCGCCATCCGCAACGAGATGGTCGCACCCCGGAATCGATGCGCGCAGGACTTGCGCATCGCTCAGTGCATCCCAGGCGCGTTGCGGCGGTACGGGCAGCGTATAGCTGTGCGTCGATTCCATTGCATTGCCTCCCTCGTGAAAGTCCAAAAGGGCGGCCGAGCCACCGGCCGGCCGCTTCCATTATGAACCTTGTGAGGCAGGGCGGTTCCGCGAATTGCCGCGGCGCGAAGCCGCCCCGCCGGGGGCGGAGCGCGACGCAAGAATGCGCGTATCAGCGAGGTACCGGGGCCAGATGCGAGCGGCGGCGCGAATAGCCGAAATAGACGAACAGACCCAGAGCGAGCCAGATCAGGAACGCGGCCCAGGTGATCCACTGCAGGTTCACCATCAGAAACACGCACGCGGCGACGGCCAAGAGCGGCAGCACCGGCACGCCGGGGCAGCGAAATGCGCGCGGCAGGTCCGGGTGGGTGCGCCGCAGGATCAGCACGGCGATCGACACCATCGAGAAAGCCGCGAGCGTGCCGATGTTGATGAGCTCGGCGAGCACATCGAGCGGCACGAGCGCGCCGATCAGGCCGAAGAACAGGCCCACGAGCCAGGTCGTCTTGAACGGTGTCGCGAAGCGCGGGTGAACGCTCGAGAGCGACTTCGGCAGCAGGCCATCGCGCGACATCGCGAAGATGATGCGCGTTTGCCCGTAGCTCATGACGAGAATGACGGTGAGCATGCCGAGCACCGCTCCGAGATCGATGAAGCCGGCCACCCATCGCTCGCCGGCCACTTGCAGCGCGTAAGAGACCGGATGCGAGATGCCCGCGAACTGCGCCGACGGTACGATCCCCGTCACGACGGCTGCCACGGCGACATAGAGCACGGCACATACGGCCAACGAGGCAATGATGCCGATCGGCAAGTCGCGCTTCGGATTCTTGACCTCTTCGGCCGCCGAGGAGACCGAATCGAAGCCGATGAAGGCGAAGAACATCACCGCCGCGGCACCGAATACCCCGTGCCATCCGTTTGCCATGAACGGATGCCAGTTGGCGGGCTGCACGTGAAACACGCCCACCGCGATGACGGCCAGTACGACGGCCACCTTGATCGCGACCATGGCGTTGTTTACGCGCGTCGATTCGCGCACGCCTACGGACAGCAGCGTCGTGATGACCATCATGACGAGAAACGCGGGCAGATTGAACAGCGTCACCGCGCCCGGCACGGTACCCGGTGCGGCGCTCAGGGCCAGCGGCAGCTTCAGTCCGAAGCCGGCGAGCAGCGACTGCAGGTAGCCCGACCAGCCGACGGATACCGCCGAGGTGGCCAGACCGTACTCGAGCATCAGGTCCCAGCCGATGATCCAGGCCGCGAGCTCGCCGAGCGTGGCATAAGAGTACGTATAGATCGAGCCAGCCACGGGGATCGTCGAAGCGAATTCGGCGTACGCGAGACCCGCGAGCGCACAGGCGACGGCGGCGATCAGAAACGAGATCATCAGGGCGGGGCCGGCTTGTACGGCGCCCGTGCCGGTCAGCACGAAGATGCCGGTGCCGATGATGGCGCCGATGCCGAGAAATGTCAGGTCGAGCGCGCCGAGCGCCTTTTTGAGGCCGGTGCGCTCAGCGCCGGCAATCATCTGCTCGACGTTCTTTTTGCGGAAGAGGGACATAAGGGGCGAATCTCCGAAATGCACCGGCGAGGTGCGTGTGCCGGCCACCGTGAAAACCCGCAATTCTAGCGGATCGGCCTTGGCTGGACTGGAGATTCGTCGGAAAACTAGAATAATCGCTAGGACGGAGCGAGCGCAAATGCACTGAAATGGTGCGCATCGGTGCGAAAGAGACCGATTCAGCTGTTCATGACCGGATTGAAGTCGACGAGGCGGTTGCTCATCACGTAGTAGGTCAGCTCGGCGTTGTTGCGTAGCTTCATTTTTTCGAGCAGCCGGGTACGGTAGACGCTGACGGTCTTCACCGACAGCGAGAGCGTGTGCGCGATGTCGGTCAGCCGCTTGCCCGATGCCAGCATGCAAAGCGTCTGATATTCGCGGTCGGAGAGCTTCTCATGCGGGAGCTGATCGCTATCGAACGATACGTATTCGGCGAGCGCCTCGGCGAGCGCAGGGCTCACGTACTTGCGCCCGGCGGCGACTTGCCGGATCGCCTCGATCATCTGCGCCGCCGTCACCGTCTTCGAGAGATACCCCGACGCGCCGGCCTTCAGCGAGCGCACGGCGTACTGATCCTCGCGGAACATCGAGAACATCATGACGGGTGTGCGCGGCGCACGCCGTTTCATGCGTTTGAGCACCTCGACGCCGTTCATGTCCGGCAGCGAAATGTCGAGCAGCACGAGATCGAAGGGCTCTCCGGCGTCCACGCCCATCAGCGCCTGCGCGCCGTTGTCGGCTTCGACGACTTCACGCGCCACGCTGTGATTGAGCAGAAGCTGCCGGACGCCCTGGCGCACGATCGCATGGTCGTCGGCGAGCATGATGCGTAATGTCATGTGGCCTGCCCCGTCGCGAAGCCGCCGGCATCGGCGTGGGCGTCGCGTGCTTCCAGGATCGCGTTCCAGCCAAAACGCGCGCGTACCGCCGTACCGGGACCCACGCCTACGCCTTGCGGCAAGCCATCGGCGAAGGCCCTGGATGAACCGCTTGCGGGCGCACTGCGCGTGGCGACGCGCAGCGAACCGTCGAATGCTTCGCAGCGTGCTCGCATGCCCGCCAGACCAAAGCCCACTGTCCGTACCCGATCGGAGCGTCGGCGGCGCCGGATGCCGCGCCCGTCGTCGCTGACGATCAGCGTGAGATAGCGCGCATCCGTTTCGATGCGCACGTCCGCGCACGAGGCCAGCGCGTGCTTGGCGACGTTGCTCAACGCTTCTTGCGCCACGCGAAAGACGGCGAGCGCCGCGCCTTGCGGCAGTTGAGTGAGGCGAACATCGGCGGCGCACACGACGCTCGTGCGCAAGCCCGTGCGTTCGGTGAACGCATGCGTCCAGTGGGCCAATGCGCCCACGATGCCGCCCTCGAAGTGCGGTGCGTGCAAGTCGGAGACGATACGATGACTGGCTTCGCAGGCGGCTTCGAGCGAGCGCTGCGCAATGGCGAATGCCTCGGTTGCGGATACGTCGCGCTTGGCCGCCACGCTCGGTTGCACACCCGCAAGCGCAAAGCGCGCGGCTGTCAGTTCCGGGCCCACGCCGTCATGCAGCTCGCGCGCGAGATGCTCGCGGGCCGCTTCGCAGGCCAGCACGAGTTCGCCGGCAAGCTCGCGCAGACGTTTTTTCAGGGCGGTGACATCTTCCCCCACGGCGGCGGGGCCGGCCGGATCGAGCGGGAGGGGCGCCTCGAAAGAGGAGGTCTTCGAGGTGACCATGCTCTCCTCGTCGCGCAGGAAATCGATCGGACGTTCACTCATCGCGGACAAAAACGGCTTCCAAGCTAAACGGACGGAAAAATGGCGAACTCCTGCTTGTCACATGCGCCGCGCAAGATCCTGACGCCGCCCGTAACGGTACTTACAACTTGTAGCAAGACAATTCCTAAGAGAAATCGTTTACATCCTACCGACACCGGTCGCGCCGATCATATCTCAAAAATTAAGAAAAGGTCAGACCCGACAAGACTTAGGCGACGTTCTTAATGTACCGATTGACATTTTTTGTGTGTTGAGATGTAAGACTAATTCCTACGAGCAAACGAGGCGCGCGATGTGTCGGGATGTAACAAAGGTAACAGCGGCGCCCCCCGACGGTGCAACGCGAGATACGAAAGGCGAAAAAAAACCGGAGCCTCGGCTCCGGTTCGCATGCAGCGGGTAGCTTGCTTCGGCTTCAGCCGACGAACGCCTTTTCCACGACGTAGTGGCCGGGCTCGTTGTTGCTGCCTTCCTTGAACCCCAGACTGTCGAGCAATTCGCGCGTGTCACGCAGCATATGCGGGCTGCCGCAGAGCATGACGCGGTCGTTTTCGACCGAGAACGGCGGCATATTCAGATCGGCGAAGAGCTTTTGCGTATCGATGAGCTCGGTGATGCGGCCGCGGTTATGGAACGATTCGCGCGTAACCGTCGGGTAATAGATGAGCTTGTCGCGGACCAGATCGCCGATGTGCTCATGCGCGGGCAGGTGGTCGGTGATGTATTCCTTGTACGCGAGCTCGTCCACGAAGCGGCAGGTATGCGTCAGCACGACCTTCTCGTAGCGCTCGTAGACGTCCGGATCCTTGATCAGCGACATGAACGGCGCGAGGCCCGTACCCGTCGAAAGCAGCCAGAGCGTCTTGCCCGGCAAGAGGTTGTCCGTCACGAGCGTGCCCGTCGGCTTCTTGCCGATCAGCACCTGATCGCCCACCTTCAGGTGTTGGAGGCGCGACGTCAGCGGGCCGTCCTGCACCTTGATGCTCAGGAACTCGAGGTTTTCCTCGTAGTTCGCGCTGGCCATGCTGTAGGCGCGGATCAACGGCTTGCCGTCGACTTCGAGCCCCACCATCGTGAACTGGCCGTTCTCGAAGCGAAACGAGGTGTCGCGCGTGCAGGTGAAGCTGAAAAGCGTGTCGGTCCAGTGGTGGACGGAGAGGACGGTTTGCGAGTTGAGATTGCTCATGGCTACTTGGACAAGAACGGCGTCGCCGGACGCAGAATCCGCTATTTTACCGCGCTTGGCGCAGCGGCGCTCAATGCGTCGTTGCGACGCATGGCGACCGGCGTGCCGTCGCCGTGCGGATCAGTCGGCGAGCCGCAGCCGCGCAACGTAGGGAAGGTGATCCGAGAGCCACGCCGTTTCCTGCGTCGGCGCGATCCATTCGACCGGCTTCAGCCCGCGCACGAACATCTTGTCGAGCGCGAGCGCAGGCGAAAATGCCGGGAAGGTTCGCGCCGGCTGGCCGAGTTCCGTCGCGACTTCGATCAGTCCGTGCTCGCCGAACAGCGGAATCGAATCGCTGCGCCAATCGTTGAAATCGCCGGCCAGGACGAGCGGACCGTCCGGGGCTTCGCGCGCGATCCAATGCGCAATCCAGTGCATCTGGCGCAAGCGCGCCGAGCGTGTGAGCGCCAGATGTGCGCACAGCAGCGTCACCGAGCGGCCCGCGAACGCCGCGCGCGCGACGAGCAGGCCGCGCTTTTCGAAGCGATGCGCCGAGATGTCCCAGCGTCCGCCGAGATCGAGCGGATGCGGCGAAAGAATCGCATTGCCGTGGCGCCAGGACGGCTTGAATACGTTGGGGCCGAGCGCGATGTCGAGCTCGAGCGCGTGCGCGAGTTCCGTGGCCTGGCATTCCCAGACATCGGAGAGCGGTTCATGCACGGGCGCGCCGAAGCTCGTCGCGAGGACCGGGCCCGGCATGCGGCGCGCCATCGCTTCCTGCAGAAAATAGGCGTCGGCGTGCGTCGATTCGACCCAGCGCTGCATGGCTTTCCACGCTGTGAAGCCGAGCGGCGAGCGCCCTTTATGCAGGTTCCAACTGACAGCGATGAAGTCCTTTTTGGCACTCGCTGCCGCCTCGCGTAGCAGTTCTTCGGGATTTCGCATTGCACGCTGTTCCTGCTTCTCGATTGCCATCAATGGGAGGCCACGCTCGCGCTGACGCGATAGACGAGCGTCGGATGCGCCTCGACGATGGTCCAGCTCGCCGGTTGGCCGGGCACCGCGACAAGGCCAGGATGATTGGCCGCGATACGCCGCGGCTGCGGCGGCAGCGTGCAGCCTTCGGGTGTGCGTTGTGCCGTCTCGTCCTCGATCGTCTCTTGAGCGTCGATTGCAAGCGTGATGCCGGACGGTTCGGCGGAGATCGGCGAGACCGTCAGTGTTCGCGCGAGATCGATGCGCGCATCGGGCTGGTTTTTGCAACCGACGGCATGCACGACCTCGTGATGATGCGTGGCCGTGACCGCCTGCCCGACGGCTGTCGTGCCTTCGAACGTGTCCACGTCGCGGCCGTCGCGCAACACTTCGAGTCGCCACTTTACGAGCGTCGGTTCGGCCGGTGCCGGTGCTTGTACGGCTGGCGCCGGTGGGGGCGGGGGTGCCGGGGCTGCCGTGGGTGCCGGCGGTACTGTTTGCGTCGGAGGTTGCGTGGCAGTTTGCGCCGCCGCCGCGAGCGCGGTGCAGCACACAGCGCACGACACGATGAACCGCACAGCGCGCCTCGGCCACGCCGCGATACCGATTTCGCATCCCATTCGAAAGCTCTCCTTCGCGCCCCTTTTGTCGCTGCGGGCGCAAGCGCTCATCTTACGCCTAAGGCATCGGGTGGGATTTCGCCGCTATTAGCAGCAACGGGCGCCCGCTGCTTGCTTTGCGCACGGAACTTGCGTCGCTACACTGGACTCGTTGTGAAACTAGCAAGCGAAATGCGCGCCGCCTTCAGGGCGCCGATGTTCCGGGGGACGACCCAAGACCGACGGCGGGCAGATTCGCAAGAGTGAGGTGAGCGATGACGACAGCCATGGTCAAGCACGAACTTGCGGTCGCCTCGTTCAGCAAAGTCTACGATCTGGATCAAGTCGAGACGGCGCTGAACGAATTGGGAGAGAGCGCGAACGAGGCATTGCGCACGACGTACGAGAAGATGCTGAAGGTCGGCAATATGCGCTTTTGTGTGAAGCCGAACCGGATGCCATCGATCGATGCGCTGCTCGACACCTTGCCGAATTTCGCCGAACCGCTCGAAGACGTGCGGCGGCAAATCGCGCTTTGCATCGAGACCGAGGACCGGCTCGAACTGATGCCGATCCTGCTGCTCGGCGATCCGGGCATCGGCAAGACGCATTTCGCCAAGGCGCTCGCGCGTCTTTTCGGCACCGCTTATCAATACGTGGCGATGAGCTCGCTCACGGCGGGCTGGATTCTGTCGGGGGCTTCGTCGCAATGGAAGAACGCCAAGCCCGGCAAGGTCTTCGAAACACTCGTGAACGGCAGTTATGCGAATCCCGTCATCGTCGTCGACGAACTCGACAAGGCCAACGGCGACTCGCAATACGACCCGCTCGGCGCGCTGTATGCGTTGCTCGAACACGAAACGGCGCAGTCGTTCATCGACGAGTTCGCCGAAATTCCGATCAACGCCGCGCAGGTGATCTGGGTCGCCACGGCCAACGACGATCGCAGTATTCCCGAGCCGATCCTGAGCCGCATGAGCGTCTACGAGATCACGCCGCCCGATTCGGCGGGCGCGCGGCGCATCGCGCAGGCCATCTACGACGAGATCCGCTGCACGCATGCCTGGGGACAGCGTTTTCCGGCCGAGCTCGGCGACGATGCGCTCGATGCGCTCGAGCGGACCTCGCCGCGCGACATGCGTCGCGCGATTCTGCAAGGGTTCGGCGCGGCACGCGTCGATGGGCGCGATGCGATCCGCGCCGACGACATCCGGCTCGACCGCAGCGCGCGCCGCCGTCCGATCGGCTTTTGAGGCCGGCGATTCGCCGCATGCGGTCGCGCGCATGGCGCGCGTCGTACAATCGCCGGGACGAGGCGCATCGGCGGCGATGTGCGGTCATACGAAAGCGCCTGTCTATCGGGGCACATACGCGCGCGGGTAGTTGACGCGAACGGGCACCGGGGCAGGCCGCGGCGGAAGACATGGACCAGATCGAATGTGTAGTGATCGGCGCCGGCGTCGTGGGTTTGGCGGTGGCGCGTGCGCTGGCCGAGCGCGGGCGCGAGGTGCTCGTACTCGAGGCGACACAAGCCATCGGTACCGGCACGAGTTCGCGTAACAGCGAGGTCATCCATGCGGGGCTCTACTATCCGCGCGGCTCCCTCAAGGCCACGCTATGCGTGCGCGGGCGCGAAATGCTCTACGAATACTGCGCCGAGCGCGGCGTACCGCATCGGCGTTGCGGCAAATTGCTCGTGGCCACCGCGCGCAATCAGCTGCCTCAGCTCACGGCCCTTGCCACACGCGGCAAGGAAAACGGGGTGCTCGATCTCATGCGGCTCACGGCCGACGAGGCACAGGCGCTCGAGCCGGCGCTCGAATGCGTCGAAGCGGTGTTTTCGCCGCAAACGGGCATCGTCGATAGCCATCAGCTGCTGCTTGCGCTGCAGGGCGACGCGGAGCGCAACGGCGCCGTCTGCGCGTTTCATGCGCCGGTGGAGTCCATCGACGCAAGCGGCGGGCGCTTCGTCGTGCAAGTCGGCGGTTCGTCGCCGAGTGTGCTGTCCGCGGCAACGCTCATCAATAGCGCGGGGCTCCATGCCAATGCGCTCGCGCGAAAGATTCGCGGCCTCGATGCGCGCCACGTACCGCCACTTTACTTTGCGCGCGGCTGTTACTTCAGCATCTCGGGGCGCGCGCCGTTCTCGCGACTCATTTATCCGATGCCCAACGAAGCGGGGCTCGGTGTGCATCTGACGCTCGATCTGGGCGGACAAGCGCGCTTCGGTCCCGACGTCGAGTGGATTCAATCGATCAACTACGACGTCGATCCGCGCCGCGCCGAGAGCTTTTATTCGGCGATTCGCGAGTACTGGCCCGCGCTGCCCGATGACGCGCTACAGCCCGCTTACGCCGGCATCCGTCCGAAGCTGTCCGGTCCCGGGGAACCGGCTGCGGATTTCGTCATTCAGGGGCCCGCGGCGCATGGGGTGCGCGGACTCGTCAATCTGTTCGGCATCGAGTCGCCGGGCCTCACCGCAAGTCTCGCCATCGCCGCGCGCGTCTGCGAAATCGTCGCGCGTACGTGAGCCCATCCGCGTGCGCGTCGCGAGCCTAGCCGCGTGCGCCGCTCGGCACAAACCCTGATCTCCAGCAGGGCCCGCAATGCACGGGAGATGGCTCGCTTCGTTGTATGCTGCCATTGCTGTCACAAGAGCAGCCGCCCGAAGCGGTTCATTACAACTATGGAGAGTCCCCTGATGAAATCATCTCGTCGTACGTTTTTGATCACGAGTCTCGGCGCCGTTTCGGCGCTCGCGCTGTCGCGTCAGGCATTGGCGGATGCGCCCAAAGTCGCCGAGAGCGATCCCACTGCTCAGGCGCTTGGCTACAAAGAAGATGCAACGAAGGTGGACAAGGCGAAGTACGCCAAATACCAGGCCGGCGAGCAGTGCAACAACTGCTCGTTCTTCCAGGGCAAGGCGACGGACGCCTATGCGCCCTGTCCGATGTTCGGCGGCAAGCAGGTCAACGGCAAGGGCTGGTGCAGCGCTTATAACAAGAAGGCCTGAGAAGCAGGCGTCAGCAGCCGGGCGGGCGGCCTGCGGCCGGGCGGCGCGCCGCTCGATCCGGCTTATCGCCGTTGCCGGCGCAGCCTTTCTCGCGGGCCGCGCCGGCAACGTGCGATCGATCAGGTACGCGTAGCCAGGAACGTCATCGTGCGTCCCAGCGCGAGTGCGGAGGCGCGCTGATCGTACGAGGCGCGATCGGTGCAATTGAAGCCGTGGCCTGCGCCGGGATAGACATGAAGTTCCGCATTCGCCTTGCCGGCGAAGCGCGCTTCGATCGCTTTGACCGCGTCGATCGGAATCGAGGTGTCCCGATCGCC
Source organism: Paraburkholderia sp. NMBU_R16 (assembly GCF_013282575.1). Classification (GTDB taxonomy): domain Bacteria; phylum Pseudomonadota; class Gammaproteobacteria; order Burkholderiales; family Burkholderiaceae; genus Trinickia. The sequence goes on from NZ_JAAAYE010000008.1 coordinate 119,647, forward strand.
AAAATGAAAGAGAATCGGCACGTCGATGCTGTCCGCCTGATCGAGCAGATTCTGGATTCCGCCGCCGTAGTAAGCGACGGCCGCGTCGATCGTGCTTTGGGCAGCCATGCGATAGGCGAGCTGCCCACCGATGCAGTAGCCCACCGCAGTAACGGAGCCGGTCAGTTCAGGGCGCGCTTTCAACGCGCGTACGCCCGCGCCGAGATCGGCCACCGTGCGATCGATATCGAGCGACTTCAGCAGCGACAACGCCTTGTCCCGATCGGGCCCGTCATAGCCTAGTTCGACGCGTCGCTGGGTGCGCCAGAACATGTCGGGTACGAGCGCGACATAACCCGCGAGCGCATATTGCTCGGCGACCGAGCGGATATGTCCGTTGACGCCGAAAATCTCTTGCACGATGAGCACGCCGGGCCCGCGGCCCGCTCTCGGCAAAGCCAGGTACCCATCGAAGCGCTGGCCGTCGTCGCTCTCGATTTCGATCCACTGAGAAGTCACCGTCATCGTCGTTTCCTCATTCGTCATTCATCGTTCATCGTTTCGTTGCTCGTCCGGCTTCACGCAACCGGAGACGCTGCGCCGCCAGAGTTTGTCACTATTCGCCGCTGCTTGCTGAAAGGCGGCGCAGTCGTCGTTCACTATAGGCCGCCGTTCGTTCTTGCCTTTGAATCGAATCGATCTCGATTATTCATTTTTCCGGAAGGCCGTGCGCGCGTAGAGTAAGCGCGTAGCGTCCGCCAAAGGTCACGACGGCCATGAAACGAAAGGGGAATCGACCATGAGTACGCCGCGTTATCCGTCCGCGCTTGCCGAGCGTTTCGATTTGCGCTTGCCTGTGGTCCAGGCGCCGATGGCGGGTGCATCGAATCCCGCGTTCGTCGCTGCGGCCTGCAATGCGGGGGCGCTCGGCAGTCTCGGCGCATCGGGCATGTCGCCCGACAAACTCGCGGCGGCCGTCGCCGAGATTCGCGCGGCGACTTCGCGGCCCTTCGCCGTGAACCTGTTCGTGCTGCAACCCGCCTCGCCCGACGAAGCCACGGTGCGGCGTGCGCTCGAAGCCATCGATCCGTTGCGTGCCGAGCTCGGACTGCCGCCCGGGCATGCGCTCGATCGTTATGCGCCCGACTTTCGCGCGCAATTAGAGGCATTGATCGAATTGCGCGTGCCCGTCGCGAGCTTCACGTTCGATGTGCTCAGCGCCGCCGACGTCGCGCGGCTGAAGGCCGCGGGCAGCTATGTGATCGGCACCGCGACGCACGTGGCCGAAGGCGTTGCCTGGCGCGACGCGGGGGCCGACGCGGTGTCCGCGCAAGGCGGCGAAGCCGGCGGCCATCGCGGCACGTTCATCGGTGCCTTCGAGGATGCGCTCGTCGGCACGATGGCGCTCGTCCCGCAGCTCGTCGATGCGCTCGGCGACGTGCCCGTATTGGCGGCCGGCGGCATCATGGACGGACGCGGCATCGAGGCGGCCCTCACGCTCGGCGCCCAGGCCGCGCAGATCGGAACTGCCTTCCTGACCTGCGCCGAATGTCCGATTCCGCAGGCATGGAAGGCACGGCTCCTCGAAAGCGAAGACACCTCGAGCACCGTGACGCGCGCCATCTCGGGCCGCCATGCGCGCGGTATACGGAACGGTTTGATGACCCGGCTCGGGGCGGCGGCGGAACGCATCGCCCCGTATCCCGTGCAGAACGCACTGACGCAAGAGCTGCGTCAGACTGCCGGACGCGCCGGGCAAAGCGATTATTTGTCTCTGTGGTCCGGGCAGGGTGCGGCGCTTGCGCGCAGGCGCCGCGCCGGACTCACGGTCGGCGAACTCGTCGATGCGCTCGAAGCCGAATGGCTTGCCGCGAGCCGCCGGCATTCAGTGGGGTAACGGCGCAACGGCCGTGTAAAAGCGGCTTACCGATGGCAAACCGATAGTGAAACGATGCGTTCCGCATCGCATCGGCGGCTGTCATCCGATTGCCGCATTCGGGTTATCCGCATCGCACATACGGCATATTGGTTTTGAAAGAAAACGATTGCCATCGAGAGTCTATCCGCGTAAAACCCGCACTGGCGCTGCGTTAGCGGCGGGTGTATACCGATAGCGCACGCATAGTCCGGCGACCGGCTATTAGTAGTCGTCCCGATTCTCAAAAAAATCCCCAACTTTAATTTGTTGCCCTACACTTGCGCGCAGCACGAGGCGTGGCTTGTCACGAACTGGCCGGCTCGCGTGCCAGACCAAGTGCATGACGATGCATTCCGGTGTTCTTGCTCCTCGGATCGATCGACACGATATAAGACGAAGGCGGGGTACGGGCGGGGATGCCGTTTTTGGGACCGAAACTGGAGACTTACATGAAAAGCAAGATGCAAAAGGTGTTGCCGATCAGCGCGGCGGCGATGTTGTTCGCCGCGATGGCAACGGGCGCAGCGGCGGACGAGGTCGTCAAGATCGGTCACGTCGCTCCGCTGACGGGCCAGATCGCCCACCTCGGCAAGGACAATGAGAATGGCGCGCGCCTTGCCGTCGAAGAGATCAACGCCAAGGGCCTCACGATCGGCGGCCAGAAGATCACGCTCCAGCTCGATGCGCAAGACGATGCGGCCGACCCGCGTCAGGCCACCCAAGTGGCGCAAAAGCTCGTCGACGACAAGGTTGTCGCGGTCGTGGGCCACTTGAACTCCGGCACGTCGATCCCGGCGTCGAAGATCTACAGCGACGCGGGCATCGTTCAAATCTCGCCGTCGGCGACGAACCCGCAGTACACGCTGCAGGGCTTCAAGACGACGTACCGTGTGGTGGCGACGGACGCGCAGCAGGGTCCGGCATTGGCCAACTACGCGCATGACCAGCTCAAGCTGAAGAAGGTTGCCGTCGTCGACGACGCCACGGCATACGGCCAGGGTCTCGCGAACGAATTCGAGAAGAAGGCGAAGGCGCTCGGCATGACGGTCGTTTCGCACGATGCGACGAACGACAAGGCGACCGACTTCCGCGCCATTCTGACGAAGATCAAGGGTGAGAACCCCGACGCGATCATGTACGGCGGCATGGATGCCACCGGCGGCCCGTTCGCCAAGCAGGCGAAGCAGCTCGGTCTGCGCGCGAAGATTCTCGCGGGCGACGGTGTCTGTACCGACCAGCTCGCGCAGCTTGCCGGCGACGCGACGTCGAACGTGGTGTGCTCGGAAGCAGGCCGTTCGCTCGAGAAGATGGGCAAGGCTGGCGAGGCGTTCCAGGCCAAGTTCCAGAAGCGTTTCGGTGTGCCGATCCAGATCTACGCGCCGTTCACGTATGACGCCGTGTACATCATCGTCGATGCGATGAAGCGTGCGAACTCGACCGATCCGGCGAAGATCCTCGCCGCGATGCCGTCCACCGACTACAAGGGTGTGATCGGCGAAACGACGTTCGATTCGCATGGCGATCTGAAGCATGGCGTGATCTCGCTCTACCACTACAAGGATGGCAAGAAGACGCTGCTGAACGAAGTGGCGATGTAATCGACGCCATCGTCGCGCGCTGATGGGCCGCTTACGGGCGGCCTGGCAGCAGGTACAAGAAAGCGCGTGCCGCTCTGGCGGTTACGCGCTTTGTTTTTACGGCCCGAGTTAGCGCTTCAGCGCTTACTGGGGCCCAATGCAGAGCAACGGCCCGAGTTAGCGCTTTAGCGCTTACTGGGGCCCAATGCAGAGCAACGATCGCAGTTGGCGCTTTAGCGTCTTACCGCTCTCTCTCATGCGAAGCAGCGTCTGGCCGACAGCGTTCCGCGCTTAGATTCCCAACCGTTTCAACACCTTCGGCCCGATCAACGCCACGAGCGCGGCACAGACCGCGACGACCGCGAGACCGGTAGACAGATTCGTCGCCTGCGCCACGCCGCCGATCAGCACCGGACCGACCAGCAATCCCACGTAAGCGATGCCCGCGACATGGGCGAGTCCTTCGGCCGAATGAATGCCCTTGACGCGCATCGCCGCGGCAAAGAGCACCGGCATCATGTTCGCCAGGCCGAGCCCCATCAATGCGAACCCCGCGAGCGCGGTCACGGTGAACGGCAGCACGAGCGCGCCAATCATGCCGGCACAGGCCACCGACGCGCTCACGAGCACGAGCGGCACCGCGCCGAATCGGCCTCTGACGGCGTCGCCTGCGAACCGGCCCGCCGCCATCGCCCCTGAAAACGCCGCATACCCCGCGCTGGCCGACGCGGGCGTCGCGCCGACGACATCGCGCATGTAGACGGTGGCCCAGTCGTACATCGCCCCTTCGGCGACGAGCGCAATCAAGGCGACGATGCCGAGCGCCCAAAGCGCAGGCGTGCGCCAGCGGTTGCCGCGGGAATGCTTCGTTTGCGGGTGATCCTGAGGGGCGACGTGCGGCAACGTCCACGGCGACGCGGCAAGCAGCATAGCGGCGCCGGCGAGCGCTGCGAGGGCGAGGTGCAGCGCCGGCGCCATGCCGGCGGAGAGCAGCGCGCCGCCGCCCGCGGCGCCGGCCATCCCGCCGATGCTGAACATGCCGTGCAGCGACGACATGATGGGCCGGCCCAGCGCGGTTTCGACCGCGCTCGCTTCGGCGTTGATGGCCACATCGAGCGTGGCCATGCCGGCGCCGAACAGCGCCAGCACCGGCAGCAGCAGCCAGTAGGACGGCACGACGAGGATCAGCGCGGTACACGCCGACATGAGCAGGCCGCCCGCCAGGCAGGCGCGCCGGGTGCCGACGCGCGCTATCCACGGCCCATTGACGACCATCGTGGCGATCGAGCCGCCCGTCAGCGAAAAGAGGGCGACCGAGAGCCAGGCCGCATCGAGGTGAAATTTGTCGCGCACGGTCGGGACGTGAATGCCCCAAGACGCGTAGACCATGCCCGCGAGGAAGAAGAGCACCATCGTTGCGTAGCGTGCACGCTCGCGGGCGGCGACGGGCAAATCGCGATGCGCGGCGGGAGGCAAGGGGGATTCGGACGTGTGGGACACAGTCGGGGTAGGCAGAATGTGGGAAAGCGCGGTAAATCGCGGACGCAATGCAACAAATGTCAGGCGAAATGCGCGACAAGCCGCTAGGATGAAAGCCGAACGGAAGATTCTAGCCGAGCGCTTCGCGGCTTGCCGGTGGCTGGGCCTTCGGCTGGGTCTGCGGGCCTGGCCTGCAGCCGACGATGACGCTCGAGCAACGCCTACAAGGGGAATACGTCGATGAACATTCCAGCTCACGCGCCTTTACATTTGCTGCACCGAATGCCGGTGGGCACGCTGGCCACGCATTCCCGCGAACCCGACGGTTTTCCTTTTCCGACCATGTTGCCGTTCGCGCTCGATGCGTGGCATCGCCCCACGATTCTCGTGAGCCGGCTCGCCGAGCACACGCGCAATCTGCAACTCGATACGCGCGCCGGCTTTCTCGTCGTGGACGCGCCGAACGAGGCCGTGCTCGACGGTGCGCGCGTCACGCTGATCGGACGGTTCACGCCCGCCGCGGCCGACGAGGCCAACGCCGTCGCGCGCCGGTATTTGCGTTATCACCCGGCTGCGGAGCGCTATCTGGCACTCGGTGATTTCTCATTTCTCGTGATGGATGTCGAACGGCTCCGATTCATAGGCGGATTTGGCGCAATGGGCTGGTTGAACGGCGATGAACTCGACCCGCTCGATCCCCTTTCGGACGAAGACGAAATGTTCCTGACGCGGAAATTCGAGGCTGATGTAAAACGCACATCGAACGTCGAATTGGCCGGTATCGACCGCTATGGCGCCGATTTGAAAGTTGCCGGCGAGCGCCGGCGCGTAATCTTCGATGCGCCGAAAACGACGCTCGAGGAACTCGAGCAGGCACTCGTCGAACGCCTGCGCGAGAGCATCGATTAGCCGCGCTTGCGTGCCGCCGAAGCGCTTACCGCGGTTGCGGAGATTGCATGGCGGGCTCGCGGTTTGTCGAACTTGTCATCCCATGAAACGTTTTTAATGAGATAGCCCACAGAGATTTCATCTGTCGAGAGATATCGGTGCAGTGGAGCGGCGTTGTCTGAAAATGATCGAGTGAAACCCCTATTGGGTAAATCCCTCATCAATGTGCGGTGCCGCAATGTGTGAAAGAAAAAGGAAAGCGCGGATTTCGAAAATTGGGTTTTTTGGGCTTTTCGAGGAGATGATTTTTGTGCTAATCTCGCCACGAAATATCCGAGGCACAACGTATTGAGATGGCTAACCGGCATCAGATCGGTGTCATTTACCGAAACCACAAGGGAAAGTATGTCTTCTTACAAGGAACTTCTCGCACAACGCGAAAAGCTGGAGAAGCAGATCGAAGAAGCCAAGGCGCGCGAATACGCCGAAGTGTTGAACGAGATCAAGCAAAAAATGGCCGACTACGGCATTACGCTCGCCGAACTCGGCGGCCGTAAGCAAGGTAAGGTTGGACGTCCGCGCGCAGGCGTTGCGCCCAAGTATCGCGATCCCGAGACCGGGAGTACCTGGTCGGGCCGTGGCAAGCCGCCGCGCTGGATCGCGGGTCAGAATCGTGAAGAATTCCTTATTCAGAAGTAAGGTAATCCTGAATCGAAGCCAATTGGGGCGGCTTTCAAAAGCCGCCTCGGGCGAACAGAAAGCCGTGCACCTATGAGGATGCGCGGCTTTTTATTCGTCTAACGATTGCTGGCGGTAAGCCGACTTCGGGTGCGGCATGAATAAACGTGCGGCGGAAGCCACTGTGCTGGTTCCCTCGCGAAACACGAATGGTTTGCGTTCTCATAACCGACTGATTTAAAAGCGGATTTCCGGTTCGAGTACAGCATTTCCGCAAGCGGCTTGATAGAATCGGGGTGATTGCCGACTGTCATTTCAACCGTTAGCCGATGCATCCTCACATCGACGTCGATCCCGGCGTAAAACAAGCCGTCGCACGCAAGACCACCTATGCGAGCGTCGCGCTGAACCTTTTCCTGATGACGCTGCAAATCGCGGTCGGGCTGGTGGCGCATTCCCAAGCGCTCGTGGCCGACGGTGTGCATTCGCTCGCGGATCTGATTTCCGACTTCATCGTGCTCGTGGCCAACCGGGCGAGCGCCGAGAAGCCCGATGCCGATCACAACTACGGACACGGGCGCTACGAAACGGTTGCCTCGTTGTTTCTCGGCGGGTTGCTCGTGGCGGTGGGCGTGGGCATGCTCTGGCGCGCCGGCACGCGGCTGGCCGATCTCGAGAACATACCGCCCGTGCATATCAGCGCGCTGGCCGTGGCCGTGCTCGTGCTGTTTTCGAAAGAGGCGCTGTTCCGATACATGCTGCGCGAGGCCGAACGCGTGCGTTCGGCCATGTTGATTGCGAACGCATGGCATGCGCGCTCCGATGCGGCGTCGTCGCTCGTCGTCGCGCTCGGTATCGGCGGGAGTCTCGCGGGCGTGCGGTTGCTCGACCCGATCGCCGCGGCGATCGTCGGCTTTCTCGTCGCGCGCATGGGTTGGGTGTTCGGATGGAACGCGTTGCAGGATCTGTCCGATCGAGCACTCGACGAAAACGCCACGGCCGATATCCGCAAGCTGCTGATGACCACGCCAGGCGTGCGCGACGTGCATGAATTGCGCACGCGCAAGATGGGCGACTACGCCCTCGTCGACGCGCATATCCTCGTCGATCCGCTGATTTCTGTTTCGGAAGGTCATTACATCGCCGAGTCGGCGCGGGCGCGGGCGCTGACGGATAAGCGCATCATCGACGCACTGATTCATGTCGACCCGGAAAACGATGCCGTGAGCCGCCCCACGACGCGCTTGCCGACGCGTGCGGCCGTGGTGGCGCTGGTTGATGCGGAGTTGGCCAAGTACGGGTTGCGTGCCGCAGGATTGAACGTGCACTACTTGAGCACCGGGCTCGATGTCGATATCACGCTGGCTGCCGATGCACTCGCCGACCGCGAGCACGACGAGGATCTCGCCAAACGTCTCGATTTGAGCGAGCTGCAGGCGCGTCTTGGGGCACGGCGCATCACGGTCCAGCGACGCGTCGAGAACGCGTCGACATCGCCTGCGCGGCATGCTTGAGGCATATGGTGGCGGGCGGCGATGGGCTCGCTCGATGCGAGCCCAGTCCCGGGGCGCCGCTCGGCATCGCAGCGCTTGAATAGCTTATAGCGGCAGTTGGGTATCGAACTTGATCTCGCGTAACACGACGCTCGTACGCACCTGCGCGACGGCCGGAATTTTGAAGATCCTGTCGTGCAGGAAGGCGTCATAGGCCTTGATATCGGCCGCCACGATTTTCAGGATGTAGTCCGACTCTCCGGTCGTGCTATAGCACTCGGTGACTTCGGGACAGGTAGCGATTTCGCGTTCGAACTGTTCGACGCCACCTTCGGTATGGCGGGTGAGATGGATGTGGGCGAGGGCGCAGACGTGCAGTCCGAGCTTCTCGCGGTCCAGCAGCGCCGTATAGCGCTGGATGATGCCGGACTGCTCCATGTCCTTGATGCGTCGCCAACAAGGCGTACTGGAGAGCCCGACCTGATCCGAGATCTCCTGCACGGAGCGGCGTGCATCGAGCTGCAGCAGGCGCAGTATTTTTTGAGAGAAGGTATCGAGCGTCATCCGCGCCTCCGAGTTCGGCCGCCACATTCTGGGATGGTAGTGGCGCACGAAACAAAAGGCAATCGAATGAGCGGAAACTGAGGGAGATTACCTAATTCGGCGGGCTCTCGGTATCGTTTTGTGCTGCGTCTGTAACCGCCGCCTCATCGGCTTTCGATGCCGCCAGCGGCGCGGCCTTCTGCCACGCGCGCAGGTCCGTCAGCATGTTGCAAAAGAGCGCGCCTTGCTCGATGGCGTCGTCGAGCGCCACGTGCGTATGGGGATGGTCGTCGAACCAGTGCTTCGGCATGCGCGGCTTGATGCACTTGCGATAGGGCAGCCCCGTCATCGCGAAGGCCAGCGTCTTGATGTCGAGCGCCGACCATGAGAACGGACAGCGGCCGGCAAAGCGCATCATGTACCAGAACATGAACGTGAAATCGAAGCCGGCCGGCATGCCGACGAAGACCGGTTTGCCCGGCAGCGCTTCGACCCATTCGACATAAGCCGTCAACGCTTCCTCGGGGCGCCGCAGATCGCGGCGGCAGGCTTCCCACGCCTCGCGCTGTGTCTTCCACCAGGCCGCCTGGACCGGGTGAGCAGCGGCGCCGGGCAGCGTTTCCAGGTTTGCCGAGAACGTGGCGACCAACTGCTTGTCGGGTGTATAGGCGGCGGAGGCGAAGCTGAGCATCGAATGCGGGCCGGGGATCGGGCCATCCGCTTCGATATCGGTACTGACATAGATTTCTGACGTCACGCGCTGACTCCGTCGGCGACATAAGGGTTCGAGCGCCGCTCCTCGCCGAACGTCGAGGTGGGCCCGTGGCCGGGGACGAACGTGATGTCGTCGCCGAGCGACCAGAGTTTCGTGCGAATCGAACGGATCAGGTCGGCATGGTTGCCGCGCGGAAAATCCGTGCGGCCGATCGAGCCCGCGAACAGCACGTCGCCCACGAACGCGATGCGATGCTTCGTGCTGACGAAGACGATATGCCCCGGCGTATGGCCCGGGCAGTGATAGACGTCGAGCGTTTCCTCGCCGAAGCGGACCGTATCGCCATCCGTGAGCCACCGGTCCGGCTCGAACGGCTCGGCCGGCGGAAAGCCGAAGCGCGCGCTTTGCGCCGCGAGTTGATCGAGCCAAAAGCGCTCGTCCACGTGAGGGCCTTCGATGGGCACGCCGTGCTTGGTCGCAAGCGTCTTGGCCGCGCCGCAATGGTCGAGGTGGCCGTGAGTGAGGAACACCTTTTCCAGCGTCACGCCTTCCTTCGTGAGCGCGCGCTCGATCAGCTCGATGTCGCCGCCTGGATCGACGACGGCGGCGCGGCGCGTCGCCTCGCAAACGAGGACCGAGCAGTTCTGCTGAAACGGCGTGACAGGGATGACGAAGACCTTCATAGGGGCGAAAAGCGCGGCGCGCAGCATCGCTGCAGGCAGCCGGAGGAAATCGAAAGCGCTCATTGTACCGGCCGGACCCGCTTCACGCCGGTCGGCCGAATGGCCAGGTCGCGAACGTCGGTTGCAATGCGCATTGTTGCGATCATAGGAAGAATCAATCAGTGCAGGTATCCGGGATGCTCGATTCCCCGCGGTTTTTGGTACAATGCCTCTCACATGCCGCGGTCCGACCGCGCTGCCTTTTATTGATCGGTCCCATTTCCATGTTCCGCGGGCCGATCGCTCTCAATGCGAAGCCGTCAATGTAGCGGCTTCGATCTGTATCGGCATTGTTCGATGCACACGTCTTGACCGGCCAGGCGCTACGCGTCTGCCGCAGCCAACAGGTTGCATAGCCGGTCAGGCCAACGCCGCCGTTCCTCGCGTCAGTCGACGCGCCAGAACGTGCAAGTCATGTTCGACGACGACGGCGTGTGGGGTCTGGTCAAGCTGTTGGGGACAGTCGCGCCAGACGTGAATACCAACCGGGCAACTTGCGGCCGAGTGTGGCCGCACCCGAGCGCCAGTCCGCGCACCGTTTGCATTCGTGCTTTCGGTGGCGCGTGTTTTGGCGTCCGGATGCCCGAGCCGCTTCGCGAAGGGATGTTTCGACGCGTTGCGGCTCGACACTGTGGCATGCACGTCATATGAACATCAATCGATTCCGCCGATGGCTGGGTACCGTTTCCGTCGTCGCCGTAGGGTTGCTCGCGGGTTGTGCCGCGCAGCCAACGCAAACCAGCAATGCAGGTGCCAGCGGTGCACGGCTCGCGACACGCGCGGGCGCACCGATGGGTTACGGCGAGGCCTCGGCTCAGCCTCAACCTCAAGCGCCCGATGTGGCGCCCAAGCTCGCCGACGCCAAGCCGCTCGACGAGGACATTCCCGACGTCTCGAACTTCAAGCAGAGCGGGCGCGCGTCGTGGTACGGCAAGCGATTCAATGGCCGCAAGACCGCCAGCGGCGAGCGTTACAACATGCATGCGATGACGGCCGCGCACAAAACGCTGCCGCTTGCGTCGTATGTACGCGTGACGAATACGTCGAATCAGAAGTCCGTCATCGTGAAGATCAACGATCGCGGACCCTACGTGCGTGGGCGCGTGATCGATCTCTCGTATGCGGCCGCGCGTGAACTAGGGTTGCAAACGGCCGGGACCGCCCGCGTGCAGATTCAGGGGCTCACGCAGGAAGAAGCGCAGGCGAGCCGTGCCGAGGTGGTGGCTTCGGCCAGTCCGCAACGGGATATGGTGCCGGCGCATCCTTGATGCGCGCTTCAGCGTTGGTTTGATCGAAGGGCCGCCGAGTGCGGCCCTTCGTCGTTCTTGTCTCTTGTCGGTTTCTCAGTCTTTCTTGAGTTCCAGCGCGCGTGCGTAGAGCGCATGACGCGAGGCCCCCGTGATCGCTGCCGCGACACGGGCCGCGCCGCTCACCGGAATTTCCTCCAGCAGCAGGGCCAGCAGCGCATCGTGCGCTGTGGCGTCGTCGCTGCCTTGCTCCGGCGTCGCTCCTTCCACGACCAACACGAACTCTCCGCGTTGGCGATTTGCGTCTTGCGCGAGCCACGTTGGCCCTTCGGCCAGGGTGCAGACGTGAAGCGACTCATGTAGCTTCGTCAACTCGCGTGCGATCAGGATGCGGCGCGCGCCGCCGAATGCGTCGGCGAGCGCCTGGACCGTTTCGCCGATGCGATGCGGCGCTTCGTAGAACACCATCGCGCGCGTGTGGTTCACGAGCGGCTGCAGGAACGCTGCGCGTTGCTTCGTCTTGGAGGGCATGAAGCCGAGGAAGGTGAACGTTGCGGCCCAATCGCCGGCGACTGAAAGGGCCGTCGTGATGGCGCTTGCGCCCGGCAGCGGGACGACACTGAAGCCTGCCTCCCGCACCGCTTCGACGAGTTTTGCGCCCGGATCCGAGATGCCCGGTGTGCCGGCGTCCGAGACATAGGCAATGCGCTCGCCCGCGCGCAGGTGTTCGACGATGCGTTCGGCCGATGCGCGCTCGTTGTGTTCGTGGACCGCGACGAGCGGCTTGCTGATGCCGTAGAGGCCCAGCAGCTGTGCCGTGTTGCGCGTGTCTTCGGCCGCGATGCGATCGACGAGGCCGAGCAGATGCAGCGCACGCAACGTGATATCGGCGGAATTGCCGATTGGCGTCGCAACGACGTAAAGCGTCGCGGCCGGGTACTGCTGGCGTTGCGCGAGTTCGAGGAGGTCGGACATGAAACGAAGGGCGCTGCCGTGCGAAGCGAGGCCGCCATTGTGCCACGCGGTGGGCGATGATCGCCGTGCGGTGATGGGGCAGCCCGACAACTTTTGCGGGCGAGTGCAGTCGAAGAGGCTTGGCAGCGTATTCGAAGGTTTTGCGCTCGAGTACTTGCAGCGTCAGCGGCTGCGTTTCGTTGCGCGCAATGTCACGTGTCGAGGCGGAGAGATCGATCTGGTCATGCGCGAGCCCGACGGCGTGCTGGTTTTTGTCGAAGTGCGGGCGCGGGCCGGTAACCGTTATGGCGGTGCCGTGGCGAGTGTCGGACGGGAGAAGCAGCGGCGGATCGTGCGTGCCGCGCAATATTTTTTGGCGAAGCGTGCCGATACGACGAGTGTGTGCCGCTTCGATATCGTCGCGTTCGATGGCCGGCGCATTGCCTGGCTGCGCGATGCTTTTCGGGCCGACGGTTTTAGCTAAGGGTGATGTCGAGCGAGTGCGTTAAACTTGCGCGCTGATGCGATGCAATGCGGCAACCGGTGCGCGAAGGCGTGCCGAACAAGTAGAGAACCGATGTCAGTCGAACGGATTCAACAGCATTTCCGCGATAGCGCGGCCCTGCAACTCGAAGCGATGAATGCGCTAGCGATGCCGATTGCGGCCGCAGTCGATACGATGTTTGGCGCGCTCGCGAACGGCAACAAGATTCTGGCGTGCGGCAGTGGCGTTTCCGCGGTGGAGGCGCAGCGTTTTGCCGCGCAATTGACCGCGCGTTTCGAGCGCGAGCGACCCGGGTTGCCTGCCATTGCGCTGACGGCCGATGCGGCCGTATTGACCGCGCTTGCCGACGAGGACGGCGGTTTCGAGGCCGTGTTTGCGCGGCAGGTTCGTGCGCTGGGACATGCCGGCGACATCTTGTTGGCCGTGACCGCGACGGGCGATTCGGCCAACGTACTGGCTGCCATTAGGGAGGCGCATGAGCGTGAGATGTTCGTGATTGCGCTGACCGGAGCGGGGGGCGGCAAGATTGCCGAGGCGCTGGCCGAGACCGATATTCATTTGTGCGCGCCGACCGAGCGCGTGGCGCGCATCCGCGAAGTGCACTTGACCACCATTCATTGCCTGTGTGACGGCATCGATGCCATGTTGCTTGGCGAAGACTGACCAACGTAGAAGGGGAGTTCGTTGATGAATGCGAATCGCGTCACGAAGACGCTGGTGCGGGCGATGCTCGCTGCGGGGATGGCGGCGTCGCTGGCCGTGACGTTGCAGGGGTGCGTGCTGGCCGTGGCGGGTGCCGCGGGCGGCGGGGCGTTGATGGCGACGGACCGGCGCACGCTGGGCGCGCAGACCGAGGATCGCGAGATTCAGGTCAAGGCCTATTCGCAGATATCGAGCGATCTTCCCGACGGCTCGCATGTCGATGTGACGGTGTTCAATCGGCGGGTGTTGTTGACGGGCGAGGTGCCGGACGATCGGTCCAAGCAGCTCGCCGAAGCCATTGTGAAGGCGATCAACAATGTCGATGCCGTGATCAATGAGCTTGCGGTCGCGCCGAAGAGTGACTTCACGGATCGCGCTAATGATTCTTATCTGGTTGCGCGGGTTAAGACGGCGCTGATCCAGGAGAAGGGGATTTCGGCGAATGACTTCAAGGTCGTCAGCGAGCGCGGGAATATCTATCTCATGGGGCTCGTTACGCAGGCTGAGGGGAATCTTGGTGCTGATGTGGCTAGCCGGGTGCCTGGGGTCATGAAGGTTGTGAAGGTGTTTCAGTATATTCAGCCCGGGGAGCAGGCGACGGTGGCGGCTTCGGCGCCGGCAGCTAGTGCGCCGAGTTCGGCGCAGTCGGCGGCGGCGGAGCCTACGGTGGGGGCGGTGCCGAGTTCGTCCATTACTGCGCAGCCGCTGCAGCAGCAAGCGCCCGCGCCGGTTTCGGATTCGACGCAGGTGCGGCCGGGGAATGCTAAGAAGGGTGCTGGGCAGTGAGGGTGCTGCGGGTCGGGGTGGTTGTTGGGGCTGCTGCGGTGGGGTTCATTGTACAGGGGGCGGTGGCTGCCGGCGCGCCGACCGGGCTCGTCGTGGCTCGTAGTAACGCTTGTCTTGGGTGTCATGCGGTGGATCGCAAGCTCGTTGGACCGTCGTTTCGGCAAATCGCCGAGAAATATAAAGGCGATCCGCAGGCTGTTGCCAAGCTTTCCAAGAAGGTTAGGGACGGCGGGTCCGGGGTTTGGGGTGTCATTCCCATGCCTTCGCATCCCAGGATGAAGGATGAGGAGATTCAGACGGTTGTGACGTGGGTGCTGGCTGGGGCGCCTGAGGGGGCTAAGTAGTGGTTGGCCGCGGCTGCCGGTGCGTCCGCTGGCGGCACTTGCCTCGCCAGTTCCTTGTGCTAGAATCTTCGCTTCGTTGGGGCGGTAGCTCAGCTGGGAGAGCGTCGCGTTCGCAATGCGAAGGTCGGGAGTTCGATCCTCCTCCGCTCCACCAAAAGTTTCGTTAAAAATCAGCCGCTTAGGCTGATTTTTATTTGTGCGTTGCTTTCGTCGCTGCTGGCTCGGCACCCCGCAGGGTGACATCAGGGTGACAGACGGTTGCCTGCCGGGTGGAAGCATGGCACGCGCTCCGATGCAAGGTCAACGGTCACGGCAGGGCGTGCCCGTCATTACCGACATCTGATGGCGGTCTTCTTCAGCGATGCGGTTCTTCTCCCGAAGCAATGCCAGCACCGTTTCACGATCTTCGTAGAAGTCGTGCAGCAGGTATGCGGCGTATTCCTTGGCTGTCGCCACTTCCGAGGGCGTGACTTCGCGCCACTCGTCATGCAGCACGTCATTCCCGAGTGTCCGAATCTCTTCATGCGCTCGTCTGCGTCGAGATGCAGTGATTACGCCATCTTGCGCGGCCAAATCGATTTGCTGTTCGAGTGGCGTGCCCTTCTTCAACTTGTATCCGTTCGCGCGAAGAGTCTTATCTAGCACTGACCGGAACAAGGCCGCAGCCGCCCGATAGCAGCCAGCTTCCGCACATTTCTCCCCTTCGCGGAATTCCCTTGCGATGCCGGGTGGAACATCGTTCGGCAGTGCTTGGCGAATGTCCGCTTCGGGGTAGAAATCGGCCAACTCGACATCGGTGATGCCTCGCCTATTGGTTTGCATCAGGGTAATGAGCGCACAGCACCGCACCCGGCGCATCTAGCCAATCGGTATATCGCGGTCTGGTTCGAATCGACTTGCCGAAAAAGCTGCCCATATCTACCGCGTTGCGGGTCGCCAATCAGGAACGAAGTTAAGGCACCGCTGCACGTTGGGCAGTTCGCGAGTACGTGCCCGTGTTCGTTCATGATCGCCATGCCTTGGCCTTTATCGCGGTGGACAGGTGAGATCGCGAGCAACCGTCGTCTGTCTTGAAAGTCGTCCGTGCGGACTGCCGGAAGGCATAATGTAGCACCCCGCAATCTCAAAATTCGAGAGACAAGTAAAAATGACCGCCCTCGAAACCCTTCTCGATACCTTCCGCAGTGCTGCCGTCACGGAACGGGAGAAAGGGACCTACTTCGAAGAGTTGATTTCCACGTATTTGCGGAACGAAGCCACGTACCGCGACCTGTACAGCGATGTCTGGACCTACGCGGAATGGGCTGACCTACGAGGGTTGGACAAGCGCGATACGGGAATCGACCTTGTGGCGAAGACGCGCGGCACTGACGAACTCCACGCGATCCAATGCAAGATGTACGCGCCGGATTACAAGGTCCAGAAGAGCGACATCGACAGCTTTTTTACGGCATCGGGCAAGAAGCCGTTCACGCGCCGGATTATCGTCGCCACGACGAACCATTGGAGCGAACACGCGGAGGACGCGCTGCTGGATCAGCAGCCGCCAGTCAGCAAGATCGACCTGACGGCCCTTGAGGAAAGCCAGATCGATTGGGGCAAGTACCAGCCGAACGCCGCACCGGTCATCAAGTCGAAGAAGGAACTGCGCCCGCACCAGACCAATGCACTGAACGCCGTTGTGCATGGTCTGGCGGATGCCGACCGTGGCAAGCTGATAATGGCCTGTGGAACCGGCAAGACGTTTACCAGCTTGAAGATTGCCGAAACGATGGCCGGTGCGGGCAAGCGGGTCCTGTTTCTTGTACCGAGTTTGTCGCTGTTGAGCCAGACCTTGACGGAATGGACACAGGAGAGTGAGACGCCGCTTCATAGCTTCGCGGTTTGCTCGGACAGCGACGTTGGCAAGAAGCGCAAGAAAGAAGACGACGAAGTGAAGACCTTCGTCCATGAACTGCGCTATCCGGCGACAACGAATTCGGCACGACTAGCGGACGAGATGGCAAAGCGACACGACGCGTCGCACATGAGCGTCGTTTTCTCGACCTACCACTCGATTGATGTCATCAGCCGTGCGCAGAAGCAGTTCGGGATGGCTGACTTCGACCTCATCGTCTGCGATGAAGCGCACCGCACCACTGGCGCGACCTTCGGCGACGACGACGAAAGCACATTTGTTCGAGTCCACGACGCCGACTACATCCGTGCTGCCAAGCGCCTGTACATGACCGCGACGCCGCGAATCTATGGTGATTCAGCGAAAGCGACGGCTGAACGTGACAACGTGGCGCTTTGCTCGATGGACGACAAGGCCCTCTACGGTGACGAACTGTTCGTCATCACCTTCTCGGAAGCGGTCAAGCGCGGGCTGCTGGTCGATTACAAGGTGATCGTGCTTGCAGTCGAAGAGACGCACATTAACCGGCGTCTGCAAGACCTGCTGAAGGACGATAACAACCAGTTGAAGGTGGACGATGCGGCCAAGATCGTCGGCTGCTGGAAGGCGCTTTCGAAGCAGGGATTGACCGAAGACTTGGTTGGCGACGGCGATTCGATGAGTCGTGCGGTGGCCTTCTGTCAGGTTATCGAAGTTTCGAAAGGTGCGAAGACGCACAAGGTAAGCTCAAAACAGATCGCCGGGATGTTTCAAGCGGTCGTTGAGGCGTATCAGGAGTCTGAAGAGACGGAAGAATTCGAACAGGTCGTCCGACTTCACTGCGAAGCCGAACACGTTGACGGCGGCATGAATGCCAGCGAGAAGGAAGCGAAGCTGGCATGGCTGAAGGCCGAAACGCCCGAAAACACCTGTCGCATCCTTAGCAACGTCCGATGCTTGTCGGAAGGCGTGGACGTTCCGGCACTGGATGCCGTGCTGTTCCTGACGCCGCGTAACTCGCAGGTTGACGTGGTGCAGTCGGTCGGTCGTGTCATGCGAAACGCACCGGGGAAGAAGCGCGGCTATGTGGTGTTGCCGGTTGTGATTCCGGCTGGCGTCGAACCGCATGAAGCCCTGAACGACAACAAGACCTATGCCGTCGTCTGGCAGGTTCTACAGGCGCTGCGTTCGCACGATGATCGTTTCGACGCGATGGTCAACAAGCTAGAACTGAACGGGCCGAATACCAGCAAGATGGAAGTCATCGCCATCACCGACAAGATTCAGAAGAAAAAGGAGAAGGGCAAGGGCGCGACGAATAAGGATGCCGGTAAGGGCGAGTTCACCATTGGTGACGCGGTCAAGAAGCGGACAAAGCAGGAACAGCACGAACTGCAGTTCGAGATCGGAGAGATTGAGAAGGCGATCTATGCCAAGCTGGTCCAGAAGGTCGGCAATCGCCACCATTGGGAAGATTGGGCGAATGACATCGCGCAGATTGCCCGGACACACATTGACCGCATCACCGCCATCATCGAGAACCCGCAGAACGCGACGGAACGACAGGCGTTCGACTCGTTTGCCGCTGAACTGCGCGATGACCTGAACGGTAGCATCACGGATGGCGAGATCGTCGAGATGCTGGCGCAGCATCTCATCACGAAACCGGTATTCGATGCCCTGTTTGCCGACTACAGCTTCGCGAAGCACAATCCGATGTCGTTGGCAATGCAGAGCGTGCTGGACGTGCTGCAAGAACACCGGCTGGACAAGGAAGCCGACACGCTGGAACGATTCTACGAGAGCGTGAAGCTGCGGGCCGAGGGCATCGACAATGCATCTGGCAAGCAGAAGATCGTAGTCGAGCTTTATAACAATTTCTTTGCCAAGGCGTTCCCGCTGCTTCGAGACAAACTAGGCATCGTCTATACGCCGGTCGAAGTCGTGGACTTCATCATTCATAGCGTCGGCCACGTGTTGCAGTCCGAGTTCGGCCAGACTTTGGGTAGCAAGGGCGTTCACATCATCGACCCGTTCGTCGGGACGGGCACATTTGTGACCCGCTTGCTACAAAGCGGTCTTATCAAATCCGAAGAACTGCCGCACAAATACAAGCACGAAATTCATGCAAATGAGATCGTGCTGCTGGCTTATTACATTGCGTGTATCAACATAGAAGCCGTGTATCACGGCATCGTCGGTGGTAAGTACCAGCCGTTCGAAGGGATATGTCTTGCTGATACCTTTCAAATGCATGAATCTGAGGACATGGTCGATACACTGCTAGTGCAGAACAGCGCTCGTCGTAAGCGGCAGAAGGAACTTGACATCCGGGTCATCATCGGCAATCCGCCTTACTCAGTCGGGCAAACAAGTGCAAATGATAACAACCGGAACGTCGCGTACCCATGTTTGGATAGTCGCATCCGAAGCACTTATGCGGAGCGCTCGATTGGCGGCAACGTGCGCAATCTCTACGATAGTTATATTCGAGCGATTCGTTGGGCGAGCGACCGAATCGGGGATAGTGGTGTAATCGGATTTGTATCTGGTTCTGGATTTGTCGAAAAGCCAGCGATGAGTGGCTTGCGTAAGTCGCTTGTTGATGAGTTCTCTTCTATATACGTTATCAACCTGCGTGGGGATATTCGAAAGAATATGTTGAGTAAAGGTCGAGCAAAGGAAGGTCAAAATATCTTCGGAAGCGGAAGTATGACCGGCATCTCGATTTCTATTCTTGTAAAGAATCAGAGCGCGACGAAACGTGGACAGATATATATACACGACATTGGCGACGACCTGACGCGTAATGAGAAGCTTGATCGAATCAAGGAATTCGGTAGTGTCGATGGCGTGAGAGCGCGGCAGCGGTGGCAGATTATCGAGCCAGATGAGCACGGTGATTGGTTGAATCAGCGTGATAATGACTTCTCTCGGTATATCGTATTGGGTGAGAAGAAGGGCGAGGCGTTAAAGATTTTTGAGGTCTTTTCGCTGGGTGCTACTACAAATCGCGATGCATGGTGTTATAACGCATCGAAGGCCGCTGTCGAGGCGAATGTGAGAAAGATGATTCGCTTTTACAGCACCGAGATGGTGCGCTATCAGTCCGCCTGTGCTGGACTCAAGATAGGTCAGTACCCTCAGGTGGACGAATTCATCAACGTAGACCCCAGAGAAATCGGATGGTCAAGAGGGCTTCGGCAGTCTCTGTCTAAAGGCCGCCGGATTTCGTTTGATGAGTCAAGTCTTGCGATTAGCTTGTATCGCCCCTTCTTCAAGCAGTGGATTTATTTTAATCGTGCATTGAATGAGTATGTGTACCAACTGCCACGCCTATTTCCAGACTGTGGTGTAGATAATCGGGTGATCTGCGTCTCCGGTGTCGGTGCAAGAAGCGGTTTTTCAGTCTTGATTGCAAACGCTATACCGTGCCTCGACAGCGTTGAGAAGGGACAGTGCTTTCCCCTGTATATTTTCGATGAGCCGTCTGGCGAAAGTGCTAGTGCTTCAGGGCAAGCAGGACTTTTCGATCCAATGCAGGCCAAAGGGGATAAATTGCTGCGCCGGGAAGCTTTGACGGACGAAGGACTGACTTATTTCGAAGCTGCATATCCAGGCGAGACGATCAGCAAGGAAGATATCTTCTACTACGTCTACGGCGTGCTGCACTCGCCGGTTTACCGCGAGCGCTACGCCGACAATCTCAGCAAGGAACTGCCCCGTATACCATGCTCGAAGACCGCTGCCGATTTCTGGGCTTTCTCGAAAGCTGGTAGAAAGCTGGCCGATTTGCACGTCAACTATGAAACGGTCGAGATGTACCCTTTGCAGATCGAAGGTGGCGGACTGCTGCTGACCGACGCCGACTACCGTGTTGAGAAGATGCGGTATGGCAAGAACGGCAAGGACAAAGACCTGACCACGTTGATCTACAACGACAAGATTACGGTCAAGGGCATCCCGCTGGAAGCCCATGAATACGTGGTCAATGGCAAACCGGCACTGGATTGGGTGGTCGAGCGCCAGTGCGTCAAGGTTGACAAGGATAGCGGCATCGTCAACGACGCGAACGATTATGCCATCGAGACAATGAACAATCCACGCTACCCACTGGAACTGTTTCAGCGGGTCGTGACGGTCAGTCTCGAAACGATGAAGATCGTGAAATCATTGCCGGGTCTGGACGTTCAGACGCCGGGTCCGACTGTAGGCCAGTTGGTCGAATCGGCGGGCACTTCGGACGCACTTAGTGCTTGATCGACCCCGGGTCCCCAGCTTGATATCAATATGAAAAGAACCGTTCTCCTTGCCCTTGTCCTGCCATCAATTGCCGTTGCATCCACCATTTCCGACTTCACGTCGCAGGTGCGTTGGACATCCCGCACAGGCCAGCTACTGTACGGCGGTCCATGCCATGCAACGTTCGGAACGACTGGCGTCGCACCTACCAAGCCGTTGGCCTTTTCGCTTTCGTGTCCTGGATATGCCGAGGCACGGATATTTGTCTGGCCGCAAACTGACCTTGCCACGGTCGGCGATCTACCTGCGAGGGTGACGCAAAAGCAGCGGCGGTCGATGTCTCTCTTCACGGCGGAAGGAGAAACGCTCACCTTCTCCATCGATCCGAACGCGGAATGACAACGAGACGGGTACCGATTCATATCGAAATCAGAAGCCTATGAAGACTATCGACAATCTGCGGCCGGCCGAAAGGCAACGCGTGTCAGACGTGGTTCAAGCGGTAGGTATTCCGACTGACGGCTGGAAGGGTAGTGATGATCCGAGCAAGCGCTCCAACTGGTCCTTCGGAGAAGCCGGGAAAGCGAATGTTGCCTTCATTTGGCATAACAACCTGCGGCAGGACGGCGCACATATTTACTTTGTAAACGACGCGGCAGAAAGAGCCGATACTTGCAGGCGGAAGGGCGAATATCAGCGTGCGAAGCGTGCCGATAACCTCGACCGATTGATCAGCCAATCGTACTTCACGAAGAACCCTATCAGAGTCGCAATAGTGTCGGGTTGTGGCGCGACAATCTGGATGAGAGACGCGCGACAAACAAGATGAGAATGTCGCGGCGAGGTTGATGATGCCGATGTTGATTGACGCTGACAAGCGTTTGTTGATTGACGCGCGGCGCATGTTGCAT
>NZ_JAAAYE010000009.1 GCF_013282575.1 Paraburkholderia sp. NMBU_R16
ATGCAACATGCGCCGAGCGTCAATCAACAAACGCTTGTCAGCGTCAATCAACATCGGCATCATCAACCTCGCCGCGACATTCTCATCTTGTTTGTCGCGCGTCTCTCATCCAGATTGTCGCGCCACACTATGCCGTGAGCGTGCGCTCGCCGCTCGCGGCGCCGCGCGGTGCGGACCGGCTATGCCGCGCGTTCCAGGGCGGCGGTCGGGTCGGCGCGGCGGGCATCGATCATCTCGAGCGCGGCCGTTTCGACGAATTCGTTCGCGCGTTCGAGGGGGCTTTCGGCAGTGGGCGTGCGGACAGCGCGGCGTCATGACGTCGTCGAAGAGGCGACGCGATGCACGAAGGGTTGACCTGAGTCAACGCCAAGCTCCCGCTCGGGTCGATGATGAAATCTTCATTGACGTAAAGGAGGATTGATGATGAGCGAGCCAACCAGCAAACTGCCTGTCAAGAAAGCGGACTCGCTCACGCCACGTGAACACGTTGAGTGCAACAGCAAGGAGTTCCCATGAACGATCACATGAGGCCCTTCAAGCCGGGGGACCACAGAGACGTGTATCCCGGGCTCGAGCAAGATCCTTACGCGCTGAGGGGCAAACTTCCCGAACCCGCGGTTTGCAAGATCTGCGGCGCCGTCCATCAGGGCGGACGCTGGCAATGGGCGAAGGCCCCCAAAGGCGCCGAAAAGGTTCTCTGCACCGCGTGCCGTCGCACAGCGGATCAACTGCCGGCCGGGTATGTCCATATCGACGGCGAGTTCGCGGCTGCGCACCACGAAGAGGTGTTGCGGATCGTGTGCGCACATGAAGCACGCGCGAAGGCCGAGCACCCGATGCAGCGGATCATGTCTGTGAGCGAGGATGATGGAACGACGGTTGTGACCACGACGGACCTTCACTTGGCCCGCGACATCGGCACGATGCTGAAGTCGGCGTTCCAGGGCGAACTCGAGTTGAAATACGGCCGTGACGAGTCGCTCGTGCGCGTCTATTGGCGACGTTAGCGAGGCGAGCGTGACACCGCGTACGTCCTACCCTATCGAGCGCGCGCAATTGCTCGGGGCGGCACGAGGCGTGACGGAAGCCGCGTTGTGAGCAGGGAGAGACGCGCACGCGACATGGACAGCTCCGCGATCCGGAGGCGCGGCACCGTCTCGCTCGCCACGAAGGTGAGGCTGCTGAGCGATCCGCGGACCTGGCCGGAGTGCCCGCGCATGGTGACGGCGCTCGAAACCCATATGTCATGGGTTTTTCTGACCGTCGAGCATGCGTGGAAGCTGAAGAAGCCTGTTCACTACGGGGAACTGGACTTCCGTCGTTTGAGCGCGAGGCAGCATTTCTGCGGCGAAGAGGTTCGCTTGAACCGGCGTCTCGCGCCGTCGGTTTATCTCGACGCGGTCCCGCTTGTCGTGGATGCTCACGGGGCGCTTAGGCCCGGCGGTGACGGCCGCGTGGTCGACTGGCTCGTGAAGATGCGGCGTCTGCCCGCGAGCGCGATGCTCGATGCGCTGCTGGATAGCGCTCGCGTGACGCGGCGCGATGTGCGCCGGATCGTTCGGCATCTCGTCGCCTTCTATCGAACCCAACCCGCCGCCCCGATGAGCGGCGCGGCCTACAGGCGGCGCCTGCGCGAGGGCATCGACGCCAACGAAAGCGAGCTGCGTCACCCCGGGTGTTCGCCGTCTACGGAAGCCATTGCCGCGCTATGCGCTACGCAGCGTGCGTTGCTCGTTCGCCGGCGCGATCTGTTCGACCGGCGCATCGACGCAGGCCGGGTGGTCGAAGGCCACGGAGACTTGCGCCCGGAGCACGTCTATCTTGGACTACCGTTCGCGATCATCGACTGCCTCGAATTTTCGAAGGATCTGCGAACGCTCGACATCGCCGACGAGCTCGGCTTCCTGGCGCTGGAGGGCGAGCGGGTGGGCGTTCCCGAACTCGGCGCCGCGCTGTTTGCCGCATACGGCGAAGCCACCGGCGACACGCCGCCGCCCGTGCTGGTGCATTTTTACCAGAGCTATCGTGCCGCGATCCGCGCCAAGCTCGCGCTATGGCATCTGCGCGAACCCGCCTACCGGGATTCGGCGCATTGGCGCGCGAAGGCGCAGTGTTATCTGGAGCTCGCGCAGCGGCATATCGAACACTGCGCGAGCGCCCTGACGCCGGATGCTGTCAGCGCTGAAGCAGTGCGTTGATCGAACCGCCGCCGTGCAGGCGTTCGATCGCCTGCGCAAAGAGTACGCTGCAGTCGATTACGGTGAGTTTGTCTTTGAGTGTGCCGTCGGGCACGCGAAACGCCGGTACGCTATTCGTCACCACGACGCCGGTCAATGCCTCGGCCCCGAGCGCCTCGGGCGCGGACCCTACGAACAAGCCGTGCGACGCCGCGGCGTACACGGCCTTTGCGCCGAGCGCGCGGCAATCCCTTGCCGTCGCGGCGAGGGTGCCGCCTGTGCTGATGAGGTCGTCGACGATGACCGCGCAGCGATTCCTGACATCGCCGACGATCGGCTCGTGCGTGAGTACCCCCAGCGCGCGCAGCTTGCCAGCAAAGGCCGCCGAGACGGTGCGGCCGAGGGCGAGCGCAAGACGCTCGCGGAAATCGTCCGCGCGCCTGACGCCGCCCGCGTCGGGCGACACCACGACCACATCCTCGTCGCGCAAGCGCGGCACGAACCAGGAGACGAATAGCCCGTTCGCTTCCAGATGCTCGGTGCGGCAGCGGAACGCGTTCTGATACGCAGCGAGGTTGTGCACGTCGAGCGTGACGATCCGATCAGCGCCTACCGATTCGATGAGGCTTGCGACGTAGCGTGTCGTGACAGGGTCGCGCGGCTGTGACTTCTTGTCCTTGCGCGCATAGCAGAGGTAAGGCACGACCGCCGTGACGCTGCTCGCCGACGCATCTTTGAGCGCGCCGATGAAAAAGAGCAGCCTGCAGAGCTTGTCGTTCACGCTTTGCTCGCCTTCGCCGTATAGAGAATGGACGACATAAACATCGCGCCCCCGTACGCTGATGAGCGGCCGGGCTTTGTGCTCGCCGTCCTCGAAGCCGCGTTCCTCGTGTTGGGAGAGGGCGAGGCCGAGGTGTCGCGCCACGCTTTCCCCGAGGGCGCGGCTCGCGTCCAACGCAAAGATGATCGGATCGGCTGCAATCATGGTGGCGAACATGGCCTTGGCGGAGACCGGGGACCGCATCGAGGCCGGTGGCCCGGGAAGTATTCAGTGTGGCCGCGTCCTGTCGTCCATGATTGATGTAAGTCAACGGCTTGCCTTGCAACACCCGGGACGCTCGTCTGACCGGGAATGGAGCCACGGGCGGCGCTTGGTCCGCTCCTGCTGGTTCTGGAAGAAATCCGTAAAGTGATCGTTCGCCTTGATTGACCGCAGTTACATACCGAGGACTCGATTTCCGCCCGCCTTCGGATCGGCGTACGCGCGCAGCGCCTTCAGCGCCACGGCCACCGCGGCCCGATTTTCGTTCTCCGCGTGCCAGTAGATCGATACAGAGCCGGAGCCCTGCAATTTCATCGGCAGGATCTGAAGCGCGTTCAACTGTTGGAAGCGGAGTGCTGGCCGATGTGAGGCGACGCCCAGCAAATCCGTGTTGTTCAACAGCGTGAGGTTCAGAACCGACGAATTGGATTCGACGCAATGAGTCGGCAGCGTGCGCCCGGCGGCTGCGAGCGCCGCCTCCAGCGCATTGCGCACCGGTGTGCCTTGCGGCCAGACGACCCACGAGTAGGCGAGCACGTCGTCCCACTCGAGCGTGGCCTTTTGCGTCAACGGATGATGGGGACGGGCGACGAAGTCGATTAGTTCTGTATAGAGCGTCTCGCTTTGCAACTGCGCGTCTTCGTACTGCTCCCCCGAGCGGCCCACGACGATATCGAGCTCGCCGCGAGCCAGCTGCGGCATCAGCTGGTTCATCGTGCTTTCGACGAGACGCACCTGCGCCCGCGGCATGCACGCGAGCAGCCGCGACACGGCGAGCGGCACCGTGTCCGCCGCCGCTACGCCCGACGTGCCGATGCTCACGAGGCCACTGCCGCCTTCGCGCAGCGCATGCATGTCGTCGCGGGCGGTGTCGAGATGGGCTTCGATGCGCCGCGCGTGCTCGATCAGCGCCTCGCCGGGTGCTGTGGGCCGCAAGCCTCGCGCATGCCGCTCGAAAAGGGGCAGGCCGACGTCGTTCTCCAGCTCTTTCAGCCATTTCGACAGCGCCGGCTGCGTCGTATTGAGCGCCGTGGCCGATTGGCTCAGGTTGCCCGTTTCCGCCAGGCTCAGCAGCAATTGCAGGTGTCGCAGACGCAGACGGTATGTCCAGTCCATCGCGCAGTCCTCCGGTCACGATGTCACCAGGATTCCGGAGGTATATCCGAAAACACATGGATTAGATGATTTAACCATTTTACTAAGCATAGGTCTATCGCATATAAATAGCGCACAAGGTCCATCGAACCATCTATTCAATGCGGCGCCTGTACATCGCATCCGCCTAACGAGACACCGAAACGAGACGCACATGGCCAACAATCGTCCGGGCGCATCGCGCGCGGCCTACTACGAACAGATCGCCCGCCAGCATATGGCTGCGCTATGGGAATCGCTGCACAGCCTCGTTCCGAAAGCGCCGCAGCCGAAGGCTCGGCCCGCGATCTGGAAGTACGCACAGGTACGCGACCTCGTGATGGAGGCGGGTGGGGTGATCAGCGCCGAGGAAGCCGTTCGCCGCGTGCTGGTGCTCGAAAATCCCGGGCTGCCCGGCAAGTCGAGCATGACGCCGAACCTCTATGCGGGGCTTCAGCTGATTCTGCCCGGCGAGATCGCCCCCAGCCACCGTCATACGCAGTCGGCGCTGCGCTTCATCGTCGAGGGCAAGGGCGCGTGGACGGCCGTCGACGGCGAGCGGACGACGATGCGTCCCGGCGACTTCATCATCACGCCGTCGTGGACGTGGCACGACCACGGCAATCCGTCGATGGAAGAAGGGGGCGAGCCCGTGGTCTGGCTCGATGGCCTCGATATTCCGCTCGTCGCGCAGATGGACGCAGGTTTCGCCGAGAACTACCCTGAGGCGACCCAACCCATCTCGCGTCCCGAAGGCGACAGTTTCGCGAGATTCGGTCACAACATGGTGCCGATGCGGCATCGCGTGTCCGATCCGACGTCACCGATTTTCAGCTACCCGTATGAACGCAGCCGCGAAGCGCTCGATGCGCTGTACCGCAACGGCGAGCTCGACGACTGGGACGGCGTGAAGCTGCGCTACGTCAACCCGGCGACGGGGGGCTGGCCGATGCCAACGATTGCCACTTTCATGCAGTACCTGCCGGCCGGCTTTACGGGCCGCGCCTATCGCAGCACGGACGCCACCGTGTATTGCGTCGTCGAAGGCACGGGCAGCGTGAAGATCGGCAGCGACGAATTCACGTTCGAGCCACATGACGTTTTCGTCGCGCCATCGTGGGAGCCCGTGCAACTTTCGGCGTCGAAGGAAAGCGTGTTGTTCAGCTACTCGGACCGTCCGGTGCTCGCCGCGCTGAATCTGCTGCGCGAAGAGCGCAGCTAGACGGGCGCATCCTTGATCTTTGCGCGCCCGATCACAGGGCGCGTCCTCCATCCTTTCACTCGTCGAGTCGACCCCATCATGACTTTTGTTTTCACTCCTGAAGCGCCCGTCGCCGTTCCCGTCGCCGGTCGCGACGCTCAATTCGCAGTGCGCCGCGTCTATTGCGTGGGCCGCAACTACGCGGCGCATGCGCGTGAAATGGGCTTCGATCCCGATCGCGAGCCGCCGTTCTTTTTCTGCAAGCCCGGCGATGCCGTCGTCCCTGTCGCCTATGGCGAAACGCTTGAACTGATTTATCCGTCGCAGACGCAGAACTATCACTACGAAGCGGAACTCGTTGCCGTGATCGGAAAGGGTGGGGCGGACATCGAAGTCGAGCAGGCCCTCGATCACGTGTGGGGCTACGCCGTCGGCGTCGATATGACCCGTCGAGACCTGCAGATGAAGATGCGCGAAATGGGGCGCCCCTGGGAAATCGGCAAGGCGTTCGATCGTTCGGCGCCGATGGGCCCGATTCATCCCGCAAGCGCTGTCGGCCACATCCAAAACGCGGGACTGTGGTTGACCGTCAACGGCGAGACGAAGCAAAAGAGCGATGTGTCGCATCTGATCTGGTCGGTCGCGGAGACGGTCGCCTACCTGTCGAAGTTCTTCCGCCTCGAACCGGGTGACGTCATTTTCACAGGCACGCCGGAGGGCGTCGGCGCGGTGAAGGCGGGCGATCTGATGAAGATCGGCATCGAACATCTGGGTGAATTGGCCGTTCGCATCGTTTGACGCAGGGCATCCCTATCAACGGAAGACACGGCCGTGCAACTTCATAGTTTCTTCAACAGCTCGACCTCATACCGCGTGCGCATTGCGCTGGCACTCAAGGGCCTCGCGTACGACACGCTGCCCGTCAACATTCGGATCGGCGAACATCGCGCGACCGACTATGTGGCGAACGTGAATCCATCGGCGTCGGTGCCGGCGCTGATCGACGGCGAATTCAGTCTGGGCCAGTCGCTGGCGATCCTCGACTATCTCGACCGGAAATATCCCGATCCGCGCCTCATTCCGCTGGAACCGGAACGGCGGGCGCGCGTGCTCGAACTGGCAACAGCCATTTCGTGCGACATCCATCCGATCAACAACCTGCGCGTCTTGCGTTATCTGGAAACGGAGCTGAAAGTTACGCCGCAACAGAAAACACAGTGGTATCGACACTGGGTTACGGAGGGCATGGCTGCCGTCGAGCGCCTGCTCGAACGCAGCAACGAGGGCCCGTGGTGCTTCGGCGCGCAGCCTACGCTAGCGGACGTGTGCCTGGTACCGCAGATGGCCAACGCGTTGCGTGTGGACTGCAGCCTCGGGGCGTACAAGCGCAGCCTGGCGGTCTATGAGCACGCATCGCGAGACGCTGCATTCGTTGCCGCGCAGCCGCAGCGTCAGCCCGATTACGTGGCTTGAATGTGTCGGACCGAAGGCGATGCGCTTCGAATAGAGGATCGTCATGCAAAATGCGCTGATTGCGGCCGCTGCTTCAATGACGATCGATCGAACCCACGACAACGTCGTGCTCTCAATCGACTGATGTTCCGCAGTGGCTTGTTTCAGGCAGTTCCGATATCGAACCCTTGAAGAGTGCCTTGAACTTCGGGCACTCCACCAGCGGCGTATGCGTGCAACTCGCCGCGTGCCTCAGGCCATCGCGCATTCGCGAGAGCCGTGCGATCTCTTCGTCGAGTCGTTCGGCCTGCTCCGCCATTCGCGCTTGCAGATCGACATTGTTCGGCGTTGCGGCTAAGAAGCGTCCGATCTGTGCAAGCGTGAAACCTGCTGCTCGTGCGCAACTGATAAGTGCCAGCCGGCTGACCACTTCTGGATCGAAAGTGCGACGCAATCCGTTTCGGCCTCTCGAGACGATCAATTTCCGCTTCTCGTAGTACCGAAGCGCGGACGGCGCGAGGCCAGATTGCCTGGCGACCTCGGCGATATCGAGGAGCATGGCGGCCCTCCCTTGACTTGAACCGAGCTTCAATTTGCACAATGGCTGAACCCTTGTCGATCCTAGCTAAGGAGATCTGCGCCATGCCATTGCACCCTGAAGCACATGCACATCTTGAACGCCTTGCAAAGACCAGCTTTGCGGAACTACACACGCTCCCGCCGGAGCGAATCCGAGAGGGAATGCGACGCATGGCCAAGAGCCTCGGTGAGCCCGAGACCGTCGCCGATGTCAAAGATCGAACGATCCGCACGGACCGCGGCGATCTCACTATTCGCGTCTATCACCCGGCGCGGGCGAAGTCCGGCCTTATATCAGCCGTGTCACGCAAAACTGGTTCATGAACAACTATCTCAACAGCGAAGAGGAGAAGCTCGATCCGCTCGTATCGCCGCTGCTTGCGCCGAACCTCGCGGGCCTGCCTGCTGCCTTCATCATTACCGCCGAATATGATGCCCTGCGTGACGAAGGGGAGGGATATGGCGAACGTCTCCGCGAGGCCGGCGTCACCGTTGCGGTGAAGCGATATGAGGGGATGATTCATGAATTCATCCGATGGCCGTTCGACGAGAGCAAGCGGGCGCTGGGCGATGCCACCGATGCATTGCGTGCCGCGTTCGGTCTTTGAGTTCCGAACCGTGACGCGTCGAGCTCACATTGAGGGTGCGCGCGGCAGTGAATCTGCCGAATAGCCAGCGCCGTTGCCTCGCGAGCGCGCGCAACGCAGGCTTGCACGCGTTGTTGGACGGCCGCTTCAGGCCTTCCGACGCCCCTTTGCGACAGGTTCTCTATTCACTCGTAACCTGAACTGAAACGTATCGCCCTTGAAATACAGGTATTCGAAGTCGATGGGGCGATCGTTGCTGTCGTGCGTCAGCCGTTCGACGCGGAGCACCGGTGCATCGCGTTTGATCTCGAGTGCCCGTGCAACAGGGGAGCGTGCGGGTATAGCGTTGATGCTCAGGTCCGCGCTGCCCAGGGCAATGCCGCAGTCGTTCTCGAGCATGAGAAAGATGTCGCGCGTGGCGAGATCGGCACGCATCAGCTTCTTGCCGAGAGATTCGGGCAGGAAGGTAATTTCGTAGGAGGTCGCCTCGCGATTGAGCAGGCGCACACGATGAATCTCCGCCACCTTCTCGCCCTCGTGAAGCATGAGCTTCGCGGCGACCTCGGCGTTGGCTGGAACGAAAGTGAAAGAGACCACGCGATTGACGATCTCGTGTCCTTCGCTCGACATGGCCTCGGCGAAGCCTTGCAGGGACGTGATGTTCTGCGCCGCTTTGGGCTGTGACACGAATGAGCCCTTGCCGTGCACCTTGAAGATCAGCCCTTCCTTCTGAAGATCGCCGAGCGCCTGCCGGATCGTGATGCGGCTCACCTCGAACATCGCCTGCAGTTCGCTCTCCGAGGGCATGCGGCTATGCGGCGGGTACCTTCCGTCGAGGATACCGCTACGCAGCGTATCTTTGATTTGCTGATAGAGCGGAATCGGCGAGTCGGGTTCGAAGGCGATCTGGCTTGTCTGCATGGTCGATGAGCGAGAGCACGGGAGATTCCACGATGCAGCTTTGGCGATGGAAGATTATACCGCTGCATATCCACGTTGGCGACGCGAAAACCCATCATGTCATGTCATGGGATAGCGTGTCATTTCAAGAACTCATTCTCTGACGACAATCGGTTTCGATCAGACGGCGCCACGCACCGACTTATGGCGAAAATGACTGATGCGTGTGCCAAGTCGCACCCGCTTGGCGCGCACCGCCACAAGGAACGCCCGCGCGAACCGCATTTCAACGATGGCATCGTCCTTGCTTAGAACTACACGTCATGCCTTGTTATGACGAGTAGAAGAATGAAGCACTAACGGAGAGAACATTGGACGCTTTGCCCGCCCTGATCGTCACCGCGACCGCCGCTTACGTTTCGACCAACGTCGATGGATATGCACTGCTGATCGGATTCTTCAGCAACGAGCGTTATCGCTCGATGGAGATTGTCGCGGGGCAATTCCTCAGCATGGCGACACAGTTGGGGATATCGATCGCGGTCATGCGCTCGGGATGGGTGGCGCATTCACCATTGGTCGGTCTAGCCGGCGCCGTGCCGCTGTTCGCCGGGCTGAAGCGAATCGCGCGATTGCGCCGTCGAAACGGGCCCCGACAAGAAAATGCGGTGTGTCGGGCGAGTCCGGGTCACGGAACGTTCGGGCGCGTCGCGACGGTGACCGTTGTGACAACTTCCGTCGCGATCGACAACGTGATGGTTTATTCGAGCGTCATCATGGACCTCGCACCGTCCCAGATGACGTTCATTGCGGGGGCGTTTGGATTGCTCACGGCATTGCTCTGTCTTTGCGCATTCTGGACCGCAGGCTCCCGCTCGTCGATCCCGGTGTTGCAGTGCGCGGCGAATCGCGTTGCACCCTTCATGGCGGTGGCTATCGGCGTGTCTTTGTTTATTCGCTTCCGTACGTTTCCGTGGATCTATTCGCTTGCATGAGCCGCACAAGCTTGCACCAAGCCGGAGCCGTTTCTGCACCGGCAAGCCGTGCGCGCGCGCAATCGTGAGGCGCGAGAGACGCTGAAAGAGGGCAAGTCGGCCGGTCGGTGCCCCCGGTAAACGTTGGCATACGCCTTGCATCGATTCGACAACTTGTAATGACGAGTTATGTCCACGGAGATCGTGTCGAAGGACAGACGGTCGATGTCGACGGTTGATGTTTCTGGCTGGATCACACGCGGGCGGAGCAGGGACCCGATTCATGTCACTCACTCTTAGGGTTACACCATGCGAATCAGAGCTTTGGTAGGCCAGGCGTTGAGCAGTGCTTCGCTCGTCGCAATCGGCGCCATGCCGGCGTTCGGAGGCGCCGCGCACGCGGAAACGATCGACATCGGTATCGGCACGCAAGACACAACGACGAACACAGTCACGGGCGGCATCGTCATCAAGCAGCTCCATCTGCTCGACAAATATTTGCCGCATACGGGAAAGTATAAGGATGTCACCTACAACGTGACGTGGCAAAACGCGACCTCCGGGCCGCCCATCACCAACGCCATGATCGCGCGCAAGCTGCAGATCGGCATGATGGGCGACTATCCGCTGCTCGTGAACGGGGCTACGGGGCACGCAACGAACAACGATACCGAACTCGTGGCGGTCATCGCCTATAACGCGCACGGCGGCGGCAACGGCATCGTCGTACCGAAAGATTCGCCTTACTACGATTTGAGCGATCTGAAAGGCAAGCGCGTATCGGTGCCGTTCGGCTCGGCCGCGCACGGCATGCTGCTCGCCGCCTTGCAGAGCCGGCATCTGCCGAGTGACTACTTCGCGCTCGTGAATCAGTCGCCCGAAGTGGGCAGCACGAGCATCCAGGAAAAGCGAATCGACGCTCATGCGGACTTCGTGCCGTTCGCCGAGTTGCTGCCCTATCGCGGTTTCGCGCGCAAGATCTTCGACGGCGCCGAGACGGGACAGCCGACGTTTCATGGCGTGGTGGTCCGCAAGGACTTCGGCCAGAAGTACCCCGAGATCGTGACGGCTTACATCAGGGCTTTGATGGAAGCCGACGATTGGGTCCGCCGCGATCCGGAACAGGCCGCGGAAAAGATTCAGTCGTGGACCAAGGTGGACAAGGAGGTGGCGTACATCTTCCTTGGCCCGGGCGGCATCGATACGCTCGACCCAACCATCAAGCCACGCTGGGTCGCCGCGTTGAAGGCGGACTATGCGGTGCTCAAGAAGCTCGACATGGTGAAAGACCTCGACATCGACAAATGGGTGAACGACGCCTTCGTGCGGGAGGCTTTCAAGGAGGCCGGGCGCGATTACGACGCGCAGCTCGCAGACTTCTCCAACTACCAGGTCCAAGGCAACGACACCGTGTGCAACGCGCCGATCGGCGATCCCTCGCAGGCGGGACAGATCTGGGCCGCAGGCGGCAAGGTCGCTTCGTTCAGCTCCGCTGCATGCACGCTCGAAGGTGTGAACGCGTATCGCGCGCAAGGCAGGAAAGTCGATGCGGTCTATTTGATGGACAAGACGCTCGGCGTCAAGGTCTTTGCGGATGCCGCGTTCTATACGCTCGGCGCTGCAAGTGGAAAAAGACCGGACATCGGGTCATTCATGCTCAAGCGCGATGCCGAGGCGAGCGCGAAGAACTCGGGTGAGAAAGTCGTGAGCTTTGCGCAGGCGTTGAGCGCAGTCGGCAAGGGAGGGAAGTGACATGGAAGGATCCCTCGATCTCGAGATCAAGAACGGCGCATCGTCGTTGCCTGGAGAGCAACCGCCGGAAGCTGCGTCAAGTAACCGGGTCCGTAAGGGCGCCTGTGCGCCGAACGGTGCGCAAGCGCTCGCCGTGAGGCTCGTGTTCGCGATTGCTTCGCTCGGCGCGCCGTTCCTGATCTGGTACCTCGGCACGCGCTATCGGGTTCAGTTCTATATCCGCTTTCAGGACGTGCCGACTCCACTCGACGTGTTTCATGCGGCGGTACATGTCGCCGCGTCAAGCGCGTTTTCGACGAACATCGGCAACAGCTTGCGACGCATCTTCCTGGGCTTTTTCATCGCACTGCTTTCGGGCGTCGGATTGGGCTTGGTGATCGGGCGATATCGCATCGTGAAGCAGTTACTCATCCCGGCGATCGAAGTGCTGCGGCCGATCCCGGCGATTGCCTGGGTGCCGTTGTCGATCATGTTGTGGCCGACGACGGAATCGTCGATCGTGTTCATCACATTCATCGGCGCGTTCTATCCGATTCTGCTCAATACGGTAGATGGCGTCGAGTCGCTCGATGGCGTACTGCTGCGCGCCGGCCGCTGTCTCGGCGCGAGCGAAGCCCAACTGTTCTGGCATGTGATCTTGCCAGGCGTCCTACCCAATATCTTCACGGGGCTCGCGGTAGGCATGGGAGTGGCTTGGGTGTCGTTGATCGCGGCCGAGATGATCGCGGGGCAGTACGGCGTCGGCTACTACACGTGGGAGGCCTATTCGCTCGTCAACTATCCGGCGATCGTCCTCGGCATGATCACGATCGGCTCCCTTGGCCTCATATGCAGCGGCGCGATCCGTCTCGTCGGGCAGTTCTCGATGCCCTGGCTCGCATCCGTCAACGGAGCGCGCAAATGAGCAACGCAAACAAAGGCCGCATCGAGTGCCGCAACGTCGGCGTCGTGTTCGGCTCGGGCAACGCCGAGACCGAAGCAGTCAAGGACGTATCGCTGACCGTCGAGCCGCATGAGTTCGTTTCGTTGATCGGTCCATCGGGCTGTGGCAAGTCCTCTTTGCTGAGCATCGCGGCGGGCTTTACGAAGCCGACGCGAGGCACGGTCACGCTTGACGGCGTACTCATCAAAAAGCCCGGCGCGGAACGCGGCGTGGTGTTTCAGCAGTATTCGCTATTCCCTTGGCTGCGCGTGCGAGAGAACGTCGAGTTCGGCCTGAAGATGGCAGGCGTCTCGCGTGCCAAACGCGAAAGCACTGCCCGCACGCTGCTGGGACTTGCGGGGCTGCTGGCTTTCGAAAACCACTATCCGGATCAATTGTCGGGGGGCATGAAGCAGCGCATCGGCATCGTGCGCGCGCTTGCGGCGAACCCACAGGTGTTGCTCATGGACGAACCGTTCGGCGCGCTCGACACGCAAACGCGGACCGTCATGCAGGAGATCCTGACGAACATGTGGCAGCGCTTTCGGTTGTCGGTGCTGTTCATCACGCATGACATCGAGGAAGCCGTCTTCCTGTCGGACCGCATCTACGTGATGACGGCGCGGCCTGGGCGCATCAAGACTGAAATACACGTGCCGCTGCCGCGTCCGCGTTCGCCAGCGATGCTGAATACGCCCGAATTCATCGAATTGGTCCGTCGCCTGAAAGACCTGATTCGCGAGGAATCGCTCGCCGCGATGGGATCCGAACTCGGGCCGGGCGGCGTCGAGGGTTTCAGTATGGAGATGGGACCGAACGGCGTCGAAGAGATGCTCTGATCCTGTCAAGCCAGCATTTGGAGCAGTAAGACACCACGCGAAAAGCGTCCCTAACCGAGGGCGGGGGATAACGTTCTCGATCCGATGGAGTTTTGCAATGAGCAAGAAACCGAACATCCTGTTCTTCCACGTCGACAATCTGGGTATGGGGGAACTCGGCTGCTACGGCGGCGGCAAACTGCGCGGCGCGGATACCAAGCGTATCGATGCCTTCTGCAAGGAGGGCACCAAACTCACGCACTACGTGGTCGAGCCGCAATGCACGCCGACACGTTCAGCGTTGATGACGGGCCGCTACCCGATCCGTTCCGGCAATCACACGATTGCGCTGGGGGGCAACGGGGGCGGCCTCGTGACCTGGGAGGTCACCATCGCCGAACTGCTCGCGCAAGGGGGATACAAGTCCTCGTGCCTCGGAAAATGGCACATCGGCGCGGAAGACGGGCGTTTCCCGACCGATCACGGTTTCGACGAATGGTACGGCCCATTGCGTACTTATGACGAGTGCATGTGGTTGGAGGATCCCCACTACGTGCCCGAGCGCGATGGCTACTCTCACATGCACGAGGGCTTCAAGGGCAAGGGCGCGAGGCCGCTGCTCGACGAGCAGCTCACGATGGCAACCAAGAAGACCTGCGATCTCGAGTATCAGAAGCGCGGAATAGACTTCATGCAGCGTTGCGTGAAAAACGACGAGCCGTTCTTCCTTTACTTCAATCACTCGCTGATGCATTTCCCGATGTCGCCGCGCGACGAGTTCGTCGGCAAGAGCACCAACGGTGAATGGGGCGATTGCCTGCTGATGCTCGATCACGATTTCGGCGTGCTGCTCGATGAACTCGACCGTCTCGGCGTGGCGGACGACACGATCGTCATCTTGTGCGGCGACAATGGCGCGGAGGATCATTTGGCAGGCCGCGGCACCGGCGGATTCTTCGACGGCTCGTACTTCAGTTCGGCGGAAGGCGGCATCCGCACGCCGCTACTCGCGCGCTGGCCGGGCCGCATTCCGGCGGGCGTGGAGAGCAACGAGATGGTCCACGTCACCGATCTTTTCACGACGCTGCTCAAGTTCGCGGGAAGCGACACGCCGAAGGACCGGCTCATCGATGGTAAGGACCAGACCGCGTTTTTCCTCGGTGAACAAGCGACCTCGAACCGCGAGTCGTGCATGGTATGGCTCAAGGATGAACTGCATGCGGTGAAGTGGAAAGACTTCAAGATCAACTTCAAGCGCCAACAGCATTTTCACGACCCCGAGCTGCCGCTCGGCTTCGCGCGCATCACGCATCTGCAGGAAGATCCCAAGGAACGCGAGGCGGTCAATCAGCGCTACGTGCGGTGGTGGGTGATGCAGCACGCGCATCGCGTCGTACGGGAGTTCGAGGACAGCGTGAAACAGGAGGCGCTGATTCCGCCGGGCTCCGAGCTCGACTTCGTGCCGAAGTCGGTCTTCAACGCGTAACGCCACGGGCGCGCCGATCATGGACATCAAACCCGAGAAGCCCGCATGCTGCTGCTCCGCGAAAGCGGCGGCGCCCGCCATGAACGCCGTTCGCACCGAAGGCATGGTGTGGATCAGAGGCGGCGACTTCACGATGGGCTCCGATGTTTTTTATCGCGAGGAACGTCCGGCGCGGCGCGCCGCTGCGCCGGATTTTTGGATCGACGCGCACCCGGTGACAAACGCGCAGTTCGCTGCTTTCGTCGATGCGA
The DNA here is from genome assembly GCF_013282575.1 of Paraburkholderia sp. NMBU_R16. Lineage (GTDB taxonomy): Bacteria > Pseudomonadota > Gammaproteobacteria > Burkholderiales > Burkholderiaceae > Trinickia. The sequence continues at coordinate 15,276 of NZ_JAAAYE010000009.1, forward strand.
CCGGCTACGTCACGCTCGCGGAGCGGCAGCCCGATCCGGCGTTGTATCCCGACGCCGACCTGGCGCTTCTGTGCCCCGGCTCCTTGGTTTTCACGCAGCCGCAATCGCGGGTGACCTTGCACGACTTTCGGCAATGGTGGGCCTATGTGCCGGGCGCGTGCTGGCGGCACCCGCAAGGGCCGGGCACCGATCTGGGCGGTCTGGCCGACCATCCGGTCGTGCATGTGTCGTTCGCGGACGCGAGCGCCTACGCGGCATGGGCAGGGAAGTCTTTGCCGAACGAGATCGAGTGGGAGTATGCGGCCCGCGGCGGCCTCGATGGTGCGGTGTATCCCTGGGGCGATGAATTCGCGCCCGAGGGTCTGCAGATGGCGAATACGTGGCAAGGCGAATTTCCGTGGAGCAACGCTGCGCTCGATGGCTTTGAACGCACTTCGCCGGTGAAGTCGTTCCCGCCGAATGGTTATGGGCTTTACGACGTCGCGGGCAACGTGTGGGAGTGGACCGTGACCCGCTACGGCCAGCCGCCTGGCGTCGCGGATGTGAAGTCGTGCTGCATCCCGTCGACGGGCTCCGACGCTCCGGACGTGCGCAATGTGGTGAAGGGCGGATCGCATTTATGCGCGCCGGGCTATTGCCTGCGCTACCGGCCTGCGGCACGTCAGGGCCAGACGCTCGATACGTCGACCAGCCATATCGGCTTTCGATGCATCGTGCGGACGTGATCCGTTCGCGGCGCTCCACACGCGATGACGTGTGCCGCGTCTTATGTCTCAAACAACCGAGTACCGACATGACACATCCTGTGAGCAGGATCGATACGCCGCGCGCCGAGTCGCGCGTTGCATTGCCCGCGTCGCGCGCCGAACTGCGGCGCGAAATCCTCGCGGGCGTGATGACGAGCCTCGCGCTGATCCCCGAGGTCATCTCCTTCTCGTTTATCTCGGGGGTCGAGCCGTATTCCGCGCTCTTTGCCTCTGTGGTGCTGCTTCTCGTTACATCGCTGTTCGGGGGGCGGCCCGCGATGGTCACGGCGGCGGCGGGCTCGGTGGCGCTCGTCGTCGGCCCGATGGTTCGCGCGCATGGCGCAGGCTACATTTTGCCGGCGGTGCTGCTCGGCGGGACGGTCCAGGTGGCATTCGGCTTGATGGGCTTCTCGCGTATCGTGCGCGTCATTCCGCGGTCGGTGATGCTCGGCTTCGTCAACGCGCTGGGCATTCTGATTTTTTGTGCACAGCTGCCGCACGTGATCGACGAGCCATTCGAGGTATATGTGGTCTTCGCGATCACGCTCGCTATCGTGCTGGTCGGCCCGCGATTCTTGCGATCCGTGCCTTCTCCGCTGATCGCGATCGTGGTCGCGACCGGCATTGCCGTCGGGCTGCAATGGAGCGTGCCGACAGTCAGCGGTGCGCATCCCGGCCGAGCGGAGTTGCCGGGGCTCACGGCATGGACAGTACCGCTCGACTTGAGTACGCTGACGATCGTATGGCAGACCGCGACGAGCATCGCGTTCGTGGGGTTGCTGGAAACCTTGCTGACGGCCAAACTCGTCGACGAAATGACGCAGACGCGCTCCAACAAGGGGCGCGAATCTTGGGCGCTCGGGCTCGGCAATCTTTGCGCGGGGGCGTTCGGCGGGATCGCGGGTTGCGCGATGATCGGCCAGACGGTGGTGAACGTCGGTATCGGGCGCGCGCGCACGCGCGTCTCCACGCTCGCCGCTGCATTCACACTGCTTTTGCTCATGACCGGGCTAAGCCCGGTCATGGCGCGTATCCCGACGGCCGCCCTTGCCGCGGTGATGATGGTTGTGGCGGTGAAGACCGTCGATTGGCACAGCTTGCGCCCCGCTACGTTAAAGCGGATGCCGCTGATGGAAACGTCGGTGATGTTTGTCTCCGTCGCGTTGACCGTGTATACCGGCAATCTTGCTCTTGGGGTGCTGGGCGGCGTGCTGCTGGCGATGGTGTTGTTCGCGCGCCGCGTCGCGCATGTCATCAGTACCACGCGCGCCACGTCCGCCGACGGACAAAGCGTGCGTTACGAGGTGCACGGTCCGCTATTCTTCGGCAGCAGCAACGATCTCGTGGACCGCTTCGAGTACGCGACCGATCCGCGCTCGGTGGTCATCGATTTCTCGAAGTCGCAGATCTGGGACGCATCGACGGTGGCCGCGCTCGATTCCATCCAGATGAAGTATCGGCAGCACGACATCGCCGTGGCGTTCACCGGGCTAGACGAACGAAGTCGCGCGTTCCACGCACGACTCAGCGGTAATCTTAACGTCAGCTGAGGGGGCGCGTTGGTGACCCAGTTGCCGATATGTTTTTGCCGAAGACGACAGCCGACGGCGCGCTCGCGCTCGCCGCTCACTTCATATCGCGCGCCACGCGAAAACCATTTGCCGTATAGCGGACGCTGCCGTCGTACTTGAAGCGTGTCGACGACAGCATATACCCCGCGCCGTCGAGCCAGGAGCCGCCGCGAATGACGCGCGATTGGCAAAACGGGTCTTCCCATGACCGCCCGTCGGACGGCGCGTTCTTGTACGAGCTATGCCAGCAATCGCTGACCCATTCCCATACGCCGCCATTCATGTCGTAAAAACCGAGCGGGTTGGGGGCGAACGATCCGACGTCGACCGGCGAATCGGCGCGCCATGGCGGGCCGCAGTCCTTGCAGTTCGCGTGGCCCTTGCTCATCGCATCGCCCCACCAGTAGCGCGTCGTCGTGCCGCCGCGCGCTGCGTATTCCCATTCGGCTTCGGTCGGCAGCCGATAGGGCTTGCCGGTCGTTTTCGTGAGCCACTTCAGATATTGCTGCGCGTCGTCCCAACTTACGTCATGCACAGGTGCGTTCGGAATCTGCGCGCCCTCGCTCGCAGGGCGTTGGCATGCGCCGGCGGCGACACACGTGTTCCATTGGGCGACCGTGACCGGGTATTTGGCAAGCGCGAAGCGATGAGCGATCGTCACCCGATGGGCCGGCTTTTCCGATGGGTCGTCGGAATTGTTGCCCATCGTGAATGTGCCGGAATCGACCTCGATCAGAGCCGGGCAAGTGGCGCAGTCCCTTATCTCATGGCTTGCCGGCAATGCCGGTGAGCGCGGCGGCATCGCGGCCGTAGGCGGTGCGGCCACGGGCGGGGACGCGGGTCGCGAGTAGGTCTGCCCGGGCGATGCAGGCGGTGACGTTGCCGATGGCGGCGGCGAGGGCGGCGGCGAGGGCGGCGGCGAGGGCGGCTGCCCGGCGTTCTGTCGGGCCGCCGGCGACTGCCCTGGGGGGGTCGCGGAAGCCGCCGCACGCAGGCGGGCGATCCGCGCCTGCGCGAGCGGAGCGAAACGGCCGTTCGGATAGGCCTTCAGGTACGCTTCATAGTCGCCCGCGTAAGTGCTGTCCTTGATCGAATCCCAGAACGTGATTTCGTACTGCTCCGCGCTGTCTTTCGGCAGCACCCCTGCGCCGGACCATCCAGGCCCCGCAGCCAATGTCGACGCGATGAGGCCTAGGAAGACGAGTCGTCGCCACATGGTCAGTCTCCTCATTGTTCTGTCCAAGCATCCATCGCGATAGACCCGTAGTGTGCGCGCAGGAAAGAGCCGATAGTCTGTGCGCCAACGCGCAGTACCGGACCTCGCTCATAAGCGAGGATAGGTGCTCGCCGGCATGGATGCGAACCGCCCGGCGCGATGAATCGACGAACGAGGGGACACACCATGCAGCGAAGAACGATGCTCATCGCGTGGGCGGCGGCGGTGCTTGCACCGCGGACGTCGTTCGCTGGTCCGACGGCTTCGCCGCCGGGTGCCGAGGTTTATATCATCTGGCCTTACGACGGCGCTGTCATCAAGGGCGGGTTCTGGGTGCGCATGGGCCTGCGCAACATGGGCCTCTGTCCGAAAGGCATCGATCGCCCCAACGTCGGGCATCATCATCTGCTGATCGATACCGATCTGCCGCCGATGGATCAGCCGATCCCGTCGGACCGAAACCATCTGCATTTCGGTGCCGGCGAAACCGAGGCGCGCATCGAGCTTGCCCCCGGAAGACATACGCTGCAATTGCTGATGGGGGACTACAACCACGTGCCGCACAACCCGCCCGTTCAATCGAAAAAGATCACGATCACTGTGACGTAGCCAGACTCGGAGACAGACGCCATGAACAAGAGATTTGCCTTCGCCGCAGGTGTCGCCCCATTCGTCGCCCCATTCGTCGTCCGAACGATCGCTGCCGCGCTGCTCGTATCGGCACCGCTTGCGTGGGCCGGCAGCACCCCGGCCGACCCGCGCGCCACCGTCTATATCGGCTGGCCCAACAACGGCCAGGTGTTGCCGGCAGGCAAGCCGTTTCGCGTCTGGTTCGGGCTGCGCTACATGGGCGTCGCGCCAGCCGGTGTCAAGTTTCCCAATACGGGGCACCACCATCTGTTGGTCGATACGGACCTGCCGTCCATGGACGACAAAATTCCTTCGGACAGGAATCATCTGCACTTCGGGGCAGGCCAGACCGAGACCATGCTCGATCTTCCGCCCGGCAAGCACACGCTGCAGTTGCTGATGGGCGACTTCGATCACACGCCGCACAATCCCCCCCTCTATTCGAAGAAGATCACGATCATCGTCAAATGACGTGAGTGTCGGCTCGCGGCCGACACGTTCTCCGCAATCTGTTGTCCGCGCACCGTCATACGCCGTTCGAAGCATCGCGAGCGGCGGCACCTGCCTCGGTTCCCCTCATCGCTCAGCGCCAATGCCGGCAAGCCTTCGCGCGCTGCCGAGAGCCTCGCGTCGCGCGCCTGGCATAGCCTGTGCAGTATGAGGTCCGAGCCCGCAACACTTGCAGCTCACTATCCTCGAAGTCCCTTTGCTTAATCTTTTGGAGAACTGTCATGAAAGCGCTGATGATCGAAGACCTGAGCGTCACCAAAGAACTCGACGGCCGTGCAATGTCCGCAGTACGCGGCGGCACGCTGGGCTACTACTGGCCGCTGGCGTATTCGCCCGTGCATGTCACCGATACGACCAATTTCAGTGCGCAGCAGGTCATCGGTCAAACGAACAGTATCGTGAACAACACGGGCAACAACGTCGCTTTCGCGAGCGACATCCACTCGACGGTCAAGCCCCAGCAAACCGCCTCGAACACGATCAACTTCTGATCGTGCGGGCCCCGCCGCCGTGGAGGCGTCAAGCCTCCACGGCCGGCGCGGCCGGGCAGCCGCCGGGCACTCGCTTTTTTCGCGGCAGCATACGAGAACGCCACTTCCTCCGCAGTTCGTCCCATCGATAAACGTCATCCCAGGAGCAGAACGTGAACCATTCGACAGGCCCGGCTCGCGCGTCGATCTTCCGCAGCCACACGCGCGCGTTCTTCGGGCACGCTATCGCAGCGGGTCTCGGTGCAATCGTCCTCTCCGGCTGCATGGACCTGAAAATCCCCGCTTACCAGCGCCCCGACATGCCCGAGAAGACCACCTGGGCGCATACGGAGCGACCGGTGTCGGCGTCCGACACGGTGGACCCGCAGTGGTGGCGTTCATTCGACGACGCATATCTCGATTCGCTCATCGACAAGGCGATCGCCGGCAATGTGGACATCAAGGTGCTCGCCGCGCGCATTCGTGTCGCGGGGGCCGAGATCGGCGAAGTGCGCGCCGGCGCATTGCCGAGCGCCGATTTGGGCGCCGGTGCCGATTTCGAAAAGAGCACGCACCAGCGGCTCACGAAAACCATCAATCTAGGCACCCAGGTCAACTGGGACATCGACATCTGGGGCAAGGTCGAGAAGGGCGTCCAAGCGCAAAAGGCCGAATACCACGCTTCCGAGGCGGACTGGCGCGCCGGTTATCTGACGCTCGTCGCGGGCGTATCGAGCACGTACTTCCAGATTCTTCAATTCGACGATCAGATCGAGCAGGAGCAAAAGACGCTCGCCAAGAACAAGCAGATTCTCGCCATCTATCAGTCCATGCTCGCCGGCGGTCTCGTGCCGCAAACCGAAGTGCTGCGCCAGCGGGCGGAGATCAACGGGCTGGCGAACGAACTCATCGATTTACAGCGCTCGAGAGATCTCGCCGAGAACGCGCTTGCCACGCTCGTCGGCGTCCCGGCCGGCGAGTTCAAGATGCCCGCCGGACACTTGCGCGAGCGCGTCAAGCTGCCCGAGGTGCCGATGGGCTTACCGGCACAGTTGCTGGGCCGCCGCCCCGATGTCGTCGCCGCACAGTACCGCGTGCTCGAATCGTATGACTCGATCGGAGCGGCGAAGCTGGCGCAGTTGCCGAGTATCAGTCTCACCGGCCGAGGCGGCACGGCGGCGTTCGCACTTTCCGATCTGTTCAAGGCGTTCACATTCAGCTTCTTGCCGAGCATCAATCTGCCCATGTTCGATCCGAGCGTGAAAGCGCACATCAGGACGACAGAGGCCCAAAGCGAGGTGGTGGAGCAGCAGTACCGGCAGACTGTGTTCGCCGCCTTCGAGGAGGTCGAGAACGCGCTCGTCAATCTCGACGCGCACAAGAAGCAACGCCTCGAGCTTCAGCAGCAAAACGCGCATCTGCGCGTCGTGGCCGCCCAGATCGAAGCGCAGTTGAAAGAGGGCGTGGTGTCGCAGCTGGAAGTGTTCGAATCGGAGCGCTCGCTCGCAGCCGCGGAACTCGCGCTCGTCGCGAATCATCAGCAGATTCTTACCGATACGGTCACGCTGTACAAGGCGATCGGCGGTGGCTGGCCTGCTGTCGTCGTCGAGAATGCGAGCAGCGATGCCGCGCGCGGCGCCGGGGCCGGCGCTCCAATCGTCAAGTGAACGGTGCACACGTGTAGGTAACCCGACGAGCCCCGATCGGTCCGGATTGACTGCCGTCTTACGTCGCCTACACTTTCCTCACGCTCTCCCCGCTTCGCACGACCCCTTCGTCTCAGGGGAAGCAAGAAAACTGGGGCGGCCCGGCGCTCATCTGCAGGTGTCGAACCATGGCTTCCGATGGTCTTCCGATTGCCGAAATGGAGATGCCGCTCACGCGGCGCTTCGATGTCGTCTTGAAACCGGTATCGCATCCGGAGATCGGCGATATTCGCATCGAGAACGATCTGTTCGCGATAGGACGGGCCGAACCGCCATTTGCGTCCGCGCGTGCCGAGATCGTCGCGGAGCTGTCGCGCCGCCATGCGAAGCTCTTTATCGAGAACGGCGCCGCATACATCGCCGATCTCGGCAGCAAGAACGGTACGATGCTCAACGGTCGCGACGTGCGCGAGAAGCCGCAAGTGCTCCAAGACGGGGATGAGTTGCGCTTTGCCGGGGTACTCGTTTGCCGCGTCGCACTCGTGCCGCGCACGGCAAATCGCGCGGTACGCGATGCGCGTTCGGTGGTCCTTACGCTGACGCCGGAGCGCGCCGACCTCGGTCTCGAGCCGATCGTCGTGACGAGTTTTCCGTTCCTCGTCAGCAAGACGGACGAGACCTTTGCGCGATACCGCGATGCTTATCCCCATCAAGTGAATTACCTGTCGCGCCGTCACGCGCACGTGTTCGCCGAAAACGGCGAGCTGTTCGTCGAGGATCTCGGCAGCACGAATGGCACGTTCGTCGAGGGAACCCGTCTCGAGGAGCGTGCGGTACGACTCGAAGACGGCGCGCTGCTCGCTTTTGGCGGCAATCACTTCGCGTATCGCGTGGGTATTCGCCGCGGCAGCGTTGCCGATCCGACGCTGACGCAGATGCAAGCGCAAGCCCGGACGCAGATCGAAGCCCCGGCAGATGCTGGGCAGCGCGCCGAGCCCGCGAACGCCGGATCCGCCACCGTACCCGCGGCCATGCCGTTGGCGGATATGGACAGGACGACGTTCATCGCTGCCCCGCACTCGTTTCTCGACATCTTCTGCGTCGATCCCGCGGGAACGCAGGAAGACGGAGCGAGCCGCGGCACCGCGGCGGCGAAATCGAGCGGCGCCGCGCATGAAGCGCCAAGGCGCCGGGGCGCAATCGAGACGTTCATCGACGAACTATCCATCGCGCTGGGCGGCAACGCCGCGCCGGACATGCGGCGCATCGGCCGCTGGGGCGCAATCGCATTCGCGCTCGTCTGTGCGCTCGTCGCAACGCTCTATCTGCGAGGCAGCCCGCAACGCGATATGAGAGCGCTCATGGCGGCTGGACGCTTCGATGCGGCGGCGCAATTGGCGAACGGCTACCTGGCACGGCATCCGGGCGACGCCGCGTTCGAGGCGGCAGGCGCCGAAGCGCTGATCAAGGCGAAGGTGCCGGACTGGCTTGCGGCGTTAAAGGCGAACGCGTTCGACCGGGCGCGCGCCATGGCCGCCGAGATGCAGGGATTGGCGAGCCACAACCGGGAGGCGGCGCCGCTCATTGCCGAGCTCGTCTGGATGGGCGAGCTCGAATCGTTCTGGAGGGGACGCGGCGGCTCGGACGCGCCGATCAGGATCTATCGCGACGAGGTCCCGATCACGTCACTGATCACGCGCTGGAACGATGACCCGAACGAGCATCAGCGCGCACTCGAGCAAATCCTGTCGTATCTGCCAGCGTTCAGCGAACCGTATGCTGACGCCCTTAGCCATCTGCGCAAGCTTCAAACCGACGACTCGGTGTACGTGGCCGCGCTCGAGCGTCTGAAAGCGGCCATCGAAGCCGCGCTCAACGACGCGCGCACCGACCGGCTCGATGCGCTGCCCGCGATGATCGACGACTACAGCGAGCGGTATCCGCGCCTGGCGGGCTTGTCGCTCCTGCGCGACGATCTGCGCGCTTATCGGCAGATCGAGCGCGATGCGCGTGCCGGCCGGGCGCAGGCGGCAGCGGACGAACTCGCGTCGGTACACTTCGCGACGCCGCCGTTTCAAGTGCGAATTCCAAAACTGCAAGCGCTGAGCGCATCGGCATCGGGGAGTGCGAGGTGAGCGCCGCGCGCGAGCCGCGTCGCCTCGAGCCGTTGAACGAGGCGCTCGAGGAGCACGGTGCCGAGGGCATCGCGATCCTCACCGAAGAGCCGCGGCGAATCATCGAGGCAGCCGTCGTCGCAGTTGCGGCACTGATCGTCATCGCGCTCGCGTGGTCGTTCATCGGACGGGCGGACGTGATCGTGACAGCCGATGGCGCGCTTGCACCCGAATCGGAAGTGCGTCGCATCTATGCGCCTGTCGACGGCGAGCTCGCCGATATCTATATCGCCGAAGGGCAGCCTGTGAAGAAGGACGACGTGATCGGCCGCATCAACGCGCGCGGCGCCATCGAAGCCGCGACGAACGCGCTCGACGCACGCTTGAAACTCGAGGACGCCGAGCATGAATGGCAGCAGTTTCCGCAAAAAAAAGCATTGATGCAGCGTAAGGCAGACGCGCTCAAAGCGCAGATCGAAGTGGCGGAGCACCAGCACGAAAACCGCATCGCCGAGGGCACGAGCAAGCTCGCGCAAGCGCAAAAGGCGCAGCTCGACGCGGCGCGCAGCAACATCGACAACGCGGCGCGTGCGCGCGATCTCGCGAAAGGCGAGGCGGACAAGTTCGCACGCCTTTTCACGTTGCCCGGCGGCGGAGGCGTATCGCAAACGCAGGTCGAGGAAAAGAAAAGCGCATACCTGCAATCCGAGAACAACGTGCGCATCGCACAGGCCAAGCTCGCGGAACTCGAGGCGCAATCGAGCCACGAGTTCGCGCAGGCCAAGGCGCAGCTCGAAGGCAGTGGCGAGACGCTCACGAATCTGCGCATCGAATACGACGCGACGCTGCGCGACATCGCCAATACGGAAGACAAGCTGCGCCTCCAGGTGCAAACAGCACGCCTTGCCGCCGATGCCGCTGCGCGCATTCGCTTCGAAAATATCGACAAGGACAATTTTCTGCTCGTACTTGCGCCGGTCTCGGGGGTCATTACCGACGTGACGACCACGCAGCCCGGCGACAAGATCCAGGCCAACACGCCGCTCGGCGGCATCGCGCCGGCCAACGCGCGGCCCGTCGTGAAGGTGGAGATCGCCGAACAGGATCGCGCCTTCTTGCGAGAGGGCCAGCGCGTGAAGCTCAAGTTCAACGCGTTCGCCTATCAGCGCTACGGCGTGATCTCGGGCGTACTCGAATACATTTCGCCGGCGACGAAGCCCTCGGCGCGCACGAAGCTGCCGGTCTATGAAGGCCGTGTCACGCTGGCGCGCGACTATTACGCGATCGGCGATACCAAATACCCGTTGCGCTACGGCATGACGGCGACCGCGGAAATCGTCGTGCGCGAGCGCCGCCTCATCGATTTTGCGCTCGACCCGTTCCGTCAGGTCGCCGGATAAGCGGCAAGGATACGAACCAGGCATAGGAGACCGATATGGCGTCAATCGTGCGAATCGACGACGAAGTCATCGATACCGAAGACTTCGTCAGAATGCTGAAGCTCACGGGGCAATTCGAAAGCCTCGTCGAGCAGCAAGTCCGCGACCGGCTCACGGTCATCGCCGCGAAAAAGCTCGGCGTGAGCGTGTCGGACGACGAGATTCAGGCGCGCGCCGACCAGTTTCGGCGGGTGCGCGGCTTGCACCGCGCGGCGGACATGAACCGCTATCTCGACGCGTTCGGGGTGAGCCTCGACGAGTTCGAGGCATTCGTGACCGACACGCTCTACCAGGAGAAGATGCTTGCCGAGATCGGCTCCGACGAGGCGGTCGAGGCGTACTTCAAGCTCAATTCGCCGAAGTTCGACAGCGTCGAGGTGAGTCATATCGTACTCGAGTCGGAAGGGCAGGCACGCGAGATGATGTCGATCCTTGCCGACGATCCGGAGAGCTTCGCTGACATGGCACGCGAACATTCGATCGCCGACACGCGCGAGAGTGGAGGCGTGATCGGCAAAGTGCTGCGCGGCTCGCTCAAGACCGAGATCGAAGCGAAGGTCTTCAATGCGCAAGCCGGCGACCTGATTGGCCCCTTCGCGGCTCCCGACGGCTCTTTCTACGAGATTTTCTCGGTGACGGCGAAATATCCGGCGACGCTCGACGCCGACGTCGCATCCGAAGTACGGCGCGTCTTGCGTGAGGAATGGTTGGCCGCGCGAGCTCAGGAACACATCATCGAAGCGCGCTGAAACGCGACGAAAGGCGAATATCCATGGACGCGCAAATCCCGGTACCGGCCGAAGTTCAGTCCCTAGTGGAATTTCTGTCCACGGTCGAACCGTTGTCGCTCTTTACGCGCGATGAACTCGAGCGCCTCGCCGGGCAGGCGCTGCCGCGCACGTTTGCATTCGGCGATACCGTGTGCAGCCGCGGTGAGCCCGCCGACGGGCTTTTCGTGGTACGTGCCGGCACGGTGCGTCTTTTCATCGAGGAGCACGGCAAGGAGACGAGCCTCGGCGTGCGCAAGGCCGGCGAAGCGTTCGGCGAAATCGCCATGTTGCGCACGTACTGGCATGAGGCCTCGGTGCGAGCCTCGTCGAAGGCCGAACTGGTGTTCATTCCGCGCACGGCGATCGAGGCGGCGCTTGCCGGCAACGACGCCGCGCGTTCGTTCGTGACGAGTTACGTGGCGCTCAGCTCGGCCGGCGGTTTTGTCGCACGGCTTTTCGATTTGCGCGGCAAGCTGACACGCGCGGAGCTTGCCGAATACGTTTCGAGCGTAGGCGTCAAGCGTGTCGGGGCGGGCAAGGCCATCCTGGAGCAGGGGTCTCGCGACGATATGCGGCTTTACGTCGTACGCCAAGGCGAAGTACGCGTGACATATCGAGCGGACAGTGAGGATTATCCGCTCGCCACGCTCGGCGCCGGCGCCGTTTTCGGTGAGCGCGCTTGCGTGCTGCGGCAGGAACAGCAGGCCACGGTGACGGCCGTCACGGAAGTGCGGCTCATCGTGATTCCCGAAAAGACGCTGCACTTCATGCTCGAGCGCAACCCGAAGCTGCGCGAAGTACTCGAAGAGCGCATCCGCTTCATGGACCGCGAGCTGCAGCGGCACAAGCTCCTCGCCGAGCGGCGTAAGCGTCCCGTCACGCTCGATCTCGGCGCAAGCGAGGAATTCGGCGCGAAGCTCATCAAGCGCTTCGCGCTCGTCGAGCAGGCGGAGGAGATGGATTGCGGTGCGGCCTGTCTCGCGATGATCTGCCGCCACCACGGTATTCCGATGACACTCGGCAAGCTGCGCGAGCTCGCCAATGTCACGACACAAGGCGCAACGCTCGATAGCCTCGCGCGCGCGGGGGAGTCGCTCGGCTTCACGGCACGCGGCGTGCAATGCACCTACGAGGCAATGCGCGGTTTCGATTTGCCGTTCATCGTGCACTGGGAGGGCTATCACTACGTCGTCGTCTATGGTGTCTCGAAGCGCTGGGTGCGTGTCGCGGACCCGGCGCTCGGGTTTCGCAAGCTCACGCTCGAGGAGTTCGAGCGCGGCTGGAGCGGCACATGTCTGCTCCTGGCGGCCGGCGAGGCAAGCACGCGAGACGCGGCGTCGCGCTCGCCATGGGTGCGCTTCGTCGGCTATCTGAGGCCGTACAAGAAGATCCTTGCGCATCTTTTTCTTGCGACGTTCGTCATTCAGGTGCTCGGCATTGTCCCGCCGCTCATCATTCAGAACATCCTCGATGGCGTCGTCGTTCACCAGAACGTGAGCCTGCTCAATCTGCTCATCGTCGGCCTCGTCATTTCGAATCTGTTCACGCAACTGATGTCGACGATTCGTGCGTATCTCTCGAACTTCATGGTGCGCAGCCTCGACTTTTCGATGATGTCGCAGTTCTTCAAGCACACGATGTCGCTGCCGCTCGGGTTTTTCGCCAAACGCAAGACGGGCGATGTCTTCGCACGCTTCCAGGAGAACCAGACGATCCGCGCGTTCCTGACCGAATCGACGGTGACGACGGTGCTCAATCTGCTGATGATCGTCATCTACTTCACGGTGATGTTTCTCTATAACGTGCAGATGACGTTGCTCCTGATTGCGTTCGTCTTGCCGATCATGGCGTTGACAGCGATCGCCACGCCGAGGATCAAGCGGTTTGCGCGCGACGTGTTCGCGGCGTCGACGGACGCGAAATCGCTACTGATGGAGACGCTGGGCGGCATCGAAACCGTCAAGGGCATGGGCATCGAGCGGCCCGTGCGGCTCAAGTGGGAGCGCAAGTACGCGAAAGCGCTCGACGTGCAGTACCGCGCCCAATCGTTTCATATCCTGGTTGCGCTTGGCAGCCAGTTGCTCAATGCCGCCACGACGATCGTGATCCTCTGGGTTGGCGCGAAGCTGGTGCTCGCACAGGAGTTGAGCATCGGTCAGTTGATTGCGTTCAACGCTTTCATGGGTAGCGTGCTCGCGCCGTTGATGGGGCTCGTGGGGCTGTGGAGCCTGATGAACGATGCGGCGGTGGCGATGGAGCGGCTCGGCGACGTGCTCGACATCGAGCCCGAGCAAAAGCCCGCCGAATGCGCCTCACGCGTGCTGCTCCCGGACCTGCAGGGCGATATCAAGCTGAGCGGCGTCTACTTTCGCTACGGCAGCAACGAAACGCCCTATGTGCTCGAGAACATCAGCTTCGACATCAAGCCGGGCGAAATGGTGGCGATCGTCGGCAGAAGCGGCTCGGGCAAGACGACGCTCGCGAAGCTGCTCGTCGGTTTCTATACGCCGACGGATGGCAAGATCGTCGTCGACGGCTACGACATGAGCAACGTCGATCAAGCGTATTACCGCGCGCAGATAGGCTACGTCATGCAGACCAACCTGGTGTTTTCGGGCTCGATCGCCGAGAACATCGCGTGCGGCGATGCAAGTCCGGACCGGCGCCGCATCGAGGAGGTCGCGAAGATGGCCGACGCGCATGCGTTCATCAGCAAGATGCCGCTCGGCTATGAGCAGATCGTCGGCGAGCGCGGCGTGGGGCTGTCGGGCGGTCAGATCCAACGGCTTTGCATCGCGCGTGCGCTTTATCACAACCCGAGGCTGATCGTGTTCGATGAAGCGACTTCGTCGCTCGACACGCAATCGGAGAGCAACATCCTCGCTAACATGCAGGAGATCCTGGCGGGACGCACGGCCGTGATCATCGCCCACCGTCTGAGCACGATCATGCGCGCCGACAAGATTCTTGTACTGTATGACGGCGCGATCGTCGAAGACGGGCGGCACGATGAACTCGTGCAGCGCAAGGGCATGTACTACCAGCTGGTTCAGAAGCAGTTGACGCCATGAAACTCTTCAACCCTGTCGGCCTCGGCAGCACGACCGTCTCCTACGCCGGCCTTTTGGAGAAGATCGAGATCTTCCGCTCGATGCTGCGCTGGGCGCCCAAGCTCGAGCGCGGCGATATCGAGAAGCTCCTCAATCAGGCGAACACGCTGCGCGACGACGTCATGCAGCTCTCGCGCAAGGAGCGTTTCGTCGAGGCCGCGGAGGTCGAGCCGACGAACGCTGTCAGCGCGCCCGAACTCACGGCTCGCATGCGCAGGCAGGCGCTCATCGATCGCAGCTTCATCTTCGAAGGGACCTTCGGCGACAATCCGACGCTGCTCGCCGCGCTCGAGATCGCAGAAAAGGCCGCGCCGACGGACCTGCCGGTGCTCATCGATGGCGAGAGCGGCACGGGCAAGGAACTGATGGCGAAGGTCATTCACGCGAACGGCTCTCGCCCGGACAAACCCTATATCTCCGTGAACTGCGGCGCCATTCCGGACAATCTGCTCGAGTCCGAACTCTTCGGCCATAAGAAGGGTGCGTTCACGGGGGCGTCCAGCGATCGCAAAGGCAAGTTCGAAAGCGCGCACACGGGTACGATCTTTCTCGACGAGATCGGTGAGCTGCCGCTAAGCGGCCAAGTGAAACTCTTGCGCGTGCTCGAGGCCCATGAAATCCAGCGCGTGGGATCGGACGAGACGATCGCGGTCGACACCCGCATCGTCGCCGCGACCAACCGCAACCTGCGTCAGATGAGCGAGCAGGGCCGCTTTCGCGAGGATCTTTTCTATCGGCTCAGTGTGATTCACCTGACGCTCCCGGCCTTGCGCGAGCGGCGCGACGAAATCCCGCTGCTTTTCTCGTACTTCGGTGACGAGGCGGCGGAAGTGCTCAAGCGTCGGCCTGTCAAAATGACGCCGAAGCTGCGCGAGTTTCTGCTCAACTACGCATATCCCGGCAACATCCGCGAGTTGCGCAATCTCATCTATCGAATCTCCTGTCTCGCGGGCGACGTAGCCGAGCTCCATCATCTGCCCGAGGACATTCGACCGCGCGAGCAGCCTGGACTCGCCGCGGTTTCGGCGATGAACCGGGATGCGGACAGCGGCGACGGCATTCAGAGCGCCGCGTCAGCGCCGATCTCGCTCTCGGAGGCAAAGCGCGCCGCGAGCGATGAGGCCGAACGCGCTTTTCTCGAACGCGGGCTGCAGGAAACGGGCGGCACGGTGGCCGAACTCGCGCGACGCTGCGAGATGAATCGCTCGCATCTGCAAATGCTGCTCAAGAAGCACGGCATTCGATCGAAGGACTTTCGTCATCAGAGCGGCACCGCGTCGGGGAAGGGCTAGCCGTAGCCGTTACCGCGCGACGGAAGGATTGACGAGCGTCCGGTCGGCGGCACCCGGGTCGTCGACGCGTATGACGATGACGGATACGTTGTCGCGACCGCCTTCGCGCAGCGCCATCTCGACGAGCGCATGCGCGGCCTCGGCGCACTCGCTTCGCGCAAGTGCGAGGGTGAGCGCGATGTTCGTGTCGCCGACTTCGTTCGTGAGCCCGTCGCTGCAAAGGAGGAACACGTCGCCGTCGCACAGGTCGACACGCGCCTCCTCGATCTCGAGCCAATCCGCCGCGCCGATTGCGCGCGTGATCAGGTGATGTGCCGGATGATTACGCGCTTCTTCGCCCGTCAGATAGCCCTGCGCTCTCAGTTCTTCGACTTGGCTGTGGTCGCGCGTGAGCTGCCGCAGCGATGTATCGCGGTAGCGGTAGACGCGGCTGTCGCCCGCCCATAGCAGGGCACAACTGCGTCCGCTCGCGAGGCACGCTACCACCGTGCTGCCGATCGCGCGCACGCCGCGCCGCGCAGCTTCCTCGCGCAACCGCAGGTTCACCGATTGAAGCGCGTCGCGTGCCGCGGCGACGAACTCAGCGAGGCTGTCGGGCTCCGGAAGCGCCGCGAGTGCATCGACGACCAGGCGGCTTGCCACGTCTCCCGCCGCGTGCCCGCCCATGCCATCGGCAACGGCCCACAGGCCGCGCTGCGGCATATCGAGGCAAGCATCCTCGTTGATGTTGCGCACGTGGCCGACGTCGCTGCGCGATGCCGATGTCCAGATGAGTTCGGTTGCCATGAGCCACCGCCTGAATCGTTTCAGCCCAGCCCGTTCCTGCCGTTTTCACCCGCGACGACGGTGAGATTCGCGTTCGAGCCCGCGTTGTTCACATCGATATTCTGAAACTGATTGACGATCTGATTCGCGTAGAACGTGTTGTTGGTCTGATAAAGATTGACGACGGGGCCGACACTCGGCACGGGTGGCGCGAATGGCTGAATCCAGCCGAAGACCCAGGGCGCGCCTGCGCCCCGGATGAGCGACATCGCGTGGCGCGGCATTTCACGCGTCGTATTCAAGTCGGTGATCCTGATGACGGCCATGACCGATCTCCTTCATGTTGCGGTGGCGGGTGCTTAGGAACGATACGCGGGAGGACGGAGGACCGCCACGCGCTTCTCGCCGGATCACGCAAGCGTTATGCCATGAGGCCCTGTGCGTGCGATGTGAGCAGTGCCCTCGTTGGAAGCCGCGTCCCGCAAGCCGCCGGCGCACGCGGCGCCATAGCCGTCGTCTCCCCGCATTCCGCTCGCCCGTGCGAAGTGTCGGTGCACGGCCGACAACGACGTTGCGGCAGTGCGAGCCGAACCAACACGAGACCGCCCCCGCCGGGTGATCGTCGATATCGATCGAGCGATGCTCACACACCAACACAATGCCGCTTGGAATGTTGGGCCCAGACAGACGAATCGCTCCCGTGAGCAGCAGTGAATTCCGCACAGCCTTGCTGCATAAGGCTTCGAGCAATTGGCATAGTCGATGCAGAGTAGTCGGCAACAGGCAAACCTCTTCGAACCGTGGAACTTGCCGATATCACTCAGACGGACGAGCGCCATGAACACCGACCTCCAACCAGCCGAAACCGAATACGCCATCGGCGCTCATTTGGTCTCGCGTCGTGCCGGCTACAGCCATCACGGCATCTACGTCGGCAACGGCAACGTCGTTCACTACGCGGGCTTTTGCACGACCCTCCATCGCGGTCCGGTGGAAGAAGTGTCGCTCGAGCGGTTTGCCGCGGGGCATGGGATAGAGGTCATCGATGAATCGAATGCCCGCTACGCCGGCCTCGAAGCCGTACAACGCGCGCGCTCGCGCCTTGGCGAAAACCACTACCGGCTGCTGACCAACAACTGCGAGCACTTTTGCACGTGGTGCCTCGAAGGGGCGGCCCGCAGCGAACAGGTCCGCGAGTGCGTGCGGCATCCGGCCATTGCGATGCGTGCGATGACGGGCATGTATCGCGCCTTCATCGCAGCTCGCCGTCAGTACCACGCGCCGTCCGACATCGGCCGCATGGCGCTCACGGCGTGAGCACAAGACCCTTCACCCATCACTGACAGCCGCACGACGACTGCCCGCCACCGAACCGACAGGGAGACGACAAATGAATACCGACCACGCATCCTCTGCCACAGCGCTTCGTCA
Organism: Paraburkholderia sp. NMBU_R16; assembly: GCF_013282575.1. Taxonomy (GTDB): domain Bacteria; phylum Pseudomonadota; class Gammaproteobacteria; order Burkholderiales; family Burkholderiaceae; genus Trinickia. The sequence continues at coordinate 32,986 of NZ_JAAAYE010000009.1, forward strand.
ACTGGTCGACAAGTGGCTGGCTCCCACGCCGTCCGTACCGGCTCGCGTAACGCGCGTTGGCCGCATGACGCCCGCCCGGCATCGCTATGTGCTCGTTGAAACCGCCCATACGACAGGCACGCTCTCGATCTTCTTCTTCCGGCACGACGATGGTTCGTGGTGCGTATTCCCGCCTGCCATTACACGTCCTGCGATGTTGCGACTCGCTGCTTGATTCCGAGATACGCGGGAGTTCGAGCGTCGAGTATGACGGTCCCGGTGCGCGCTAACGCAGCAGCGTGGTGCGCACGCTGCCCTTGCCGAAGAACGGCCCGACCGATTCCGCCTTTTCGACGACGGTTGTCTGAGGAAAACCGGTGAATGTTTGCCGACGCGTGAACAGCGTTCGATGGACTTGAACCATCGAGCCGCCTGTGATAGCGGACATCGCTTGCCTGTCGAGCTCGACGCTCTCCGGTAGATCTTGAATCACGAGCGTGGCCATGGGGGACTCCGCGCGACGAAATGGCGTGACGATGTGTCGGCGCCTCCGAGGCCTGCCGGCCGAGCAAGCGCGCAACGTGCCATTCAGTATAGGAGGCGATGCGGGTATTCGCACGCCGAGCGCTGCCATAAAAAAGGCAACCGAGACGGGGGAGCCTCGGTTGCCTTGATCGGCGAGTGCCGCCGGCGGCTCACAGACGAAAGCCGGTACTCGCGAACTGCGACGGATTGACGTTGAACTTGAGCGGGCCCAAATCCGCGCCGATGACGCCGTTGTTGTTGAGAGCATTGACGACGACAGCCTGATTCTGCTCGATGTTCTGGCTCACGCCGACAGTGACATTGGCGATGGGGCCGAGCCCCGCGAGCCACGAATTGGTGCCGCCGCGAATCCGGGACATGACCTTGCGGTCGAGTTCCGAGTCGGGCGCCAACTCGCGAATGACGATGGATGACATGGCGTTACTCCGAAAAAGGGTGGTGGCGGGGCGAGAGAGGCGGCGCCCGGCCGGGGCCGGCCATGGAGGCTTGACGCCTCCGCAGCGGCGGGTTCGCACGATCAGAAGTTGATCGTGTTCGAGGCGGTTTGCTTGGGCTTGACCGTCGAGTGGATGTCGCTCGCGAAAGCGACGTTGTTGCCCGTGTTGTTCACGATATCGTTCGTTTGACCGATGACCTGCTGCGCACTGAAATTGGTCGTATCGGTGACATGCACGGGCGAATACGCCAGCGGCCAGTAGTAGCCCAGCGTGCCGCCGCGTACTGCGGACATTGCACGGCCGTCGAGTTCTTTGGTGACGCTCAGGTCTTCGATCATCAGCGCTTTCATGACAGTTCTCCAAAAGATTAAGCAAAGGGACTTCGAGGATAGTGAGCTGCAAGTGTTGCGGGCTCGGACCTCATACTGCACAGGCTATGCCAGGTGCGCGATCCGGGCCTTCCGATTGGGCGAAGAAGGCCATGGGGCAAGCCTTTGCGGCATTTCGACGGGGCATTGCGCACGGCGAGCGATAGCGCATCGCGCGCCCGCGGTGATGGTCGTGTGCCGACACACTGCGCCCACCTGTTGTCTGCCCGGCAACAGCTATGTGTCGCTTCGCACGCTGAGTTCGGGCACCGATTGCGCAAGGTCTCGGCGCAGACTAGTATCGATCGACGAGCGCGCGTTTGAACTGGCGTGAAAGGACGGTGAAGCGTCGCGCACGTTGGAAAAACGCGTTGTTTAGAAGCCTGAGAGGCGCATGCATGACGAGCCTTGCGGAGCTGATCCAGACCTTCCGAAGGGGTGCGCTGTCGCACGACGCGTTCATCATGCAGATCGATCGCACGCTGGCGCTCGACCACGCCAACTGTGCGCGGCTGCGTGAAACGCTCGACGAAACGCAGACAAAAGATCCGCTGCCCGACGACATCTATGCCGAGCTCATTCGCCACATCGAACGGTTTGCGGGCGCGCAAGCCGGCTTTGGCGATGAAACGCGCGTGCAAGTCGCGTCTCCGCCGCCGGTGCGGCGGGCGGCGGCGCCGGGCCCCGCGGCCGAGCCCGCCGAAGGCACGTTCGAGCGTGCGAAGGGCATCGGCGATACGCTCAATGGTCGTTTCGTACTCGAGGAATGCCTCGGCGTGGGCGGCATGGGCACCGTCTACAAGGCGCTCGATCTGCGCAAGCTCGAAGCAGCGGACCGCAAGCCGTATATCGCGATCAAGGTGTTGAACGTTCAATTCCGCGGCCAGCCCACTTCGCTCATCGCCTTGCAGCGCGAAGCGCGCAAAGCGCAGACGCTCGCACATCGCAACATCGTCACCGTCTACGACTTCGACCGCGACGGTCCGATCGTCTATATCACGATGGAGTACCTCTCGGGCAATCCGCTCAGCAAGCTGTTGCGCGAGCCCGGCTTTGCGGGCATGCCCTACGAGAAGGCGTTGCCGGTCATCGCGGGTATGGGGCGCGCGCTGGCTTATGCGCACGAGCGCGGCTTCGTGCATTGCGACTTCAAGCCGGCCAACGTGTTTCTCACCGATGCCGGCGAAGTGAAGGTGATCGACTTCGGCATCGCACGTGCGCTCACGCGTCCGGAGGAAGAGAGCGATGTGACGGTGTTCGATCCGGCGACGCTCGGCGGCATCACGCCCGCCTACGCGAGCCCCGAAATGTTCGAACATCGCGAGCCGGATCCGCGAGACGATGTCTATGCCCTCGGTTGTGTGACCTATGAACTGCTGACGGGACGTCATCCGTTCAACCGCGTATCGGCCATCCAGGCGCGCGGCGAGAAGCGGCAGCCGGAGCGCCCGAAGGACCTCGATCGACGGCAGTGGCGAACCCTCAGCGAGTCGCTATCGTTCGATCGTGCGACGCGCACGTCGAGCGTCGAACGGTTTCTCGAGGGCATGGGCGCCCAATTGCACACGCGGCCGTCGCCGCCGCCATCGCGACCTTCGCAGCCGATCAAGGCCCCGCAACCGGCGGGCGCTGCGCAGCCTTCGCACATGGCGACGCCTCGCCTAAGCCTTACGGTGTGGAAGGGGGCGGGCGTTTCGTTAGCTGCGCTGATCGCTGTCGCGACACTTTGGTATGGCTACCACGAGTGGTCCGGCCCGCGCTCGAGCGCCGACTCAAAGGTGAATGCCGGCTCCGGCTCGGGCACCGGCAGTGGCCAACCTCAGCCGCCTGCCGCGGCGCAAACGCACGCATCGCCACCGCCACCCGTGCCGCTGTCGCTTGCAGCGGTGAGCCTGGTGCTCGCCGCGCAGCCGTGCTCGTCGTTGAGCGCATCGATCGACGGCAAGGCGTTGCAGGTTCGAGGCTATGTCGAAGGGCACACAGGCGTCACGCATTTGCGCGATGCGCTTGCGCGATTCGCCGGAGCAACGGCGCCAAGCATCGACGTGCAGCCGGTTAGCGAGAACAACTGCGACGTGGTGACAGCTTTGGCGCCGTACTGGACGTCGACGCATCAAGCGGGCAGTGTCGCTGCGGGCACATCGATCCGCACGAAGGCTCCGAACGGACAACTGACTGAAGGCAGTCCGCTCGTGCTGGACGTGACGACACCCGGCTATGACACGTATGTCAACGTGGATTACTACGTCCTCGACGGAAGCGTGGTGCATCTCGTGCCGAGCCGACGTGCAAAAGACAACCAGGCGCCGCCGAACTACAAGGCGACGATCGGGAGCATGGGTGACTGGGTCATCGGCAAGCCGTTCGGCACTGAGATGATCGTTGTCGTCGTAACGCCCGCGCCGCTTTTCGACACGATGCGACCGGATTCGGAACCGCGTGCGGACTATCTTGCCGCGATGAAAGAGCGCTTGAGGCAAATGGGCGAGAAGTACGGGGCCGCCCGTATCGGCGTCGACTATGCGCAGATCACGACGCGCGCGGGGCATTGAGCAGGCTCGAAATTGCGAAGCAACGACTTGCGCCGGACAAATCCCTACGTATTCCTACGTAGCGGTCCTAAGTAGTTATGCGCTTGCGGACGACGTACCGACCGCGAATACTACGCCCGTCAATCGCACCCGATTTGCATAAGGACAGGCCAGTTCCTCCAAGCAAGCTTCGCGTTTGGCTCGATTCTTCCCACGATAGTTCAAAAAAAGACAACGAATGTCGGCCCGCAGCCGCGGAACGCCGCTCCATTCTTCGTCAGCCCTAAGGAGATGGTATGGAGACCTCCAGCCCACCACGCCGCGCGTGGTTGCCGTTGATTTTGCTGTTGCCTTATTTCGCACTGCTATGGCTGCCGTTCTATAACGGCGCGCGTCCTTCGCTGCTCGGCTTTCCATTCTTCTACTGGTACCAGTTCCTTTGGGTGCCCATCACTTCATTGCTGATGTACGCCGTCTATCGGAGCGCCAAATGACCGAGCCGACTGCGATCAACACCACCGCCCTCGCGATCTTCATCGCGTTCTTCGCACTCATCACGGTGCTCGGCTTCGTCGCCGCGCGCTGGAAACGCGGCGATCTCACGCAATTGCATGAATGGGGACTCGGAGGACGCCAATTCGGCACAGTCATCTCTTGGTTCCTCGTAGGCGGCGATTTCTACACCGCGTATACGGTCATTGCCGTGCCCGCGCTCGTTTATTCGGTGGGTGCCTATGGCTTCTTCGCCTTGCCCTACACGATCATCGTCTATCCGTTCGTGTTCGCCGTCATGCCCAAGCTCTGGCAGGCGTGCCATAAAGGCAATCACATCACCGCGGCCGACTACGTCCAAGGCGTGTTCGGCGGCAAGTGGTTCCCGGCAGCTATCGCGGTGACCGGCATCGTCGCCACGATGCCCTACATTGCGCTGCAGCTCGTCGGCATGCAAGTCGTCATCAAGAGCCTCGGCGTCACGGGCGAGTTGCCGCTCATCGTCGCGTTCGTGATTCTCGCGCTCTATACGTATGCGAGCGGACTGCGCGCGCCCGCGATGATCGCGTTCGTGAAGGACATCATGATCTACATCGTCGTGATCGTCGCGATTTGCTGGATTCCGGCCAAGCTCGGCGGCTACGGCGCGCTGTTTGACACCGCGGACAAGTACTTCACGGCCAAAGGCGGCGCAACGGGCATTTTGCTGAAGCCGTCGCAGTTCACGGCTTATGCGACGCTCGCGCTGGGCTCCGCGCTGGCGGCGTTCATGTATCCGCACACGATGACGGGCGTGCTCTCGTCGAGTTCCGCCGCCACCGTCAAGAAGAACGCGATTTTCCTGCCGGCCTATACGGTGCTGCTCGGCTTGATCGCGCTGCTCGGGTACATGGCGATCGCCGCGGGCGTGCACGTGAAGTCGCCGTCCGATGTGGTGCCGACGCTGTTCCTCACGTTGTTCCCTTCGTGGTTCGTGGGCTTTGCCGCTGCGGCCATCGCGATCAGTGCGCTGGTGCCGGCCGCGATCATGTCGATCGGTGCGGCCAACTTGTTCACGCGGAATCTTTATAAACCTTTGATTGCGCCGAACGCCACGCCTGAAAAGGAAGCATCGAACGCTAAGCTCGTCTCGCTCGTCGTGAAGTTCGGCGCGCTGCTGTTCATCATCGCGCTGCCGACGCAATATGCGATCGACATGCAGTTGCTCGGCGGCGTATGGATTCTGCAAATCTTCCCGGCCGTGGTGTTTTCGCTCTATACGCGTCGTCTGACGACGCAGGGCTTGTTCCTGGGTTGGCTCGCGGGTATCTCGCTCGGCACGATTCTCGCCGCGATGCAAGGTCTGAAGCCGGTCTACGCGCTGCATATCGCAGGCGCGACCTATCCGACTTATATTGGTTTGATCGCGCTGGTGGTCAACGTTGTCGTTACGGTCGCCGTGTCGGCGGTGACGGCAAAGAGCCGCGCGGCGCAACCGAATATTGCCGCGCAGTAAGCGGCTCCGCCTCTCGCAGCATGCAACGGCCATCGATCGACGATGGCCGTTTTTTTGCTAGTTGCGACTTGCAGGTCAACGGACTCGCGGCGGGGCTGGACAAATTACGTAAGATACGTAAAATGCGTAGTATTCTGACCGGGGGTCGTCATGACTACTGTAACCGCCACCGATCTCGCCCGGCGCACCAACCAGGTGCTCGACGCGTTAGCGCGGGGGGAGTCGGTCACAATCACGCGCAATAACACGGTGCTTGGCACGATCAACCCGCCAATGCGGGCTGTCACACTTCGCGAAGCGTTCGAGCGCATCCCTAAGATGTCGCCCGACGTCGCCGATCGGTACATGGCCGACATCCGTCACGCTGATTTCGACGACGAGGTGCGTGATCCGTGGCAGAAGTAATCGTTGATACGTGTGTGTGGATCGATCTCAGTAAAGGCGCTCTCGATATTGAAGCGATCTACAACGTCGCTGGATCTCAATTGGTCCATGTCTCCGCGGTCTCGCTTGGTGAATTGGAGTTCGGCGCACAACTTCCAAGTGACGCCCGAGAACGAGCGCAGCGCACAGCGTTTCTGCGTGCCGTGGAACGCATGTCGGTGCTGGCAGTGACGCGTGAGACCGCTCGTTCATTCGGGCTGCTCGCGACTGTAATGAAGTCGGCGGGTCGCAGCCCACGCCCGCGTTATAACGATCTCTGGATCGCTGCTCAGGCTCATGAACATCATCTGCCGCTTCTCACCAGCAACCCTGATGATTTTCGCGCGCTGGACATGATCGAAATCATCGATGCTCCCAAGACGGCTCATTGAACCGGCTCCGGCATCGGCGAAAAAGTGTAAAGCTATGCCGTTTTGGCGAGCTTGATCGCGCGTTCAGGGCATGCCGTCACGCAAAGACCGCACGACCGGCAGGCGTGTGCGTTCGGCGTGTAGGCGACTTTCATTCCATGCACGCGCAGCTTCAGGCGATGCATCAAATCGAGGCCGAGATAATCGAGTTCATCGATACGCCGGACCTCGAACACCTTTTCCGGGCAGACCTTCAGGCAATCGCCTTTACCTTCGCAACGTTTCAAGTCGACGACTGGCGCGATCACGCCCGGCTCCTGTTTGCAGTCGCGCATCGAGTTCTGGCGCATGTTCAATCCTTCGTGGGCCGGGTATCGCGCGAGCGCCACACTGTCTGAAAATGCTCCTGTTCCTCGGGCGTCATCGCTTCCCATTTGCGCCAATGACGCCGTGCGCGCCAGCCGCCGTATCCACGGAATCCGCCAAAGAAGATGCGGCTCAAAACCAGCAAGCCCAACGCATGGGCGAAGTCGATCGCACGGGCGCCAACGAATAGGCTGGGAATCACCCAATTCCATAGCGCCATGACGACCCACCCCAACACGCCTATGGCGACGACCCCAAGCAGCGCTTTACCGGCAAGCCCGAACGAATTCATGGAAGACATCCTGCAGGATGTCCTCGGCATCGTCCGGGTCGCGGATTCGACGCCGGATGAAATTGACGAGCCTCGTGCGCTCACGCACGACCGTTGCGGTGATGTCGCTGTCTCGGTCGGTCATCGGACACGGGGTAGGTGCCGGTTCCATGCGCCTGAAGACGTTTCAGGAGCGCGAATATTGTGGCGAGCGCCAAAAAATATTTTCTTGCGCGACAGCCGGCGGCGATCCGGCATTTCCCGGGCGCAGCCCCGTGGACGAATGGACGCCGATCGCCTTGGACTACACCTCGGGCACGACCGGACGGCCAATGTTCTTTCTGCGATCGCGAAACACGGCGGCGGTCACTTTTGTGCGTCACCCATCGTTCTGGCAGGCATCGCGAGCATGCCGATGACGTCGAGCGTTACTGCGGACATTCGGCCGTCGCCGTCGATCAGGCAGCCAGGCTACTTTTCTGCCGTTCGCACCACCGCGGTCGCCTTTACTGGCTTCCCCCGTGCGGTAGACCTGCATGTCCGCCGGCTCCGGCCGGAGCGTCGATCGCATGAGCAGGGGGGGCGGAGCGGGAGCAGGGGTGGCAGGAGCGGGAGCAGAAGCAGCGGCGGCAGGAGCAGAAGCGGCAGCGACGGGGGCTTCGCTAGAGGCAGCGCTGACAGCGCTCGAAGTTGCGGCTGCGTCCGACGCAGCGGGTGCAGCAGATTCATCGCTGCCCTTGCTGCATGCGGCCAGGGACATAGCCGCCAACAGGGATGCCATGAGGAGGGATTTCTTCAAGATCGCGTCCTTTTACGGTTACAGAAGAGCTCGAGATCATGCCGCTATACCGCCAACCGGCATCGACCTCCAGATTCACCCAAAGCGGCCGTTCGGCGCTAGAGGTCTAAGGTCGATTGGATTCCGGCTTCATCCGTTTCATTGAATATCTTTTGATACTTGTCATGTGTTCGCGTTCCCCACGCGGGCGGGGAGGGAGCAGAAAGACTGTTTGCTTTAGGCAAGCCCGATCTGAAACGATACGCGAGCGTGACGCCCGGGCCGATTTCGGGAGAGGGTGAGCGTCGATAGCTGCGTATTTCGGAAGAACGTGACCGGTCGTTCCGGGATCGTGACCGATGATTTCGGCAACGTGACCCGTCATTTCGGGAACGCGACCGAGCGGACAGGAAGGCAGGATTGGCGTTGCGCATGACATCAACCACGCGGGCTATGCTCGCCGGCTTTGGCCGGAGAGAACATGCCCGCGCACCGGATGAACATGCGCATGATCGTTCGAAAGGCTCTCGATGGAATGGGACCTTCGGTGTCATAATGCGCACGCGCATCGCGCGATCGATTCCGCGTCCATGTCATGCATTTCGCATGCCGTGAACGTACTGGAGGCACTCCAGATGGCGCTTGTCCCTGTCGTCCATCTCGTCCTGCTGGTCTCGGCCACCTGGCTCGTCACCGGTACGCTTGGGCTCGGGGTTCTGCATCGCACTCGGCTCGTCGCACACGGGCTGTTTCCGCTCGGCGCACTGGGAGGCCTGCTGTTGGGTGCAGCAGGCCTCGTCGGCATCTTTGCCGAGCCGTCCGTGGCGGTGCTGCCAATCGGGCTGCCCGGCTTGCCCTTCCATTTACGCGTAGACAGGTTGTCCAGCTATTTCCTGTTTGTGCTCGGCGTCGTCAGCGCGGGGATCGGCGCCTTTTCGGCCGGCTATTTTCGCAAGGGCGAGGGCGCCGCGCCGGGGCTCATCTGCTTCGAATACCACCTCTGCCTGGCGAGCATCGCCCTTGTACTCATTGCGGACGATGCGTACGCGTTCATGGTCGCCTGGGAAACACTGACGCTGTCCGCGACGTTTCTCGTGATGACCAACCACCGGATCGCCGAGATACGACGCGCGGGCTATCTGTATTTCCTGATCTCTCACGTCGGCGCGCTTGCGCTGCTGCTGTGCTTCGGCATCCTACAGGCGCGCACCGGCGACTACACGTTCGCCAACATGCGCGCGCAATCGCTCGATGCGTTCTGGGCGTCGCTTGCGTTCCTGTTCGCGCTCGTCGGTTTTGGTGCGAAGGCCGGCGTGTTCCCGCTGCATGTGTGGCTGCCGGAGGCGCATCCGGCAGCGCCGTCGCCCGTGTCGGCGCTGTTGAGTGGCGTCGTGCTCAAAGTCGGCCTGTATGGCCTGCTGCGTACCGTGTTCGACCTGCTGCACGTGCAGATCGCGTGGTGGGGCGTGCTGTTGCTCGTGCTGGGTGTCGCTACCGCGCTGCTCGGCGTTGTGTTCAGCACCATCCAGGTCGACATGAAGCGCTTGCTCGCGTATTCCTCGATCGACAACGTCGGCCTGATGATCGTCTCGCTCGGTGTCGCGGTGCTGTTTCGCGCGTACGGGATGACGGGCCTATCGGCGCTCGCGCTCACCGCGATGTTTTACCAGATCCTCGCACACGCGACTTTCAAAAGTTTGTTGTTCCTCGGCACGGGCGCCGTGCTGCATGCCACTGGGGAGCGCAACCTCGGCAAGCTCGGCGGGCTGATTCGCTTCATGCCTTGGACCGCGTGGGCAGTCCTCGTGGGCGTCGCGGCAAGTGCGGGCCTGCCGCCGCTGAGCGGGTTCGCCGCCGAGTGGTTGTTGCTTCAGAGCGTCCTGTTCACGCCGCGCTTGCCGGACTCGGTGCTCGCGATGACGGTGCCGCTCGCGGCCGCGCTGATCGCGATGTCGGCCGCGCTAGCCGGCTATACGATGGTCAAGTTCTTCGGCATCGTGTTCCTCGGGCAGCCGAGAGAGACGAAGCTGAACAGCGCGCGCGACGCAAACGCGTGGGAGCGGCTCGCGTTCGGATGGTTCGCGGCTGCCAGCGTGCTGCTCGGCCTGTTGCCCGCACAATTCGTCAAGCTGCTGGATCGGGTTACGCGCGGGCTAGTCGGCGCCGGCATCGGCGGGGAGAATCACGGCTGGCTGCTGTTCGTGCCGGTGTCGGCCGCGCGTGCGAGCTATATGCCCGCGGTGTTCATGCTGTTTTTCATTGCATGCTGCGCTCTCGCGTGGCTGCTGGTGCGGCGCTTCTATCACGGCCGGCTGCGACGCGCACAGCCGTGGAGCTGCGGTTTCCCGTTTACGACGGCGCGGATGCAGGATACGGCGGAAGGATTCGGGCAGCCGATTCGCGAGATCTTCGCGCCGCTATTGAGCATCGAGCGGCAATTGCCGTCGCCGTTCGACACACGGCCGGCGTATTGGGTATCGGTTACCGACCGCACCTGGCCCGCGCTCTACGAACGCATCGCGGCGTTGACGCAGCGTGCCGCCGACTGGGCGGGCCGGCTGCAGACAGGCAAGATCGCGGTCTACCTGACCTATAGCTTCGCAGTGTTGATCTTGCTCCTGATGCTGGTGAGAAGATGGTGACCTTGTCGGGCGCGATATCGCAGGCCCTTGAGATCGTGGTCGCGCTAGCAGCGGCGCCCTTGCTTACGGGCTGGGTGAACCAGTGGCGAGCGTGGCTTCAGAACCGGCGCGCGCCGTCTATCTGGCAGCCTTACCGGATGCTGCACAAGCTGTTCAACAAGGAATCGGTCGTTGCGCACGGCGCAAGCCCGATTTTCCGCGGCGCACCCTATGTCGTCTGGGCCGCGATGACCCTGGCGTGCGCGATCGTGCCGACGCTGTCGATCGATCTTCCGCTGTCGCCCGCCGCGGACGCGATCGCGCTCGTCGGCCTGTTCGCACTCGCGCGCGTCGCGCTGTCGCTCGCGGCGATGGACGTCGGGACGGCGTTCGGCACGCTCGGCGCCCGTCGCGAAATGCTGATCGGTTTCCTTGCGGAGCCGGCGCTGCTGATGGTGCTGTTGTCCGCTTCGCTGATCACTCAGTCAACGCTGCTGACGAGGATCGTCGCGACGATCGGCCGGGGCGAACTCGTGATCTATCCGAGCCTCGCCTTCGCCGGCATCGCATTTACGCTCGTGTCGCTTGCCGAAAACGCGCGGTTGCCAGTCGACAATCCGGCGACCCACCTCGAGCTGACGATGATCCACGAGGCGCTCATCCTCGAATATTCGGGCCGGCACCTCGCGCTGATGGAGTGGGCGGCCAGCCTCAAGTTGTTTGCGTATTCCTGCATCGGCCTGGCGCTGTTCCTGCCGTGGGGCATCGCGAGCGCGGGCAATCCGGCCGCGCTACTGCTGGCCGTGCCCGCGCTCTTCGTCAAGCTGATGGTGGGCGGCATCGCGCTCGCCGTCGTCGAGACCACCAACGCAAAGATGCGGATCTTTCGGGTTCCGGAGTTTCTCGCGACTGCTTTCCTGCTCGCGGTCATCGGCATGCTCGTCCATCTGTTGCTGGGGGCATGATGCACGGCTATGCGACGCAGTTGATCAATTTCCTCGCGGCGTTGCTGCTGCTGCTGTCGTTCGCGATGCTGAGCCAGCGCCGCATCCTGTCTCTGATCCATCTCTATACGTTGCAGGGCGTCGCGCTCGTGTCGGCAAATCTGGTCCTCGGCTTCGTGACGGATGACGCGCACCTATATGTGTCCGCCGGGCTGACGCTCGTGCTGAAGGTTGGCCTGATTCCGTGGATCCTGTATCGGCTCGTTCGCAGGCTCGACGTCCAGACTGACGTCGAGCCGCTCATCAATATTCCGACGACGCTGCTGATCGGCATAGTGCTCGTGATCGTCGCATTCAATGTCGCGTCCCCGATCAGCCAGCTCGCGACGTCAGTTGCGCGCGGCACGCTTGGCATCGCGCTCGCGTGCGTGCTGCTGTCGTTCATGGCGATGATTACGCGCGCGAAGGCGATTCCGCAGGTGATCGGCTTCCTGTCGATGGAAAACGGACTATTTTTCGCGGCCACCGCCGCCACCAACGGCATGCCGATGATCGTCGAACTCGGTATCGGGCTCGACGTGCTGATCGGCATCCTGATCCTCGGTGTGTTCATGTTCCAGATTCGCGAGCAGTTCGACAGCCTGGACATCCGTCACCTCGAGAAACTCAAAGATGAATGACGCCCACGTCGTGCTCGCTGTGGTCGGCATCCCGCTCGTCGCGGCCGCTTGCCTCGCGTGCGTGCGGCCGAGCCACGTCGCGCGCAACCTGAACGCCGGCTTTAGCTTTCTGACATTCGTGGCGACGCTCGTGCTCGCCGCGCGCACTGTCGAACACGGCCCGTCGTTTGCATTCGGCCGGGCATTTTTCGTTGACCCGCTCAACGTCTATCTGGTCGCGCTGACCGCGTTCGTCGGCTGGACGACATCGCTGTTCTCGCGGCCGTACATGCAGATCGAGCAAGCACGCGGCCGGATGACGGGCGCGCGGATGCGGCTTTATCACAGCATGTATCAGCTCTTCATGTTCGCGATGCTGCTTGCGCTCCTGACTGACAACCTCGGCGTGCTGTGGGTCGCGATGGAGGCCGCGACGCTCGCGACGGTGCTGCTCGTCAGTGTCTATCGGACCGCTGCGAGCCTCGAGGCCGCGTGGAAGTACTTCATCTTGTGCGGCGTCGGCATCGCCCAGGCGCTATTCGGCACGATCCTGCTCTATCTCGCCGCGAGCCGGCAACTGACCGGGGGCGATGCGCTGCTATGGACGAGCCTGGCAGCCGTCAAGACGCACCTCGATCCGACGATCGTGTCGATCGCATTCGTGTTCCTGTTCGTCGGCTATGGGACCAAGGTCGGGCTCGTACCGATGCACAACTGGCTGCCCGATGCGCATGCCGAAGGCCCGACACCGATCTCGGCGGTGCTGTCCGGTTTGCTGCTGAACGTCGCGCTGTACGCGGTGCTGCGCTGCAAGGTGCTTGCGGACGGCGCGCTCGGAAACGGCATGCCGGGGCGGCTGTTGGTCGGCTTCGGGCTTGTGTCGGTGCTGATCGCGTCGTTTTCGCTCTTTCGGCAGAAAGACGTCAAGCGCCTGTTCTCTTATTCATCGATCGAGCACATGGGGCTGATGACGTTCGCCTTCGGACTCGGGGGGCCGATCGCGACGTTCGCAGGTCTGCTGCACATGACGGTTCACTCACTCGTCAAGTCGGCGATCTTCTTTGCAGTCGGCCACGCGGTGCAGAAGGCCGGCACGCAGGCGATCGACGGCATTCGGGGGCTGCTGCAGGTCAGCCCGGCGATCGGCTGGGGAATGATGCTCGGCACGCTCGCGATTCTCGGTCTGCCGCCGTTCGGCGTGTTCGCAAGTGAATTCCTGATTCTGACGACCGCCATGAACTCACTGCCATGGACTGCGCCGTTGCTGCTGCTCGGGCTCGCTGTCGCATTCGCGGCGATCTTCGCGCGCACACAGCAGATGGTGTTCGGTGGAACGACGACCGCGAAGCAGCTTGCGCACCGGCCGGCGCTGCTGCCGGTGTTCGTGCATCTCGGTCTCGGCCTGATGCTCGGCCTTTACGTACCACCTTACCTGGCGACGTGGTATCGCCAGGCCGCAACGATGCTGGCAGGGTAGACAATGCGACTCGATTTGATGTTGCGTGAGCATTCGACTCGCCTCGCGGATGGCTTGGGCCGGGTTTCGGCGGTTGTGACCGACGTCGACGAACCGCGATGGCTCGAGATTGCGCATGCTGCGCGGTCCCAACGAAGCCGGCTGATTGCGATGTGGGGTGGCGCAGCGCCCACGCGAGAATGCTCATTGAACGCCGCGTACGAATGCGAGGATGGAATCCTGTGGGCGCGCCTCGTGTCGGGCGACACGTTGCAACCTGAAGGGGACTTTCCCGATTTGGCCTCGATCTTTCCGTCCGCTGTTCGTATGCAGCGGGCGATATTCGATTTGACGGGCTTGCGCGCGCGCGGCGCGCAGGACGTCCGCCCGTGGCTCAATCACGGGAACTGGCCTCGAGACTACTTTCCGCTGCACAAGCAAGCGACTGGCACGGAGAAGTTCGAGTCTCGAGAAGCGGATTATTCATTCGTTCCGGTTGCCGGCGACGGGGTACATGAAATCGCTGTCGGGCCGATTCACGCTGGCATCATCGAGCCGGGTCATTTCCGGTTTTCGGTCGTCGGTGAGAAGGTGCTGCGGCTCGAAGAGCGGCTCGGGTATGCGCATCGTGGGATCGAACGGTTATTCGAACGCACGCCTGCGTCGCACGGCCACCGCGTCGCCAGCAGGATTGCTGGCGACTCGACGGTAGCGTTCTCGTGGGCCTATTGCATGGCGCTCGAGCAGGCGTGCGGCACCGTATTGTCGAAGCGCGCGCTGTACCTACGTGCGCTCATGCTTGAGCGCGAGCGCGTCGCCAATCATCTGGGCGACCTCGGCGCGCTCGGCAACGACGCCGGATTCGCGTTCGGTCTCGCGCAGTTCTCGAGGCTCAAGGAGGACTGGATACGGGCGAACGCTCGCGTGTTCGGGCATCGATACCTGATGGATCGGATCGTGCCGGGAGGTGTGGCGGACGACGTACGCCCCGAGCACCTGGCCATGCAGGCGGAGCAATGCCAAAGCATCGAGCGTGAAGTCCACGTGATGCGGCAAATCTATGACGATCAGTCGGGGCTGCAGGATCGCTTTCTCGGTGCGGGCCGATTGACCGCCGACGTCGTCGAGCATTTCGGCGTGCGCGGCATGGCAGCCCGCGCCAGCGGCCGGACGTTCGACGTGCGTGCGGCCTTGCGGCCGGCGCCGTACGACGAGGTGGCAGTCAAGGCGGCAAGCGACCCGCGCGGCGATGTTGCCGCGCGTGTCGCCGTACGCTTTGCCGAAATCGACGAATCCCTGCGTCTGATACGGACGCTGTTGGCCGATCTTCCAGACGGCCCTATCGTGGTCGACGTTACGCCTCCCGGCGCGCCCTCTAAAGGGATCGGCTGGGTCGAGGGCTGGCGTGGCGACGTGTTCGTCGCACTCGAGGCCGAACCGGGCGATAAGATTGCGAGATGCCATTGCCATGATCCGTCGTGGCAAAACTGGCCGGCACTCGAGCACGCGATCATCGGCAACATCGTTCCTGATTTTCCGTTGATCAACAAATCGTTCAACCTGAACTATGCGGGGCACGATCTCTGATGTGGCAACTCATCCGGCAGTTCGCGCGCACCGATTTTCCGGACGAACCCGTGCCGGCGGCGGAAGACGCTTGGCGTCACGAGGAACAGGGGCTTCGCCAGGGCGTTCTCGACTTGCTCGGACGGGCGCTGTGCATTCGGCAGATCGACGCGGGCTCATGCAATGGTTGCGAGTTGGAGATCCATGCGCTGAGCAACCCGTACTACAACCTTGAAGGCCTTGGGATCAAATTCGTCGCCAGCCCGCGGCACGCGGACCTGCTACTCGTGACCGGACCCGTGACACTGAACATGAGAGAGGCCATGCTTGCGGCGTACGAAGCAACACCCGCTCCGAAGCTGGTGGTCGCGGCGGGCGAATGCGCATGTACGGGAGGCATCTTCGCTGAAAGCTACGCAGTGTGCGGACCCGTTGCGTCGATGCTGCCGGTCGACGTTTCGATCCCGGGGTGCCCGCCGGCGCCCATCGACTTGCTGCGCGGGATCTTTGCGGCCTGTCGAGTGCGCCAGCGCTGATTACCTAGGTAATCGGCACGTATAGACCTAGGTAATTTGAGCCTCTACCCTCGTTTCGATGCGGGAAGGAACCGAAACTTGAAGAGGGAGTGAACCATGCCAGCTCAGCGCAGCCAGGAAGTCGATACCAGGACGCTACGGCGAGTCATCGCCGCTGCATCGATCGGCAACTTCGTCGAGTGGTTCGATTTCGCCGCGTACGGATTTTTGGCGACCATCCTGACGCGCGAGTTTTTCCCCAGTGGCGATCCTACGGTCGGGCTGCTGAAGACATTTGCGGTGTTTGCGGTTGCGTTCGCGCTTCGTCCTTTGGGCGGCATGTTCTTCGGAAGCGTCGGCGACCGCATCGGACGCAAGCGTACGCTTGCGGTCACGATCCTCATGATGGCCGGCTCCACGACATTGATCGGCCTGCTGCCCACTTACGCGCGCATCGGCTACTGGGCGCCGCTGATGCTCACGATCATTCGGTGCGTACAGGGTTTCTCCGCAGGTGGCGAGTACGCGGGCGCGTGTGCCTACGTGATGGAACATGCGCCGCGCCGCCGCCGGGCGTTTTTTGGCAGCTTCGTTCCGGTTTCGACGTTCTCGTCGTTCGCGTGCGCGGCGGTTGTCGCTTATGCGCTCGAGTCTTCGCTGTCCTCGGCCTCGATGATCGAATGGGGCTGGCGCATTCCGTTCCTGATCGCGGCGCCGGTCGGTCTCATCGGTGTCTATCTGCGCGTCAATCTGCACGAAACGCCGGCGTTCACGGCTCTCGAAGGCAAGCATGAAGTCGCGCATGCGCCTTTGGCTGAGACTCTGAAGTCCCAGTCGGGGAATATGCTCAAGCTCGGTGCGTTCATATCGGTGACGGCGCTGTCGTTCTATACGTTCACGACTTACTTCGCGACCTACCTTCAAGTGGCCGGCCATTTGTCTCGCGGTGCGTCGCTCCTGGTGACGGTGCTCGCCCTTTGCTTCGCCGCGGCCTTTTGCCCGCTCGCGGGCCTGTTCTCCGACCGCGTGGGCCGCCGCATGACGATTGCGACCACTGGCATCTTCATCATCGCGGCTGTCTATCCGGCGTTCTCGCTCGGTGGCTCGGGCGTCATGTTGCAGTCGTTGCTCGGCGTTGCGCTGCTCGCCGTCGGCGCCGTGCTCTCGGGCGTGGTCACAGCGCCGCTCATGTCGGAAGTGTTTGCGACGAAGACGCGATACACCGCGTCCGCGATTACCTACAACGTCGCATATACGATCTTCGGCGGCACCGCGCCGCTGGTCGCCACGTGGCTGATCGCCTCCACCGGCACCAATCTGTCGCCTGCGTACTACCTGATGGCAGTGGCGATCTTCGCGATGATCGGCGGTCTCTCACTGCGTGAGACATCGAAAACCGCGCTGGAAGACGCAGGTGCCGCAATCGATGGGCGAAGCGATGCAGCGCCGGTCGAGCCTGTCTTCAAACGCACTATGTGAAGCAGAAACGCCGGCCTTTGCGAATGGACGGTGAAATCTGGGCCGGCTGAATTTGGGCGCTACACTTACGTAGGAGCCTACGTATCTCCGGTTCAGAAGGCAGTCCGCATCGACCGACATAATGCCGAGCATGGCCGACACGATGTCCCCTCTCGACTACGAGGATCTCTTCAGACACCTACCCGTGGCGGTCATCGTGGCCAGGGAGCGAATCATGGTGGACTGCAATGCGCGCGCGCTGGAACTGTTCAGGGCGAAACGCAGCGATATCGTCGACCAATCGTTCTCCAAGCTTTATCCGCAGCGGAAGGACTTCACGGCGATCGGCCGGCGACTCGCGCCGCTCATTGCGAAACGTGAGGCGTTCAGCGATGACCGCATCATGCGCCGGATCGACGGTAGTCATTTCTGGGTCACGGTTTGCGGCTTCGGATATAACCCGAAGCGGCCTTTCGAACTGGCCATCTGGACTTTTACCGACCTGTCGGAGAGCGCGAAGCAGACTCACGTCGCGGGTACCTTGACGGAGCGCGAGCGCGATGTCGCCGCCTTTCTAGTACACGGCTTGACGAGCAAAGAGATCGGCAAGGAGTTGAACATCAGCCCCCGCACGGTCGACATTCATCGCGCGAGCCTGCTGCGAAAGTATGAAGTGCGGACGACCCCCGACCTCATCGCACGGCTTCTAGCCTGAAGGTGAGCATACGTCGCGCGAGTAGGGGACTGAGCTATGCCGCCAATCGATGTTCGTAGTACGGCCGCTCGCGGTCGTCGAGGATGTCATACAGCGCTGCCAGATCGTCGGGCGAGGGGTTCAGCCATGCATCCAAGTTTTTCTCGCGAAGCGCAATGACGAAGCGGTCATGGCCGACTGCCGCGACTTCCGGTGGTGGCTCGTCTGTGATCGCCGCAAATGACATTAGGTCGGGCTCGTTCTTCTCTTGCCAGTGGGACCAAAGGCAAGCGACGAACATGTCTCCTTCGGGGCGGGGTTTGAACTCCAACACAACGTTTTCGTCTCGCTCTCCTGGCCGTAGCTCTCGCCCCTCGATCCGCGTGTTCTTGACGTTTTCATAGAAAGCGTTTGCGATCATCACAGCGTGTGAGCGACCGAAGAGCGCCTTCCAGAACCCTTCGAGATTGTCCCTTCGGGCGTTGTAGAGTCCGGGGTACTTCGTGTCGTAGGACGCCGGCTTTCCGCTAGGGCGGCACTGATATCGCATCGGTTTGACAACGCGTTCCCCGCCCTCCATGACGATGACGGGCGCGTAGTTTCCCGGGAAAATCCGCGCATCTCGGTCTATCAATTCCGGGCGACGCAAGTCGGCAAGTCTGCGGAGGGCAGCCGCAATCTTTTCGCTCGCTATTCGCTTGCTTTCCGTGGCGGCCTTCGTCGTCTTTGTCTGCAATGCACGCTCGGCGTCGGTGAGGCGGGCGCGCTGTTGGAACAGTTCCTTTTGGAGCTTCGCCGTTCGGAGCGCGTTGAATCGGACGATCATCTCGTGGATGCGGCGCTCCTCGTCTGTCTGGGGATCGCTGAACATCGCATCGACCGCCTTCGGAATTGTGATTGCTCGGCCTTGCTCGCGCTCCCAGTACAGGCGCACGAATTCGCGCAAGTCTATCCTCGCCCCGAAACGTCGGACAAATCGCCGATAGTCCGCCTGTATCTGCGCTGAGTAACACATGGTGGCCGTCCCCTTGAGGCTCCATGATAGTACTCGATATACTGTACATCCATACAGTTGCCGCGGGGAACAACCATGAGCCTGGCGCCGGACAACTTTGAACCGATCACGGACAGTGAGCTGCGCGAGCTTTGGCGGCAGTACCGTGATCCGGACGTTCGTCGGCTGATCCTCGAAGTGCATCGTGCGCGAGGCGTAGTGGACGCCGCGCATGCCGACGCCCTCAGGGCGCTCTATGCGTCTTGGGACAAGCAGCCGGGGGACGTGAAGGCATCCTTGCAGGCAGTCATCGACCGCCTCTTGGGCGAGAAGGTGCGACTGGGGGCCATCGGAGGTAAGCCCCTAAAGGGGTAGCGGGTGGTTTTCGAAGGCTGACCGTTTGCCCGTATCAAACGAATGGAAGTCCCCGCTGGCATGTCCGTTGCTGCTATCGGTGGCGAAAATTCTCGCGAGGAGGTACAGCAAATGGCAGGCGATAATTCGTTCCGACCGGGCGAAATTGTGAAGACTTCCGGCATCTATTCGGTCGTTCACGATGACGGACACGGCGCCTTCGAAGTGACATGCGTAGAAGGCGAACATTTCCCGCCCACTCGCAGCGGCAAAGGCGCTCGTTACGAGCTCAAGCACGCGGCCACGCATGCGCACCGGCATAGCGAGCTGAAAGGCAGTGAGGCCCGAGGCAGCTAGCGCTTCATACCGACAGCACGGCGCATTGCGGCGGTGATTCCTTGCTGCGTGCGCCAGTAACCTTCCCAGGGGTCTGCTTTTAGCCTTCTTTGCCGCTCAACGGCTTTGGACATCGACCATTGGTCGCCGCGCGTCACTTCGTTCAGTTCCTCCCACGATACCGGCATCGAGACTGCCATGCCGCTGCGGGCGCGAACCGAAAAAGCAGTGACGGTGCTGGCTCCGCGGCTGTTGCGCAGGTAGTCGATGAAAATGCGGCCGACACGATTCCTCGCTCCCATCACCGCGGAAAAGCGGTCGGGTATCGTGCGCGCCATATGCTGCGCCACGGCGTGCGCGAAGTCCTTGACCTCGTCCCAGCCCTGCCGGCGCGTCAGGGGCACGACGATATGGAAGCCCTTGCCGCCACTGGTTTTTGGAAACGACCGCAGGCCGACTTCATCAAGAACGACTTTCAGCAAAGAGGCCGCGTCGATCATCGCTGCCCAGGGCAGAGCCGGATCTGGGTCCAAGTCGAAAACTACGCGGTCGGGATGAGCCAAGTCGGGTGCTACTGCGTTCCATGTATGCAATTCGACCACGCTCATTTGCGCGAGACCAACCAGTGCTTCAGTCGTATTCGCAACGAGCAGCGGCGGATGACCAGGGTGAAGTTCGATGGGCAACTCCACGATGCCGGGAATGCGTGCCCGCTCACTGTGTTTCTGGAAAAACAGCTGGCCCTGAATGCCGTCCGGCGCGCGAACTAGCGCGAGGGGCCGGTTGCGCAGATGCGGAAGCGCCCATTCGGCGATTGCCTCGTAGTACCTGACCATCTCGAGCTTGGTGCGTCCGCTCACTGGGTCCATCACGCGACCAGGATTGCTCACACGCACCGTACCAATCGTGACGGTCCCCTTGGGGTTGCGACGAGCCCGCGTCAACCCAGCGTCCGCATCCGCCCGTCCAGCGCCTGCGAGCGCTACCACTGGTTCTTCAACTACGGCGGCAGCGGGCTTGTCGTCGCGCACGGCATGAAACACCGCATGACGAACCTCGCCCCCAGGCGTCCATTCGAGAAACGAGCATTCGACGACGATGGACGGCGCAAGCCAGAAATAGTCGCGGTCCTTTTCCGGAGTCGGCGGGTTATAAAAGGGGCATTCTCGTTGCCTCAGGGGATCGGCGCGTCGCGCAAACGACGTTGCTTCCCGCGAGTGAAAATGTGGTTTGACGCTGCCGGCATACCGTAGAGAGCCGTCGTTTTCATGGACGCCAAGCAGGAGCGCATGCACACCCGCTTTCGCGCCTTTTATCCGGCTGAAACCGCCCACCACAAATTCCTGTCGCTGGTTGCACTTGAGCTTGATCCAGTCCATTGACCGGCCGGTCCGATAGGGGGCATCGCCCCGCTTGCCGATGATGCCCTCCAGCTTCATCTTGCATGCCGCTGCGACAAGGGAGGAAGGGTCTTCGGCGAAGTCCTGGGAGAATCGTAATAGTGGCGTGTCGGTGTGCTCCATCAGCTCGCGCAGGAGGGCACGGCGGGCCCGTAACGGCTGCTCGCGAATGTCCGTGCCGTTCAGCCACAACAAGTCGAAAACGAACATGACGATTTCCGATGTGCTGCGCCGATCAAACGCGTTCTGCAGAGCATTGAAGTCTGGCGTGCCGTTAGCATCGAGCACGACCGCTTCCCCGTCGATCCAAGCGTTCTCGATTGGCAAGCTGGCGAATGCGTGGGTCAGGCTCTCGAGCCGCGCTGTCCAGTCGTGGCCGTTGCGAGTGAAGATGCGGACGTTGCCCCTATCGAGCCGGGCAAGCATTCGATACCCGTCAAACTTGATTTCGTATGACCAGTCGCCTCCTGCAGGCGTGCGGTCAACTAGCGTTGCGAGCTCGGGTTCGACGTGGGTTGGCATTTCGCCGTACGCGGCAGCTGGTGCGCGTACACGACGAGTGCCTGCCGATTTCCAGCGCCCGCCCATTTACAGTTCCGCGTGGAACAGCGGCGCAGCCATACAATCAGGGCGCAGGGCGACAGTGCCAGGGCTCCGCTGGTGACGGAGAGACGCCAGACCGCACTCAAAATTCGCTTTCATCGTCGCAATCATGATGGTCGGTGGCTTATGAAAGCGGACCATGCAACGGTCGGACAGATAGCGTCGAAAGTGAGATCCAGCGTGCGAGCGCCGCATTGAGCGCTCACGGCCGGTTCATGTCATGCTCGGCAATGGGAATATGCCAGAGAAGGCCACCATCTTCCGTCCTTCATTGGGTGAGCACAAATTGGACCGCAACTCTCGCCGCCCAAACGATGATCAGCTCGCCGCGAATTCCCAAAGGTCCGGACTCAAAGCTGCCGAATAGGTCATCGGTCTCGATGACTTGCTCGCTTTTGCTACTCAGCCTCGTTGCCTGCAGAAGGCCGTTACGCCAAATTTGCGCCAAACGAAAAAGGCCCAGCCTTGCGGGCTGGGCCTTTCACGTCAATCTTTGGTGCCCAGGAGAGGACTCGAACCTCCACGATGTTGCCACCGCTAGGACCTGAACCTAGTGCGTCTACCAATTCCGCCACCTGGGCAGGTGTGCGTTGTGCAGCAAAGATCGCCATTATATGGGCCCTGAAATTGCTGTCAAGCGCTTTATCGCGCTTCGTCGCAACTCGTCGGTCGGCGCGGGCAATACCGCCCCATTACGGCCGCAACGCGCGCGCGAAGCCGCCCGGTTCCGTGCCGCGGCCCGCCGGCTGCCCGGTGCCTCGATCCACAGTGTTAGAATCGCCCGCATTGCCATGATGTCTCATACCCCGGAACAAGAACAAACCACCGACACGCGTCCTTTGAGCAAATATCCATACCCGATCCCGAGCCGCGAAGAGATTCTCGGCGTGCTGCGTACCAGCGACACGCCGCTCACCGCGAGCGACATTGCCGAGACGCTTTCGATCAAGCGCCAGGAGCGCGAAGGCTTCTTCAAGCGCCTGGGCGCAATGGAACGCGACGGCCAGATCCGCCTCGACAAGCGCGGCTACTACCAGCTGACTCATCCGTCGAATTTTGTCGCCGGCCGCGTACAGGGTCATCGTGACGGATACGGCTTCGTCGTGCGCGATGACGGCCAGGACGATCTGTTCCTGCCCAACGCGGAAATGCAGAAGGTCATGCATAACGATCGCGTACTCGCGCGCGTCGTCGGCTATGACCGGCGCGGGCGGCCGGAAGGGCACATCGTCGAGGTCACAGACCGCGCCAACAAGCGGGTGATCGGCAGACTGCTGAGCGAAAACGGCGCGCTGATCGTCGCACCCGAGGACAAGCGGATCGGTCACGACATTCTGATCACGCAAAGCACGAAAAAAGCGAAGGTCGGGCAAGTCGTGGTGGTCGAGCTCACCGATTTCCCGAGCCGGCATTCGCAGCCGCTCGGCCGCGTGTCCGAGATACTCGGCGACATAGACGACCCGGGCATGGAAATCGAAATCGCGGTGCGCAAGTACGGCGTGCCGCACGAGTTCAATCCGCAGGCGCTCGCCGAAGCCGCGAAGCTGCCCGACGAAGTCAGGCCGGCCGATCTGCGCCATCGCGTGGACTTGCGCGATGTGCCGCTCGTGACGATCGATGGCGAAGATGCGCGCGACTTCGACGATGCCGTCTACTGCGAACCGATGAAAGTCGGCCGCGGCGACGGCTTTCGCCTCATCGTGGCGATTGCCGATGTCTCGCACTACGTCCAGCCCGAGACGGCGCTCGATGCCGATGCAATCGAACGCAGCACGTCCGTCTATTTCCCGCGGCGCGTGATCCCGATGCTGCCCGAGAAGCTGTCGAACGGTCTTTGCTCGCTGAACCCGCAGGTGGACCGGTGCGTGCTAGTGTGCGACATGGTCATCACGGGCCGGGGCGAGATCAAGGCCTATCAGTTCTATCCGGCCGTCATGCACTCGGCCGCGCGCCTGACCTACACCGAAGTTGCCGCGATACTCACCAACACGAAAGGTCCCGAGGCCGCACGGCGAATCGCACTGGTGCCGCAGTTGCAGAACCTCTACGGCGTATTCAAATCTCTGCTTGCGGCGCGCCAAAAGCGCGGGGCAATCGATTTCGATACGACGGAAACGTATATCGTCTGCAATGCGCAAGGCAAGATCGAGCAGATTTTGCCGCGTCAGCGAAACGACGCGCACAAGCTCATCGAAGAGTGCATGTTGGCGGCGAACGTCTGTGCCGCCGACTTTTTGAAGCGCAACAAGCATCCGGGGCTTTACCGCGTTCACGCGGGCCCGACCGCCGAAAAGCTCGAGAACCTGCGCACGTTCCTGCGTGGCATGGGGCTCTCGCTCGGCGGCGGCGAAACCCCGCACGCGAGCGATTACGCGGCGCTCATGGCACAAGTCCGCGACCGGCCCGACGCCCAGATGCTGCAAACGATGCTGCTGCGCTCGATGCAGCAGGCCGTCTACAGCCCCGATAACATCGGACACTTCGGTCTGGCCTACGAGGCTTACGCGCATTTCACGAGTCCCATTCGACGCTATCCGGATCTGCTCACGCATCGCGCGATCTATGCCATTCTGGCGGGCCGTAAATATCGGCCGCAGCCGCCGCTCGGCGTCACGCTGAATACGGCACTCTCGCCGAAAGCGCGTGCGTTGCAGCAGGCTGACGAATCGGCGCCGCGCAACAACGGTGGGCCGAATACGGCAATCTGGGAAGAACTCGGTTTGCACTGCTCGTCCAACGAGCGGCGTGCCGACGAAGCTTCGCGCGACGTCGAGACCTGGCTCAAGTGCTACTTCATGCGCGACAAGCTCGGCGAGGAATACGGTGGGATGGTGAGCGGTGTGACGTCGTTCGGCATCTTCGTGCAACTCGATGCGCTCTTCATCGAAGGGCTCGTGCATGTGACCGAACTGGGCGCGGACTATTTCCAATACGACGAGATCAAGAACGAGCTGCGCGGCGAGCGCACTGGTATTCGCTATCGATTGTCCGATCGCGTGCGCGTACAAGTAAGCCGTGTCGATCTCGACGCCCGCAAGATCGACTTCCGGCTCGTACGCGATACGGTGACCAAGACGGCAGTCGTGCAACACCGCGCGGCGCTGGCCGAGCGAGCGGCCGCAGAGCCGGCTGGCGCGCGCGTGCGAACGCTTGCAAATGGCGAATCCACGGCGCGCAAGAAGGCCGCGCCGGGCAAGACGCCGGCTGTGAAAGAGGCGCGAGCCGCACGCGGGCAAGCAGCCAGGAAACGTGGCGCTGCGACGAAGCCAGCTTCGAATTCGCGCGTGCGCAAGAAGTAACCGCGGTAGCTGCCGGCGCGGCGCGCGGCGGCTTACCGTCCACGCATGTCGGATGCTTCGGTGCCGGGCATCCCACCGTCGCATGTCAGCATGTCCGCATGCCCGTGATAGCGAGCGGCTTTTATCGGCTGCTCGCATCGCACATTCACACGATTTATCGATTCAGCTATGGCACGTCTCAAGGTTCTCTACGGATTTCACGCGGTGACGGCGCGTTTGCGTCACGACGCATCGACAGTCGAGGAAGTGTTTTACGATGCAACGCGGCGTGACCGTCGCATGCAGGATTTCCTGCACACGGCGAAGGAAGCGGGCGTCCGGTTGATTGCGGCTGACGAGACACGTCTTTGGGGCCTTGCGCATACCGAGCGTCATCAAGGCGTCGTGGCGCGCGCAAGCGATTTGCCGCTCGCGCAAAACCTTGCCGAATTGCTCGACGGGATTCAGGGCTCGGCGCTCTTGCTCGTGCTCGATGGCGTGACCGATCCTCACAATCTCGGCGCGTGTCTTCGCGTGGCCGATGCGGCCGGTGCGCATGCGGTCATTGCACCGCGCGACCGCGCGGTCGGGCTCAACGCGACTGCGGCCAAAGTCGCGAGCGGCGCGGCCGACACAGTGCCCTACATCACGGTGACCAACCTCGCACGCGCATTGCGCGAACTGAAGGATGCGGGCGTATGGGTGGTCGGCACGTCGGGCGATGCGTCGGCGAGCCTTTACGACACCAAGCTCGACGGGCCCGTGGCACTCGTCATGGGCGCGGAGGGTGAGGGCATGCGGCGTCTCACGCGCGATACCTGCGACGAAGTCATGCAGATTCCGATGGCGGGGACGGTGGAGAGCCTCAATGTCTCCGTGGCGAGCGGTGTCTGTTTGTTCGAAGCGGTGAGACAGCGGACGGCTAAGCGCTGACGTCGTCAAATGGCACGCCACCGAGCCACTGTAAGTGGCAGCGTTGGCGTGCGGATCCCTTATCAGCGCTCGATCTGCTGATTCCAGCGCTTATCCCATTCGGGCCGGCGCGCATTGATCGAATCCCAATCGACGACGGTGACCTTGCTCAGCAAGCTCTCGACGTTCCCGAGGCTCTTTTGCATCGATGCCGGCATCGTAGCCAGCCGGTTGGTCGGAATCTGTTTGCCCGCCTCCGCCGCTTTTTCCTGCGCGGGCTTCGACAGCAGGAACTGCGCAAGCTTCTGCGCGAGTTGCGGATCGGGGTTGTGCTTGACGACGCATACATCGACGAGCAGCAACACCGGCCCTTCCTTGGGCGAAACGTAGGCCACGGGCAAGCCCTTGTCTTGCAGATCGGCCACGGCGGTCGGTGTCAGCGGAAAGAGGCCGGCTTCGCCCGTTTGCACCATCTCCGAAATCTTCGCGGAATTCGGGACGTACTCGACGACGTTGGGCCCGACGGTATTCGGCCATTTGGTAAATCCCGGCTCGACGTTTTTCTCGCTGCCGCCCCAGAGGCGATTGAGCGCGAGAAAACCGTGCAGCCCGAACGTGCTGCTCGATTCGGACTGGAACACCACTTTGCCCTTGTATTTCGGATCGGCGAAATCGAGCCACGAGCTGGGGGCGGTCCATCCCTTCTGCGTAAACAGTTTCGTGTTATACGCGATGCCGGTCATGCCGAGTTGAACGCCCGCGCCGACATCGTCTTTCATTCGCGCAAACGGATAGAGCTCCTTGAGCACGGGCGAATCGTCGAGCTTTTCGCACAGGCCCATGCTGACGGCTCGCGCCATGACACCGTCGTCGAGAAAGGCGACATGAATCTGCGGCTTATCGCGATTGGCGAGCAGCTTCGCGAGAATGTCGGACGAAGTGCCGGGCGCGACAACCACCTTCGCATTGTTGGCCTGCTCGAACATCGGCAGGACCTGGCTCGTATAGGCCTTTTCCATCGGCCCGCCATTCATGCCGATATACAGCGTTTTCGATTGGGCGTGAACGGCTGTCGCGGCAGCGGCGAAGCACAGAGTGACGGCAACAGACGACAAGATCGACGACGGTTTCACGGCGGGTCTCCTCATGACGAAGTAATGCTGGGCAGCGAAGCTGCAGCGGGAACGAATCGGTCGACATCGAACGCGGCAAGCGGCGTTGCGGTTTCCCCGGAGATCACGAGCTCGGCAACCACTTCGCCGACGCCCGGGGCAAGCAAAAAGCCGCCGCCAGAAAAACCGAACGCATGTAACAGGCGCGGTACCCGGTGGCTCGCACCGATGATCGGGTTGTGATCGGGCGTGCATCCCTCGACGCCGCTCCATGAGCGGATCAAAAGCGCTTCCCGCAGCATCGGCAGCAACGCACACGCATCGCGCATGACCGTGCGCGTAGTGTCGGAACAAGGCTGTGCATATTGACCGTCGCCATAACCGCGGCCGCCTCCAATGATGCAGTTGCCGCGCGCGACTTGGCGTGCGTAGATGCCACCGCCGTAGACGCCCAGGTTGTGCGTGATGAATTGCGGTAGCGGTTCCGTCACCCACATGTTCGGGTAGATCGGCTGCATCGGGACTGCGTCGCCGAAGCGTTGCGCGATCGTATTGGCCCACGCGCCGGCGGCATTGACGAGCCAATCCGCGCTGAACCGCCGGCCGTTTGCCGACAATTGAAAACGCGCGCCGTCATACGTCACATCGTCGAGCGGGGTCAGCTCGAGTACATCGGCGCCCGCGCGGCGTGCCGCCTGCGCAAACGCCGGAGACACGAGCCGCGGATTGGCGTGCCCGTCGGTCTCGCAGAGCGATCCGCCGATTGCGGCTGAGCCGAGCCACGGATAACGCGTGCGAAACGCCCGGCCTGCGATGAGCTCGAGATGCAGTCCGTGCTCGGCGGCCATGCGCGCGTACTCGGCGAGTCCCGCCAGGTCGGCTTCGCTGCGGGCGAGCCGCAGATGGCCCGAGACGACGAACTCGCCATCGATACCGATCGATTCGGGCAAACGTCGCCAGACCTCGCGCGCGCGCATCGCGAGCGGCAATTGCTCGGCGGGCCGGCCTTGGCAACGTACGCCACCGTAATTGACACCGCTGGCCTGAGCGCCGCAGTAGCGGCGCTCGAACAGCACGACGCGCAAGCCGGCCCGTGCGAGCGCGAGTGCCGCCGAAGCCCCGACGAGCCCGCCGCCCGCTATCGCCACGTCATAGTGATGGAGCTCACTCATCGCGCGCATGCTCCGGAATGGCGGCGAGCGCAGCGTCCCCGAGCGCGGCTGCGAGCGGAATCGGCTTGACGGGCGCCTGCGCCCGCAAGCGCCCCACGGTTTGCATCGAACGATCGGTCTCGTAGGCGATCAGCGCAAGCGCTGCTTCACCGCACATGCGCCCTTGGCAGCGACCCATACCGACACGCGTCAACGCTTTCAGACGATTGATCTCCGTGGCGTCACCCGCGCGCACGCAGCGTCGCAGCGTGCCTGCGTCGATCTGCTCGCAACGGCACACGATCGTGTCATCCGGCCAAGATGCAGCACGACCAAAAGGCGGCGGGAACGCGGCTTCCAATCCCGAGCGGAACACAGCGATCCGCTTCAATGCGCGTTCGAGCGAGGCCGCTTCTTCACGATGCGCATCAGGCGAGGCTTCGCACTGCAAATCTTCGAGCACCGCGAGCGCCGCGCGCCGGCCGGCAAGTTCCGCAGCATCGGCTCCGGCTATCCCCGCACCGTCGCCCGCGAGATAGATCCCCGCAATTGAACTGCGTCCTGCCGCATCGCGCTCGGGCAGCCAGCACTGGGTGGTGTCGTCGAAGCGGAAGCTGCAACCCGCAATGTCGGCCAGTTGGGTTTCGGGACGCAGCCCAAAGCCGAGCGCGAGTGCGTCGCACCGGATCGTTTCGGCGATGGCCTGGTCGCCGTTCCCTGCGTCAGTTCGACGCCATGCGAGCCCCGTGACGGACCGCTCTCCGTGCACGCGCTCCAGCGTCACGTTGCGCTCGATCCGCACGCCGTGCGCCTGGAGCCAGCCGACGTAGTAGAGGCCTTTCGCCAACGTGGCTGGCTGGCGAGCGAGCTTCGGCAGCGCTCGAGCTTGCGCGGCGAGCGGGCTCGTATCGAGCACGGCGGCGACGCGCGCACCGGCTTTTGCATATTGGTATGCGACGAGGTAAAGGAGCGGCCCCGTACCGGCGAATACGATCTGTGAGCCGATCGCGCAACCTTGCGCCTTGAGCGCTGTTTGGGCACCGCCCAGCGTATAGACGCCGGGCAGCGTCCATCCGGGTATCGGCAAGACACGATCGGTCGCGCCTGTTGCGAGGATCAGGTGGGAGAAAGGCACGTTCTGCTCGCGTGCGTCATGCAGCGCCACGAGCCGGCCGCCTTGTCCATTGCGCGCTTCGCAGTCCCAGACCAGCGTATCGGACTGATAGTCGATATGGGGGAGCAGCGCCGCCATCGTCGAATGGAGCGCATGGGCTTTGGCTGCCTCGAACCCGTAGAGCGTACGCTTCGAGCGTTCGAAACCGGCACCGGCGGCCGGCTGCCGATAGACCTGCCCGCCGCAACGCGATTGCTCGTCGAGCACGAGCGGACGCAATCCAGCTGCCACGAGCGTTTCGGCCGCCCGCACGCCCGCGGGACCCGCGCCGACGATGACGATGCGCGCAGCGTCGGTCATCGTTCGCCGTTCCGCGTCATGCCGTCACCGGGCGCGGCCGCACGGTCCCCGTCGCATTTCATGCCGCTGGCCCTGACACGCGTGACGAGGCGCATGCCTGCCGCGATCGGCGTCGAGCATCCGCGTATGCGCTCGCCGGTTTCGGTGTGCAGCCAGCAGTCCTGGCATGCGCCGATGAGACAAAAGCCGGCACGCGGCTCGTCGTTGAATTCGCTGTGGCGCACGAACCGCTGCTGCAAAAGCACCGCGGTGAGCACCGTATCGCCGACCAGCGCTTGTGCCTCGCGGCCGTCGAGAAAGAAGGAGACGCTCGCACGACGCGTCTCGGCGATCCGAACGAATTGCGGATCGCTGCGGTCGCAGGCGTCGGCTTGCCGATCAGGAGTGCCAAGCATCAATGATTGCCGATCAGGACGCGGTTGAGCCCGTATATGCGGTCAAGCAGCAGCATCGCCGCGGCAGAGATCGCGATTACGAGCGTGGAGACGGATGCCATCATCGGATCGATGGATTCCGTCGCATACATGTACATGCGCACCGGCAAGGTGACGGTTTGCGGCGACGTGACGAAGATCGACATGGTCAGTTCGTCGAAGCTGTTGATGAATGCGAGCAACCAGCCGCCGGTGATGCCGGGCAGAATCATCGGCAACGTGATGCGACGGAACGTGGTCCATGCGCTCGCCCCGAGCGAGAACGCGGCGTGCTCGACGCTGCGATCGAGCCCGCTCGCGGCGGCCAGGATCAGACGCAATACGAACGGCGTGACGATGACCACGTGCGCGATGACGAGCCAGGCAAACGAGCCCGTCGCACCGATCACGGCAAAGAACCGCAAAAACGCGATACCGAGCACGAGCCCGGGAATGACGAGCGGCGAGAGCATCAACGCGTTCAGAAAGTTCCGCCCCGGAAAACGCGCGCGGGCAATCGCGAGTCCGGCCGGCAGTGCGATCGCGAGCGAGAGCGTTGACGCAAGGAACGCGAGTTTCACGCTGTTGAAGAACGCGCCAATGAAATCGGGGTAGTTGAGGATGGCGCGAAACCAGCGCAGCGAAAGCCCGTGCGTCGGCAACGTCAGTGTCTCGTCGGGCGTGAATGCCACGAGCACGACGATGGCGAGCGGTGCAAGCACGAACAGGATCACGAGCGTATGAAACGCGAGTGCGAGAGGTCCGTTACGTCTCATGGCGAAATTCCGGTCTCAACCCATGCTGCGCGCGTAACGGCGCTCGAGCACGCGGTAGTAAGTGAGCATGACGGCGAGATTGGCGGCAAGCAGCAAGAGCGCGATCGTTGCGCCGAGCGGCCAGTCGAGCGAGCCGAGAAATTGATCGTAGACCGCGGTGGCGGCCATTTTCAGGCGCCGCCCTCCCAGCAGGCCCGGAATCGCGAACGCACTCGCCGATAGACCGAACACCATCAGGCTGCCGGACAGAATGCCGGGCATCACCTGCGGCAGCACGATGCGATAAAGCGTGACCCAGGGCGTTGCCATCAGCGAGAGCGCGGCTTGCTCGGTTTGCGGATCGAGCCTTTGCAGGGCCGTCCAGACGGGAATGACCATGAACGGCAGCATGACGTGCACGAGTGCGATGACGATCGCGAACGTCGTATATTCGAGTTTGAAGGGCCCGAGGCCGAACAACGCGAACGCCTGGTTGACGAGGCCGTTCGTGTTCAGCAGCATGCTCCAGCCGAACGCCCGGACGACGACGGAGACGAGCAGGGGCGCCAGAATCGCGAGCAGGAACAACGAGCGCCATGGGTCGCGCATGCGCGAGAGCACGTAGGCTTCGGGCGCGCCGATCGCGACGCATGCCACCGTCGTCACGAGCGCGATGGCGAACGTGCGCGCGAAGATGGTCTGATAGTAAGGAGAGCTGACGACTTCGATGTAGTTGCCGAACTGAAACGCGGCGATGGGCCCGCTCGACGGGTCGAAGCGATAGAACGTCAGCACGAGCGTCATCGCGAGCGGCACGAACACGAGGGTCGCAAACAGCATGAATGCTGGCGCGCTCGCGAGCCACAGCGGCACATAAGCTCGCCATGGCGTGCCGGTCGACGGCAACGCCGGCGATGCGGCGACGGTCGATGTCGTGCGCGCCGGTGCGGGCTGCGAGGGCTTCGATGCAGCGATCGTCATTGTCGCGTCTCCGTCTCGACGAAACGGATTGCGTCGTTGGTCCAATCGACACCCACCTGCTGTCCCTCGGCGATCGGCTCCCCGCCCTCGTTCTGGCAACACACGAGCACCTCCCCAAGCGGGGAAGCCACCCGATAAAGCCATTGGCTCCCGAGAAAGAAACGGCTCGTCACGGTGGCGTCCAGGCGGCCGCGGCTCGACTCGCAAAGCTTGAGCTTTTCCGGGCGGATACAGACCGTCACCGCGTCGCCTGTGCCGGGTTCGCCACGGCCGTTCCCGCTGGGCACCGCGCGTCCCACGGCAACGACGTCATGCCCGAGATCGATGCGGATTTCGTCGCCGTCGTTCGCGAGCACCGTGCCCGCGAGCAGATTCGCCTTGCCGATGAATTGCGAAACGAAGCGGTTTTCGGGGCGCTCGTAGGCTCGATAAGGTGTATCGATCTGCGTAATGCGGCCTGCTTGCATGACGACGACGCGGTCGCTGATGGAAAGCGCCTCGGACTGATCGTGCGTGACCATGATGGTCGTCGTGCCGATGCGCCGTTGGATCGCGCGCAGTTCGAACTGCATCTCCTCGCGCAGCTTGGCATCGAGATTCGACATCGGCTCGTCGAGCAACAGGACCGGCGGCGCGATCACGATGGCGCGGGCCAGTGCCACGCGCTGACGCTGGCCGCCCGAGAGTTCGCGCGGGAAGCGGTGGGCGAGCGCGTCCAGATGAACGAGCGAGAGCGCTTCACGCACGCGCTCCTCGCTTTCCTTGCGATCGGTGCCGCGCATCTCGAGTCCGAACCGGACGTTCTGCGCGACGCTCATGTGCGGAAACAGCGCATAGCTTTGGAACACGACGCCGAGCCCGCGGCGATTGGGCTTCAAATGGGTGATGTCGCGTCCGTCGAGCGCGATGCTGCCGCTCGATACGTCGAGGAAACCGGCGATCATCTGTAGCGTCGTGGTTTTGCCGCAGCCGGACGGACCGAGCAAGGAAACGAATTCACCCTTCTCGACCGACAGGTTCAGGTTGCGTACGGCCTGCAGATCGCCGAACGATTTCGACAGATCGGTGAGCTTGAGAAACGACATGGCGGATCCTTTATAACCGCGACGCCGCGACACCATCGATGGCGATTTCGCCATGCGGCGCGAGGCACGGCTGATTCTGTCCAGCCAGATTTGTCGCGTCAATTTGGAATTCCGCTCAGCGGGAGAAAAATTGAAAAAATTCCGTTGAACGGAATGCCAATTCATCTTTTCGGTGCTTCATTCCATTGCGGGGGATCAGGGTTTGCCCGCTGTCTCAAGCTATATCTCACACATTCGCTCGAAAACTGAGATACTCGCTTTCGACGAGCCGGCAGAGATAGTTTCACTCAATGGAATAATGGTCGCATATATGAGGCAATCCTCCGTCTCGGATGGAACATCGGCGAGAGCAGCGTCGGAGCAGGCGGACGACGCGCGCGCGAGCGGCATGCTGCCGCGCGCATTCGCCGTGATTCGCGCGTTGGCGGCTGCGCAGGCCGATGGCGCGCGCGTGACGCAGCTCGCCAAGTCCGTGGGCCTGACGCAGGGCACGACGCATCGCATCCTGCACGCGTTGATGGCGGAAGGTGCGGTCGAACAAGACGAGCAAACCAAGCGCTACCGGCTCGGCCTCGATTTCTTTGCGCTGGCCGCGCTCGCGGGCAACCCCGGCGGGTTGCGCACGCTTTGCCGCCCATCGCTGTTGAGGCTATGCGCCAGTCTTGGCGAGACGTTTTTTTTACTGGCGAAGAGCGGGTTCGACGCAGTGTGTCTCGACATCTGCGAGGGACCGTTTCCGATTCGCTCGTTCACGAGCGACATCGGCGGACGAATCGCGCTGGGTGTCGGACAAGGCAGCCTCGCAATCCTCGCGTTCTTGCCTGAAGCCGAACGAGAAGAAATCATCCGCTTCAACGTGCCACGCATTCGCGGATACGGCGTACTCGACGAGGTCTACCTGCGCACCGAGATCGAACGCGTGCGGCAGCTCGGCTATGCCGGGCGCAACAGCGGCGTGCTCGACGGCATGGCAGGCGTGGCCGTGCCGATCCTCGACCGCGCGGGTACGGCCATTGCGGCGTTGAGCGTAGGCACACTGGCTTCCAGGCTCGGCGAGGAACGGCTGCCGATGATCGTGGAACTGCTGAAACGGCAGGCCGATGCGATCGGACCATTGGCCAATCCGTTCGACGTCGCGCTGCGGCGCCGGCCCACGCACGCGCTTGCCGATGTCGTGCCGCACCCGCGCAGCGTATGACGCGTGACGTCGCCGTGAGGGCGGGGGACTCCGGTAAAATCAGCGCTTTTCGCCTCACATCGAGCTGCTCCTCATGACCCAAGACGAACTCAAGCGCATGGTCGGCCAAGCCGCCGCCGACTACGTGAATGCCCACGCTCCGGAGGGCGCCGTCATCGGCGTCGGCACCGGATCCACGGCGAATTGCTTCATCGATGCGCTGGCGCCGCATCGGGCGCGTTACCGCGGCGCGGTATCGAGCTCGGTGGCCACCACGGCGCGGCTCGAGCAGCATGGCATTCGCGTGTTCGATCTGAACGAGATCGAATCGCTGCCCGTCTATGTCGACGGCGCCGACGAGATCGATGCGAGCGGCGCCATGATCAAGGGCGGCGGCGGCGCGCTCACGCGCGAGAAAATCGTTGCTTCGGTATCCGAAGTATTCGTCTGTATCGCCGATGCATCGAAGCGGGTCGATGTGCTCGGCGGTTTTCCATTGCCGATCGAGGTCGTGCCAATGGCACGCACGGCGATCGGGCGGCGAGTCATGGCGCTCGGCGGGGTGCCGGTGCTGCGCGTGCGGCCGGACGGTGCTCCTTATATCACGGACAACGGCAACGAGATTCTCGACGTCAAGGGCTTGCAGATCGCCGTCCCGCGCGAACTCGAGGCGACGATCAACGCGTGGCCCGGAGTCGTCACCGTCGGACTGTTTGCCGCACGAGGCGCGGATCTGTGCCTGTTGGGCTCCGAAACGGGCGTCGAATCGATTCTTTACGGCGCACCAAGGTAAGACGCGCGTCGGCCGCGAGCGCAACGGGAAGCCGTTCGCGCGCGGGCCCGACGCTTGCACACCGTTTCGCGGACGAAAAAAGATACGCTGACGCTGCACATTCGCTATGACCCGAGCGGGCCCGAAGAATGCGGCAAAACTTGCGAAATCCCGGCGTGCCCGGGGAGACCATCAGAGCGAAGGATTGCAACGATGCAACGCGAACTACGGTGCGCACTCGATACGGCGTATGCGCGATTGAAAGACGCCGAGGCAACGCCCACGGCGTTCGCCGGCAACTATGCACTCGGCCTCGGTATCGTCGTGGGCGCCCAGGCGTGCGGCGGTATGACGGACGCTGAAGCAGCCTGTGAGCGTGCGCGATTTGCGATGCTTGCCATCGTCTATGAAGCACGCGAGCGCGTGCGCAGCAATATCTCGACGCGCAACGATCAAACGCAATGACAGGCGTGTGGCAGTGCACCGCGGTTGACACCGCGGTGCGGACTACATCGCGTGCCCGCTCAGGTGACGGCGTTCGTTTGATGCAGGCTCGGCAGCAGCCGGTCGAATTCGCGTTTCACGAGCCCATAGCATTCGCAGGCACGCGATTCGAGACCTTTCCGATCAAGCACCTTGATATGCCCTCGGCTGTGATGGATGAGGCCCTGCTCATGCAGCTTGCCGGCGGCCTCGGTAATGCCTTCGCGGCGCACGCCGAGCATGTCGGCGATCATCTGTTGCGTCACGGCCAGCTCGTTCGTGGCGGCCCGGTCGATTTCGATCAGCAGCCAACGGCATAGTTGCTTGCTGAGCGAATGATGCCGGTTGCATGCGGCCGTTTGTGCGACCTGCGTGAGAAGGGCCTGCATATAAAGCAGCATCAGCCGGCGCAAGAGATCGGAACGCGCGATCTCCTGTTTCAATTGCTGAGCGCTCATTCGATAGGCGAAACCCGCGCATTGCACTTGGACACGACTCGGCATCGTCTCGCCGCCGGTCAGCACCTGTACGCCCGTCATGCCCTCGCGGCCGACGGCGGCGAGCTCGACAGAACCGCCGTCTTCCATCATCGAGAGGATCGAGATGATGGCCGTCGTCGGGAAGTAGACGTGATGGATCTTGTGTCCGCAGTCGCACAGCAACTGCTCTGTGCGAAGATGAACCAACTCGAGATGAGGCGTCAACGCTTGCCATTCATGCGACGGCAATGCCCCTAGCAGATGGTTGCCGTGAAGGTCGGATTGTAGTGTCAACATGATCGGTCCTCGAATAACAGCCACGTCATGCGGTTCTCGCGCATAGGCTCGTGCGGCTCTTTGTTGCTTAAGGCCTGGATGCTTGGATGTGTCGGACGATTGAGTTCGACATCGCCATTCAACCCGGCGCGGTTTTGGCCTTCTCTCCCTGGCCGTGCCACCGTCTGTGCGGCAGCGCTCAGTTGCGCGCCAGGATCAGCGAGGATCGTGCCATGCCCCGCGGGGCCCCGCCGCGCCGAAAGCGGCCTCTGTTGCGACGCGGGACTACGGAACCGAGCAACCTTTTTGTTTCAAATCTGCACAACGCGCCCGTGTGCCGGGACTCCTCAGATTCAGCTTCGTTTGATTGCCGTAAACCGTTGATCGGCCGGCTCTTTGCGCTCGAGGCGCACGGCCTTTGGCGGCTTGCACCCCCTCTCGATTGGCGGCGTGCAAGCACGGGCAGGATGGCGGAAATTGATTCAGTTGTGTTGCATCGGCCACATTCGTTGCTGCGTAACGCTGAGTTCCCTACGAGATCGAAGCCCCGGCTGACAAGGCTTCGGCTCGCTACAGCATGACGGCCAGCGGCTTGGCGATGCGGCTGCGTCGATCCTCCCGCGGACAACGCTTCGCAGAGTTGGCGTCCCTCGCATGTAAAAGCGACGAGCGTCGCGAATGACTCATTGTTGAGACATGTGCGTGCGGTGCAATTTGGCTCGTTGTATTGCCTCACGTCATGCAAACTCGGAAGAGTGAGTGCGATTGCGAACGGAACTGTACTTGTATGAGAAGTACCGTGCAGCATGACGATTCGTCTTACCTGGGCCCGCGGCTCGATGGTCGGCAAGCGGTGGTCGTATGCAGCGGTATGCAACCTGTACCGCGCCCGTCGTCAATGTGGAGACGACAGTGAGGTCTCCTAAACGATTGGCGCCCACGCCGCGAGGGAGCGGCAGCGCGCAAGCATAGTCACGTGGGATTCGTCAGAGGGATAACCCTGTTCAGGCGTATCCCAATAGCGTGGCGAATTTGAACGAAGCACCGTATCGCTATCGAAAGCGCGATGCGTAGCCGGGCAACGGATGAGGCGGGAGCAAGCGTCGATAGGCGCATCGGGGGGAGTCATGGAGCAGGGGAAGGATCGTTCGCTGGTCAGCAAGGTGATGGACGGGCTTGTCACAGGCATCGTCGAAGAGAAGTACGGGGCGATTCTTCCGCCGCAAGACGTGCTGTCGAAGGAGTTCGACGTCAGTCGCACAGTCATGCGTGAAGCGTTGTCGATGCTGCTCGCGCGGCACATGCTGGACGTCCGGCCGAAGGTCGGTACGCGCATTCGTTCGATGCGCGACTGGCGCATGATCGACGAAGATGTCGTGAACTGGCGCTTCAGGGCCAAGCCCGATCCACTGTTCATGCGCGATGTCATCGAGTTTCGTATGGTCATCGAGCCGCGGGCGGCTGCGCAAGCCGCGGTACGGGCGAGTGTGGCCGACGTGGCGACCATTCGCGAGGCGTTCGACCTGTTTCGCTCGCTTGCGCCGGGAGACGCAGGCTATGCGTCCGCGAACGAGATGCTGCATACGCGCATCGTCCATGCGAGCGGCAACCAGTTTTTCCAGCAAATGGCTGCGATCATTCGCGGAGCGCTTGCCGCGACGCAACCGATGCTGATGGAAAAGCAGGGCGCCTGGGAGATCTCGGTGCGCACGCACGAACGTCTGGTTTCGGCGATCGAGCGGCGCGACCCGAAGGAAGCCGAAGCTGCGGCGCTCGCGCTCGTCGAGCTGGCCGCCGATGAAGTCAGCCGGGAGTTCTCGGTCGAAATGCCGGGCCGGCGGTAGCGCGCAGGACGGCGGGCGCTCGCGGGCGACGCGATGCGTCAGTGACGCGTCGGCAGCGCCAGCCGGCGCTCGTACCAGCGCTGCACCCATTCGAGCGCTTGGCAGAGCACCCAATAGATCGCCGCCGCCGCGAGATAAAGCGGTAGCGGCTGATAGGTGGCCGCGATGATCTCCTGCGCGCTGCGCAAGAGTTCGGTCACCGTGATGACCGAGACGAGCGACGTATCCTTGATGAGGCTGATCAGGCTGTTCGAAAGGCTCGGCACCGCGATGCGCAGCGCCTGCGGCCCGATGATATAGCGCAGCGTCTGCTGCCTCGACAAGCCGAGGCTGTAGGCCGCGAGCCATTGGCCGCGATGAATGCCGTTGATGGCGCCGCGCATGCTCTCCGATAGATACGCGGCCACATTGGCCGACAGCGCGATGACGCCCGCGGGCGTCGGTTCGAGCGCGATGCCGACGCTTGGCAGCCCGTAATAAACGACGAAGATCTGCACGAGCATCGGTGTCCCGCGCATGAGACTCACGTAGACGCGCGCGATCCAGTTCAGGGGGCGACTATGGCTGATGCCCATCAATGCGAGCCCGACCGCGGCAACGAGCCCGCAGGCCATCGAAAGCACGGCGAATTTGACGGTGAGTGCGGCGCCCTGCAACAGCGCGGGCATCGACTGGACGAGCAGGGATGTTGTGGACGACATGACCTGTGATGGCGTGGGGGCTAAACGATTCGACGAGCCGCAACGGCGCGAGCGCACATCATATACGCTCGATAAAGAGAAAGGGCGGCATCGCCGTGACGCCGCCCTTCATCCGAAGCTGTGAAATAGTGAGGGGCGCTTACTTGCCCTTGGGCTTCGTCACGTCGATGCCAAACCACTTTTCCGAAATCTTCTTGAACGTGCCGTCGGCTTCGAGCTGGGTCATAGCATCGTCGATGGCCTTGGCAAATTTCGGATTGCCCTTGCGAAACGGAATGGCGGACGGCGTATCGCTGTTCAGCTGTGCACCCGCACGCAATGGCAGCTGCGAGCCCTTCAGCAGATAAGCGACCATGAGCTTGTCGTTGAGTGCGGCGTCGAGGCGTCCCGCGGCAAGGTCGCGCAAATATTCGGGCGCGCCCGGGTAGGTCTTGACGTCGATGCCGGGAACGGCCTTGGCCATCTGCTCGTAGTTCGTGCCCAGCCCGAGGCCGAGCTTTTTGCCCTTCAGGTCATCGAGCGATTTGAACTCGCGCGTATCATCCTTGCGCTCGATCAACTGCGGTCCCGAGTAGGTATAGGCCGGCGAAAAATCCAACACTTGTTTGCGCGCATCGGTCGCGCCAACCTGGTTGACGATCACATCGAACTTGCCTGCTTGCAGGCCGGCAATGATGCCGCTCCATTCGGTCGTCGTGAATTCGGGTTTCACGCCGAGCTTGGCCGCCACAGCCTTGGCGATATCGACATCGAAACCGACGAGCTCGCCGCTGGCATTCTTCGAATTGAACGGCGGGAACGTCCCTTCGAGACCGATGCGCAACGTCCCGCGTTGTTTGACCTCGTCGAGCAAATCCGCTGCGTGCGCGGTGACCGCAACGAACGCCGCGCCAAGCAGGCCGGCCGTCAGGATCTTCTTGAGCGTCGCCAATTTCATCGTGTCGATCTCCTCGCCCCGGGGGCATTGATTAGGTGCGTCATGATAGCGAAATACCAATCGGTCTAGAAATATCGTTTGTTTATGTCTATATGACAGGCGCATTCATGTGGGCGATCGCGTCCACGCACTCGCCCACCAGCGCAGGGCCCCGGTAGATGAAGCCGGTGTAGATCTGTACGAGCGACGCGCCCGCAGCAAGCTTGGCCACCGCGTCGGCACCCGACGCAATGCCGCCGACGCCGATGATGGCGACCGTTTCGCCGAGTTCGGCGCGCAGCTTGGCGATTACGGCGTTGGAAGCTTCGAACACCGGTTTGCCCGACAATCCGCCGGTCTCGTCAGCATGCGGCAGACCCGCGACGGCCGCGCGCGAGAGCGTCGTATTGGTGGCAATGACGCCTTCGACGCCATGGCGCAGCAGGGTGGCCGCGATCGCCTTGATCTGCTCGTCATCGAGATCGGGGGCGATTTTCAGCGCGAGCGGAACGAGCTTGCCATGCAGGTCCGCCAGCCGTTGTTGCTTGTCCTTGAGCGCGCCGACGAGCGCGTCGAGTTCGTCCGCCCCTTGCAACTGGCGCAGGTTTTTCGTATTCGGCGACGAGATATTGATCGTTACGTAGCTGGCGAACGGGTAGACCCTTTCGAGACAATAGAGATAATCGTCGGCGGCGCGCTCGATGGGCGTATCGGCGTTCTTGCCGATGTTCAGGCCGAGCGGGCCGCGGTATCGCGCCGCCTGCACATTGCGCACGAACTGATCCACGCCGCCGTTGTTGAAACCCATCCGGTTGATGAGTGCGCCGGCCTGCGGTAGCCGGAACATGCGCGGGCGAGGGTTGCCGGGTTGTGCGCGCGGCGTCACGGTGCCGACTTCGATGAAGCCAAAGCCGAGTGCGGCGAGTCCGTCGATGCAGGCGCCATCCTTGTCCAACCCCGCTGCGAGCCCGACCGGATTGCGAAACGCGATGCCCATCACCGTGCGCGGCAAGTCGGGCACGTGCGTGGCGAGCAACCGCGCGACGCCGGCACGGCCCGCGGCACTGAGTGCGCGCAGCGTCAGATGATGAGCGTCTTCCGCATCCATGCGAAAGAGTTGGGCTCGTGCAAACGGATAAAGGGAGCTGAGCACGGAACGATTGGAGCCGGAAATGGGAACGCGCTATTTTACCGGCTTCGCGGTGCGGGCCCCGAAATGCGAGGTCCGATGCCGGGCGCGCGCAAGGGCGTTACTCTTCGGCGGCACAGGCGGCACTGCCTTCGGACGGCGGGGCCTGATGCGACGATGTATCCAGCGGGCTCCAGCGCCCGCCGCTCAAGCCTTCGAGCGGCCGAAAGTTCGACTTGTAGGCCATCTTGGCGCTTTCCTGAATCCAGTAGCCCAGATAGACGTAGGGCAGCCCGAGGCTTCGAGCCTGCTCGATCTGCCAGAGAATGTTGTAGGTGCCGTAGCTCGCCCTCCCGGCGTCGGGTTCGAAAAAGGTATATACGGAGGACAGCCCGTCGCCGAGGATGTCGATCATGCTGACCATGCGCAGCGTTCCCGGTTGCGCCATGCCGAGATCCGCCGGCACCGGCTCGCGGAATTCGACGAGCCGCGAGTTGATGCGGCTATGCAACAGGAACTGTTCGTATTGATCGCGGCTGTCGCGGTCCATGCCGCCGCCCGCATGGCGGGCCGCCTGATAGCGCATATAGAGCGCGTAATGTTCCTCGTCGTAGTGCAGCGGCGAGACCGATGCGACGAGACTCGCGTGGCGCTTCCACACGCGGCGCTGCGTCCGGTTCGGCGTGAAGGCCGCGACGGGCACGCGAACCGGCACACAAGCACGGCAACCTTCGCAGTACGGGCGGTACGTGAACACTCCCGAGCGGCGAAAGCCCGCCTTGACGAGTTCGGTATAAACGTCGGAATTGATCAGGTGGCTTGGCGTGGCGACTTGCGAGCGCGCGATGCGTCCTTCCAGATAACTGCAAGGATAGGGCGCGGTTGCATAAAATTGCAGCGCGGAAAGAGGTGAAAGCGGCAGCTCATTCGGGTGAGTCATTGGCGGCTCTCGAAGCATCGTCCCTCGTTGGCAAGCTGCTCACGGTGCGTGGTCAGCGCGCGCGTTTTTCCGGCATCGCCTGCATCGTGTCAGGCAGGACCTCGAGCAAGGCGGATTTGTCGAAGCGCCACGGAATGGGTGCTTGCGCCACCGCTTCGCGCACATGTCCGAGAAAGCTCTTGCGCGCAATTTCGCGGCCGCCGAGCGATGCCAGATGCGACGTATTCTGTTGGCAGTCTATCATTTCTACTTCATTGCGGAGCAGGTGGCCGACGAGTGCGGCGAGCGCGATTTTCGACGCATCGGTCACATCGGCGAACATCGATTCGCCGAAGAACATGCGGCCGAGCGAGACGCCGTACAGACCGCCCACGCGGGCGCCTTCGTACCAGGTTTCCACGCTGTGCGCTTCGCCGGCGCGATGCAGCATCGAATAGGCGTCGATGATTTCGGCCGTGATCCAGGTGCCGCGCTGCCCTCGGCGCGGCGCTTGCGCACAGGCGCGCATCACCCCAGGGAAATCGCAATCGACGCGGACCTCCCAGCGCGGATCGCGCAGCACGCGCTTGAGCGTCTTTCTCAGTGAAGGGGATACCTTGAACTCCGCCGGCACGAGGATCATGCGCGGATGCGGACACCACCAGAGTACCGGCTGACCGTCCGAGTACCAGGGGAAAATGCCGCGCCGGTAGGCGTCGACGAGTCTCCACGGCAGCAGGTCCGAGCTCGCGGCCAACAAGCCCGGCGCACCGCTCGTTGCGCCGAGTGCCTGCTCGACAGGCGGGAACGGATCGTCAGGACCGAGCCAGGGGACCATCGGCGCGCGGGTTCGATCAGCCTTCGCGCAGCGAGCGGAAGATATCGCCCGTGTGCAGCCCATAATTGCCGGCCGAACGATCGGCAAAGAAAAAACGCAACGTCTGGCAGACGGTGGGAAACGCGATGTCGTCCCAGGGGATTTCGCCTTCGTCGAAAAGACGCACTTCGAGGCTTTCCTCGCCGGCTTCGATATCGATATCGAGCAGCCGCGCGAGATAGAAAATGTGCACCTGGTGGACGTGCGGCACATTGAGCAGCGAGAACAAGTGCTGGACTTCGACGCGCGCGCCCGCTTCCTCGAGTGTTTCGCGCGCGGCGGCCTCCGCGGTGGTCTCGCCCATTTCCATGAAACCGGCCGGCAGCGTCCAATAGCCATAGCGCGGTTCGATCGCGCGGCGGCAGAGCAGAATCTTGTCCTCCCACACGGGCACCGTCCCGACGACGTTGCGGGGGTTCTGATAATGCACGACGCCGCAGTGCTCGCATACGAAGCGCTCGCGATTGTCTCCGGCTGGAATCCGTAAGCTGACCGAGTGGCCGCAGGCTGAGCAGAATTTCATAGGTGTCGTGAGGGACGGCGCGGGCGCGGTGCAGGGCTGCTGCGTACTCGGCGCTCGCGCAAGCCGGAAAAAAACGCGCGCGTGAAAGTGATGCGAGTTTATCACTGGCCGCCCGCTCGGCGCGGGTCGCCCGACGTTTCGGATAGCGCACCGAAAAAGCGAAGCCGGGCGCATGGCCCGGCTTCCGATGCGGCTCGTCGGTGCGCTCTAGACGAACAGCTTGAGTGCCTGGCGCAGCGTGTTGATGACGCCCCAGGCGAGCGGGATCAGGACGTATGCCCAAAAGACGATCAGGCGGATGCGGCTCGATGGCGTCACCGCGGTGGATGTCTCGTTCATTGCGCCTCTCCTCACTGTTCGTTGGCGAGCTGGATCTCGCTCATATGATGTTTTTCGTTCACGCGCGATACGAGCAGATTGCAGACGAAGCCGATGACGAGCAGCACTGCCATGATGTGGACAGTCATCGTGTAAGCGTCGGCCTTGGCCACGCCGTGTGCTACCTCATAGGCGCGGATGTAGTTGACGAGCACCGGGCCCGCCACGCCCGCGGCGGCCCAGGCGGTCAACAGGCGCCCATGAATGCCGCCGACGAAGGCTGTTCCGAACATATCGGCGAGATAGGCCGGCACGGTCGAAAAGCCGCCGCCGTACATCGAGAGAATCACGCAGTAAGCCAGCACGAAAAGTGCAATGTTGCCCGTCGTCGCGAAGCTCGGAACGAGGTAGTAGAGCACGGCGCCCAGCGCGAAGAAGATGAAGTAGGTGTTCTTGCGGCCCACCCAGTCCGACGCCGATGCCCAGACGAAGCGCCCGCCCATGTTGAACAGGGAGAGAAGACCGACGAAGCCGGCGGCGGCGGCTGGCGTGACGGTGTTCTTGAAGCTCTCCTGGATCATGACCGAGGCCTGTCCGAGAATGCCGATGCCTGCGGTGACGTTCAGGAAGAGCACCAGCCAGATCAGATAGAACTGCGGCGTTTTCAAGGCCTCGTCGATATGGACGTGGTTGCGCGTGATCAATTTGTGCGACGTGTCGGGCGGCGTCCATCCCGCCGGCTTCCAGTCCGCGGGCGGCACACGGATGGCGAGGGCACCGATCGACATCGAGATGAAATAGGCGATGCCGAGAACGATGAACGTTTCGGCCACGCCGACGCTCGTGGCGCTCTTGAAGTGGTTCATCAGGGCGACCGACAACGGCGCCGCGATCATCGCGCCGCCGCCGAAACCCATGATGGCCATACCTGTTGCCATGCCGCGGCGGTCCGGGAACCAACGGATCAGTGTCGATACCGGCGAGACGTAGCCAAGCCCCAGCCCGATACCGCCGATCACGCCATAGCCGAGATAGAGCAGCACGATCTGATGCAGCCAGACCCCGAGCGCGGAAACGAGGAAGCCGCCGCCGAAACAGCAGGCCGCCGTGAACATCGTGCGTCGCGGGCCGACGTGCTCGAGCCACTTGCCCGCGAAGGCCGCGGAGAGCCCGAGGAACACGATGGCGAGCGAGAAAATCCAGCCGAGCGTGGTCAGCGACCAGTCGTCCGGCGCCGATTGGGTAATGCCGATTACTTTCGTCAGCGGACCGTTGAAGACGGAGAACGCGTACGCCTGGCCAATGCACAGGTGCACGGCGAGTGCCGCGGGCGGCACCATCCAGCGAGTGAAACCGGGGCGGGCGACCGTGGCCT
The DNA here is from genome assembly GCF_013282575.1 of Paraburkholderia sp. NMBU_R16. Taxonomy (GTDB): domain Bacteria; phylum Pseudomonadota; class Gammaproteobacteria; order Burkholderiales; family Burkholderiaceae; genus Trinickia. Next base: position 77,593 of record NZ_JAAAYE010000009.1, read on the forward strand.
GCTTCGAAAAAAATGTGGGGGGCCCGGCGTGTGCGGGTTCGGACATGCTTGTCATCGGTGGTCTCCGTAGCTGTCTCAGAGTGTCGGCCTTTCGCGCAGTCGTTCTGTTTTTTTGCGCAGCCGTTGATGTTGCCTCGACAACGATAGGGGCGCGTCCGATTATGCGCAATAGGAGCCGACACTACATAAAGAAAACGTTGCCACGGGCTCGGCGCATCGGCTGGGCGATCGCCGCCGCTTCGGTGGTCGATGCGGGTTTTTGCCGGTACGCCAGGCGCTCGCAGTCGTGCCAGCCTGCGCGGCGCGCACATAACTGTGGGCGTAAAAAAAGCCCGATCTGACGATCGAGCTTCAATGTTCCTGGACGGCAGCACATCGCTTGGAAGTGCTCGCAGATATGCTTATTTTGGTTGCGGGGGTAGGATTTGAACCTACGACCTTCGGGTTATGAGCCCGACGAGCTGCCAGACTGCTCCACCCCGCGTCCGTCGAAAAGAAGATTATAGAGAAATCGCAAAGACGACGCAAGGATGGATTCGCTTTTATCTATCGATCGCAGGTCTTCGCGGAGGCTGGATTGCTCGCCCGCACTTCGGCGCGGCCGCATGCACCTGCGCTAGAATCGGGTGCCGCGCCGCAGCACGACCGCGTCGTCCCGGTTCACGCGCATTACCCAACGTCATTTTGCTCTCTCATGGATATCGACCACGATCTGCGTACCATCGCAGCCCAGGAGCACACGCTGGTGTTCCCTCGTTTCGACGCCGCTCGCGCCTGGCAGCTCGGCGCTTATCTGCACGAAATTGGGACGGCGCGTTCGCTCGCGCTCGCCATCGATGTTTCGACCTTCGGCCAGTCGCTTTTCTTCTGCTCGCTGGAGGGGGCCACGCCCGATCACGCAGCTTGGGTGCGCCGTAAGCGCAACGTCGTCGCCCATTTCCGCCGCAGTTCGTATGCGATCGGACTACGTATGCAGCAGGCCGGAACGACGCTTGCCGATAAGCACGGCTTGCCCGGCGCCGAATACGCCGCCCACGGCGGCTCGTTCCCGATCACGGTGGCCGGTGTTGGATTCATCGGGTCGGTGACGGTGTCGGGACTCGCTCAACGCGCCGATCACGAACTGGTGGTCGAGGCGCTCAGCGCGGAACTCGGCCATGACTACACGCAGCTTGCGCTGGTCAAGGGCTGAACCCGATGCGCGGATCGAGCGGTTTCGGCTATCTCTGGCTCGCCATTGCGATCGTAGCGGAGGTCATTGGCACTTCGGCGCTGCGTGCTTCGGCCGGCTTCACGCGTCTCGCGCCTTCGCTCGTCGTGGTGGGTGGCTATGGCGTGGCGTTCTACTGCCTTTCGCTGACGCTCAAATCGATGCCGGTGGGCATCGTCTACGCAATATGGTCGGGCGTGGGCATCGTGCTCATCACGCTCGTGGCCATCGTGCTTTACCGGCAGGTTCCCGATGTCGGTGCGGTCGTCGGCCTTTCGCTGATCGTGGCGGGTGTCGTCGTCCTCAACCTCTTTTCCGGCATGCAAGCGCATTGATTAATAAGGCCTCGCTCGCTGTCGATGCCCGCGCGTGCTACCGTTTCGTGTGTCGCTTTCTCGGTTTCGACGTGCAGCCATGACTACGACTGATGATTCGGCTTTAGCTGCCACCTCGGCCGAGGTGCGCACCTTCATCGCCAACCGAATCGGTTTTATCGAACTGAACCGCCCCAAGGCGCTCAATGCGCTTTCTCTGGGCATGATTCGCACGATGCACGCCCGGCTCGACGAATGGCGCACGGATCCCGGCGTGCTCGCCGTCGTCGTTTATTCGCCGCACGAGCGCGCTTTTTGCGCCGGCGGCGACGTCCGTTCCTTCTACGAGATGTCGCAGCGCAAGGACATCGCCGCACGCGAGCGTTTCTTCATCGAGGAGTATTCGCTCGATCACGCGATTTTTATTTACCCCAAGCCTTATATCGCATTGATGAGCGGCATCGTCATGGGCGGCGGGATGGGCATTTCGCAAGGGGCGCATCGGACGGGCGGCCTGCGCGTCGTGACGAGCACGACGCGGATGGCGATGCCCGAGACGCGTATCGGGTTCTTCCCCGATGTCGGCGCCGGATGGTTCCTCGCCCGTACGCCCGGCGCGATCGGTCGGTATCTCGCCGTCACCGGTGTAACGATCGGCGCGGCCGATGCGCTCTACGCCGGGCTGGCCGATATCTGCATGAATGCCAGCGCCATTCCGACGCTTCTCGAAGCGCTGCGTCATGAATCGTTTGCCACTGGCACCGACGTGATCGCCTGCGTGAAGCGCATCGCGGACCAGGCGGTCTGCACCAGAAGCGATGAGCACGCCGACACGTCGCTCGCTGCCACGCGCGCATGGATCGACAGGCATTTCGGGCAGCCCGATGCCGCGGCCATCGCCGCTTCGCTCGCAGCCGAAAGGGAAGAGGGCGCGCGCGATTGGGCGGAGGATACGCTCGGCATGATGCATGAACGCTCGCCTCTATCGATGGCCGTTTCGCTGGAGGTGGTGGCGCGCGGCGACAGCACGATGGCGGAATGCCTGCGCCGTGACCTCGATCTCACTCATACGATGTTCGCGCTTGGCGATGTGCTGGAAGGAGTGCGTGCGCGGATCATCGACAAGGACAATCACCCTGTCTGGCGAATCGGGCGCATCGAGGATGTGACGGCGCAAGATGTCGAGCGCATGTTCATGAGCCCGTGGCGCGCGGACGAGCACCCGCTGCGCGCGCTTCACGGCTGAGTCGGCGCGGCACCGCGCGTTAATTATTGGCCGCCGCTTCGGAGAGAAATTTCAGGCCGATTCTTCGGCGCTTTCGGCCATGAAAGCGCGCATGAAGACGAGAGCGCCCCAGCCCCACATGGCGTTGGCGGCGAAACCGATGGCAAGGCGCGGCAGCATGTTGCCGCTCGGCCAAATGCCGCGTACGGGATCGACGACGAAGATTCGTGCCGCCGTCAGGACGATACCTCCGAATACGAACGCCTGAACCCACGGCGCGACGCGCTCCGGCGAAACGCGCAGCAGCCAGGCCATCAGTACGGCCCACACCGCGCCCCAGAGCGCGTTGGCGACGAACTCGGGGATGTCGAGCGGCGCGAACGGGGTCGTGGAAAAGCCCGTCATGTCGATGAGCCCCGCGGTATGCAGGAGGGCGAGCGTCGCTTCATGGAAAAAGAGCGCGGCGAGAAAGCCCGACACGAGAGGCAGGATGATTTTTTGCATGTAGTGCTCGGGCGGCGCGGGCATGACGCGATGCGCCCGTTCGTCTAACGGAACGAGCGTCATTATAGAGGCGAGGCCGTCTCGTGGCGCAGGCGTATTTGCGCACCTGTTTCGCGCGGAGGAAGTGCTACGATGGATTGACGATGCTCACGCGAGCGTTGCACGGCACCGGAGTCGATCGGAATCGACATCGGCGCGCAAGCGCTATCACTGACAAGGAGCCGGCCATGTCCAAACCCTTGAGCCCCGAGGCGATAGAGGCGCTGAGGCGCCTGAACGATGTTGGAATAGGCCAGGCGCCGCCGCTCGTCTCGATGTCGGTCGCCGCCGAGCTGCTTGGTGCGGGGCTTGTCGACGAGAATACCGAAGGCGCGATCGAAATCACCTGCGAGGGCCGAAAGTATTTGTCGGGCGATTGCGACTAGCCGAGCGTGCGGTCCCGGTTGTAGGTCTACCTGCAATGATCGTTGGGGGAGTGCGATGAAACCGACTGGCATCGACATGGGCGATTACGAGGAGCCTTATCGCGGTTTTGCACTGGAAGTCGCCGTGGAACAGGTGATGACGGGGGTGAAATCGCACTTTCGCGTGTTGAAGGACGGCATGGTGGTGCACGACTGGCAGCTCGTTCATGTCGACAAGCTGTGGCCGACCGAACGGCAGGCGGCTCGCGCCGCGCTCGACGCGGCGCGAGCGATCGTCGATGACCGGCTTGACGGGTGATCGTTCGCCCCGCGGGCGCGGGGCCGACGATTTCATTGCGCAGCCGGTGTGGGGCCTTGCCCGTCTTCGGTCGGTGAATCGACCGCATCGCGTGTCTCGGGCAGCGCCATCCATACGAGCAGGACGGCCAGCACGCCCGCCGCGGCGAGACCGAAAAAGCTGACCGTATTGCCGAAATGATCGGCGATAAACCCCGCGAGCAGCGTCGATAGCGTTGCGCCGATACCCGCCGTGAGCCCGAACAGGCCGATACAGAGGTTGTAATGTCCTTTGTCGCCGGCCACATCCGCCGCGATGAGCGGCAGCATGACGCCGAAGACTGCCGCGCTGATGCCGTCGAACAATTGCACGGGCACGAGCAGATAAGGGCTCGACACGCCCGCGAAGAGCAGCGCGCGCACGGGCAGCGCGGCAAAGCCGAACAAGAGGAGCGGACGCCGGCCCCAACGTTCGGCCGATCGTCCCACCCACGGCGAGAGCGCCGCGACCACCATCTGCGGCACGATGATGCACGCCGCGATCACGAGCTGCACGTTATCGCTCATATGCGTGGTGACTTCGCCGGCGGCCAGATTGAGCATGGCCGCGTTCGACAAGTGGAAAAGCGCGATGCACGCGGCGAAAACGAGTACCCGCCGATCGCGCAGCAGCTCGCTCATGCCTGCGCGGCGATGCGCGGCCACGGGCGGGCCGGCGGCAGGAACGGTGGCCGCGCCCGCGGCGGTCGCGGCGGCGCGCCCAGTATGCTCGACCATCGAAAGCGCGATGAGCGCGGGAACGTTCAGTGCCGCGGTCAACCAGAACACCGCCCGCGCCGACGAATACTCGCCGAACGCTCCCATGAGCGCGGCGGCGACAGCACTGCCGATCGATGCGAAGCGGGCGTTGCGCCCGAGCCGGTCGCCGAGGCCATGGCGTCCGACGAGCGCGAACGAAATGGCCGCGATGGCAGGCGTCAGCATGCAGCTCGCGAAACCATGAAACACCTCGGCGGCAAGCACCGGAATGGTCGTCGGGCTGGCGGCGAGCAAGAGCGCACATGCCGCGATGGCGACGATCGCGAGCGCGGCGGCGCCTTTCTTGTTGCGCAGCGCGTCGATCAACGCGCCGGCGGGCACCTGGCTCAGCATCGCGGTCGCCGTGCCGACGCTGAGCGCAATGCCGATCTCGCCCTGTGTCCATTTATGCGACGTCAGATACGACGCGATGAACGGGCCAAAACCCGTCTGGACGTTGGCGAGGAAGAAGTTGAGCCAATCGAGCGCGCGGAGACTGCGTGGGTTTGCCATCTGCGCGTTCGTCACCGTGAAGCGTCGTTGCCGGAGGCCGCAGGCTTGGCCCCCGCTGGGGCCGGCTGAGCGGCGACGGGCGGCTTGGGCGCGGGCGACACCGCACGCACCGGGCGATCGGGCTCGTAATCCGGCGCCGCGTCGACCTGCGCATCGGTCAGATCCGACTGAACGTGAAGTGCATCGTTTTTATGGACGAAGCGCAGCGCCGACCAGTCGATCGCGACACGGTGCCGATCCTGCATGAGCCGGCTGACGTCGACCACCGCGGCCTGGGGCGCGGCATGATTATCGATGAGTACATCGACGACGCGCCCCACTCGCGCGCCATCGCCGCGCTCGACCGTCGCATCGATCATGCGCGTGAGTTCGGGTTTCGAAGCGATGCCGCCGGGACGAGCCCCCTTCTTCTGCAACGCCTGCGCGGCAGGCGGCTGACCTTGCTTGACAGCCAGCGTAATAGCGGCTTTTTTCGCGCTCATATTGAACGTGAACGCATTCCACGGGAAGCGGACCTTGCGGTCGCCGATGCCGAGGAACCCCGATAGATTGACGAGCATTTCCTGCGGCCTGCCGTCCTTGTCGACGAACATGTCGATGGCACGCCCGAGCGCCTTGCCGTCGGGCCGCTGTATGCGGGCATCCAGCAGCCCGCGCGTATCGTTGGACGACAGCAACCGCGTGCTGATGATCGGCGCCGGCACGACGGGCGCAGGGGGCGGCGGCGTTTCGGGCGGCGCGGGGCGATGTGGAGGGGCGTGCCGATGGACCGGTTTGGGCGGTGCCCGTTTGACCTCGGGAACGGCGGGGGCGGACGCCGGCGCAGGCGCCGAGGCTTCCGGTTCCGGCGCCGCAGGCTCCGGTTCGGGTTGCGGCTCGGGCGCCGGCTGTTCCGTAACGGGAGGCGGTTTGGGGCCGAACAGCGCGCTGCATCCTGCTAGCATCGTCAGCAGCATCCAGACCAGGATGCACCGGCTCACGCCATGACGGTAGAGTCCGCCGCTCATCGATCAACGCTCCTTCGAAACGGGTTGGGCGCGCGAAAGCCGGCCGTCCTGCGACGCGCGGGCTACATTCTAGCGGGTCGGCTGCCTCGGGCGAGACCGATTGCTGCTTTGCGGGCGCTTCGACGGGCTTTCGCCTGCCCGCTGCGGTAAAATCGCGGTCTATTCTGTCGTTGGCCTTCCTATGTCGTCTCCTGCCGTTTCCCGCCCGCGCCGCGTCAGTGTCGCTCCCATGATGGACTGGACCGATCGTCACTGTCGGTACTTCCATCGGCTCATTTCGCGCCATACGTGGCTGTACACGGAAATGGTGACGACGGGCGCGTTGCTGTTCGGCGATGTCGCACGTCATCTTGCGTTCACGGCCCAAGAAGCGCCGGTCGCTTTGCAACTTGGCGGCAGCGAGCCCAGCGATCTGGCACGAGCGGCCAAACTGGGCGAGCAGTGGGGCTACGACGAAATAAACCTCAACTGTGGCTGTCCTTCCGAGCGCGTGCAGCGCGGCGCGTTCGGCGCTTGCCTGATGAACGAGCCCGCACTCGTGGCCGAGTGCGTGAAGGCGATGCGCGACGCGGTGGGCATACCGGTGACGGTCAAGCATCGGATCGGCGTCGATGCGCTCGAGGATTATTCGTTCGTGCGCGATTTCGTCGGTACGGTGGCCGATGCCGGCTGCGAAGTCTTCATCGTCCATGCGCGCAATGCGATTCTCAAGGGCCTGTCGCCGAAGGAGAATCGCGAGATACCGCCGCTCAAATACGACTACGCCTATCGCCTCAAGCGCGATTTTCCGGCGCTGGAAATCATCATCAACGGCGGCGTCAAGACGCTGGACGAAGTCGAATCGCATCTCGCGCATGTGGACGGGGTGATGCTGGGGCGCGAGGCCTATCACAACCCCTACGTTCTCGCGGAAGTCGACACGCGATTCTACGGTACGGCGGCGCCCCTGCCGAGTCGCGAGCAGGTCGAGGCGGGTCTCATCGATTACTGTGGTATCGAGCTGGCGCGCGGGACGTTCCTCGGTGCAATCACGCGTCACGCGTTGGGCTTGTATCGCGGTGTGGCGGGCGCGCGCGGCTGGCGGCGGGTGCTGTCCGACAGCAAGCGGCTCGCCGCCGCCGATTTGTCGATATTCAACGAAGCGCGTGCGCAATTGCGCGAGCCCCTCGAATCCGCGGTAGAAATTGTCGATTGAGGGGCTAGGCAAGTCGCGATGGTATTTGTATAATCTCGCTTCTTCGTCGGTGCGGCTGGTCTTGACGCACCGAACTGCAGATCCCAGTGGTGGCTGTAGCTCAGTTGGTAGAGTCCAGGATTGTGATTCCTGTTGTCGCGAGTTCGAGTCTCGTCAGCCACCCCAATAAAATCAACGATCTGCGCATTCTCCACCGTGTATACGAACAGGGCGAAATTCCCAAAAATTCCCATTTCGGGAACTATAGCGCTCTCCGCTTGACGATCTTCGTGCGATCGTAGACCCGCGCCGTCGTCTCCTTGTTCGCGTGCAGGTCCGGAAGTTCGCCACGTTTTGCCTTGTACTGCGTGGCGTAATATGCCCGTAAGTCATGAAAGGTGAAGCGCTTGGCGATCACCTTTTCCGCGAGTGCGGCTACGATCACCTTTTGCCACATTGCCTTGAACCCGGCGCTCGTGTAATGCGTCCGGTGTCGAGTCGAAAAGACGTATAGGCAATCGTCCTTGCGCGCTGCGCGCAGCCTCGACAGCAGTTCGGAGACGGCCGGCGTTATCTCGATATGCTCGATCACTTCGCCTCGCTTCTTGCCACGCTGTTTCGCGCGCTTGACGCGTATCACTCCCTTTTCCTCGTCGATCTGCGGCCAGGACAGGTCGAGAAACTCAGCCTTGCGGTTGCCGGCGAGCGCTGCGTATTCGGCAGCCATGCCCACCATTGCACGCTGCCCTCCCATCGCAGCAATCCATGCGACGAATGCCTCGAAGTCGGCGACATCGGGGGCCTCCGTGCGCGGCTGCTCTTCGTTACGGCGCACCTCGCGGCAGGGGTTGTGCTTGGCCTCGCCGCGGTCTATCGCAAGCCCGATTAAATTCGACAGTAGAGCTATTTCGCGGTTCGCACGCACCGGCGCGTCCGCCCGCTCGACCCTGAGATACCGCGCGACGTGCGTAGCATCGATGTCCGCTGCTCGCATGTCGCCGAATATAGCCAGTAGTGGGATGCTGCATTGTGCGTAGTCGGTGCGTGTGTCCTTCGCATATCGGTTCCATCGAGCCGATTCCTGGAATTGCTCCCATAGACGCTTGATCGTCCCGATGTCATCCCCGCCGCCGGTAATATCGAGCACCTTTCGGATCGCCGCGATTCGATCATGGCCGAGTTTGATCGGCTTCCCCTTGATCGGATGGTAGCGGTACGAGAACCCACCGCTTTTGAGCGGGCGAGCTTCCATGCGAGGCAATAGGCCGTCGCGCTCGCGATGATGCAGCAGCAGATGTCGGCCATCCTCGCTGAAGCACAGAGCAAAGATCCGTGGACAAGCCGCGCGCGTCCGAGCTTCATGTACGTCATGTACATCCTGATCCTTTGTGCAATCCCTATGGGAGTTCTGGCGGCCTTCAGTCCGGAGACCGCTGTCAGCATCGCCCGAGGCATGCAGGCGTGGCTGAAGGCCATTCCTGACGCACTATGGACGACGTTCGGCACTGGCTACGCGGGCTATGTCATCGCGCGCACTTATGAGAAGAAACGGGGGACTTCTAAATGAAACAGTTCCTCTGGAATCTGCTCATCCTGATTGATGAGATCGCCAACACGCTGACCGGCGGCGACCCGGGGGAAACGATCAGCTCGCGCGCGGGCAAAGCCATGAAAGAGGGTAAGCGCTGGGGCTGCATCCTCTGCCGCTTCCTCGATCTCTTCCAGAAAGACCACTGCATCCTTTCGATCAACGACGACGACGGCTCACGCGCTGTCATCAAGGACTGACCATGAAAAAGATCATCGGCGCCTTCATCGCGCTTTACTCGGCGTTTGCGTTCTCGGCGACTACTGTCCCGATCCAGCTTATTGCGCCCATCGCTGCGAATACGGTTATGGCGAACGGAACGGGGTCTACAGCTACGCCGACTGCCTTCACAATGCCAAGCTGCACCGGCGCGACGAATGCGCTAGGTTATACAAACGGAACCGGGATAGTTTGCAACTCGGCGATCAATGCTGCGACGCTCGGCGGGGCAACTTTTGCGGCGCCCGGCGCGATCGGCGGAACCACGCCGGCGGCCGGGACGTTTACGGCGCTAAAGGGCAACTCAAACAGCAAGTTGACTTATCAGAACAGTTCGTCGCAGAGTATTACCACGACGCTCACTACCGTCACGGGATGGACTTCGGTCTTCGATGCCAATAGCAACTTCAATGCAAGTACGGGGGTCTTCACGGCGCCTGTGACGGGCTATTATTTGATAAGCGGGCAGTTGCTTCTTTCTACGACGTCCCCGGTAGCGGGGGACCAGTTCGCTTGTAATGTTGTTGCCAATGCAGTGACCATTGCCCACGGCGTCACACTCGCGCCGAACGCGACAAATCTGCTGCAACCGTGCACCTTCTCTGTCGTCGTTTCGCTTTCCTCGGGCCAGACAGCTGCGGTACAGGCTTCCAATTCGCGTACGCAACCGTTGAATTCGGCCGCAAGCGCGAACTGGATCAGCATCCAGCAAGTGCCTTAACCGCGCTTGCGCACGACGATGCCCACCGAGGTTGTGACGAACTCGCCGAACTTGATCTTGAGGCTGGGCTCGTCGGCGTAAGGTGGAAGATCGACATAGCCGTCGAGGAAGTGGGAGTCGGGGGCCACGATAAACGGACTGACTTCATGGCCCAGCTTCTCCAGCCTGCTCACCAGTTCTTCCATGTCCCGGCGCCGGTACAAGACCGTGTGGCCGGTCGCGATCGTGTCATCGTTGGACGACAGGTTGAATTCGGTCGTGTGAACGGCAACCCCGCCCGGCTTGAGCGTATTCAGGCTATTGACCACGAACTGCATGCCCGCTTCCAGCGATCCAAGGTGCTCGAAACAGCAAGCCGACCAGGTGAAGTCAAACCCGGTCAGATCCGCACTGATCGCGTTCATGTCCTCGAAGCGGTGCGAAACCTTCGCGTCGAACACGTCCTTGTCGACCAGGGTGGGGTAGTAAAGCTCGCCCAGACTATCGCTGTGCTGGCCGGTTTCCGTCCAGCCGCTCGAAACGCCGATCTCGGGTGGAGCGTCAGTTGCGACAATCGCAGCGCCACAGCTCGCAAACACGGATGGCATTCTTTCTTGGCCGACGCCGAACCCTAGACCTCGACTTTCTTCCTTCAGCACTCCAGCCTGCTCAAGGTGATGGAAGATGAAAACCCATTCCCACAGCTTGCGATGAAACTGAACGCGGTGGTCAAGAAGCCCGCATATCTCGGCATAGCGCGGGTGCAGGAAGTCGGAAGCACTGCAAGTCGAGTAGGGCAGAAAGGGGCTGTCGTAGGATCGGGACGGCTGCGGCAGGAACAGGTGATCACGGATTGACCTGCTGATACGAGCCTCGATATCCCCTTCCAGCATTTCGAGTCTCGCACGGAGTTCGCTGACTTCAGCCGCAAGCCTGGCGTTGGTGGCGGATGATTCCACTGCCACCGTCTTGGCGGTTCCATGCAGGCCATGTAAGGATTCGTTGATGCCCAGCAGGGCGGAGTAAGCACGCGCCATCTGGCGGAATGGCGTGATCTGGGCAATCGACATTGTGGTTTGCTCCTCGGGATCTCAGGTGTGTTTGTTCCGGAATATTACATTAGTCGAAATTCCTGAATATCGGCGCCAGATCATGGATCTTCCGTTACAGGCTGCATGAGCGCTAGCGCGTCATGGGGCCGGCCCGGGCCAATCTCGCTGCTGCTCTCGCCACCGCGAGGGCCGAACTGGCGTGAGAATTCCGGCACAATGGACCGGGAACTACGTTAGAAAAATCCTTAAAAATCAACGCGTGCGTTTACGTTTCAGTTCCCAAAAGCATGCCTTAGCACAGCAGAATGGCGGCATGGATGGCTAGGATTGTGATTCCTGTCGTCGTGGGTTCGAGTCCCATCAGCCACCCCACCTAGATTGTCGAATCTCCCCTTTTTGTCGTCGATGAACCGCAGCGCTCGGCTGACGCTGGAACCGGCCCATCGAGTCGTGGGGCGCTTTCCTCTATGTCGATGCGGTGCCTTCGAGTGAATTGAGCGGCACCGGCATATTCCCGATCTCCTCATGCAGCGACGGCGCCTCTTCGGGCATCGGCACCCGTTCGTTCATCGCCGGATGCAACCCCCAGCGCCGCCAGTCGAGTTCGTCGGAGCGCTGAGCCGCATCCTGCTGTCGCTCGATCGCGGACGCCTCCTTGCGCATCTGGCTGTCCGATTCATTCCATGTCCGCACGAAGAACGGCAGGGCAGGCGACTTGGCGTGGCCATGATCGGCTGCGACGTGGTCCGCTGGGACGAGCGATCTGCTCGCCCGGTCGGCAATCGCCGCTCTTGCGGTGCCGAGCGCAACGAGCCGCCCCTTGCTGTTTTCGAAGCGATGCTCGATATAGAAAAAGCGCCGGTCCCATCCGAGGATGCGGGTGCGCAACGCATAGCGCTCGAATGGACGAAGCTCGTGAACATACCGAATCATGACGCCGCTCAGCAACATTCGCCAACCTTTCGACATGGCGTTCTGCAGTACGCCATTGCGAAGCAGCAGATCGATTCGTCCGAGGTCCATGATCTGCAGGAAACGGCCGTTGTTCATATGCAGTTGCACGTCCAGGTCGGTCGGCAGCACGCGGAAATGACATTCCGAGGCATCGAGCGCCGCAAGGTTGGGACGTAGCATTGCGCGAATCGAAACGAATGCAAGGCGGGCGAGCAGTTTCAATTTATCCCTCGATGAAAGCGTCCCGTTTATTGGCCAATATATTGAGTCGTTTTTTTACAGGGAGCACGCGAGCCGCTTTCCGTTTTTCGGTTACGTCTCGTTACGCGGCCACAAGGCCAGTATAGAAGCGCCGCTTTATCGGCCATCATCCGAAACCTGTAGGTACCGTATTGCAGACGAATCGGAATTTACGGGATCGTCGAGCGGCCTCGATGAGCGCGTTTCAAACGGGAATGCGGCTTGCGTCGCACCGAAGCGCATGGCGAATATGCGTTGGGGCCGGATGTATGCCCACCGGTGGTACGATGCGTTCGACGGCCACGCATGCCCCGCGCGGCGGTGGCGGTCGTCCTGTATCGAATTCATTGGAAGACGAAATGAGCAAGCAAAAGAAGACCGATCCGAAACTCGAACAAGCATTGACTCGCGGCGACCTCGCTATTCGTCAAGCGAACTCGGCGCGCGCAACTGCTGTACTTCGAGCCCTGGCGAAGATGGTGGTGGATGCCTGCGCCACGATCGGCGTCGAGGCGCATACCTCGATTCCCGACGGCGACCGAGTCTACGATCCCGTCAACGGCGTGTGGCCTCAAAAGCTGCTCGTTTCGCTCGACGGCCCCGTCGAGACGTCGGATCCCGAAGAACTGCGCACGGTACGGCTGCTCGCCGACACGCCCGAGGTCAGATTCCGCGTCGAATGGCATCGCGCCGATGGCAAGATGGGGCGTCACGAGGCGCAACCGTTTTCGATGGTCGCGTTCATCACCGATGTGGAAATTCCCTGGGACGACGATGAACAGTGACGGCTGTTTGGCTCGCCCTAACGCATCATGCGGCGGGAAAACAGCGCCGAACAGACCAGAAACGATGTAACGGCATACGCCGCGAGCACGGCCACGTGCAGCGGCGCATCGGCCATCGGGCGCCCGAGCATGGCGGGCCGGATCAGCTCCACCGCATGCGCAAGCGGCAGCGCGAGCGCGGCGTGCTGCACGGCAGCCGGGAGCTGACCGAGCGGAAAGAACACACCGGAAAGCAGCAGCATCGGTGTGATCACGAGCGTCTGGTAGAACATGAAGAAGTCGTATGACGGTGCCATCGCCGTCACGATCATCGCGAGGCTCGCGAAAGCGAGCCCGGCCAGCGCAACGACGGGCAGCGCGAGCAGCATCGATGGGAAGTGCGCATAGCCCAGCGCGCCCGCCACGAGCATGATCGCAGCGCCCGACAGTACTGCCTTGCTGGCCGCCCACGCGATTTCGCCTACGACAATGTCGCCGAGCGTGAGCGGCGTGTGCATGATCGCCTCCCACGTACGCTGCACGTGCATCCGGGAAAATCCAGAGTACATCGCTTCGAACGTGGCGGACATCATGACGCTCGACGCAACCGTGCCCGCCGCCAGAAAGTCGATATACGGGACACCGGCGACGTGTCCCACCATCAAGCCAAGTCCAAAGCCTAGTCCGAAGAGATAGATCATCGGGTCGGCCAGATTGCCGAACATCGACGCCAACGCCAGCTTGCGCCAGACCAGGTAATTGCGCCGCCATACGGCAATCCAATGCGTTCCGTTGGACGGCCACGCGAACCGCACCCGCACGGTGTGCCGCTCGTGCGTGCGGCGCTGCCCAGTTTCGGTGCGATGGGAAGAAGACGTATCCATCAAAGCTTGTCCGGTTGACGTTGCCCGTGGCTCATTCCTGCATTTCTCGCCCGGTCAGGCGCAAGAAGACGTCCTCGAGGTTCGCCGGCCGGTGAAGGTAGCGCAGTCCCTGGCGGCCTGCGAGACGAGCATTGACGGGCCCCGGATCGTCGACATAGCAAAAAAGCGTTTCGCCGCTGATTTCGGTGCGCACCGCAAAAGGCGACAACTCCTCGCGCAGGGCTTCCGGTGCCGCGCCATAAACTTCAATGACATCGCAGCCGATCTCCTTGGCGATCAATGCGTGCGGTGCGCCTTCCGCGATCTTTCTGCCTTCCTCGATGATGCAGAGCCTGTCGCAGAGCCGCTCCGCTTCCTCCATGAAGTGTGTCGTGAGCATGATGGTCTTGCCGCGAGACAACAACGAGCGCAACCGTTCCCAAATCAGGTGCCTCGCTTGCGGATCGAGCCCGGTTGTGGGCTCGTCCATGACGAGCACGTCCGGGTCGTTGATCAGTGCCCGTGCAAGCGTCAAACGTCGCTTCATGCCGCCCGAGAGCTCGGCCACGCGTGCATCGGCCTTGTTTTGGAGGCGCGCGAATTCCAGCAGCGGATCCACTTTGGCCCGGGTCTTGCTCGCAGACAGCCCGAAGTAACGGCCGAACACGAGCAGGTTTTCGCGCACGGTGAAATCCGGATCGAGATTGTCGAATTGGGGAACTACGCCGACGCGCTGCCTGGCGATGCGCGACCGCGCGGGGATCGATTCGCCGGCAAGCATGATCGTCCCCGCATCGGGGTTCGCGATGCCCAGCAGCATCTTCAGTGTCGTGGTCTTGCCGGCCCCGTTCGGCCCTAGCAGTCCAAAGCATTCGCCGGTGCGGACATGAAAACTCAGTCCATCGACGACCGTCTTATCGCCGTAGCGTTTTTGGACGTCAGAAAATTCGATCGCGTTTTGCGGCATCGGGAGTCGAATGTGGCAGGTACGAGAATAGGTCCGTTGGCGCTCCATTCTATTGCATCGTCTGAAAGCGTCGCGCAAGGAAGCACAAAAGGACGCGTGGGCGGCGGCGCACTAGGCGTTTTCCATCTCTTGCAACCGCGAGTGCGCCGCACCATGATTCAAACAAACGTCTGCGGTTAACGCAGGAAGGGAGGCCATCATGGCAAGCTACAACAAAATTCTGCTCTGTTACGACGGGACGCGCGAAGGCCGTAAAGCACTGCGCTGCGGCGCCGATCTCGCGCTCGACCTGAAGGCCGAAACGCACCTCTTGTCGGTTGTCGACATGCGCACGAGCATCGCCCAAAGCGCTGGGCTATTGACCGACGTGGCGTGCGGCCGCTTCGAGGACGCAGCCCGCGAAATCCTGCAGGAAGGCGTCGATTGGCTCACGGAGCGGGGTGTCAAAGCACAGGGGCATTTCGCGTTCGGTCATCCAATCGATGAAATCGCCCGGCTCGCCGCCGATCTGAAGGTAGACCTCGTCGTGGTCGGGCATCGCGCACGGAGCGGTCTGTCCCGCTGGTGGATGGGGGCAGGTAACACGCTGTTGCTCGATCGCGTGTCGTGCAGCATTCTCGTGGCCGTGTCGACCGCGCATGAACAAGAGCCCGTGACTGCAGCGCCCGCCAAGGCCGGTGCCGGAACGGAAAGCTGAGCGCCGGCAGTCAGCGCCTCGCACTGCGCCTCGGCCGGTACGGCGTCTGGCACGCACGCTACTGATTCAGGTTGACCGCGAAGAGCTTCCACGAGAACCAGCCGTCGCGCCGCAGCAGCACGCTATAGGGCCGGCTCTGCTCATCGCGCCGATAGGTGACGACGAATTGATCGATGCCGTCATATCCCGCGCTCGCGCGCGGCGGTTGAGTAGGGGCGGGCGCGGGCGCGTTTGATTGCCCTTGGCCCGACGCGGCAGCGTCCTCGTCCCGTTGTGCGCCCGGCTGCGGCGGCGTTTCGCCCGGTTCGCCGCGGGGCGGCAACCCATTCAAGAGTGCCGCGACGCCGTCGGGCGTGGCATAAGCGTCAACGAGCGGACCAATCAGCGCCATACCGACCAGCGCACCGAGCGCCGCGAACGGATGCTCCCGTTTTTGTGCATCGATGCGCCGAGCCAGCATCTCCGTCACCTGCTGCTTCAGGCTCGTGCGCAGCGCCGGATAGTCGACGTAGCGATTGACGATTTCGGCATTCCGAGCGTCCGCCGCGCGCTTGAGTCGATCCAGCACAAGATACGGCGAGGCGTACGACAAGGCGGCCGCCGCGAGGACGATAACGGGAATGAGGACGGCGACAGCGGTTGCGAGCCGATGCGGGCGGCCGGGACTCCTTTGATCGTTCATCATTCGATAGGTCAGCTCATTCGGATGGAATTCAGATTGACTGCTTCCGACGCGAAACGATCCCGGCCGTTATCGCCAGCGGTAACAACCCGTTTCAGCGGGCTGCGGGATTCAACCCAAACTGGCTGAGCGCAGCCCGGCGCGCTCCTCGTCGATGCATCGATCGATCATGCGGCACACGGCGTCGATCGTGCCGACAAGGATTACGCGCGAAGCGCCGTGATAAACCCGGACAGGAGCCCGGCGCGCCGGCTCCGCGTGCAGGCCGCTGTTGAGCGAGACCCGGGCGAACGCGGGCTGTGTCGACGGCTGGAGGCCCGAAGAGGACGCAAACGTCGATTCACGCCCGACGGTGCGCAACGGAGCCGCCTCGAGCGGCGGGCAGGGAATGAGGCCGCGCAAACGGCGCAGGCGGCCGAAGGCGCGAAACGGAATGAGGCGGGCAAGGCGGTCCATGGCGTCTCCGTAATGTTCGTAATTCAAAATTCGGTGGGACGAATCAAGCCGACGGCAATCCCCTCGAGCGCGAACTCCGCGCTGCCTGCATGCACGAAGATGTTCTCGTAATCGGGGTTTTCGGCGATCAGTTCGAGACCGTCGGGGCGGCGCTTCAAGCGCTTGACCGTAACGTCGTCCCCAAGACGCGCGACGATGATTTGACCGTCATTCGCTTCCGTGCGCTTTTGCACCGCCAGCAGGTCGCCATCGAGAATACCGGCGTCGCGCATCGACAGGCCTCGCACCTTGAGCAGGTAATCCGGTTTGCTCGAAAAGAGCGCCGGGTCGCAGGCGTAATGCTGCGAGATATGCTCCTGCGCCAGGATGGGGCTGCCCGCTGCGACGCGCCCGACGAGCGGCAGCGACAACTGCATGAGCGCCGCATGCGGCAGCGAAAGCTGGCGCGGTGCATCGTCCAGGCCCAGCAGCCGGATTCCGCGCGACGCCCCCGCGGCCAATTCGATGACACCCTTTCGCGCCAGCGCGCGCAAGTGTTCTTCCGCTGAGTTTGCCGAGCTGAAACCCAGCGCCGCGGCAATTTCGGCGCGGGTGGGCGGAAAACCACTGTGCTCGATCGATTGCCGGATCAGATCGAATACCTGCTGCTGCCGTGCGGTGAGTTTGGTCATAGGGCCACTGTATGTATGAACAGGTTGCTGTATTTTTATACAGTATCGCGCGGATTTCAAGCAAAACGTTGCGACCCCGCTCAGAAAGCGCGCGCCGCCTTTAGCATCTTTTCGTATAAAAAAATGAAAATCCATTCGTTCCGCTCATAAGGGCGACCGTCTAGACTGGCCCGACTTCATAGAAACGCCAGTAGGCAAAGGGGAACGCATGAGCACACGGGGAACGGCGCGCTCGGGCACGCGCAGACGCTGGTTGGCGGGGATGGCCGTCGGCACGGCGGCGCTGATCCTGGGGGCGCCGAGCGCATTTGCGCAAACGACGCTGCTCAATGTGTCCTACGACCCGACGCGCGAGCTCTATCAAGACGTCGACAAGGCTTTCGCCGCCCAATGGAAAACCCAGACGGGCGAAACGCTTTCGATCCGTCAGTCGCACGGCGGCTCCGGAGCGCAGGCGCGCTCGGTGCTCGACGGCCTGCAGGCCGACGTCGTGACGCTCGCGCTGGCCTATGACATCCAGGCGCTGGCCGACCGCGGCCTCGTGGCACAGGACTGGCAAAAGCGGTTGCCGGACAACGCCTCGCCCTATACGTCGACGATCGTCTTCCTCGTGCGCAGCGGCAACCCCAAGCACATCAAGGATTGGGACGATCTGGTGAAACCCGGTGTTTCGATCGTGACGCCGAACCCCAAGACTTCGGGCGGGGCGCGCTGGAATTATCTGGCCGCCTGGGCCTATGCGCTCAACCGGCCGGGCGGCGACGCCGCCAAGGCCCGTGCGTTCGTCACGGCGCTCTATCGCAATGCGGGCGTGCTCGATTCCGGAGCGCGCGGCGCGACGACGAGCTTCGTGCAACGCGGTCTCGGCGATGTGCTGATCGCGTGGGAGAACGAAGCGTTTCTCGCACGCAAGGAATTCGGCGCGGACAAGTTCGAGATCGTGGTGCCGTCGGCCAGCATCCTGGCGGAGCCCCCGGTGGCGGTCGTGGACCGCGTCGTCGAGCGGCGCGGGACGCGCAAGCTCGCCGAAGCGTATCTGCGCTTTCTCTATACCGACGAAGGACAGCGGATCGCGGCGCGCAACTACTATCGGCCGCGCGCCACCAATTTGCCCGCCGATCTGACCGCGCAGTTCCCGAAGCTCAAGCTCTACACGGTCGATGCCACATTCGGCGGCTGGACCAACGCGCAAAAGACGCACTTTGCCGACGGTGGAGTGTTCGATTCGATTTATCAGCCGCATTGAGCGGTGCCCGCCTATCGGTCGACAGCATGACGAAATTCGCTTTTCGCAAACCCGGCGCCTTGCCAGGCTTCGGTCTGACACTCGGTCTCACGCTGACCTACCTGGGTCTCGTCGTGCTGATTCCGCTCGCCATGGCTTTTTTGAAGGCGGCGACGCTCGGGCCCGCGCCGTTCTTCGCGGCCATCGCTTCGCCGCGCGTCGTTGCCTCGTATCGTCTGACGATCGGCGCGGCGGCGCTCGGGGCAGTCATCAACGGCGCCTTCGGTCTGCTCGTCGCATGGGTGCTCGTGCGCTATCCGTTTCCTGGCAAACGGTTCGTCGATGCGATCGTCGATCTGCCGTTCGCGCTGCCGACCGCCGTGGCCGGTATCGCACTCGCCGCGGTCTACTCCGAGCACGGATGGATCGGCCGGTGGCTCGCGCCGCTTGGCCTCAAAGTGGCATTCACGCCGCTTGGCGTGCTCGTCGCGTTGACGTTCATCGGCCTGCCGTTCGTCGTGCGAACGGTGGAGCCGGTCCTTGCCGATTTCGAGCGCGCGCAGGAAGAAGCCGCCGCGTGCCTTGGCGCCTCGCGCGCCCAGACGTTCGTGCGCGTCGTGCTGCCCGCGCTGGTGCCCGCCTGGTCCACGGGGGTCGCGCTCGCGTTCGCGCGCGCCCTCGGCGAATACGGCTCCGTCATCTTCATCGCCGGCAACATTCCGATGAAATCCGAGGTCACCTCGCTCATCATCATCACCAAGCTGGAACAGTACGACTACGCCGGTGCCACTGCGCTCGCCACGGCAATGCTCGTCGCTTCGTTCCTGATGCTTTTCGCGATCAACGCGCTGCAATGGCATTGGCAGCGGCGCACGAGTCCGCGTGGGCGCCGCCGGTCGGGTCCGCCGGCCGGTACGACGATTTCGGGAGCGCTCACATGAACCTACTTGCCGCGACCGCCCGTTCGGCTCGCGCGCCGGCAGCGGATGGCGTGCGTGCGCGTGCCGATGTGCAAGAAAATCGGGAGCCTGCCCAAATCACCGGCATCCGCCGACCGACCGCATCGGCGCGCCGGCTCGCACCTGCGGCGCAGTGGGTGCCGCGCTGGACGCTCATCGGCATCGCGCTTGTTTTTCTGTCGCTGTTTCTCGTCGTTCCCTTGGCCGCCGTCTTCACCGAGGCGTTCAGCAAAGGTGTGCGCTTTTATTTCGAATCGCTCGTCGAGCCCGATGCACGCGCGGCGATCGCGCTGACGCTCGGTGTCGCCGCGATCGCCGTGCCGCTCAATCTCGTGTTCGGGCTTGCCGCTTCGTGGGCGATCGCGAAGTTCGAATTCCGAGGCCGCGCACTGCTCACGACGCTGATCGATCTGCCGTTCTCGGTCTCCCCGGTGATTTCGGGCGTCATTTACGTGCTGCTGTTCGGCGCCCAAGGCTGGCTCGGTCCGTGGCTCGAGCGGCACGGCCTTCAGATCGTGTTCGCGGTGCCGGGCATCGTGCTCGCGACACTGTTCGTGACGTTTCCGTTCGTCGCGCGCGAGCTGATTCCGCTCATGCAGGCGCAGGGTAAGGAGCAGGAGGAAGCGGCGCGGGTGCTCGGCGCATCGGGCTGGCAAATCTGGCGCCGGGTCACGCTGCCGAACGTGAAGTGGGGCTTGCTCTACGGCGTGATCCTCTGCAACGCGCGGGCAATGGGCGAGTTCGGTGCGGTATCGGTGGTCTCGGGCCATATCCGCGGGCTGACCGACACCATGCCGCTGCACGTCGAGGTTCTCTACAACGACTACAACTTCGCGGCCGCCTTCGCAGTCGCGTCCCTGCTTGCTTTGATCGCGCTCGCGACGCTGGTGGCGAAGATCGTCGCCCAGCGCCGGATGGCGGCCGCCGGCGTGAGCCGCACGCATCATCGATGAAAGGATCGTCATGAGCATCACCGTTCGCAATCTGGAAAAACATTTCGGCGAGTTCAAGGCGCTCGACGACGTATCGCTCGAGTTCGGCCGCGGCGAGCTCGCGGCACTGATCGGACCGTCGGGCTGCGGTAAGACGACGCTTTTACGCGTGGTGGCCGGGCTCGAGTCGGCCGATGCCGGCGAAATCGTATTGAACGGCCGCGACGTCACCGCCCTCGACGCGCGCGATCGGCGCGTGGGGTTCGTGTTCCAGCATTACGCGCTCTTTCGCCATATGACGGTGTTCGAGAACGTTGCGTTCGGACTGCGCGTCAAGCCGCGTCGCGAGCGACCCGCGGCCGCGGCGATCGACGCCAAAGTGCGCGAGCTGCTCGAACGCGTGCAGCTCGCGCAGCTCGGCCAGCGCTATCCCGCAGAACTTTCGGGTGGGCAGCGGCAGCGCGTGGCACTGGCGCGCGCGTTGGCCGTCGACCCGTCCGTGCTGTTGCTCGACGAGCCGTTCGGCGCGCTCGACGCCAAGGTGCGTAAAGAGCTGCGCAATTGGCTGCGGCGGCTGCACGACGAGCTTGCGATCACGACACTCTTCGTCACGCATGATCAGGAGGAGGCGCGCGATGTGGCGGATCGTATCGTCGTGCTCAATCATGGGCGCGTCGAGCAGCAGGGCACTCCAGAGGAAGTCTACGAGCGTCCGGGCACACCGTTCGTCAGCGAGTTTCTCGATGTCGCCGCATACTGAGTGCATCGCGCCGTACCGAACCGACCGCCGTACCCCTGAACCTGCGAGACTTGCATGAACTTCCAACAACTGCGATACGTACGCGAAGCGGTGCGCCGCAATCTGAACCTCACCGAAGTCGCCAATGTGCTGTTCGCCTCGCAATCGGGCGTCTCCAAGCAGATCAAGGATCTCGAGGACGAGCTCGGCGTCGACATCTTCGTGCGGCGCGGCAAGCGCCTCACCGGCCTGACGGAGCCGGGCAAGGCAGTGCATCGCCTGATCGAGCGAATGCTGCTCGATGCCGAGAACCTGCGCCGCGTCGCGCGCCAGTACGCTGACGAGGACACGGGCCATCTCGTCGTCGCCACGACGCATACGCAGGCGCGCTATGCGCTGCCGCCCGTCATTCGCCAGTTCAAAGAGGCGTTTCCGAAGGTCCATCTCGCCTTGCGCCAGGGTAGTCCGCGTCAAATCGGGCAGATGCTGGTCGACGGCGAGGCCGATATCGCGATCGCGACGGAAGGCCTCGACAGCTATGCCGATATCCTCACGTTCCCGTGCTACACGTGGCATCACGTGATCGTGGTGCCGAAAGACCATCCGTTGGCCACGCGGACCAACGTGACGCTCGAGGAAGTCGCCGATTTCCCGATCATTACGTACGAGCGCGATATCACCGGCCGCTCGCATATCGATGAAGCATTCGAAAAAACGGGCCAATTGCCCGATGTCGTGCTGACGGCCATCGACGCGGACGTGATCAAAACCTACGTCGAGCTTGGCATGGGCGTCGGCATCGTGGCGGCGATGGCGTACGATCCCAAGCGCGACACCGGCCTCGTCGCACTCGATTCGCAGCATCTGTTCGAGGCGAGCACGACGCGCGTCGGGGTCCGCAAGGGCGCTATTTTGCGGGCCTATGCGTATCGGCTCATCGAAATGTTCGCCCCTCAGCTCGCTGGCACGGACATCATCGGCAAGCTGCGTGAAGCGGCCTGAGCCGTAACGGGCGGCGCCGTGCCGAGCGGTTGCGAAGCCCCCCGCCCGCCGCAGCGGCAACAGGCTCGGCGAGCGGCTTTTGCGCGTATAGAATGGCGGCCATGAACACGACCGCTACCTCCGCATCCTCCTTGCCGTTGCCCCGTATCGCCGTGCTGGCGACAGGCGGCACGATTGCCGGCGCCGCGCCCGACGCGGCGCAAACGGCCGGCTATCAGGCCGGCGTCGTCGGCGTCGACAAGCTGCTGGCCGCCGTGCCCGCGCTCGCCGGCGTGGCAGCCATCCAGGCCGAACAGGTCGCCAGCATCGACAGCAAGGATCTCGATTTCCCGCTCTGGAATGCACTGCTCGCGCGCATTCATACGCTCGCTGCACGCGACGACATCGACGGCATCGTCATTACGCACGGCACGGATACGCTCGAAGAAACTGCTTATCTGCTGCATTTGACCGTCAAAACGGCCAAGCCGGTCGTGCTCACGGCCGCGATGCGGCCGTCCTCGTCGCTTTCCGCCGATGGTCCGCTTAACCTGCTGGGTGCGGTGACGGTGGCGGCCGCGCGTGCCGCACATGGCCAAGGGGTACTCGTCGCATTCAACAACCGGATTCACAGCGCGCGCGATATCGTCAAGACGAGCACCTACGCCGTCGATGCGTTTCAATCGCATGAAGTCGGCGTGCTCGGGTGGGTACAGGATGGGCGCGTCGAGTTCCAGCGCGCCGTCGTGCGGCCGCATACGGCGGCGACACCGTTCGACGCCGCGAACGGGTGGCCCGCAGTCGAGATCGTCGCGAGCTACGCTGGGGCGTCGCGTACGGCCGTCGACGCGTTGATTGCTGCCGGAGTGCGCGGCATCGTCGTGGCCGGGACCGGCAACGGTTCGATCCATGCCACGTTGCAAGCGGCGCTCGCGCAAGCCGCGGAGCAGGGCGTCGCGGTCGTGCGCGCGTCGCGGGTCGGCTCCGGCCATGTCATGCGCAACGGCGCGGCACCCGACGATGCGCTGGGATTCGTGAGCGCCGGCTCGCTCAACCCATATAAGGCGCGCGTGCTGCTGATGCTCGGGCTGGCAGCGGGTATGAAGGAGCGCACGGTGCTGCAGCTGGCCTTCGACACTTACTGAGTCCGGGTACTGCGCCCGGTCCAGCACGCCGGCATTTTGCCGAGCGCTCGGCATCCGGCAGGCGGACACCCGGCGACGACGTCTGACCGACCAAGGCTTCCCCGACGTCGCCGGGTGCCGCTGACGGACCCCGCTCGCCGCTCTCAGCCCGAAAGCGGCGTTTTGCCCGCCACGGCGCGCGACGCCGGCCGCAAACGGCACGACGAATACACACGCCGGGCGTAGCGCCCCACCAGCCGGCCGCCCCCGCATGCGAGGCGCGGCCGATATCCCCCTTCGCCGTGATTTCCGCAGCATCCGGGCGGCGCGAAGGCCGCACGCAGCGTGCCTCTTGGCGTGCGTCTCCCGTTTTCAGGCCGCAAGCGCGGTGCCGTCGTCGACCTGGGCGATCTCGAAGCCGGCCATGATCTCGAGCGCGCGCAGCATGGCGGAGTGGTCCCAGGCATTGCCGCCGTGCGCCGCGCACACGCTGAACAGTTGTTGCGCGCTGGCCGTATGCGGCAGCGAAATGCCGAGCTTGCGCGCGCCGTCGAGCGCGAGGTTCAGATCCTTGCGATGGAGTTCGATGCGAAACCCCGGCTTGAAAGTACGCTTCGTCATACGCTCGCCATGCACTTCGAGAATGCGCGACGAGGCGAAGCCGCCCATCAGTGCACGGCGCACGCGCTCGGGATCGGCACCCGAGCGTGCGGCGAACAGCAGCGCTTCGGCCACCGCCTCGATATTGAGCGCCACGATGATCTGGTTTGCGACCTTGCAAGTCTGCCCGGCACCGTTGTCCCCGATCAGTGAAATGTTCTTGCCCATCAACTCGAACAGCGGCTTGGCGCGCTCGAAAGCGGTGTCGGGGCCGCCGACCATGATCGTCAGCGTGGCGTCGCGGGCCCCGAGCTCGCCACCGGAGACAGGGGCGTCGAGATAGTCGCAGCCGAGTGCGTTGATGCGTTTGGCGAAGGCTTGCGTGTCGAGCGGCGAAATGGAGCTCATGTCGATGACGAGCTTGCCGGGGGCCAGGCCGGCTGCGACGCCGTCATCGGCGAAGAGCACGTTTTCGACGTCGGGCGTGTCCGGGACCATCGAGATGACGATGTCCGATGCGCGGGCGACCGCGGTGGAATCTTCGACCACGGTCGTTGTGTCGCGCAGATCGTCAGGTACCGGGTACTTGCCATTGACGATGAGCGTATGGCCGCCCTTGAGCAGGTTGCGCGCCATGTGCGCGCCCATGATGCCGAGTCCGATGAAACCGATCTTTGCCATTTCCGTAGTTCCGTTGATCTGAGGTTGCGGGGCGGATGGGGTATGCCGTTTTCCGAGCCGTTGCAGTCGATTGGCAGCGCGTGCCGGCCGGCAGCCGGCCTACTCGCGTACCGCGCGTTCGAGCCAGCCGAGTCCGGCTTGCGTCGTCGTGAGCGGCTTGTACTCGCAGCCGATGTAGCCGTCGTAGCCCAGTTTGTCGAGCCACGCGAACAGGAACGGGTAGTTGATCTCGCCCGTGCCCGGTTCATGCCGGCCCGGGTTGTCGGCCAGCTGGATGTGCGCGATGCGCGGCAAATTGCGTTCGATGGTGGCCGCGAGCTCGCCCTCCATCCGCTGCATGTGATAGATGTCGTATTGCAGGTAGAGATTGTCGGAGTCGACCGCTGCAATGACATCGAGCGCTTCCTTCGAGCGGGTGAGCGCAAACCCGGGGATGTCGAACGCGTTGCAGGGCTCGACGAGCAGCCGGATGCCTTCACGCTTGAGCGCCGCTGCGGCGAATCGTAGGTTTTCGACGAGGGTGTCGAAGCTGCGCCGGGCGTCCACCTGGTGCGGCCGGATGCCGACGAGGCAGTTCAGCTGCGGCACGCCGAGCGCTTTGGCGTAGTCGATCGCGCGCCCCACACCGTCCTGGAACTCGGAGACGCGATCGGGCAGGCAGGCAATGCCGCGCTCGCCCGCATCCCAATTGCCGGCCGGCAGGTTGTGCAGCACGAGCCGCAGCTGGTTGGAGGCGAGCCGCTCAGCCAGTTCGGCGGCGGGATACGGATACGGGAACAGGAATTCGACGGCGGTGAAACCCGCCTTCGCGGCTGCCGCGAAGCGCTCGAGAAACGGCACTTCGTTGAACAGCATGGTCAGGTTGGCTGCGAATTTCGGCATGGTGGTGACTCGTCGGTCGGTCAGTCAGGTCAGTCAGTTCAGGATGCGCAAAAGCGGTGTCATTCGAACGCGGCGATGGCCGTCGGCGCGTCTTCGAGCGTTTCGGCGAGCGGCTCGAATTCGTTGACCGCATCGATCTCCGCGCCCATGGCGATATTCGTCACCCGCTCGAGAATCACCTCCACGACAACCGGCACCTTGAACTCCGAGAGCATCGCCTGCGCTTTTTTCAGCGCGGGCTGGATGTCCTCGGGTTTGAATACGCGCAGTGCCTTGCAGCCGAGGCCTTCGGCCACGGCGACATGATCGACGCCATATCCGTTGAGCTCCGGAGCATTGATGTTTTCGAAAGCGAGCTGCACGCAGTAGTCCATGTCGAAGGCGCGCTGCGCTTGACGGATGAGGCCCAGGTACGAGTTGTTGACTACCACGTGCACATAGGGCAGGTTGAACTGCGCGCCGACGGCGAGTTCCTCGATCATGAACTGGAAGTCATAGTCGCCCGAGAGCGCGACGATCGGACGCTGCGGGTCCGCCGCGCGCACGCCGAGCGCCGCGGGAATCGTCCAGCCGAGTGGCCCGGCCTGACCGCAGTTGATCCAGTTGCGGGCCTGGTAGACGTGGAGGAATTGCGCGGCGGCGATCTGCGAGAGTCCGATCGTGCTGACGTAGCAGGTATCGCGGCCGAACGCCTTGTTCATCTCCTCGTAGACGCGCTGCGGCTTGATCGGCACGTTATCGAAATGCGTCTTGCGGTGCAGCGTGCGCTTGCGTTCGCGGCAGGCCTCGGCCCACTCGGCGCGATCCTTCAGGCGGCCCTCGGCACGCCACTCGCGCGCCACTTCCACGAACACTTCGAGCGCGGCCTTGGCGTCCGAAACGATGCCCAGATCCGGGCCGAACACGCGCCCGATCTGCGTGGGCTCGATGTCCACGTGCACGAACTTGCGGCCCTTCGTATAGACCTCCACGCTACCGGTATGCCGATTGGCCCACCGGTTGCCGATCCCGAGCACGAAATCCGAGGCGAGCAGGGTGGCATTGCCATAGCGGTGCGACGTTTGCAGACCCACCATGCCGGCCATGAGCGGATGGTCGTCGGCGATCGCACCCCACGACATCAGCGTCGGGATGACGGGCACGCCGAGCGTCTCGGCGAATTCGACGAGCAAGGCCTCGGCTGCCGCGTTGATGACGCCGCCGCCGGACACGATGAGGGGGCGCTCGGCGTCATTGAGCAGGGTCAGCGCGGCCTCGATCTGGCCGCGTGTGGCCCGCGGCTTGTAGACCGGCAGCGGCTCGTAGGTCGCGATGTCGAATTCGATTTCGGCCAGTTGCACGTCGATCGGCAAATCGACGAGCACGGGGCCCGGGCGGCCCGAGCGCATGAGGTGAAACGCCTGCTGAAACACGCGCGGCACGAGCGCCGGCTCGCGAACGGTCACGGCCCACTTCGTGACGGGCTTGGCGATCGATTCGATATCGACGGCCTGGAAGTCTTCCTTGTAGAGCCGCGAGCGCGGCGCCTGGCCCGTGATGGCGAGAATCGGAATCGAATCCGCCGACGCCGAGTAGAGCCCGGTGATCATGTCCGTGCCAGCCGGCCCCGAAGTGCCGATGCATACGCCGATGTTGCCCGGCGCGGCGCGCGTATAGCCCTCGGCCATGTGCGAAGCGCCTTCGACGTGACGGGCCAGCACATGGCTGATGCCGCCGGCTTTTTTCAATGCCGAATAAAGCGGATTGATCGCGGCGCCGGGCACACCGAAGGCGGTATCGATGCCTTCTTTCTCCAGCACGAGCACGGCGGCATCGATAGCTCTCATTTTCGGCATGAGTGTCTCCTGGTTCCTGTTCCTGATAGTTGAGTACTTCGTTGCGATCACTGTAAGTGGCCGAGAAAGGTTTGATAAGATCGCTTCGTGTCGATTGATCCGATACAAAAAGTATTGAATCAAGTTGGGGGATCGCCTGCTGGCCGTTCGGCCAGCCCGGCGTGACAGGGAGGCTGAAAATGGATCGCTTCAAGCAGATCGAGACGTTCGTGCGCGTGGCCGACGCGGGCAGCCTTGCCGCGGCGGCGCTGGAAGAGGGCGTATCGCCGGTCATTCTCGGGCGACGCATCGACGCGCTCGAAAAACGGCTCGGCGTGAAGCTGATGTACCGTTCCACGCGCCGGCTCGTCGTGAGCGAGGAAGGGGCATCGTTCCTCGAACGGTGCAGAGGGCTTCTGACGGAATGGGAACAGGCCGAAAACGAGCTGGCCGCAGGCCTGCGCGCCGTCGGCGGCCATCTGATCGTCTCCGCGCCGGCAGCCTTCGGGCGCAAGCATGTCGCGCCGCTCGCGCCGGCGTTCCTCGCGGACAAGCCCGAGCTGAAAATTTCGTTCAATCTGACCGACAGAGTCGTCGATCTCGTGCGCGAGGGCTACGACTTGTCGATCCGTATCGGCGGGGCGGTCGATCCGTCGTTCGTGGCCGTCAAGCTCGCCTCGAATCGCCGTGTGGTCTGCGGCACGCCCGCCTATTTCGAGAAACATGGCCGGCCGAAGACACTCGAGGACCTGCTCCAGCACAATTGCCTGGCGTTCAACCTTCAAGGCGGTCAAAACCGCGGGTGGAACTTTCGGCGCAACGGCAAGCTCGTGACGATGCGCGTCACTGGTACGCTCGACTGCAACGACGGCGAACTGCTGCACCGTTGGGCGCGCGAGGGGCTCGGGCTCGGCTGGCGTTCGACGTGGGAGATCGCGGAAGACCTCGAACGCGGCGAGCTCGAAACCGTCCTCGACGAGTTTGCGCTACCGGATTACGACATTCTGGCGGTCTACCCGCAGCAGCGCTATGTGCCGGCGAAGGTCCGGTACTTCATCGATTACCTGAAGGCCGTCTACGCACGGCCCGGCTACTGGATGGGCGGCGCGGGGCAATGAGCGGATAGGGTAAGCGCCAAGTCATTGAAATATCACGGCAATCGCCGGCCGAAGGGTGAATGCAATTGCGTCACCCGCACAATTGGGTTACACTTTCCGGCTTCTCACTTGCCACACCGGTTGGTTTTTTACCATCGACGCCCGGGTGGCTTCAATCCACAAGGAGTGTGTATGCGTCATTACGAAATCGTATTCGTCGTGCACCCCGATCAGAGCGAGCAGGTGCCCGCCATGATCGAGCGGTACAAGTCCACGATCACCACGCGCGGCGGTCAGATCCACCGCATCGAAGACTGGGGCCGTCGCCAACTGGCCTACATGATCGAGAAACTCGCGAAGGCTCACTACGTCTGCATGAACATCGAATGCGATCAGGCAACGCTCGAAGAGCTCGAGCACGCGTTCAAGTTCAACGACGCCGTGCTGCGCCACCTCATCGTGAAGATGAAGAAGGCCGAAACCGGCCCGTCGCCGATGATGAAGGAAGTGCAGCGCGAAGAAGCCAAGAAGGCGGCTGTTTCGTCGCAGCCGTCCGAAGCGCAGGCTTAACGGATTCACGTTAGAAGCCGCCAAGGTTTTTCAGGCTCTTTGCCGCTTTCGTGAACAGGCTGCAACTCACGGCCAGTGTGATCGAGCGCGAACCGCTGCGCTATACGCCGGCTGGCGTGCCGATCGCAAGCTGCACATTGCAGCACCGCGCGGAAGTCGTCGAAGCCGGTATCGCCCGGCAAGTCGAATTGACGATGCCCGCGGTGGCCGCGGGCGCCGCGAGCGGACAGCTCGAAAGCTGCGAGATGGGCGTAGAGGCGCTCTTCACGGGCTTTCTGGCCAAGAAAAGCCGTAATGCGAGAACCTTGGTGTTTCACATCACAGAATTGCAGGACATTGGAAAGGACTGAACATGCCCCGCCCTACTGGTAAGAAGTTCGACAAGCGCCGTCAGCAACAAAACCCGCTCTTCAAGCGCAAGAAGTTCTGCCGCTTCACGGCTGCTGGCGTCGAGTACATCGACTACAAGGACATCGAAACGCTGAAGGACTTCATCGGCGAAAACGGCAAGATCACGCCGGCTCGTCTGACGGGTACGAAGGCCCACTATCAACGCCAGCTCGATACGGCAATCAAGCGCGCGCGCTTTCTCGCGCTGCTGCCGTACACGGATCTGCACAAGGCCTAAGCGGACGACGGCACAAGGAGAATTCGAATGCAAATCATTCTTTTGGAAAAAGTCGTCAACGTGGGCAACCTCGGCGACATCGTCAAGGTGAAGGACGGTTACGCCCGTAACTTCCTGATCCCGCAGAAACTGGCCCGCCGCGCCACGAAGGACGCGATCGCCGAGTTCGAGGTGCGTCGCGCCGAGCTCGAAAAAATCGCCGCCGAAAAGTTTGCCGCCGCGCAAGCGCTCGGTGAAAAGATGTCGGGCCTGACGGTCCAGATCGCACAGAAGGCCGGCGTCGACGGTCGCCTGTTCGGTTCGGTCACGAACGCGGACATCGCCGAAACGCTGACGAAGCAAGGCTTCGCTGTCGAGAAGGCGCAAGTGCGCATGCCGGCGGGACCGCTGAAGATGGTGGGCGACCACCCGGTGCAGGTTTCGCTGCATACGGACGTCGTAGTCGACGTCAACGTCTCGGTGCTCGGCGAGCACGCCTGACGCAGGCTTGAACGCCGCACATGCTGCGGCGCCAAGCGAACGAGGGCAGGAGCCGGTGTCGGCTACTGCCCTTTTTCGTTTCTGTGGCGGACGGCTCGCCATTTCGCGATAATTCCTCCCCATGAACGCACCGTCCAAAGACCCACAGCTCGAGTCGCTCAAAGTCCCGCCGCATTCGATCGAGGCCGAGCAGTCCGTATTGGGCGGGTTGCTGCTCGACAACGCGGCGTGGGACCGCATCGCGGATTTCCTCTCACAGAGCGATTTCTACCGCTACGACCACCGCCTGATTTACGAGCACATCGGCCGGCTCATCGCGTCGACGCGCCCTGCCGACGTCGTGACCGTCTACGAAGCCCTGTCGAGCGCGGGCAAAGCGGACGAGGTGGGCGGGCTCTCCTATCTGAACGCACTGGCGCAGAACACGCCGAGCGCGGCGAACATTCGCCGCTACGCCGAGATCGTGCGAGACCGCGCCGTGTTGCGCCGCCTGGTCTCCGTGGCCGACGAAATTTCGGCGGACGCCTTCAATCCACAAGGCAAGGAGGTTCGGCAACTGCTCGACGAAGCCGAATCGAAAGTTTTTTCGATTGCGGAAGACGGCGCGCGCGGTACGCAGGGCTTCCTCGAAATCGGTCCGCTGCTGACGCAGGTCGTCGAGCGTATCGACACGCTCTATCACACGGCCAATCCGAGCGACGTGACGGGCACGCCGACGGGCTTCGTCGATCTCGATCGAATGACGTCGGGCATGCATGGCGGCGAGCTGATCATCGTCGCCGGCAGACCGTCGATGGGTAAGACCGCGCTCTCGATGAACATCGGCGAGTACGTGGCGGTGGAATACGGTTTGCCGGTAGCGGTCTTTTCGATGGAAATGCCGGGCACGCAGCTCGTCATGCGGATGCTGGGCTCGGTCGGGCGGCTCGATCAGCACCGCATGCGCACCGGGCGACTTACCGACGAAGATTGGCCCAAGCTCACGCACGCCGTGCAAAAGATGAGCGAGGCACAACTGTTCATCGATGAGACGGGCGGCCTCAATCCGATGGAGCTGCGCTCGCGCGCGAGGCGGCTCGCGCGTCAGTGCGGCAAGCTCGGGCTCATCATCGTCGATTATCTGCAGCTGATGACGGGCAGTTCGCCCGGCGAAAACCGCGCGACCGAAATCTCCGAAATATCGCGTTCGCTCAAGAGCCTGGCCAAGGAACTCGATGTGCCGGTGATCGCGCTGTCGCAGCTGAACCGAAGCCTCGAACAGCGGCCGAACAAACGGCCAGTGATGTCCGACCTGCGCGAATCCGGTGCAATCGAACAAGACGCGGACGTCATTCTGTTCATTTACCGGGACGAAGTTTACAACCCCGACAGCCCCGACAAAGGGACGGCCGAAGTCATCATCGGCAAGCAGCGTAACGGCCCGATCGGGCCCGTCAGACTTACATTCGTGGGCCAATACACGAAGTTCGACAACTTCGCCGGCGCACAGACTTTCCACGGCGGCGAGTGAGGGCGGCCAAGTGCGGCCCGAAGACGACGAATTGCCTGTCAGAAACAGTTGCAACCATTGGGGGAAGCGGCGCTACCCGGTACAATGTTGCGATTTTGTGTCAGTCACAGACGTCTCTCTTCCGGGATAGCCATGTTCGGTCGTTTCATGCCCACCGAGGGCAAATTCTTTGAAATCTTCAATGAGCACGCGAAGTGCATCGTTGCTGCGAGCGAAGAGCTCGAACTGCTGATCGACAACCTCGGCGAAGCCGAAGTGCACAAGCAGCGCGTACAGGTCAACGAAAAGGCGGCGGACAAGCTCACGCACGAAACCATCGACCTGCTGCACAAGACCTTCATCACGCCGCTCGATCGCGACGAAATCCATAAGTTGATCACGACGATGGACGACATCCTCGATCTCATGGAGGACGTCGCCACCGCCATCTCGCTCTACGATGTCCAGGCGCTGAGTGCCGAGGCACGTCAACTCGCGCACATCTGCACGGGCACCGCCAAGCACGTTCAGCAGGCTGTCAACATGCTGTCGGACATGAGTCAGGCGCGTGCCATTCTGACCGCTTGCGAAGAGATCGATCGCCTGGAGTCGGAGGCTGACAGAGTCCTGCGCTCGGCCATGTCGAAGCTCTTTCGCGAGGAGGACGACGTCAAGACGCTGATCAAGGTGAAGGCGGTCTACGAACTGCTCGAAGCGGTCACCGACAAGTGCGAGGATGTCGCGAACATCATCGAAGGCATCGTGCTGGAAAACGCCTGAACGAGCCGACCGGACCTGACCGATGCATTCGATACAGATTGCGCTGTGGGCGCTTGCGACGCTGATCGCCGTTGCCCTTGTTTTCGATTTCATGAACGGCTTTCACGATGCGGCGAACTCGATCGCCACCGTCGTGTCGACCGGGGTGCTGAAGCCTCAACAGGCGGTGGCATTCGCGGCGGCCTGCAATGTCATCGCCTATTTCATCTTCCACCTGAAGGTCGCCCAAACAGTCGGCAAAGGAACGATCGATCCGCAGATCGTCGACCATTACGTCGTCTTCGGCGCGCTCGTCGGCGCCATCATCTGGAACATTTTGACTTGGCGTTTCGGCATTCCCTCGAGTTCATCGCATGCCTTGATCGGCGGTCTCGTCGGTGCTGCGCTGGCGAAGTCGGGGTGGTGGTCGCTGAACGTCAACGGGCTCATCAAAACGGTCGCCTTCATTTTCATTTCGCCGCTGCTCGGCTTCGTGCTCGGCTCGTTTTTCATGCTCGCGGTTTCGTGGATCTACTTTCGCACCCCGCCGAGCAAGGTGGACCGCCGTTTTCGCCGTCTGCAATTCATCTCGGCGGGGCTTTACAGCCTGGGCCATGGCGGCAACGACGCGCAGAAAACGATCGGCATCATCTGGATGCTGCTGATCGCGACCGGTTTTGCCTCGGCCACAGCCGATGCGCCACCGGTCTGGGTGATCGGCCTATGCTACCTGTCGATGGGGCTCGGTACGCTCTTCGGAGGCTGGCGAATCGTGCGCACGATGGGGCAGAAGATCACCAAGCTGAAGCCCGTCGGAGGTTTCTGTGCCGAAGCAGGCGGTGCAATTACGCTGTTCACCGCCTCAGCGCTCGGCGTGCCCGTTTCGACGACTCACACGATCACGGGCGCAATCGTCGGTGTGGGCGCAACGCAAAAGCTGTCGGCCGTGCGCTGGGGCGTGGCAGGCAATATCGTGTGGGCGTGGGTGTTGACGATTCCCGCTTCCGCGGTCCTGGCCGCGGCGGCCTGGTGGGTCGGGCAGCGTCTGCTCTAGACTGCGGCGCGTCGGCGCAGGTTACTTACTGGTCGCGAAACGGGCGATCGGGTCGTCGTTCGCCGAGGCCGCGTCCGCAGCTGCAGCGGTGGGCGCGCTCGTATCGGCCCATGGATCGTCGCGCTCCGAAAGCGGCTTGTAATGCTGGATTCTTGCTAGTGCCTGCGCTGGCGTCTCGACGTCCTCCGCAGGTCCGGCTTCGGCTCGGGCGGTGGGAACGGGAGCCGTCGGCTGCCGGGGCGCGGCAAGATAAGTTGGCGCATCGAAGGGAGCCGGCTGGCCAACCGGCGGAGCCATGCGCCGGATGCCGTCGAAGCGTTTAGCCCAGTAGGGATTCGTCAAGTAGTCGAGCCGCACCGTGCCGCCCGTCGAAGGGGCATTGACGAAGCGCAGCTTGCCGACGTAGATGCCCACGTGCGAGTGGGGCCTGCCCGACGTATTGAAAAAAACCAGATCGCCGGGTGCGATTTCGTCGGGGTCGATCGGCTGGCCGCGCTCGCTCATCGCCGCTGTCGTGCGCGGCAGCTTGACGTCCGCGGCACGGCCGAACACATATTGCACGAGCCCGCTGCAGTCGAACCCGCTCGCCGGCGTATTGCCGGCCCAACGATAGGGCACGCCCACGAGGCTCATCGCCTGGACGGAAATTTCCTCGCGGCCGATCGAATGATCGACAAAATTCGGCAAGCCTCGCGGCTTCGTGCGCCACGCATCTCCAGGCGCGTTGGAGCGCGCGGTGTTCGTCGGGACGCTCGAACACGCGGCCAGAAGCAGGGAGACTGAAGCGAGAAGGATAAGTCGTCGCATGGCGCAGCGGCTAAGCGGCTTCGATTTCTCGGACGCAAGGCAGAGGAATGGACTGGTGCGACCGATAGTAGCCCGATGGGCGGGCGTGCGGCAAGATTTCCTAAGAAATCACTTGAAGTTTGCGTGAAAAGCGTTGCAATCGATGGACGTTTTTCGCTTCGATCCACGGATCTTCGTAGGCGACGCGGCCAGTGACCGTCCGCCCGGGCCGGCAAAGAAAAGCCCGGCCGAAGCCGGGCTTTTTGGGGCAATGTCTGACGCGAGCGCTCGCGTGTCGCCTGCGTGTCAGAGAATGTCGGACGCGTAGTCGGCGAGCCGCGAACGTTCGCCGCGTGCGAGCGTGACGTGGCCGCTGTGAGCCCAGCCCTTGAAGCGGTCGACCACATAGGTGAGGCCTGAGCTACCTTCGGTCAGATAGGGCGTATCGATCTGCGCGATGTTACCGAGGCAGACGATCTTCGTGCCGGGTCCCGCGCGGGTGACCAGCGTCTTCATCTGTTTCGGCGTCAGGTTCTGCGCTTCGTCGATGATCAGGTACTTGTCGACGAAGGTGCGCCCCCGCATGAAGTTCATGCTCTTCACTTTCAGCCGCGAGCGGATCAGCTCTTGCGTAGCGGCGCGACCCCATTCGCCCGCGTTGTCGTCCGTTTTTTGCAGAACTTCGAGGTTATCGTCGAAAGCGCCCATCCACGGCTGCATCTTCTCTTCCTCGGTACCGGGCAGAAAGCCGATGTCCTCGCCGACGGGCACCGTGGCGCGCGTGACGATGATCTCGTTGTAGCGCTTCTCGTCCAGCACCTGAGCGAGCCCGGCTGCCAGCGCGACGAGTGTCTTGCCGGTACCGGCCTGGCCGAGCAGCGTCACGAAGTCGATGTCGGGATTCATCAGCAGATTGAGCGCGAAGTTCTGCTCGCGGTTGCGCGCTGTGATACCCCACACGTTGTTCTTGTGGTGGCTGTAGTCGCGCAAGGTCTGCAAAAGCGCCGTCTTGCCGTTGAGCTCACGCACGATGGCGTGAAATGCCGGCTCTCCGTTGGTGGGTTCCAGATAGACGAACTCGTTGACGAGCAACGAGGAACAGGCCGGCCCGGTCACGCGGTAATAGGTCGTGCCGGTCTTGTTGTCCTGCCAGCTCTCCATGCCCTTGGCATGCTTCGTCCAGAAATCCTGCGGGAGCGCGCGAATGCCGGAGAAGAGCAGGTCTTTGTCTTCGAGGACTTGATCGTTGAAGTAATCTTCCGCCGGCAAACCCAGGGCGTGCGCCTTGATCCGCATATTGATGTCTTTCGACACCAGGACCACTTGCCGATCCGGGCGATCGCGCTGAAGCGCGCGAACCACGCCGAGAATCTGGTTGTCGGCCTTGCCCTGCGGGAGCCCTTCCACGGGCGCGATATCGTTGAGCGTCGTCTGGAAATAGAGCTGGCCCAGCGCCTCGCGGCTGCCTAGCCTGGCAAGCGGCAGCCCTTCGGCGATCGGCCCTGCGTTCGCCACGAGCGCGTCGAGCGTACGGCTGACCTGGCGTGCGTTGCGCGCGACCTCCGACATCCCTTTTTTGTGGTTGTCGAGCTCCTCGAGCGTCATCATCGGCAGATAGACGTCGTGTTCCTCGAATCGGAAGAGGCAGGTCGGGTCGTGCATCAGCACGTTCGTGTCGAGCACGAAGAGTTTTCGCACTTCCGTTTCCGTATCGCTCTTGCGGGAACGGGCCGGGCTGGGCTTGGCGGTGGCGCCGCGCGCAATATTGGCGGCCGAACGCGCATCGCTGGCCGGTTCCTCTTGCCGGGCGACAGGTTGCGGCTGAGGCACCGGCTGTAGTAAAGCTGCCGTCTGCTTCGATTTTCGGGTGCGCCCAGCCGGTGCGCCGGCATCGTCGTTGGACGAAACGGCGACGGGCGTTTGTACGGATCGCAGCGTGGTGACCGAGTTGGCCGCGCGCGCCAGCGGCTCGGCGACGTCCGTCGAGCCGCTGATCGTGTCGAATTCGGCCGCTTCTGCTTGCTCCCCGGCAATGCCCTGTTTCTTCGCGTTTTTTGCAGGCCGGGCTTTGGCCTTGAATTCATCCGGCGGCAACAGATTGCCGAGCTTGCTGGGCGGGGTAGGCAAAGGCATGGTTTCCCTCAATGAATCGGGTCGCATATCGTACGCTGCCCCGCCGCGGCTCGATCGGGCTTCAAACGGGGGCCGTTCGAGCCGCGGCGGGGTAACGCGCTGTCAGTTTCGAAACGCCGGTTCGCCTAGTTTTCGATCGACTCCTTCAGAGCAAAATAAAAAAGCCGCCGCCCCGGCTGAAACGGAGCAAGCGGCTCGACTTCGAGCGTCGTGCGGCGCCTTGCGAGTGAAACCTCTGCGGTGTTCGACAACGCCAGCGCGACAACGGCGGAAACTGGGTGAATGCGGACTCATTGCAACGCAATATAACGCGCGTCAAAGTCCTTGTACAGCTTCAAGGATTTCGTCGACATGCCCTGGTACCTTGACGCCGCGCCATTCGCGCCGTAGCACGGCCTCGGCGTCGATGAGAAACGTGGAGCGTTCGATGCCGCGCACCTCTTTGCCGTACATCTTTTTCATCTTGATGACGTCAAAGAGCTTGCAAAGCGTTTCGTCCGTGTCCGAGATCAGCGGAAACGGCAGTTCCAGCTTCGCCTTGAAGTTGTCATGCGAGCGCAGGCTGTCGCGCGAAACGCCGACGATCTCCGCACCGGCTTTCTTGAATTTGGGATACAGATCGCGGAACTGCAGACCCTCGGTCGTGCAACCCGGGGTGTTGTCCTTGGGATAGAAATACAAGACCAGCTTCTTGCCCCTCAGCGCGGACAGCACGAAGTCGCCGCCAGTCGCGGCGGCAGTGAAATCAGGGACGGGTTGGTCGACTGCAATGGGCACCTGGTTCTCCTTTCTTATTGCGCAAGGCATCTTCTAGCGGGTATCGACAACGAGGCGCGCTTGCCGGAGGTCGCTGCGCCGCACGCGCGCCTCAGTCGGGCTGGACGATCAACTCGCCCGAGCGCCCCGGAATTTCGCCCCACGTCACAGGGTACGATGGCAGCGATTCGCGGTCCAGCGCCGCATGGTAGTCGCCCATTGTCGCAAACGTGTGACCCTGTGCACGCCACCCCGCGAGCAGTTGCTCGAATACGGGCGCGAGCTTTTGCCCTTCCAGTTCCGCATGTAGCGTGAAGACCTGATCGTGCGGATTGTGCTCGGTCGAAGCGAGCAGCCGTGCGGCGACGCGGGTTTCGTCGAGCCCATCGACGCCGATCAATTCGTCGAGCGTCGAAAGCGTCGTCGGCAGCTGGACATGGGAGAGGGCGCGCCCGCCAACGACCGGGCGATACGGCCCGTGGCCACGCCCGTCGGAGGCATAGCGCATGCCCCAGGCATCGATCTGTTCGAACGCGTGCTCGTTCATCTGCCAGCCGGCGGCGCCGTGCGTGGCGGGCGCCGCGCCGAAGATCGTCACGAATCGTTCGTGGCACTTGTTCATTTCCCGCAGCGTCCACTCGCGCGACTGATTGCGGACGTTGTCCTGCCAGTAGACGTGGTCCCAGGTGTGGATGCCGCATTCGAAGCCGGACTCGTGAATGGCCCGCATTTCGGCCGCCGCCCGCACGCCGATGTCCGGCCCGGGCAGCAGCACGCCATACATGAGTTGTCGCACGCCGTAGTGCTCGACCACCGACGTGCGCGACACCTTTCTCAAAAACCCGGGGCGGAAGACGCGCCGCAATGCCCAGCCCGTGTGATCGGGACCGAGGCTGAACAGAAAAGTCGCGCGGGCCTTGTAGCGATCGAGCAGGCGCGCGAGATTCGGCACGCCCTCACGCGTGCCGCGCAACGTATCGACGTCGATCTTGAGGACGATGCGAGCCAACGGAGCGCCCGCGCGTTATTGCTGTTCGACGAGCGCGCGTGCCAGCTCGACATGGCCGCGATAGGCTTCGAAGATCTTGCGCAACGCGTCGTCGAACGTGGCCAGCGGTGCCCAGCCGAGATCGGCCATCGTGTTTTCGATCTTGGGCACACGGTTCTGAACGTCCTGGTAGCCCGCGCCGTAGTAGGCGCCCGACGAAGTCTCGACGAGCTTCACCGCTTTTGCCGATTCGGCGTACTCCGGGTACTCCGCCGCCAGTGCGAGCATCTTGTGCGCCAATTCGCGCACCGAGAAATTGTTCTTCGGGTTGCCGATGTTGTAGATCTTGCCCGATGCGATGCCGGCCGGATTCTCGATGATTTTCATGAGGGCGCTGATGCCGTCGTCGATATCGGTGAAGGCCCGCTTTTGCGACCCTCCATCGACGAGGCTGATATTCTCGCCGCGCACGATGTGCCCGAGGAACTGCGTGACGACGCGCGAGCTGCCTTCCTTCGGCGTGTAGATCGAATCGAGGCCCGGCCCGATCCAGTTGAACGGCCTGAAGAGCGTGAAATCGAGCCCCTCCTGCATGCCGTAACCCCAGATCACGCGGTCCATCAACTGCTTCGAGCAGGCGTAGATCCAGCGCGGCTTGTTGATCGGGCCGTAGGTAAGCGGCGAGGCGGCCGGATCGAACTCTTCATCGGCGCACATGCCGTAGACCTCGGACGTCGACGGGAAAACGAGGTGCTTGCGGTACTTCACCGCCGAGCGGACGATCGGCAGATTCGCTTCGAAGTCGAGTTCGAACACGCGCAGCGGCTGCTGCACGTAGGTGGCCGGCGTGGCGATCGCGACGAGCGGCAGGATCACGTCGCACTTTTTGACGTGATACTCGACCCACTCCTTGTTGATCGTGATGTCGCCTTCGAAGAAGTGCATCCGCTCATGGTTCGCGAGCTCGCCGAGCCGGTCCGTCTGCATATCCATGCCGAAGACTTCCCAGTCGGTCGTTTCGAGGATTCGCTTGGACAGGTGATGGCCGATGAAGCCATTGACGCCGAGAATCAGGACTTTTTTAGCGGAACCTTCGGTTTTCATGAATGACGGGTGCGGTGAGTGAGCTCAGTGAGCTGGGTGAATTGGGCAGGGGTGACCACGACCGTTTTGCCGTCGTGCGCGTGCCACAATTCCGAGACGGCGATGGCGCGTGCATCGCCGCACAGGCCGAAAAGCGCATTATCGCTTACGTGCAGACCCGGGGGCAAATTCGCGAGGGCGGCAACATGTGCGTCCCCGATCGGCGCGAGCCGGGCCCGGGCCACGATGAAGCGTTCGTCACCGATATCGGTGAATGCGCCTGGGTAGGGCGGCGCGACCGCGCGCACGAGATTGTAGACACGCTCGGCCGGCAACGACCAATCGATGCGGCCGTCTTCGGGCTTGCGCCCGCCGTAGTAGCTGCCGTTTGCGAGGTCGTTCGGCAGACGCGGGGCCTCGCCTGCAAGCAGCGCGGGAAGCACGCGCCAAAGCGTCTGCTCGGCTGCGACCGTCACTTTGTCGAACACCTGTTGCGCCGTGTCGTCGGGCAAGATCGGTACGCTCGTCTGGCCGACGATGGCGCCGGCATCGGGCTTGACGCTCATTTCGTGCAGCGTTGCGCCGGTTTCCGTCTCCCCGTTCAGCACCGCCCAGTTCGTCGGTACGCGTCCGCGATATTTGGGCAGCAGCGATCCGTGCATGTTGTAGGCGCCGCGCGGCGCGAGCGCGAGCAGATCGATCGGCAGCATGTGCCGGTAGTAGAACGAGAAAATGAACTCAGGCTGAGCGCGGCGTACCGCGTCGCGCAAGAGGTCGCTGGCCGGCTCGCGCGGCGTGATGGTCTCGATTCCGTACTCGGCGGCCACGGCCGCCACGCTTTCGAACCAGATGTTCTCGAGCGGGTTGTCCTCGTGCGTCACGACGAGTGCGACATCGACCCCGCGCGCGAGCAGCACCCGTAGGCAGCGCGCACCGACGTGGTGGTAGGCGAAAACGACGGCGCGTGGTTTCATCGATGCGAGTCTCCCTGCGCGATGTGCTCGCCCGATGGAGCGGGCATCGTTAGCGCTGCTGAGGGCGTGGGCAGTGCCTCTCGCGCTTCGAGCACGGTCTGGATCAGATAGCGTGGGCGGTCGCGCACCTGCTGGTAGATGCGGCCGATATACTCGCCGAGCAGCCCGAGCGCGAAGATGATGACGCCGAGCATGAAGAACGTGATGGCGAACAGCGTGAACACGCCCTGGACTTCCGCGCCGATGACGAAGCGGCGAATGACGAGCAGCAGGAAAAGCCCGGCCGAAC
This sequence comes from Paraburkholderia sp. NMBU_R16, assembly GCF_013282575.1. Taxonomy (GTDB): domain Bacteria; phylum Pseudomonadota; class Gammaproteobacteria; order Burkholderiales; family Burkholderiaceae; genus Trinickia. The sequence goes on from NZ_JAAAYE010000009.1 coordinate 117,915, forward strand.
CCATCGAAAGGATCACACCGATGAACGACAGCCACTGCAGCGGGACGACCGAAAAGCCCGTTACAAGGTCGAAATTCAGCCGGATGAGGCTGTAAAACGAGTACTTCGATTCGCCCGCGAAGCGTTCTTCGTGGGCGACTTCGATTTCGATCGGGTTTTGCGCGAATGTATAGGCGAGCGCGGGAATGAACGTGTTGACCTCGCCGCAGCGGTTGATCGTATCGATGATCTGCCGGCTGTAGGCGCGCAGCATGCAGCCTTGGTCGGTCATGCGGATGTGCGTGATCCGCTCGCGCAGGCGGTTCATCGCGCGAGAAGCCTTGCGCCGCCAGAGCGTATCTTGCCGATCGCGCCGAATCGAGCCGACGTAGTCATAGCCCTCGCGCATCTTCTCCACGAGCTTGCCGATCTCCTCGGGCGGGTTTTGCAGATCGGCATCGAGCGTCAGCACGATCGCCCCGCGCGATTGCTCGAAACCCGCGAGAATGGCCATGTGCTGCCCGTAATTGCCGTTCAACAGGACGACGCGCGTCGTATCGGGGCGCGCGCGAAACTGCTCGGCGAGCATTGCAGCCGATTTATCGCGGCTGCCGTCGTTGATGAAGATGACTTCATAGGTTGTGCGAAGCGCGTCGAGCGCGGGGTACAGACGCGCGAAAAGCGCTTTGAGGCCGGCTTCTTCGTTGTAGACCGGGATGATCACCGACACTTCCGGATGCGCCGAACGATATTCCGTATAAGTCATGTCCGCTTATTTCCCGTGATGTTCGCAGATTTCATTGACGGCGGCGGTGACGCGAGCCACATCGGCTTCGGTCATTTGCGTGAAAAGCGGCAGCGTGAGCGTAGACGCGCCGTAGCGCTCGGCGTGCGGGAACATGCCCGGTGCGAAGCCGCGCGCGCGATAAAGCGTGAACAGATGGATGGCGGGGTAATGCACGCCTGTGCCAATGCCGTATGTGTCATGCATCTTCTGCATGAAGCCGGCGCGATCGATCGTGAGCCGCGCGAGCGGTAGCGCGATCTGGAACATGTGCCAATTGCCGTTTTCGAAGTCGCGCACGGGCAGCCCGATACCGAGCGCGCTCGCAGCGCCGTTTTCGAACCCATCGAAATACGCCCGCGCCAGCGCCTTGCGTTGCGCGAGGAAGCGCTCGATCTGCGCCAATTGCCCGAGACCGACGCGCGCCGCCACGTCGGTCAGGTTGTACTTGCCGCCGAGCAGATCGCAGTCCATGCCGTCGTAGCCCGTGCGGGTAATGCCTTGCAGCCGATACTTGCGCGCGAGCTCGGCTTCTTGTTCGTCGTTGAGCACGAGCGCGCCCCCCTCGATGGAGGTCAGATTCTTGTTCGCGTGAAAGCTGAACGAGACGATGTCGCCGAGCTTGCCGATGCGCTCGCCGCCCCAGGTGGCGCCGATCGCCTGCGCTGCGTCTTCGACGACCCGCAGCTTGTAGGTGCGCGCGATCTCGTAGAGCCGGTCCATATCGACGGGCAGCCCGGCAAGATAGACCGGAATGATCGCCTTCGTGCGCGGCGTGATGGCCTTTTCGATGAGATTCAGATCGAGATTGCGGGTGAGCGGATCGATATCGACGAAAACCGGTGTTGCCCCGACCTCGAGGATGACGTTCGCTGTCGCGACCCATGAAATGGGCGACGTGATGACCTCGTCGCCCGAGCCGATCCCTGCGATGCGCAAGCCGATTTCGAGGGTGGCCGTGCCCGAATTGAACGTGCGCACGGGACGGCCCCCACAGAACTCGGACAATTGTTTCTCGAAAGCCGTGTTCTGAGGGCCGGTGGTGATCCAGCCGGAGCGCAGCACGTCGGCTACGCCCTGAATCGTGTCCTCGTCGATCTCGGGCCGCACGAACGGCAAAAAGGGGAGGGCTTGCTGGGTCATGAATGATGAATGCTGTGCATGGGTAAAAAGAACGGGGCAGCCGGTGAGGCTCAGCTGCGCGCGAGGACCACGACTCCGACCAGAATGATGGCAATGCCTGCCAGCCGGTGTACCGACAGCGCTTCGCCGAACAAGTACCAGGCTGCAAATGCATTGACGACGTAGCCGAGCGAAAGCATCGGATAGGCAACCGACACGTCGACGCGCGACAGTCCGACGATCCAGACAGCCACGCTGACGACGTAGCAGGCCAGACCGCCGACGATCGGCACCTGGGTGGCGAGTTTCAGGCCGATGGGCACAATGTTCGCACGGGTGAATTCGAAGTGTCCAACGGCGTTTACGCCGGCCTTCAGCAGCAACTGCGCGCCGGCGTTCAGTGTCACGCCGGCCAGAATGCAAAATAGCGAGATTGGGTTCATTGGAAATCGCGGGGGCGCCGCGCGCGCGGCGCCGACAGGTTCAGATTCATGAGGCTTCGGGTTTCTCCACCACCACGCGGCGCGTGTCGCGTGCAATGACGCGCATCGGCACATGGGCGGCCGCGAGTTCGTCGTAGCGCGAGACGGTCATGACGGCCAGCCCGTACGGGGCGGCCTTCCAGCGCTCGATCCATTCGGCGACGGTCGGGACCCATTTTTGCGGTTCCTGCTGGACGCCGAACGTCAGTTCGTTCGCGTCCTGGACCATGATCGTCGTATGGCCGACGTAAAACGGCAACGTGTGATCCAGCAGGGCGACGGAGTAGAACGGTGCGTCGGCCGGCAGGCGCGCGAGTGCCGCTTTGACGGCCGGTGCGAGGAGTACACCGGAACTGTACCGGCCAAATGCCTCGTGGCCCGTGCCCGCGATGGTCGCCAGCATCAGCCACGCCGCGGCGAAGGCGGTTGCCGAAGGCAGCACCGAAGCCTGCGCGCGCCGGTTGATCCAGAGCGCGAGCAGCGTCAGCGCGGTGGCAACGCCCACTGCCGCGAACACCCAGTTGCGAAATTCCAGATAAAGCGCGTTCGGCGTGCGGGCATCGCCGAAGCGGCCGATGAAGATGGCCCCGACGGCGACGATCGCCAGCAGGGCGAGATAGCCGAGCAGATGGCGGCGCCACGCATCGCGCGAAACATGCGGCAAATAGGCGCCGATGATGAGGGCCAACGCAGGGGCGATCGGCAGCACGTACGAGACGAGCTTCGAATGCGATACGCTGAAAAAGATAAAGATGAAGGCCGACCAGACGAACAGCAGCATCGCGGGCCTGAAGCCGTTGGTCTCGCGCGGCGTGCGCGCCGCGTGACGCAGGCTTTGCGCCGCGATCGACAGCCACGGCATGAAACCCACGAGGACGACCCAGACGAAATAATGGATTGGCCCCGGGCGGTGCTGGTCGGGCGTGAGGTAGCGCTCGAATTGCTGGACGACGAAGAAAAAATTGAAGAATTCCGGGTTGCGCAGCTGAACGAGCACGAACCAGGGCGCCGCGATGGCGAAGAAGACGACGAGCCCGCTCGCGAGATGAAGGCGCTTCCAGATGGCCCAGTCGCGCTCGATCAGCGTATAAAAGACGAGCGTGGCGCCGGGCAGGATGAGCCCGACGAGCCCTTTCGAGAGTACCGCCAGCGCCATGGCCGCCCAGCAGGCCCACATCCAGGCGCGGCGCTCGCGCTTGGCCGCGTCGGTGCGCTGGGCGAGCAGCAACGTGCACAGCGCGCATTCCATCCAGAACGAGAGGCCCATGTCGAGCGTGTCGAAGTGCCCCATCAGGTTCCAGTAGGGCGCGCTCGCCAGCACCAGTGCCGTGGCGAAGCCCGCGGCGGGACTCGCGAGCCGCCGGGCCGTGAAGCCGGCGAGCAATACGCCGGCGAAGCCTGTCAATGCCGTGTAGAGCCGGGCTTGCCACTCGCCGATGCCGAACCAGGCGAACGTCAGGGCATTGGCCCAGGTCTGCAGCGGCGGCTTTTCGAAGTATTTGTAGCCGTTGTAGCGTGGCGTGATCCAGTCGCCCGAGACGAGCATCTCGCGGGCCATTTCGGCGTAGCGGCCTTCGTCGCTCGGCACGAGATGCCGCCAGCCGAGCGGCGCGAACCAGATGACGGCCAGCGCGAGGACGAGCAAGGCGATGGCGACGCGGCCAGCCGGCAAGGGCTGCGCGAGGCCCGCGCCGTACGGGGCGTGGCCGTCTGCCGGACTGGCGCCGGCGGCGCGTGAATAACGTTGAAGCGGCATGAGTCGGAATCCGTTTAGCGAAGCCGCGGCAGCGGCCAATGGGTGCAATGGGTGCAGTGGGCGTGGGCGGTACGGTGCGCCGGCGGCGCACAGCCGGCTCCTCGCACCGCTGAGAGCGCGGCCGCTACGGCTGCGCTCTCGGACGCGGCACGGCACGCGCGGCGAACCGTCATCGCTCGATGAGCAGCGCCGCCGCGACCCGCCGGCCTTCGGCCATCAGAATGTTGTAAGTCCGGCAGGCGGCCATGAAATCCATCGATTCGACGCCAATGCGCCGCGCCGTGAGCGCGGCCGTCAGACGCGGATGCGCGAACCGCAGGCGTGCGCCGGTGCCGAAGACGACCACCTCGGGCTCGGTGGCCAGCACGATCTCGAAGTGTTCCACGCTCAGCGTATCGAACGAGGAGACGGGCCACTCGACGACGGGCGCGTCCGGCACCACGACGACGCTGCTTTCGTGGCGCTCGAGATTGATCTCCACGTAGTGGGCGCCGTAACCGGTGACCGTGTTCAGGGCGCCGCTCGAATCCTGGTGTAATTTCAAATCCGTTTTTTCCGTAGTTTCCGGGCTGGCTTTCGGCTCCTAGCGATTGTGCATTGCGAAAGTTGGCCGAAATCCGCTAAATTATAACTTTTTAGCCGCCTGGCGGCGCCCTTTGCATCGCGATTGCCGCGCGGGGAGTCTGGCAACGAGCGCCAAAAGCGCTGACGCGTTGGCCCGCCTCGCGTGCTCCCCCACCCGGTGAATTCGCCGCCGCGCCCGGCACCGTCCTGGCGCGTCCGGCGCCTCGGCTGCCAGCGCTTTCGCCCCTTCAGGCCTTTCCCGAGGAAACGTGTCGCCGTGAAACCGATTCTCAAATCGAACAAGCTGTTGAATGTCTGCTACGACATCCGCGGGCCCGTGCTCGAGCATGCCAAGCGCCTCGAGGACGAAGGTCACAAGATCATCAAGCTCAATATCGGCAATCTCGCCCCGTTCGGCTTCGATGCGCCCGAGGAAATCGTCCAGGACATGATCCGCAATCTGCCCGTTTCGTCGGGTTATTCGGATTCGAAGGGCGTGTTCGCGGCGCGCAAGGCGATCATGCACTACTCGCAGCAAAAGGGCGTGGCGGGGGTCGAGCTCGACGACATTTATATCGGCAACGGCGCGTCCGAACTGATCGTCATGGCCATGCAGGGCCTGCTCAACGACGGCGACGAAGTCCTGCTGCCGGCGCCCGACTATCCGCTGTGGACAGCCGCGGTGAGTCTATCCGGCGGCACGCCCGTTCACTATCTGTGCGACGAATCGAACAGCTGGATGCCCGATCTCGACGATGTGCGCGCGAAAATCACGCCGAACACGCGCGCGCTCGTCATCATCAACCCGAACAATCCGACGGGTGCGCTCTACTCGGACGAGTTGCTGCTCGATTTGCTCGAAATCGCGCGCCAGCACGGCCTCGTCATTTTCGCCGACGAGGTCTACGACAAGATCGTCTACGACGGCAAGAAGCACACGTCGGTCGCCGCACTGTCCGAGGACGTGCTGACGGTCACTTTCAACAGCCTCTCGAAGAGCTACCGTTCGTGCGGCTACCGCGCCGGCTGGATGTATGTCTCGGGGTTGACAGGCGAGAACCGCCGGCGTGCAAAAGACTATTTCGAGGGGCTCGGCATCCTCGCCTCGATGCGCCTTTGCCCCAATGTGCCGGGACAGTACGCCATTCAGACTGCGCTGGGCGGCTACCAGAGCATCGACGATCTCATCATGCCGGGCGGGCGGCTGCACAAGCAGCGCCAGATTGCCTACGAGATGCTCAATGCGATCCCGGGCGTCAGTTGCGTGAAGCCCGAGGCCGCGCTGTACATGTTTCCGCGGCTCGACCCGAAGGTCTATCCGATCGAGGACGATCAGCAGTTCGTGCTCGATCTGCTGCTCGAGGAGCGTGTGTTGCTCGTGCAAGGCACGGGTTTCAACTGGCCGGGCCCCGATCACTTCCGGGTCGTATTCCTGCCGAACGCCGACGATTTGACCGATTCGATCAGCCGCATCGCGCGGTTCCTCGAGGGCTATCGCAAACGTCACAGCATGTGATGCGACGCGAGGCGCGGGCGCAAGACACACTCATCAACGCATTATCCAATCGACTCAGACGCTGCATGGAACCGATCAAAGTTGGCCTGTTGGGCTTCGGCACGGTAGGAAGCGGCACCTTCACGGTGCTGCGGCGCAATCAGGAAGAAATCAAACGCCGCGCTGGCCGCGGCATCGAAATCGCTCGCATCGCCGTGCGCAACCCAGCCAAGGCGCTTGTCGCCCTGGGCGATGCCGCGAGCGATGTGCAAGTCGGTGCCGATTTCAACGCTGTCGTGGACGATCCGGCGATCGGCATCGTGGCCGAGATGATCGGCGGCAGCGGTATCGCGCGCGAACTCGTGCTGCGCGCCATCGCCAACGGCAAGCATGTCGTCACTGCGAACAAGGCGCTCCTGGCCGTGCATGGCACCGAGATTTTCGCGGCAGCGCGCGAGAAAGGCGTCATGGTGGCGTTCGAGGCGGCGGTGGCGGGCGGCATTCCGATCATCAAGGCACTGCGCGAGGGCCTGACGGCCAATCGCATCCAGTACATCGCGGGCATCATCAACGGAACGACGAATTACATCCTTTCGGAGATGCGCGAACGCGGGCTCGACTTCGCGACAGCGCTGGCCGGCGCGCAGGCACTCGGTTATGCCGAAGCGGACCCGACCTTCGACATCGAGGGCATCGACGCCGCGCATAAACTGACGATCATGAGCGCCATTGCATTCGGCGTGCCGATGCAATTCGATCGCGCCTATGTCGAAGGCATCTCGAAGCTCGATGCCACCGATATCAAGTACGCGGAGGACCTCGGCTATCGCATCAAGTTGCTCGGCATCACGCGGCGTACGGCACGCGGCATCGAGTTGCGCGTGCACCCTACGCTCATTCCGGCCAAGCGCCTCATCGCGAGCGTCGAAGGCGCCATGAACGCGGTCGAAGTGCATGGCGATGCTGTGGGCGCGACGCTTTACTACGGCAAGGGCGCGGGCGCGGAACCGACGGCATCGGCCGTCGTCGCCGATCTCGTCGATGTGACCCGCCTGCATACGGCGGACCCCGAGCATCGCGTGCCGCACCTCGCGTTCCAGCCGCAAAGCCTGTCGGACACGCCGGTGCTGCCGATCGAAGAAGTCACGAGCGGTTATTACCTGCGCCTGCGCGTGGCGGATGTGACAGGCGTGCTCGCCGATGTGACGCGCCTGCTTGCCGATGCGGGGATTTCCATCGATGCCATGCTGCAACGCGAAGCGGAGCAGGTTGCGGGGGACGGACAGACGGACGTCGTCATCATTACGCACGAGACGCTCGAGAAAAACGTCAATGCGGCCATCGCTCGGATCGAGGCGCTCGAGACCGTCGTCTCGAACGTCACGAAACTGCGCATCGAAGCGCTCGCCTGAGCCGAAGAGAGATTTCTTATGAACTACATTTCGACGCGTGGCGCCGGCATCGGCGAGCGCCATACGTTCTCCGACATCTTGCTGGGTGGTCTGGCGAAGGACGGCGGTCTGTACCTGCCGGCCGAATATCCTCGTGTCTCGTCCGAGGAACTCGCGCGCTGGCGCGCTCTGCCTTATGCCGAGCTCGCCTTCGAAGTCCTGTCGAAGTTCACCGACGATATCCCGGCCGACGACCTGCGCGCCCTGACGCGGCGCACCTACCGCGCCGACGTCTATTGCAACGCGCGCTCGGGCGACGACGCCCGCGCGATCACGCCGGTGAGGCAACTCGGGGTGGAGAGCGGTGCGCCGCTTGCACTCGTCGAGCTGTCGAACGGTCCGACGCTTGCGTTCAAGGACATGGCGATGCAACTGCTCGGCAATCTGTTCGAGTATGCGCTCGCGAAGCATGGGCAGACGCTGAACATCCTCGGCGCCACATCGGGCGACACGGGCAGCGCGGCTGAATACGCGATGCGAGGCAAGGCCGGCGTGCGCGTTTTCATGCTTTCCCCGCATCGCAAGATGAGTGCGTTCCAGACGGCGCAGATGTACAGCCTGCAAGAGCCGAACATCTTCAACATTGCCGTCGAAGGCGTCTTCGACGACTGCCAGGACATCGTGAAGGCGGTGTCGAACGATCATGCGTTCAAATCGCGGCAGCATATCGGCACGGTCAATTCGATCAACTGGGCGCGCGTGGTGGCCCAAGTCGTCTATTACTTCAAGGGTTATTTCGCGGCGACACGCTCGAACGACGAGCGCGTGTCATTCACGGTGCCCTCCGGCAACTTCGGCAATGTCTGCGCGGGGCACATCGCACGCATGATGGGGTTGCCGATCGCCAAGCTCGTCGTCGCCACCAACGAAAACGACGTACTCGACGAATTCTTCCGCACCGGCGTCTATCGCGTGCGCGGCGCGGCTCAGACGTTCCATACGAGCAGCCCGAGCATGGACATCTCGAAGGCGTCGAATTTCGAGCGTTTCGTCTTCGATCTGCTGGGCCGCGATCCGTCGCGTGTGCTGCAGCTCTTTCGCGACGTCGAGGAAAAGGGCGGCTTCGATCTGGCCGCGAGCGGCGATTTTGCCCGCGTGCGCGAGTTCGGCTTCGTTTCGGGACGCAGCACGCATGCGGACCGTGTCGCGACGATCCGCGACGTCTTCTCCCGCTATGGCATGATGATCGACACGCATACCGCCGACGGCGTCAAGGTGGCCCGAGAGCATCTCGAGCCCGGCGTGCCGATGGTCGTGCTGGAGACGGCGCAGCCCATCAAGTTCGGCGAAACGATTCGCGAGGCGCTCGGACGCGAGCCCGAACGGCCGGCCGGGTTCGAGGGGCTCGAATTGCTGCCGCAGCGCTTCGAGGTGCTGCCGGCCGATGCTGGCCGCGTGAAGGAGTTCATCGCGGCGCATACCGGGCTTTAAGTCGGCGTCCCGGCGAGCTGTTGGCAACGGCGGCGCGCCGTTAGCGGCGCACGTCGCTACAATGACAGTCTCGCCTTCAGACTCGCCCGTCAGACCGATGTCCACGCCAAGCGCAACATCAACCCGCCCGCCGCTCATGTCGACGGCCGACGCGCTCGCCGCGCTGCTCGCGGCCGCGCGGCCCATCTCCGGCACCGAAACGGTGCCGACCGTCGAGGCGCTCGGGCGTGTCCTGGCCGCCGACGTGGTGTCCGCCATCGACGTTCCGCCCATGAACACGAGCGCAATGGACGGCTACGCCGTTCGCAGCGCGGAGTTGCTCCATGGAGAACGGGCGCTGCCGGTTTCGCAGCGGATTGCCGCCGGCCAACAGGCTGCTCCGCTTGCGGCCGGGACCGCGGCGCGCATCTTCACTGGCGCCCCGGTACCGCCGGGCGCCGATGCGGTGGTGATGCAGGAGCAGGCCGAGGTGTCCGGCGATACCGTGCAAATCCTGCATACCCCGCGGCCGGGCGAATGGATCACGATGCAGGGCGCCGATATCCGGCGTGGTGCGGTGATATTGCCGGCCGGCACGCGCTTGACGCCGCAGGCGCTCGGCCTCGCGGCCTCGATCGGGTGCGCGGCGCTCACGGTGGCGCGCCGGGTAAAGGTCGCGGTGTTTTTCACGGGCGACGAGTTGACGATGCCGGGCGAGCCGCTCGCGCCCGGGCGAATCTACAACTCGAACCGGTTCACGTTGCGCGCGCTGTTGGAGCGGCTCGGTTGCACCGTCACCGACTACGGCATCGTACCGGATCGGCTCGACGCAACCCGCGAGGCGCTGGCGACGGCCGCGCGGGAGCATGACTTGATTCTGACGTCCGGCGGCGTATCCGTCGGCGAGGAAGATCACATCAGACCCGCGCTCGAAGCGCTGGGCCGCCTCGCGCTCTGGCAGATCGCGATGAAGCCGGGCAAGCCGCTCGCGTTCGGTGCGGTGCGCAGGCAGGTGACGAACGGCGCTCAGGCGGCTGCTCCGAGCCAAGGTTCGCCCGCGATGGAGGCGGAGACGTTTTTTGTCGGCCTGCCCGGCAACCCGGTTTCCAGCTTCGTGACCTTTTTGCTGTTCGTCCGTCCGTTCCTGCTGCGGCTCGGGGGCGCTCGCGACGTGGCGCCGCGCGCCATATCCCTGCGCGCGGACTTTACGCAAGCAAAGGCCGATCGTCGCAACGAGTTCCTGCGCGCGCGCATCAATGCGGCAGGCGGACTCGAGCTCTTCCCGAATCAGAGTTCGGCCGTGCTGACCTCGACCGTATGGGGGGATGGCCTCATCGACAATCCGCCCAATCACGCGATCAGCGCGGGGGAGACCGTACGTTTTCTTCCTTTTTCGGAGCTGCTCGGCTGACGGGCGGTACTGAACGGCGAATTGGCATCGAATGAAAATCGAACTGAGGTATTTCGCAAGCGTGCGGGAATCGGTCGGCCTGGCACACGAGTCGGTCGAATTGCCCGACGACATCTGCACGATCGGCGACGTGCGAGCGTGGCTGCGCGCGCGCGGCGGCGCGTGGAGCGAGGCGCTCGCCGAGGGCCGCGCCTTGCGCATGGCCTGCAATCAGACGATGACCGATGCGGCCGCGCGGCTGACCGACGGCTGCGAAGTCGCGTTTTTTCCGCCTGTGACGGGCGGGTGAGCGCGAGCCGCGAACGAGGAGGGGGCTTATGACTGTACGAGTTCAGACCGCCGACTTCGATTTGAGCACCGAGGTGGCTGCGCTGCGTGCGCATAACCCCAAAGTGGGCGCGGTGGCGTGCTTCGTCGGTACGGTACGCGATATGAACGACGGCGACGACGTCGTCGCCATGGAGCTCGAGCATTACCCGGGCATGACCGAAAAAGCGCTGGAGTCGATCGTCGACGAGGCCCGGCGGCGTTGGCCCGGCGCGGACGTGCTCATCGTGCACCGCGTGGGCAAGCTCTATCCGCTCGATCAGATCGTACTGGCGGCGGCCACGGCGGCTCACCGCGGCGACGCGTTCTCGGCGTGCGAGTTTGTGATGGACTACCTCAAGACTCAGGCGCCATTCTGGAAGAAGGAGACGACGCCGGCCGGTTCGCGTTGGGTGGATGCGCGCGTGACCGACGACGCCGCACTGGCGCGCTGGGGGATCGAGGCCACGAATGCCAGCAACGCGGCCACGGGTGCGAGCGACGCAGGCACGGAGCCGGGCGACCGCTAGGGCCTGTTCCGACCCTAGGAAACCTCGTCGTTGCCGCGGCCGATGATTTTGGCCGGAAATGGCTCCGCCGGCGCGCGCCGTCTGCCGCCGGGCGAAACCTCCGATATATCGTCGGTGGACCGCCTCGGCGCGATGCGCTCGAGCAGCGCCTGCTGCTCTGGCGGGACCTCGTAGTCCCAACCGAAGCGCGAGAGCTGCAAGCTTTGCGCAATGCGCAACGCGGGCTCCATGAATCGTACGGCCGCCGCGGGCTCGTAGCGATCGCAGACGGTATCGAGAAAAAGGTGCAGCCAGCGGCTGAAATGCCGGGGTTCGAGCCCCTCGATCGGTTGGTGCGCCGACTGGACGTTGCCGCGGTAGCGCTTGTCGCCAAGCACCAGCGCGCCCCAGAAGAGGCACATCTTCGGCAGGTGCTCGTCCCAGCGGCCGTGCAGTACGGCATCGAAAACCGGCCCGAGCAGCGCATCGGCCCGGACGCGGTCGTAAAACGCGTAGACGAGCTCGCGGATGTTCGCTTCGGTCGGAGCGCTCTCGCGAGCTGGGGCTGCGGGGCAGGCGCCGGGCGTCTGTTCGCCGGGACGAGGTGGGGTAGTCATCGCAAATTCCGAGGGAGCGCGCTGGCATGCGGCGAAACGGCGCGCCATACTTCATTCCTTATCGAGATGGGCAATTTCGATGCCGCACTGCGTGAACCCATCCCGGCAACGCATGTTATGGTCAACACGCCGTGTAGACAACCCTTCGCCGGACACGGTTTTTGCCCGCCCGGGCGCTCGTACCCCAAATGCCGATGCCAACCAAGCCATGAGATTGACCGACTACACCGACTACGCGTTGCGCGTGATGCTGTATCTGGCCGTCCGCCGCGACGGCCTGTCGACGATTCAGGACATCTCGGATGCCTACGGAATCTCGAAGAACCATTTGATGAAGGTCGTGCAGCAGCTCGGCGAGCGGGGGTGGATCGACACGATACGAGGCCGGCATGGCGGCCTGCGGCTCAATGACCGTTCGCTTGCGCTGACGATCGGCGAGGTGGTCCGGGCGACCGAGACCGACTTCGCGCTCGTCGGTTGTTTCGAACGCGGTGGCGGGGAGGCCCGGCAGTGCGTCATCGAGCCGCAATGCCGGCTCAGACACATTTTCGAGGCAGCGCGTGGCGCATTCCTTGCGGAGTTGGACCGGCACACGCTCGCCGATCTCGTCGGGCAGGCGGCGCCGCTTGCCGCGCTCCTCGGCGTGCCGCTCGTCGCGGCGCCCGATATGGGCGGAAGGACGATCGTACCGATCGCCGTGACGGACGACGGCGGCACCTGATTCGATCGGGCACGCTTGAAACGCACGGCTTGCCCCTCATGTTGGTGGTAGTCAAAATTGGAGGTCTCTTCATGAGAATCGACAAATTCACCACCAAATTTCAGGAAGCGCTGGCCGACGCGCAAAGCATTGCCGTCGGCCGGGGCAACCAGTATCTGGAGCCCATACACGTCCTGGCGGCCCTGATTGCGCAGGAAGATGGCTCCTCGCGCTCGCTGCTTTCCCGCGCGGGCGTGCACATCCAGGCCTTGCAAACGGCTGTCAACGACGCCATTGCGCGCCTGCCGCAGGTGCAGGGAACCGATGGCAACATCCAGCTGAGCCGCGAGCTCAACGGCTTGCTCAATCAGGCCGACAAGGAAGCACAGCAACTGAGCGATACGTTCATCGCGAGCGAGATGTTCCTGCTTGCCGTAGCCGACGACAAGGGCGAGGCCGGCAAGCTGCTGCGCGAGCATGGTCTGACGCGCCGCGCGCTCGAGACGGCGATCGCCGCTGTGCGCGGTGGGGCCCAGGTACATAGCGCGGAGGCCGAGAGCCAGCGCGAGGCGCTCAAAAAGTACACGATCGACCTGACCGAGCGCGCGCGCGCCGGCAAGCTCGATCCGGTGATCGGGCGTGACGACGAAATTCGCCGTTCCATCCAGATTCTTCAGCGCCGCACCAAGAACAACCCGGTACTGATCGGCGAGCCCGGCGTCGGGAAGACCGCGATCGTCGAAGGTCTCGCGCAGCGCATCGTCAACGGGGAAGTGCCGGAATCGCTCAAGAACAAGCGCGTCCTGTCGCTCGACATGGCCGGCCTGCTTGCCGGCGCCAAATACCGAGGCGAGTTCGAAGAGCGCCTCAAGGCGGTGTTGCACGATATCGCGCGCGACGAAGGGCAGACGATCGTCTTCATCGACGAAATCCATACGATGGTGGGCGCAGGCAAGGCGGAAGGTGCGATCGACGCAGGCAACATGCTCAAGCCGGCGCTCTCGCGAGGCGAGTTGCACTGCATCGGCGCGACGACGCTCGACGAGTATCGCAAGTACATCGAAAAAGATGCCGCGCTCGAGCGGCGCTTTCAGAAAGTGCTCATCGATGAACCCTCCGTCGAGGCGACGATCGCAATATTGCGGGGTCTGCAGGAGCGCTACGAACTCCACCACGGCGTGGAGATCACCGATCCCGCGATCGTGGCCGCGGCCGAGTTGTCGCACCGCTATATCACCGATCGCTTCCTGCCCGACAAGGCCATCGACCTCATCGACGAAGCCGCTTCCAAGATCAAGATGGAAATCGATTCGAAGCCCGAAGCGATGGACCGTCTCGACCGGCGGCTGATCCAGCTCAAGATCGAGCGCGAGGCAGTGAAAAAGGAAAAGGACGAGGCATCGCAAAAGCGGCTCCAATTGATCGAGGAGGAGATCGAGCGGCTCAACCGCGAGTACTCGGATCTCGAGCAGATCTGGACGGCCGAAAAGGCGGCCGTTCAAGGTAGCGCGCAGCTGAAGGAAGAGATCGAGAAAACGCGCGCCGAAATCACGCGCCTGCAGCGCGAGGGCAAGCTCGAAAAGGTCGCGGAGTTGCAATACGGCAAGCTGCCGGAGCTCGAGGCGCGCTTGAAGCAAGTCACGCAGGCCGAGGCGAAGGAGCAGCACAATCCCGAGCGCCCGCGGCTGTTGCGCACGCAAGTGGGGGCCGAGGAAATCGCCGAAGTGGTATCGCGTGCAACGGGCATTCCGGTGTCGCGCATGATGCAAGGCGAGCGCGAAAAACTGCTGCAGATCGAGGGCAAGCTGCACGAGCGTGTCGTGGGTCAGGACGAGGCGATCAGCGCCGTGGCGGACGCGATCCGCCGCTCGCGCGCGGGGCTCGCGGATCCGAACCGGCCATACGGCTCGTTCCTGTTCCTGGGCCCGACCGGGGTCGGTAAGACCGAACTGTGCAAGGCGCTCGCGTCGTTCTTGTTCGATTCGGAAGAGCACCTCATTCGCATCGATATGAGCGAGTTCATGGAAAAGCACAGCGTCGCCCGTCTCATCGGCGCGCCGCCCGGCTATATCGGCTATGAAGAGGGCGGCTATCTGACCGAGGCCGTGCGTCGCAAGCCGTACAGTGTCATCTTGCTCGATGAAATCGAAAAGGCACACCCCGATGTCTTCAACGTGCTGTTGCAGGTGCTCGACGACGGCCGCATGACCGACGGTCAGGGACGTACCGTGGACTTCAAGAATACGGTGATCGTCATGACGTCGAATCTCGGCTCGCAAATGATTCAAGCGATGTCGGGCGAGCCGCAGGAAGCGATCAAGGACGCGGTGTGGACCGAGGTCAAGCTGCACTTCCGTCCCGAGTTCCTGAATCGGATCGACGAGGTCGTCGTGTTCCATGCGCTCGATCGCAAGAACATCGAATCGATCGCGAAGATCCAGCTCGAGCGGTTGCACGACCGGCTCGCGAAGCTCGAAATGCAGCTCGTCGTTTCGGATGAAGCGCTGGAGCAGATCGGGAAGGTCGGATACGACCCGCTCTTCGGGGCGCGGCCATTGAAGCGCGCGATCCAGCAGGAGATCGAGAATCCGGTCGCCAAGCTGATTCTCGCGGGCCGATTCGGCCCGAAGGACGTGATCCCTGTGGACGTGCACGACGGCAAGTTCGTGTTCGAGCGTGTCGTTCACTGATTCGTCGCAAATCATGCGGCGCAGCGGCGGCCGAGCCTAGGATGCTCGGCCGTTTTTTTTTAGTTTCGGTGCATCGGGTGCTTGACTTCGTGTGCACTCGAAGTCTTAACGTTGAGGATGTCATGTCAGAAGCGCTCACGATCGGACGCATGGCCGCCGAGCTCGGCGTATCGACGCATACGCTGCGCTACTACGAGCAGGCCGGCCTGCTGTTGCCGGTCTCGCGTACCGGCGCGGGTCACAGGCTTTATGCGCGCACCGATATCGAATGGCTGCGATTCGTGATGCGGTTGAAGGCGACCGGCATGTCGATTGCCGGCATGCAGGCTTTTGCGGCATTGCGTGCCCGCGGCGACGAAACGGCGCAAGAGCGGCTCGCGCTGCTGACCGAGCACCGCGAGAGCATGCTCGATCAGCTCGCACAGTTGCAGACGAACCTCGCGGCGATCGACGAAAAGATTCGCCACTACGAGGCACTCGCGCACGACATGACGCGGACTCGGCCGGCCGATGATGCCAGCCGGTCCATGACGACTCAACTACGAAAGGACCTGTCATGCAAAACACCGAAACGAACGCCTCGGCCGCCGAACAACGCTACGCGCGGGGATGGAACAAGCTGAGGGAAATCGACGGGGAAGCCGGTGAACGCGTGATTGCCGCGCTGGCGCCTGTGGCGCGACAATCTGGATGAGAGACGCGCGACAAACAAGATGAGAATGTCGCGGCGAGGTTGATGATGCCGATGTTGATTGACGCTGACAAGCGTTTGTTGATTGACGCTCGGCGCATGTTGCA
>NZ_JAAAYE010000010.1 GCF_013282575.1 Paraburkholderia sp. NMBU_R16
GAGACAGCTCTCATCCTGATTGACGCGCTGCTCTCATCTTGTTTGACGCGCGGCAACCATCGCTTTATCCCGTTCGAAAGCTCTCACTGGCATAGCCATTGCAGAGCTAACGCCCGCTGCACTTCAAATCGACAACAAACGCGGGTGACATCATGCGTAATCCAAAAAGCGACGGGGCATTCAGGACCATATTGGCCGCGAGTGTGGCAAGCGCGCTACTTTCTCTTACCGCTTGCGGGGGATCGGGGACCCTGAGTCAGGGACTCGGATCGAAAGGCGGCAGCAACTCGCTCGCCGGCGCGGACAGCGGGGCTTCGGGCGGCGGCAGCGACTCGTCTGCGGGCGGGACCACCGGCACGGGCGGGACGACCGGAACCAGCGGTTCGGGCTCCGACTCGGGAAGTACCGCCAGCGCCAACGCGATCGGCAAAGTTGCGGCCGACGGCGGCGGTACCGTCAGCGCGATCGGCTCGACGCTCTCGTCGATCGGCTCCTCGGCCGGCTCGCAGAGCATCCCGGGCGTCAGCTCGCAGACCGTACAAGACGCCGGTGCCGTCGTGCAGAACCTGGGAGGGGCGGTGTCCACCTTCGGCAACGGCATTTCGCAAGGTCTCGGCCAACTCGGCAGCACTGCAAATCCTGTCGGCACGACGCTCGCCAGTGCGGGCCCTGCACTCGGCCAAGTCGACTTCGCGATCACGAATGCGGGAAATCTCGTGACCAGTCTCGGCAGCGGGCCGCTGGCACCGCTGTCACCGCTCACCTCGGCGGTCGGCGGCGGCGTCGCCACGCTTGGCACCTCGATCGGCAATGCGGGTTCGACGCTTGGCGGCGCGCTGTCGAGCGGCCCTGTCGAGCAGGTGACGCAACAGCTCAGCACTGCGATCACACCGATCACGGCATCGCTCGCTTCGACGACGCAAAGCGTCGGCACGATAACCGGTGTCGGGCAGCCGCTTGCCACTCTCTTGACGACAGCGGGGGGTGCGCTCGGCAAGACAGGCGCAATCGTCGCATCTACGGGCGGCAATCCCGTGACCGGCGGTCTTGGCAACGTGCTCGCTTCGACGGGCGCTACGGTTGCGGGTGCCGGCGGCCTCATCACGGGGGGCAGTGGCGCAAGTTCGCTGGGCGGCTCGCCATTGGCTCCCCTCGTTGGGGCGGTCTCGGGCCTGACAGGCGCACTCGGCGGAGCGGGAGCAGCAGGCGCGAACCCCTTGGGCGGTACTCCGTTGGGCAGTACCGCCCTCGCACCGGTTGCGGGAACCGTCTCGGCTATCGCTGGCACGGCAGCCACCGGTACTGGCACGACCGGCGGCCCGCTGGCGCCTCTCACCAGCTTGCTGAACTCGGCCACTGGGGCTTTGACGAGCGCGGCCGGCTCATCGAGCGCTGGCCAGTCGAGCCCGCTCTCGGGACTGGGCGCATTGACCGGCGCGCTCACGGGCGGGCTCTCCAGGAAATGAAATCCACGATAACCCGCTGCCCCAGCCCGGCTTGCGCGTCGCGCGGTGGGGCAGCGCAAGCGGCCATCGGCGAGCGCTGCCGCGCTTGCCATTCACGAGCGTGCGAACCGCAAGACGCAATGCACGCGACAGCAGACCACGAGGAGCAGACCATGTCCGATCGACGTCGAGTTTCGATTCATTTCATTCCCGCGCCTTCGGTGCGACTGCGTGCGCCAATCGCCGCCATCGTTGCGGCGTGCGCCCTTGCCGCCTGCGGCAGCGACGGCGTCTCGGTCCCCACCGGCCTGAGCGGCAACAACAACGGCGGCAATGTCACCCCGACCGATCCGCCCTCGCCGCCCACGGCCAACACGACGGGCGCGATCACGACCGTCGGCAAGGTGGCCACCGATCTCGGCGGCACGATCTCGTCGCTGCCGGTGCCGGGCGTCAGCCCCGGTGTCACCGGCGGCGTAGGCAGCACCGTCGGCGCGCTGGGCCCTGTGATCGACGGCACAGCGGATGCGCTGAGCGACGGACTCGGCCAGATAGGCACCACGGCCAATCCCGTCGGCACGACGGTGGCCAAGCTCGGCACGCCGGTCAGCGCGACGAGCGGCGTCGTCGCAGGGGTCGCGAAGACGGTCGACGCGCTCGGCACCGGCCCGCTCTCGCCGCTGGCGCCCGTCACGACGCCTGTGGCCGGCGCGCTCTATACGGCAGCGAATGGTGTGCAGGCGGGCGGGATGATACTGGGCAATACGCTCGCATCGTCGCCCGTTCAGCAAGTCACGCAACCCGTCAGCAACGCGATCACGCCGCTCGTCATCGCGCTCGGGCAGACGACGCAAACCGTTGGCACCACGAGTGGCCTCGGTCAACCGGTATCCGGCGTACTCGCCCAGGTCGGCAACGCGCTCCAAGGCGCGGGCACGACTATCGGCTCGAGCGCGAAGGAACCGCTCGTGGGCGACGTCGGGCAACTGGTATCCGCCCTCGGCAACACGGTCACGAATGCGGGCGGCCTCGTCGATCCGAACGGACCGAACGGGGCGGCACCGATCCCCGGGCTGATCACGAGCCTTGCCGGAAGTACGAACACGTCCGTCGCTGCGGGCAGTGCCGGCAGCGGCGGAGCCGGCAGCCCGCTCGCGAGCCTCACCGGACCGTTGAGTGGGGTGACATCCGGCGCGAGCGGCGGCACGAATCCGCTCTCGGCCCTGACGGGGGCGCTGACGAGCGTCACCGGCGCACTATCGAGTACCCCTGCCGCCGGTGCCGGTTCGGGTGCCGCGGGCGTAGGTTCGCTGCTCGGCAACGGCCTGCCCGTTCTCGGGAAACTGCAGTAGCGTCATCGCGCGCGATCGAGCGGCGCCCCGCTTGTCGGGTGCCGCCATCGGTCCGCGCACGCAAACGGCCCGAAAACGAAAACGGGCGAAGGTACCGAGTCGGCGCCGGCCTCAGAGCCGGCCCGGCGGTACCCATAAAAAGGCCAGACGAGGAACGAATGATGAGGACTACTGAATTCCTGGTAGGGGTCGGACTCGCGCTCGGCGCAGCGGGCGTGGCAACAGTGACGCAAGCGCAAACACGCGCCGCCGCCAGCGGGAACCCGCTTCAGGCGCTGCCGCAAACCCATGCCCCAAGCAACGCACCTAGCATCACGGTCCAGGTCGAACGGCCGAGGCCACAGTTGCAGCAACTGCTGGCATCGCATCTCACCCCAACGAAGATCCAGGTGGAAGGCGTCAAGGCCATCCCCTTTGCGGAGGTTGCAGGGCACTTCACGCCGCTCGTCGGCAAAGACATCACGATCGGGCAGTTGATCGAGACCGCGAACGAGATCACCCGGCTTTATCAGTCGCTCGGATACGCGCTATCGTTCGCGTTCGTTCCCGCTCAGACATTCGAAAACGGCGTAGTGCGCGTAACCGTTGTGGAGGGATACGTCGCGCAGATCGACATCAAGGGCAATCCGGGCTCGACCGAACGCAAGATTCGCCAGATTGCCGAGCACATCCGCAAGGAACGGCCGCTGCGCCGCGCGACCTTCGAGCGCAGTGTGAATGCGCTTGGATTGCTGCCTGGCCTGACCGTGACGGCCACGGTACCGGCACCGAAAACGACAGACGGCGCGACGCCTCTAGAGCTCGACGTCACGCGCAAGCCATTGAACTTCAGCGCGGGCATCGACCTGCATCACCCGGGTGTGCAAGGCCTTTTCACTGTGACGGAAAACGGACTGGCGTCGCTCGGAGAGCAGCTCAGCGTGTCGGCTCTCGCTCCCAAGGGCCGCGACGACACCACCTATTACTCGGCCAACGGCGCAATGCCTGTCGGTAGCGATGGGCTCGTCGCTCACATCGATGCATCGCACTATCGGGGGCACCCGACCGACAACCCCGGCTTGCCTTCGTACGTCGAACGAACAGTGGTCAACGACAAGCTCGCGCTTTCGGCCGCCTACCCGTTCCTTCTGCGCGATGCGCACAAGCTGATCGGCACCGTGACCGCTACGCGTCGCATGACGAAAACCGTTACCGCAATACGATCAACGGCGCGCAAATCGGATTGCGCTCGCAAGCGCGCGTGCTGCAGGCGCAACTCGATTACACGGGTGTCGAGCCGGGCCAGGTGCGCCGCGCGAGCCTCAACGTGGCGCATGCTTTCAATGTTCTGGGCGCATCGAAGACAGCCGATTCGAACGTGCCGGGTGCAGTTCCGACGAATCCGGTATCGCTCACGTTCGTGCGAACGGGCGCGAGTTTTTCTCAATCGAACGAATGGCCTTTCAAAATCGGTACGACAGTTGCGGCTACGGCGCAGTTCAGTCCCGACAACCTGCCGACTTCGGAGCAGATCGCATTCGGCGCTCAACGATTCGCTTCAGGTTATCAGCCGGGAGAGGCATCGGGCGATTCGGGATGGGCCGTATCGTTCGAAGTCAACCGTGCTTTCGCGGTGGGGATGCACTACCTGCAGACCATCACTCCGTATGTATCGTTCGATATGGCACGCGTGTATCTCCACTCCGGACCGACATCGCCCAATAAGCTGTCTTCGGTCGCGCTAGGCTTGCGGATCACCGACACGAAGCATTACAGCCTCGATCTCTCGATCGCCAAGGCCGTTGCCGACGCGCCGATCGAAAGCCCATCGCGCAGCCCGCGAATCAACGCCACGTTTTCGTATCAAATGTTTTGATGTCGAATGAAATGCTGCGGGAATGAACTGGAACAAGGTGTATGCCCGCTCTATCCTGATTAGAGGTTCCACTATCAAACCTCAGTCATTTTTTCGTGGGTATGCTGACCTGATTCCAACAAGCGCGGCGCGACAGACCTATCCGCCACCGCGCGAAAGAAACGACGGCCGATTCACCCCATCAGGAGGACGACATCATGCACTTCCCGCACGACACCCGCTCGATCGCCTTGCATGCCGTTAAGCGCATGGCAGCAGCCGGCTTGTTACTGGCCAGCGCCACGATAACCTTCGCGCAAGGCACCGATTCCCCGGTCGGCGTATGGCAAACAATCGACGACCATACGCATCAACCGAAAGCGCTCGTACAGATTTCGCAGAACGCGGATGGAACACTAAGTGGGAAAGTCATCAAAGGGCTGAACCCCGCGGACTCGCCCGATCGCCGTTGCACCGAATGTACGGACGAACGCAAGGATCAGAAAATTCTCGGTATGACGATCATCCGCGATATGAAGCAGAACGGCGATCATTGGGATGGCGGCAACATCCTCGATCCCGAAAACGGCAAGGTCTATCGATGCAAAATGACGCTCGCCGAGGGAGGTCATCAGCTCGTCGTACGCGGCTATATCGGCGTCTCACTGCTAGGCCGGTCGCAAACGTGGAATCGGCAAGCCGATTCGGCTTCGGACCAGGCAAAGAACTGAACGGGCTCAGGACAAGCCGTTGCGCGAGCGGTCCTGACCATACGGCAGGCTCGCTCGCAGAAGAGCCGAGTGGCTCAGGCGGCGCGACGCAGTGAGGCCAGATAGGACAACATGGGCGCATCGATCGTCGAGAAAGCCGGCGCCACCTTTGCCGGATTCAACTTCGCGCGCATACGCGCCCTGACCGACTCGCACAGCCCTTCGGCCGCATCGCCATACAGTTCGCCCAGCACGTGCCTGAACACGCCCGCGTCGTACCACGTCTTGAAACGACGGTGGCAGGTTTGATAGGAGGGGTACCGGCGCGGCATCGAAGACCACGCTGCGCCGCTATAAATCACCCACAACACGCCATTGAGCACCGCGCGTGTATCGGTGAGGGGGCGGCCACGCGCAGGCGCGCGCGCCCGCAATTCAGGAAACAGCGTGACCACACGGTGCCATTGCTCGTCGGTTATCTCGCGGTAAGGGGTCATCTGTGCCTCCTTCGTTTGAATAGAGAGCACAATAGGCCTCGTCCCGGCCGGCGAATATCAGAATAATCCGAATCTGTCCTGCGCCCTGCTCTCGCGCAGCCAAAACGTTCAGCCAGCGACCGTCAAGTCAACGAGGTATCGACGAGCCTGCGCGGCGCTTCCAGATATTCCTTCGACTGCATTTCGACGAGACGCGAGACCGTCCGGCCAAACTCATTGGCCATCGGCCCTTCGGGATAGAGCGCTTCGGGCGCCACCGCGGCCGACATCAGCAGCTTCACCTTGTGATCGTAGAAAACGTCGACGAGCCAGGTGAAACGGCGTGCTTCCGACGCCATGCGAGGCGTCATTTGCGGCACGCCGGAAAGCACCACCGTATGAAATCGCGAGGCCAGCTCGAGATAGTCGTTTTGCGAGCGCGGTCCGCCGCACAGCGTCGCGAAATCGAACCAGACAACGCCGTCGGCGCGCCGCAACGCTTTCAATTCGCGCTTCTCGATATGGAGCAGCGGGCTTTCGTCGGGCACGGCCGCGAGCTGCGAAAACGCAGCTCTCAGCGCACGGTCGGCTTCGGCGCCCAGCGGCGTGTGATAGACGCTGACCTGTGCGAGCGTGCGCCGACGATAGTCGGTACCGCCATCCACATTCATCACATCGAGCCGCTCCTTCACGAGCTCGATGGCGGGCAGCACGCGGTCACGGTGCAAGCCGTCGGGATAAAGCGTATCGGGATCGTAGTTCGACGTCATCACGAACTGCACGCCGTTATCGAAGAGCCCGGTGAGGAGTCGATGAAGAATCATTGCGTCGGCAATGTCGGAGACATGGAACTCGTCGAAGCAAATGAGCCGATAGCGCTTGGCGACACGGCGCGCCAGCTCGTCGAGCGGATCGGCCTGCCCTTTGAGCTCCTCGAGTTGCCGATGGACTTCGCGCATGAATTCGTGGAAATGCAGCCGCGTCTTGCGCTGCACTGGAACCACCGCGTAAAAGCTATCCATCAGGAAGCTTTTGCCGCGCCCGACGCCGCCCCACATATAGACGCCGCGCGGCAGCTCGGGATGCACGAGCAGCTTGCGCAGCGCATTCGAGCGCCGGCTCTTGTAGGCGACCCACTCCGCATAGCATTGCTGCAAGCGATTCACCGCCGCGAGCTGCGCGTCGTCGGCGAGATAGCCACGCGCTTGCAGCTCGTGTTCGTAATATTCGAGGACATTCATCGTGAAGGAACCGCTCGGCAAGCGTCCGGAGCGGGCGCTGTGCGGGGGACCGGGCGCGCCCGCGCACCGGTCCGAACCGGCCGAAGAGGCGCCAGGGACTTCGCCCCGGCCGCTCCTTGGGCCGTTACTGCTTCAGAGGACTGACTACCGGAACTTGCTGCCAGCAGTGACTACCGCGACTTACTTGTTGAGCGAACGCTTGTCGACGGCCAGCGCGGCTTCGCGCATCACTTCGGAAAGCGACGGGTGCGGATGGCAGATGCGTCCGATGTCCTCCGATGCTGCCTTGAACTCCATCGCGACGACCGCTTCGGCGATGAGATCCGATGCGTTCGCCGAAATGATATGCACGCCGAGCAGCTCGTCGGTCTTCGCGTCCGCGATCATCTTCACGAATCCCTCGGGCTTCGCGATACCCAGCGCACGACCGTTGATCGAGAACGGAAACTGCCCCGTCTTGATCTCGCGGCCCTCGGCCTTCAACTGCTGCTCGGTCTTGCCGACCCAGGCGATCTCCGGCTCCGTATAGATGACCCACGGAATGCAGTTGTAGTCGATATGCGGCTTCTGACCGTCGATGATCTCCGCCACGAGCACGCCCTCGTCTTCCGCCTTGTGCGCGAGCATCGGCCCACGGACGACGTCGCCGATCGCATAGACGTTCGGCACCGCCGTACGACAGTGATCGTCGACATCGATGAACCCGCGCTCGTTCGCCTTCAGGCCGATCGACTCGAGACCGAGGTTATCGGTATTCGGCACGCGGCCCACCGATACGATCAGACGATCGGCCTCGAGCGTTTGCGCGTTGCCGTCCTTGTCGGTGTAGGCGATCGTGACGCCCTTGGCGTTCGCCTTCACCTCGCCGATGCTGACGCCGAGGTGAATATCGAGGCCCTGCTTCTTGAAAAGCTTCGCGGCTTCCTTCGCGAGCGCCTCGTCGGCCGCGCCGAGAAACTGCGGCAGCGCCTCGAGCACGGTGACCTGGGAGCCCAAACGGCGCCAGACCGAACCGAGCTCGAGCCCGATCACACCGGCGCCGATGACGGCGAGCTTCGCTGGGACCGCATCGAACGCGAGCGCGCCTTCGTTATCGGCAACGATCTTGTTGTCGACGGGCACGTTCGGCAGATGACGTGCCTTCGAACCCGTCGCGATGATGACGTTCTTCGCCGTAACGACCTCGGCCTCGCCTTCGCCGCTCACCTCGATTTCCACGCCCGCATCGCTTTTGCGGACGAACTTGCCATGGCCCTTGAGCCACGTGATCTTGTTCTTCTTGAACAGAAACTCGATACCGCTCGTCATTTTTTCGACGATGCCGTCCTTGCGTGCCTGCATCTTTGCGACGTCCATCTTGACGTCGGACACGGCGATGCCGTGTTCGGCCAGATGATGCGAGGCATTCTCGAACTCCTCCGACGACGCAAGCAGCGCCTTCGACGGGATGCAGCCGACATTCAGGCAGGTGCCGCCGAGCTTCAGCGCGCCGGCCGGATTCTTCCATTTTTCGATACAGGCGACGCTCTTGCCGAGCTGCGCGGCCCGGATCGCGGCGATATACCCGCCGGGACCCGCGCCGATCACGACGACGTCAAATTGTTGGGACATGACGATCCTTTCGATGACGCGACGGCGCGGCGTGAGCCGCGCTTCGTCGCGATTTTCAACCAAGCTTTGCTGCGCCCGGACAGCGGGCGCGGGGAATTACAGATCGAGGAGCAAACGCGCCGGGTCTTCGAGTGCGTCTTTCATCGCGACGAGCGAGAGCACGGCTTCGCGCCCGTCGATGATGCGGTGGTCGTACGACAGCGCGAGATAGTTCATCGGGCGGATGACGATCTGGCCGTTTTCGACGACCGCCCGCTCCTTCGTCGCGTGTACACCGAGAATCGCCGACTGCGGCGGGTTGATGATCGGCGTCGACAGCATCGAGCCAAACACGCCGCCGTTCGAAATCGAGAACGTGCCGCCCGTCATTTCCTCGATCGACAGTTTGCCGTCCTTGGCCTTCTGACCGAATTCGGCGATCTTCTTCTCGATCTCGGCAAGGCTCATTTGATCGGCGTTGCGCAAAATGGGGACGACCAGACCGCGCGGCGAGCCCACGGCGATACCGATATCGAAGTAACCGTGATAGACGATGTCCGTGCCGTCGATCGACGCATTCACGAGCGGGAATTTTTTCAGCGCGTGCACGGCTGCCTTCACGAAGAACGACATGAAGCCAAGCTTCACGCCATGCTCCTTCTCGAACTTGTCCTTGTACTTGTTGCGCAGATCCATCACGGGCGCCATGTTCACTTCGTTGAACGTCGTGAGGATGGCATTCGTTTGCTGCGACTCGAGCAAACGCTCGGCGATACGCTGGCGCAGGCGCGACATCGGCACGCGCTGTTCCGGGCGGCTGCTGAGCCACGTGTCGGCCGAGGCCGGCGCCTTGACGTCCGGCAGCGCGGGCTTCGACGCACGCGCAGCCGGCGCGGCAGGCGCCGCGGCCGGTGCCTTCGCGCTCGTGCCGAGCACGTCGCCCTTCGTGATGCGGCCGTCGCGGCCGGTTCCCGCGACCTGGTCGGCCGACAGGTTCTTCTCTGCCATCAGTTTGTTGGCGGCCGGCGATGCAGCGGCACCGGCCGTCGCCGTGGCGGTGGCCGCTGCGGGAGCGGCAACCGGTGCGGCAGCGGCGGGAGCGGCGGCAGCAGCGGCAGCGGGTGCCGCGGCACTGGCCTTGCCTTCCGTATCGATCTTCGCGATCAGTTGCTCGGAGCTCACGACTTCACCGTCGCCGACCACGATGTCCGCGAGCACGCCCGATGCGGGCGCCGGCACTTCGAGGACGACCTTGTCGGTCTCGATCTCGATGAGCGTTTCGTCTTGCGTGACGGCCTCGCCGGGCTTTTTCTTCCACGCAATCATGGTGCCTTCCGAAACCGACTCGGAAAACTGAGGAACCTTGACTTCTACAATAGCCATTTGATTTTCCTGAACTCGTATCTGGTGTGGAGCGCGAACGCTCGCCCGTCCTGCCCGCGCGCTTCGATTGTCTGGGCGGCATACGGCGCGGGAAAGCGCGCGGCGCTTTCCCGGTTCGCTGTCGTTTAGTTATTTGGCAATCGATGCGCTCTTCAAGCGGCCGAAAGCACCTTCGATCAACGCTTTTTGCTGCTCGTAGTGCTTCGCGTAATAGCCGACCGCGGGCGATGCCGATGCCGGACGGCCGCTATAGGCGAGCTTCTGCCCATCGCGCATGCCTTCCTTCAGGTGATGCTCGATGTAGAACCACGGACCTTGGTTTTGCGGCTCGTCCTGGACCCATACGACCTCGGTGGCATGGTCGTATTTCTTCATCTCCGTTTCGAATTGCTTGTGAGCGAACGGATAGAGCTGCTCCACACGCATGATCGCCACGTCGTTCGCCTTCGCTTCGCGACGATGCGCGATCAGGTCGTAGTAGACCCGGCCCGAGCACATCACCACGCGCTTGACCTTCTTCGCTTCGATAGCGGGGTCGACTTCGCCGATCACAGGCTGGAATACGCCGCTTGCGAGTTCCGACAGGTCCGAAATCGCTTCCTTGTGGCGCAGCAGCGACTTCGGCGTGAAGACGATCAGCGGTTTGCGGAACAAACGGATCATCTGACGGCGCAGCAAATGGAAGATCTGCGCGGGGGTGGTCGGTTGCACGACCTGCATGTTGTGCTCGGCGCACAGCTGCAAATAGCGCTCGATACGCGCCGACGAGTGCTCGGGACCCTGCCCTTCGTAGCCGTGCGGCAGCAACATCGTGAGACCCGAAACACGCCCCCACTTGACTTCACCCGACGAGATGAACTGGTCGATCACGACCTGCGCGCCGTTGGCGAAATCGCCGAACTGCGCCTCCCACGCGACGAGCGTATTCGGCTCGGCCGTCGAATAGCCGTATTCGAAGCCGAGCACCGCTTCCTCGGAGAGCACCGAATCGATGACCGTGAACTTCGCCTGACCGTCCGCCACGTTTTGCAGCGGAATGTAGGTACCGTCGTTCCAGCGCTCGCGGTTCTGATCGTGCAGCACCGCGTGACGGTGCGTGAACGTGCCGCGGCCCGAGTCCTGGCCCGTGAGGCGTACCGCGTAGCCCGATGCGACGAGCGACGCGTAGGCGAGATGCTCGCCCATGCCCCAATCGAGCGGTGCATCGCCGCGCGCCATGGCGCGGCGGTCGTTGATGACACGCTCGACGAGCGGGTGCAGTTTGAAGCTTTCGGGAATCGTCGTGATGCGTTCGCCGAGGCGCTTGAGCTCGGCGAGCGGCACGGCCGTATCGGCCGCATCCGTCCACTTGCGGTTCAGGAACGGCACCCAGTCGACAGCGTACTTGCTCTTGTAGTTCGAGAGGACCGGATCGACGGTGTGCTGGCCCGCATCCATCGCCTGGCGATAGGCCTTGACGAAGGCATCGGCGTCTTCGGGGCCGATCACGCCCTGCTGCACGAGCTTTTCCGCATAGAGCGCGCGCGTACCCGGGTGCTGGGCGATCTTCTTGTACATCAGCGGCTGCGTGACCGCCGGCGTGTCCTGCTCGTTGTGGCCGAGCTTGCGGAAGCAGACGATGTCGATCACGACATCCTTGTGGAACTGCATCCGGAAGTCGATCGCAAGCTGCGTGGCAAGTACGACCGCTTCGGGATCGTCGCCGTTCACGTGCAACACCGGCGCCTCGATCATCTTCACCACGTCCGAGCAGTAAAGCGTCGAGCGCGCGTCGCGCGGATCCGACGTCGTGAAACCGATCTGATTGTTGATGACGATATGCAGCGTGCCGTGCGTGCCGTAGCCGCGCGTTTGCGCGAGATTCAGCGTTTCCATGACGACGCCCTGGCCTGCGAAGGCCGCGTCACCGTGGATCTGCACCGGCAGGACTTGCACGCCGCTGTCGTCGCCGCGACGATCCATACGCGCCTTCGCCGAACCTTCCACCACGGGGTTGACGATTTCGAGGTGCGACGGGTTGAACGCGAGTGACAAGTGCACCGGACCGCCTTCGGTGGAAACGTCCGACGAGAAACCCTTGTGATACTTCACGTCGCCTGCAGGCAGATCGTCGACGTGCTTGCCCTCGAATTCGGCGAACAGATCCGACGGCATCTTGCCGAGCGTGTTCACGAGCACGTTCAGACGGCCGCGGTGAGCCATACCGATGACGATTTCCTGCACACCCTTCGCACCGCCGTGGCGCACGACCTCGTCCATCGCGGCGATGAAGCTCTCCCCGCCTTCGAGCGAGAAGCGCTTCTGGCCGACATAGCGCGTATGCAGATAGCGTTCGAGACCTTCGGCGGCCGTCAGCCGGTTCAGGATGTGCTTCTTCTTTTCAGGCGAGAAATTCGGCGTGGCCCGGATCGATTCGAGGCGCTCCTGCCACCAGCGCTTCTGCTCGGGATCGCTGACGTACTGGAATTCGGCGCCGATCGTACCGCAGTACGTATCGCGCAGCGCTTTGACGATATCGCGCAGCGATGCCTGCTCGAAGCCGAAATACAGGTTGCCCGCGCTGAACGTCTGGTCCATGTCGGCTTCAGTGAAGTCGTAGAACGCAGGCTCGAGCTCGGGAATGGAGGGACGTTCGCGGCGCTTCAGCGGGTCGAGGTTGGCCCATTGCGAACCGAGAAAGCGGTAGGCGCTGATGAGAGACTGAACGTGGACTTGCTTGCGCGCCGTGCCCAGATTCTCGCCGGCTTCGCGCGGAATGAAAGCATTGGCTTTCGCGCGCTGCGCAAACGACTCGACGATCGGACCATGCGCGACGTCGTTCGCGTTCGAGCCATCCGACGCGGGCACGTTTTGCAGGGCGTCGAAATACTCGCGCCAATTGTCGGGGACCGACGCCGGATTATCGAGATATTGCTCGTACAGCTCTTCGACGTACGGAGCGTTGCCGCCGAACAGGTACGAGTTCAGCTGGAATTGCTTCATCATGTTTACGCTCACCTTTTCTTCGAGTTTCTCGAGAAATAGCGGGTTACTCAACCTTCCGCGACACGGCCTGACCGTTTAGCGGATTGCGCGAATCAAGTCTTGCTTGGAAGGACCTAAAACTAGCACCGGGAGGATATCACACAACCGACATTCGAGATGGACATACGCGCCATTCGATACCGGCATGCGTTCCCTGCTTCAATGAAAAAGCCGCTCGTTTTTTGCGAGCGGCTTTTTCCGAACGGATGCCATCGATACCTGGATCTCGATCAATCGATCGAGGCTTCGCGGCTCGCACGGCGGCGCTCGTGTTCCTTCAAATGGCGCTTGCGCAGGCGGATGGACTGCGGCGTCACCTCCACGAGCTCGTCGTCGTCGATGAATTCGACCGCATACTCGAGCGAGAGCTGAATCGGCGGAACGAGCCGAACCGCTTCATCGGTACCGGATGCCCGCACGTTCGTGAGCTGCTTGCCCTTGATCGGATTGACCACGAGATCGTTGTCGCGGCTGTGAATACCGATGATCATGCCCTCGTACAGTGCATCGCCGGGCTTCACGAACATACGGCCCCGGTCCTGCAGCTTCCACAGCGCGTAAGCCACGGCGGCACCATCGTCTTGCGAGATCAGCACACCGTTGCGGCGCTCGCCGAGCGAGCCTTCCTTGACGGGTGCATATTCGTCGAACACATGGCTCATGAGGCCCGTGCCGCGCGTGAGCGTCATGAACTCGCCCTGGAAGCCGATCAATCCTCGCGCCGGAATCCGGTATTCGAGACGCGTGCGGCCGCGCGCGTCGGATGCCATATCGAGCAGCTCGCCCTTGCGCCGGCCAAGCTCTTCCATCACCCCGCCCTGGTGCGAATCCTCCACGTCGACCGTCAACAGCTCGTACGGCTCGTGCTTCACGCCATCCACCTCATGCAGGACGACGCGCGGACGCGATACGGCGAGCTCGTAGCCCTCGCGGCGCATGTTCTCGACGAGGATCGTCAAATGCAGCTCTCCCCGGCCCGACACTTCGAAGACCGTTTCGTCGCCCGTGTCGCGCACGCGCAACGCTACGTTATGGTTGAGCTCGCGCATCAGTCGATCGCGAATCTGCCGGCTCGTGACGAATTTGCCTTCCTTGCCCGCCAGCGGCGACGAATTCACGAGGAAGTTCATCGTGAGCGTCGGCTCGTCGACGGTGATCATCGGCAGCGCTTCGGGCGCCTCGGGCGAGCAGATCGTCGCGCCGATGCCGATGTCCTCGATGCCGTTGATGAGCACGATGTCGCCGGCCTCGGCCTCTTCCACCTGAACGCGTTCGAGCCCATGGAACGACAGGACCTGGTTGATCTTGCGGTTCAGGACCTCCCCTTCGGGGCCGAATCGCACGACGACCGGCTGCCCAGGCTTCACACGCCCGCGCGCGACCCGCCCCACACCGATCCGGCCCACGTAGGTGGAATAGTCGAGCGAGGTGATCTGCAACTGCAGCGGCGCGTCCGGATCAGCCGGCCGCACGGGCACGTGCGCAAGAATCGCCTCGAAAAGCGGCCGCATGTCGCCTTCGCGCGCCGCCGGATCGAGCGAAGCGTATCCGTTCAGACCCGACGCATAGACGATCGGGAAGTCGAGCTGCTCTTCGGTCGCGCCCAGCTTGTCGAACAGATCGAACGTTTGATTGATGACCCAATCGATACGCGCACCGGGCCGGTCGATCTTGTTGACGACGACGATGGGCTTCAACCCGAGCGCCAGCGCCTTTTTCGTCACAAAACGCGTTTGCGGCATCGGGCCTTCCACCGCATCCACGAGCAACAGCACGGAATCGACCATCGACAACACGCGTTCGACCTCGCCGCCGAAGTCGGCGTGCCCGGGGGTATCGACGATGTTGATGTGCGTCCCTTCGTATTCGACGGCGCAGTTCTTTGCCAGGATCGTGATGCCGCGTTCGCGCTCGATATCGTTCGAGTCCATGACGCGCTCCGCGATCTGCTGATTTTCACGGAAGGTGCCCGACTGACGAAGCAGTTGATCGACGAGCGTGGTCTTGCCGTGGTCGACGTGGGCAATGATGGCGATGTTGCGTAGGGCGCGAGTCATAAGGAATCTGAACGGTTTGGGGCGTCGGCTTCATGCCCGAGGTAATCAAAAATTATAGCACGTCGGTGTGACGCAAGCCTCACCGACGGCCGGGGCCAGAGAGCGCCCGTCCGTCGGCCGCAAAAAAGGTTGCATAGGCAGCTTTTGGCAACTAGAATCATGCCTAGTCAACTATTGCATGCTCACAAGATCATGGCCCAGCCACCCGACCAGCTTCTTGCAGAACTGCGCGAATTCGAACTCGACGATATGGTCGGGTATTTGCTCGCCCGGGCGAAGTCGAGCATTTCGAACCTGGTCTCGCAGCGCACGATGAAAGAACTGGGCATCACGAGCACGCAAGGCAGCATCCTTTTCATGATCGGCTCGGGGCGCTGCCAGCTCGCGGCGGAGCTCGCGCGGCACTATGGGATCGACGCAAGCGCCGTCACGCGGCTCGTCGACCGCCTCGAAAAGCGCAAGCTGCTCCAGCGGGTGCGCAGCAGCGAGGACAGGCGGGCCGTGCGACTCGAGCTGACGGCTGAGGGCTACGAAATGGCCGCCCGCATTCCGGGCATGTTCTGCGACGTAGTCGACCGGGCGCTCAACGGTTTTACGCCCGAAGAAGTCGGCTTCCTCAAAAGTATGTTGAGGCGCATTCTGGCGAATACCTGCGAATCGGTGGACGAGACGTCGCGTTAGCCGAGCCGCGCGAAGTTCGGATTTCACAGGAATCGTTCGCATCCGCGAGCACTGCTTTACCGGTGTGATGGCAAGTAGTCTCCATCCGGAACCCATAACAACAAGTTGCGATGCCCATCATTTCATTCGAGTCGAAAGGCGATGCAATGAACTCTCCAAACGTGCCGTCCCATGTTTTCGCGCCCGCGAGCGCCATTGCCGCGGCATTGACCGCGCTCGTCCTCGCCGGTTGCGCCAACTATGCCGGCATCAAGAGCGACAAGACACCTGCCAGCGCCGCCAGCTTCGAGACCGCGCAAAGTCTGCCGGCTCAAAGCGGCCAGTGGCCCTCGCTCGATTGGGCCAATCGATTCGGCGATGCTCAATTGCCGAAGCTCATCGACGAAGCGCTCGACGGCAATCCGACGATCGCACAGGCGCAGGCGCGCCTCGCCAAGGCCCAGTCCTACATCGAGACCTCGCGCGCGGGTCTGATGCCGAAAGTCGAAGGCAGCTATTCGATCACGCGCGAGCGATTCACCGAAAACGGTCTCTATCCCCCGCCGTTGGCGGGCAACTGGGTGACCGAGCACAATGCGCTCGCGAGCGCCTCATGGGACCTCGATCTCTGGGGCAAGAACCGCGCGCGTCTCGCATCGGCGCTTTCGCAGCAAAAGGCCGCGCAGGCCGACATCCAGCTCGCGCGCATCACGCTCGCCTCTTCGGTTGCACGTACCTACAACCAGCTCGCGCAGCTTTACGCGATACGTGACATCACGGCACGCGAAATCGCCAATCGCCAGGAAGTGAGCGCGATCACGAACGGGCGCGTGGTGGCCGGCCTCGATACGAGTGTCGAAAAGCAGACCGCACTCGGCAACATTGCCGCCACGCAGACGACGCTGTCCGATCTCGACGGGCAAATCACCGCTGTCCGGTACCAGCTCGCCGCGCTGCTCGGCAAGGGGCCCGACCGCGGGCTGCAGATCGATCAACCGGTGCTGTCGGCCGGTGGCGCCGTGACACTGCCCGATAACCTGCCGGCCGATCTCGTTTCGCGCCGCCCGGATCTCGTCGCGGCACGCTGGCAGATCGACGCGGCCCTGCACGATGTGAAGGAGGCCAAGGCCGAATTCTTTCCGGACATCAATCTGGTAGCGGCAGCCGGTCTGGACTCTTTCGGCTGGAGCCGCTTCCTGACGGCAGGCAGCCGCCAACTGCAGGCCGGGCCCGCGATTCACCTGCCGATCTTCGATGCCGGCGCACTGCGCGCCCAATTGAAGGGGCGGTACGCCGATTTCGACCTCGACGTCGCGAACTACAACCAGACGCTGATCAACGCGCTGTCCGACGTGGCCACGCAGGTGTCGTCGATTCGCGCGATCGATCGTCAGATGAATGACGCGCAACGGGCGCTGGACGCATCGAGCGAAGCTTATCGGCTGGCGGTGATCCGCTACAAGGCGGGACTCTCGCCGCAATTGCAGGTGCTCACGGCCGACATCAACCGGCTCAATGCCGAGCAAACGGTGACCAATCTCAAGATGCGCCGGCGGGATTTGCAATTTGCGCTCATCAAGGCGCTGGGCGGCGGCTTCGACGCGAACACCGTCGGGCTCGGCGAGCCGGCGGCGCAAGGGCCGGGACAGGCACGAGGCACGGCAGCGCCGTCGAGCTGATGAAGGCATGATTCCATCACGGCACCGCTCGATGCGCCCAGAGCCGACCAACATTCGAAGACAGAAAATCGAGAACCGGAGAGCATTTCCATGAGCGAGACTCAACAATCCGCCGCGAACGTTCAGACGCCGGCGAACGGAAAGCGCAAGCGGCTGATGGCGCTGCTTGCCGGCGTGATCCTCATCGCGGCCATCGCGTACGGCGTCTACTATTTCCTCGTCGCACGTTTTCACGAGGAAACGGACGATGCCTATGTCAACGGCAACGTCGTGCAGATCACCCCGCAGGTGACGGGCACCGTCATTGCGGTGAACGCTGACGACACGCAAACGGTCAAAGCGGGCGACCCGCTGGTCGTACTCGACGGTGCCGACGCCCGCGTCACGCTCGCGCAGGCCGAGGCGAATCTCGCGCAAACGGTGCGTCAGGTTCGCGGTCTTTTCGTGAACAACGATCAGTACCAGGCGCAAATCGCACAACGCCAGTCCGATCTGTCGCGTGCGCAAGACGATCTGCGGCGACGCATGGCCGTCGCGCAAACAGGTGCGGTCTCACAGGAGGAAATCTCGCATGCGCGTGACGCCGTGAAAAGCGCGCAAGCAAGCCTCGATGCCGCAGAACAGCAACTCGCGTCGAACCGCGCGCTGACCTCTAATACCACCATTGCAACGCATCCGAACGTGCTCGCCGCAGCCGCGCGAGTGCGCGATGCCTATCTGAACAATGCACGCAACACCCTGCCGGCACCTGTCACCGGCTACGTGGCGAAGCGTTCGGTGCAAGTCGGGCAGCGCGTCTCGCCCGGCACGCCGCTCATGGCGATCGTGCCGCTCGAAGCCGTCTGGGTCGACGCAAACTTCAAGGAAGTGCAACTCAAGCATATGCGCATCGGCCAGCCGGTCGAACTGACCGCGGACGTCTACGGTTCGTCGGTCGTCTACCACGGCAAGGTCGTGGGCTTCTCCGCGGGTACCGGTTCCGCCTTTTCGCTGCTGCCCGCACAGAATGCCACGGGCAACTGGATCAAGGTCGTACAGCGGCTGCCCGTTCGGATCGAACTCGATCCGAAGGAACTGCACGCGCATCCGCTTCGCATCGGCCTGTCCATGCAAGTCGACGTCGACATCAAGAACGACAACGGCGGCCAGTTGGGCAACGCCCAAAACACCGTCTATCAGACGAACGTATTCGACAAGTACGGCGCCGATGCGGACGCGGAAATCGCTCGCATCATCGCGCAGAACGCGGGCTCGGAGGCAACGGCGGGCGTCGCCCGGCAAAAGCCGCCGGCATCCCGCGGGACGCGCGGTGCCCAAGTCGCGAGTGGCGCGGCAAAGCTGATGTAAACAAGCAGCCTAACGTTTCCCGATTCGAGACATTTACGCAATGGCCCAATCCGCAGCCGCTCCGCATCCGCCGCTCACCGGCGCGAAGCTCGTCATCGGCACGATCGCCGTGTCGCTCGCGGTGTTCATGAACGTGCTCGACAGCTCGATCGCGAACGTGTCGATCCCGACGATCTCGGGCGATCTTGGCGTCTCATCCGACCAGGGGACCTGGGTCATCACCTCGTTCGCCGTCGCCAATGCCATCTCGGTACCGCTGACGGGCTGGCTGACCGACCGCATCGGCCAGGTTCGCCTCTTTCTCGCATCGATCGTGCTGTTCGTGCTGTCTTCCTGGATGTGCGGCCTGTCTCCGACGCTGCCGTTGCTGCTCGTCTCGCGGGTCATCCAGGGCGCGGTCGCCGGGCCGATGATTCCGCTCTCGCAGACGCTGCTGCTGGCGAGCTATCCTCGTTCCAAAGCTCCGCTCGCGCTTGCCATGTGGGCGATGACCACCTTGATTGCGCCTGTGGCGGGTCCGATTCTCGGCGGGTGGATTTCGGACAATATCTCGTGGCCGTGGATCTTTTACGTCAACATCCCGGTCGGCATCGTCGCGGCAGTGGCAACGTGGGCGATCTTCCGCACGCGCGACTCGGCGATCCGAAAGGCACCGATCGACACCGTCGGCCTCAGCCTGCTCGTGATCTGGGTCGGCTCGCTGCAAGTCATGCTCGACCAGGGCAAGGATCTGGACTGGTTCTCGTCGACGACGATCGTGATACTCGCGCTCATCGCCTTGATCGGCTTCGCGTTCTTCGTGGTCTGGGAGTTGACCGCCGAGCATCCGGTCGTCGATCTATCGCTGTTCAAGAAGCGCAACTTCACGGGCGGTACCGTCGCACTGTCGGTCGGCTATGGGCTTTATTTCGGGAACCTGGTCCTTCTGCCGCTCTGGCTGCAAACGGATATCGGCTACACCGCGACCGATGCGGGTCTCGTCATGGCGCCCGTCGGGGTCTTCGCGATTCTGCTCTCGCCGTTGACCGGCAAGTTCTTGCCACGAACCGATCCCCGCATGATCGCCACGGCCTCGTTTCTCGTGTTCGCGCTCTGTTTTTGGATGCGCTCGCGCTATACGACCGGTGTCGACACCTGGTCGCTCATGCTGCCGACACTCGTGCAAGGCATCGGTATGGCGGGCTTCTTCATCCCGCTCGTGTCGATCACGCTGTCCGGCCTGCCCGGCAATCGCATCGCGGCCGCATCGGGCCTGTCCAATTTCGTGCGGATCATGTGCGGCGGTATCGGCACCTCGATCTTCACGACGGCCTGGGATCATCGCACGACGTTCCACCATGCGCAGTTGACCGAGCGCGCGAGCGCGTTCGATCCCACGTTCACGCAGGCGATGTCACAGATGGGCTCGGCGACCGGCCTCGACGCGACGCAACGTTATGGGCTCTTCGATCGCATGGTGACGCAGCAGGCCGCCCAGCTCGGCGTCAACGACCTGTTCTATATCTCGGCGGTGATCTTCGTGGTATTGATCGGGCTCATCTGGATCACGCGCCCCGAACGATCGGGTGGCGGCGACTCGAGCGCAGCGGCATCGGCCGCGCATTGACGAAGCGCGCCGCCAGTGTAGTGCCCGGTGCCATAAGTGCCGATTAGCGCCGAATACTGCACTAGGTCCGGGCGCCGCGTGCGAGTGCGTTACGCAGGACCGCCGCGGTGCGCCGACGAATCCACTCCGCATAGGCTTCGTCCTCGATGCGATATTCGCCCACGCGCAGACGGGTTACCACGTTGGCGTCCTGCAGGCGACGAAGCGCGTGCCCCGCTGTATTGCGCGTCGCGGGCCGGCCGGTGAGCGCCGTGAGGCGCTCCATTCCCAACACCGAATGAAGATCCGAGTCGCCGCTGGCGAGCAGCGTCAGCACCGCCTGGTCCGCGGGATTGGCCGCGCTCCACTGCTTCAGGAAGTGCGCATCGGAAAACACCGATTCCTTCGTGCGCTCGATGGCGGCGTCGACGCCCTCTGTCTGAAATAGCATGAACCGCTCGACGAAGCGCTTGAAAAACTCGGGTGTGCAGTGCAGTTCCTCGAATGCGCGCATACCCTGGGCGA
Source organism: Paraburkholderia sp. NMBU_R16 (assembly GCF_013282575.1). Classification (GTDB taxonomy): domain Bacteria; phylum Pseudomonadota; class Gammaproteobacteria; order Burkholderiales; family Burkholderiaceae; genus Trinickia. The sequence goes on from NZ_JAAAYE010000010.1 coordinate 20,909, forward strand.
GCGTCAGCGTATGCCGCGCCATGCTGTTCAACCGGTCGATGGTGAACGCCACGAACTCCTCGCCGAGCAGCGGAAACGGCTCCAGCGGTGCCCAGTTGTAAAACGGCTCGGACGACCGGGCGAACATGTCGCGCAACGTCGTCTCGGAGCTGCCCGCGAACACGACCTTGATGCGCTCCTTGCGGATGTCGAGCGCAGCGCGCAGTGCATGGGCAAATGTACTGTGCTCGTGCTTGGCAAGTACCTGCGCTTCGTCGATGACGAGCAGCAGCGGCTTTTTCTGCCGATCGAGCTGCCGCAGCACTTCCCGCATCGTCGCGGAACTGTCGGGGCGGAGCTGCGCCAGCTCGGCCTCGATGGACCCTTCGACACCGCCAGGCATCGTTGCGCTCGCCTTGATTTTTCGGACCGGCTTTCCAAGCGCGGTGAACACAGCGCCCAGCCCGCGCGGCTCCAGCGCTTCGGCCAGTGCGGAAACCAACGCGATATCCGGGGTCGAGGTATCCCAGAGATTCGTATAAGCCACCAGAATCCCCTGCTCGACGGCCGCCGGCATCAAATCCTTGCACAGGAACTCGGTCTTACCCATGCGCCGGCGCGCGAAAAGGCCTCGCGCGGACGTCAGACCCAGACCGAATGCGTCGAGATAGGCGTTGGCCAACTCCGGACGCGGGTAGTGCCAAGGATCGACCGAGCCTTTCTCATCCTTTCTCATAGAGATTGAGAATTCTCAAAGTACGTGAGAAAGCATGATACAAAAGCATGGAGCGCCTTGTAAATGGAGAAAGGATCTTCCTGGCACCCCCGCTCCAACGCTGAAGCAAACCATTGACGCGGTCGCGCCCTAACCGCCGACGACGAGCCGTTCCGGCGCAAGTACGCCGTCCCCAACACGTGCAACGCCAAGCAAAGCTCCATCGCTTTCACGGTATACCCGCACGCGCACGCCGCCCTCGCTACTTTCCTGCGCCGTCGGCGCGCTCAGTTCCGCGAGGCGGATTCGCTGCCCTTGCTGAAACCTGCGCGCGAGGTCTTGCGTAAGCTGCACGCGTGCAAACGTCGAGAGCAATGCGTCGACGGGCTGCAGCATCGCATCGCGCGCCGGCATGTCCATTTCGGAAAGTGCGTCGAGCGTAACCGCATGCTCGAGCGTCAAAGCGCCCACGCCCGTACGCCGCAACGCCACGAGGTGCGCGCCGCAACCCAGCGCGGTGCCGATGTCCTCGGCCACCGTCCGGACGTAAGTACCCTTGCTGCAGGCGATGCGAAATGTCACGTCGGGCAGTGCGCAGCCGATCACGTCGAGACTGCGGATCGTTACCGCGCGGCCCTCGCGCTCCACCGTCTGCCCAGCTCGCGCGTAGGCATAAAGCGGTTTTCCATCGCGCTTGAGTGCCGAGTACATCGGCGGTATCTGGACGATTTCGCCGACGAAGCGCCGGCATGCTGTCTCCACCTCCGCGCGCCCGACCTGCACTGCCGCCGTCTCCAATACTTCGCCCTCGGCATCGCCGGTGGATGTGCGAATGCCGAGCCGCATCGTCGCCTCGTAGGTCTTGTCGGCATCGAGCAGGTCCTGCGAAAACTTCGTTGCCTCACCGAAGCACAGCGGTAAAAGCCCTGAAGCGAGCGGATCGAGCGTCCCCGTGTGACCTGCCTTCTTCGCGAGATAGAGGCGCTTGGCGCTCATCAGTGCGTCGTTACTCGACAGGCCGAGCGGCTTGTCGAGCAGCAAGACGCCATCGAGCGCGCGGCGCGGCACCCGGGGCCTTTGATTCTGATTCATCGGACAGTTGCAAAAAGAGAGCAGGCGCTGCGCCGGGACTCAATCGTCCTTGGCGCGGCTGGCGTTGGCCTCGTCGATCAGGCGCGACATCTCGACGGCGCGCTCAATGGTCTTGTCATAGTGAAAGTGCAGCGTGGGCACCGTATGGATGTGCAGCCGCTTGAACAGCAGATTGTGCAGATGCCCCGCCGCGTGGTTCAGTGCGCGTTGCGTTACCTCCGCGTCGCCCGTCAGTGTCGTGAAATAGACCTTCGCATGCGCGTAGTCGGGCGTGAGCTCGACGCTTTGAATCGTCACGAGCCCGATGCGCGGATCCTTCACCTCGCGCATGATGAGTTCCGACAGATCTCGTTGGATCTGATCGGCAATCTGCACGTTGCGGTTAGGAGAACTACGTTTCTTCGACATGGCGAAAATTCCTGATGCAAACTTTGCGGGCCGAAAGGCCACGCAACCGTTCTTGCGGCCATCGTTCGAACAAAGGGCCGCCCAAAAAGCAACGGGCGGGACAGGCTCGTCGCCCGCCCCGCCCCGAGCCGCGCACGTGGCGCTTACAGCGTACGCGCGACTTCGGTGACCTCGAACACTTCGAACTGATCGCCTTCGACGATATCGTTGAAGTTCTTGATCGACATACCGCACTCGAAGCCCTGCTTCACTTCCTTGACGTCGTCCTTGAAGCGCTTCAGGGAATCGAGTTCGCCGGTGTGGATGACCACGTTGTTGCGCAGTACGCGCACCGACGACGACCGCTTCACGACACCGTCCGTCACCATACAGCCGGCCACCGCGCCGACCTTCGGCACGCGGAACACCTGCCGTACTTCGACCATGCCGGTGATGACCTCGCGCTTCTCCGGCGACAACATGCCCGACATCGCAGCCTTCACCTCATCCACAGCGTCGTAGATGATGTTGTAGTAGCGAATATCGATGCCGTTGGTCTCCGCCAGCTTGCGGGCCTGGGCATCGGCCCGCGTGTTGAAGCCGATGATGACCGCTTTCGACGCCGTGGCCAGATTGACATCCGACTCGCTGATGCCGCCCACCGCGCCGTGCACGATCTGCACGCGCACTTCGTCGGTGGAGAGCTTTTGCAGCGCTTGCACGAGCGCTTCTTGCGAACCCTGCACGTCGGCCTTGACGATGAGCGGCAGGTTCTTGACCTCGCCCTCGCCCATTTGCTCGAGCATGCTTTCGAGCTTCGCTGCCTGCTGCTTGGCCAGCTTCACATCGCGGAACTTGCCCTGACGGAACAGCGCGATTTCACGTGCCTTGCGTTCGTCCTGAAGCACCATGACTTCTTCGCCAGCGGCAGGCACTTCCGACAAGCCCTGGATCTCGACCGGGATCGACGGGCCGGCCGATTTCGTCGCCTTGCTCGTTTCGTCGAGCATCGCGCGAACGCGGCCATAGGCGCTGCCCGCAAGCACGACATCGCCGCGCGAGAGCGTACCCGATTGCACGAGCACGGTCGCAACCGGGCCCTTGCCTTTGTCGAGCTTCGCTTCGATCACGAGCCCCTTCGCAGGCGCATCCACCGGTGCGGTCAATTCGAGCACCTCGGCCTGTAGCAGCACGTTCTCGAGCAGATCGTCGATACCCGCGCCCGTCTTGGCCGACACCGGCACGAACGGCGAATCGCCACCGTATTCTTCCGGTACGACGCCTTCAGCCACGAGTTCTTGCTTCACGCGCTCGGGGTTGGCTTCCGGCTTGTCGATCTTGTTGATCGCGACGACGATCGGCACACCGCCCGCCTTCGCGTGCGCAATGGCTTCCTTCGTCTGCGGCATCACGCCGTCGTCGGCAGCCACGACGAGAATCACGATATCCGTGGCTTTCGCGCCACGTGCCCGCATGGCCGTGAACGCTTCGTGACCCGGCGTATCGAGGAACGTGATGACGCCGCGCGGCGTTTCGACGTGATAAGCGCCGATGTGCTGCGTGATGCCGCCCGCCTCGCCCGCCGCCACCTTGGCGCGCCGGATATAGTCGAGCAACGACGTCTTGCCGTGGTCGACGTGGCCCATGACCGTGACGACCGGCGGACGCGGCAGTTGCTCCGCGTCGTTCGCTTCTCCTTCGACGAGCAATGCCTCGGGATCGTCGAGCTTCGCTGCCACGGCGCGATGCCCGAGCTCTTCGACGACGATCATCGCCGTTTCCTGATCGAGCATCTGGTTGATCGTGACCATCTGGCCCAGCTTCATCATGACCTTGATGACTTCCGATGCCTTGACGGACATCTTGTGCGCGAGGTCGGCAACGGTGATCGTCTCCGGCACGTGCACTTCGCGCACGATCGGCTCCGTCGGTGCCTGGAAGCTGGCGGCCGCATCCTGATGCTTGCCCCGGCCCTTCGGACCGCCGCGCCAGCCGCGATCGACACCGCCGCTCGAATCGCCGCGCGTCTTGATGCCGCGACGCTTCGCGGCGTCGTCCTGCCAGCCCGCTTTGCCGCCAGGCTTTTTCTTGTCGGCGGAGGGCGCCGCCGGGGTCGTGCTCGGCGCAGCCGTGGGTGCAGCCTTGCGCGCGGCCGGACGGGCCGCCTCGCCCGCCGGGCGCGCGGGCTTGTGCAACGTACCCTTCGCTTCGGCGGTCTTGACGGCAGGCTCGGCCGGCTTCGCGGGCGCGGGCTCCGGGGCCTTCACCTGCGCCTTGCGCGGCGTATTCATCATCTCGCGAATCGCGCGCGCTTCGGCCTCGGCCGCCTCGCGGCGCTTGCGAATTTCCTCCTGCTCGGCGCGGGCCTTCTCGGCGGCCTCGCGCGCAGCGTCTTCGGCCTTCTTGGCCGCTTCACGCTGTGCGGCACGCTCGGCGGCGGCGCGCTCATCCTCGCTCGCACCGCGCTCGGCCTGCTCGCGCGCAGCGACTTCGGCACGCTTGGCCGCAGCCTCTTCCTCGGCGCGGCGACGCTCCGCCTCGGCGGCTTGCTCGCGCGCCTGGCGTTCCGCTTCCTCGCGCTCGAGACGTTCTTGCCGCTCCTTGAGCTCCTGCGCCTGCTTCTCGAGCAGCTCGGCCTCACGGCGTGCCTCTTCCTCGCGCCGCTGCAGCTCGGCGCTTTCGGCGTCGGCCACCTGACCCGCCGCTTCGCCAGCTGCTTCGCCGGCTTCGTCGCGCTTCACGAACACGCGCTTTTTGCGCACTTCGACCTGAATGGTGCGAGCCTTGCCCGTCGCATCGGACTGTTTGATTTCCGACGTATGCCGGCGCGTCAGCGTGATCTTGCGCTTGTCCGCGTCCGCCGAGCCGTGCGCCTTGCGCAAGTGATCGAGCAAACGTGCTTTGTCCGATTCGGACAGCGCATCGTCCTCACTCGCTTTTTGGACGCCCGCCGCCTGGAGCTGCTCGAGCAGCACCCCGGCAGGCATTTTCAGTTCCGCGGCAAATTGGGCTACGTTGTTACTCGCCATTCATTCCTCTTAATGCAAGGACCGATTCCTTGCGGTTAGCATCGGGTCGTGCGACCGGCGCGTGCTAAATCTATCGCCGTCGCGATCGTTTCAGTGCGTCATGGTATTCACTCACTGGAACCAGTGTTCACGTGCTTTCATGATCAACGCTTTCGCGGCTTCCTCTTCCATTCCAGTCAATTCGACCAATTCGTCCACGGCCAGCTCGGCAAGCTCGTCGCGCGTCTGTATTTGATGCGCGGCCAGTTTCGCGAGCAAGTCGGAATCGACTCCGTCGAGGCTCTTCAGATCGAGCGAGGCGTTTTCGACTTTCTCTTCGTTCGCGATCGCCATCGTCAACAGCGCATCGCGTGCGCGGTTGCGCAACTCGTGAACGGTGTCTTCGTCGAACGCCTCGATCTCGAGCATTTCGTTGAGTGGCACATAGGCGATCTCTTCGAGGCTCGTAAAGCCCTCGTCGATCAGGATGTCGGCCACTTCCTCGTCGACGTCCAGCCGCGCCATGAACAGGTCGCGCAATACGCCCCGCTCCTGGTTCTGCTTCTGCGCGGATTCGTCCGGCGTCATGATGTTGATCTGCCAGCCGGTCAGCTCGCTCGCGAGCCGCACGTTCTGGCCGCTGCGGCCGATCGCGACCGCGAGCTCGTTTTCGTCCACGACGACGTCCATCGAATGTTTTTCTTCATCGACGACGATCGACTGGACCGCTGCCGGCGCGAGCGCACCGATCACGAACTGGGCGGGATCCTCCGACCATAGCACGATGTCGACGTTCTCGCCACCGAGCTCGTTGCGCACCGCCTGCACGCGCGAGCCGCGGATGCCGACGCAGGTGCCGATCGGATCGATCCGCTTGTCATAGGCGATGACGCCGATTTTCGCCCGCACGCCGGGATCGCGCGCGGCGGCCTTGATTTCGAGCAGGCCCTGCTCGATTTCCGGCACTTCCATTTCGAACAGCTTCATCAGGAACTCGGGCGCGGTGCGCGAGAGCTCGATCTGCGGCCCGCGAGCCGTCCGATCGACCTTCGCGATATAGGCGCGCACGCGGTCGCCCACGCGCAAGTTCTCTTTCGGAATCAGTTGATCGCGGCGCAGCAGCGCTTCCACGCGCCCCGATTCGACGATGAAGTTTCCCTTGTCGAGCCGCTTCACCGTACCCGTCATGATCTTTTCCCCACGCTCGAGGAAATCGTTCAGGATCTGCTCGCGCTCGGCATCGCGCACCTTTTGCAGAATGACCTGCTTAGCGGCCTGTGCGCCGATGCGGCCGAACTCGATCGACGGGATCGGCTCCTCGATGTATTCGTCGATTTCGATGTCGGGCTGCTGTTCGCGCGCCTCGAAAAGCAGGATTTCCTGATCCGGCTCTTGCAGACCGGCCTCGTCCGGCACGACGCGCCACCGGCGATACGTTTCGTGCTCACCCGATTCACGATCGATGTGCACGCGAATATCGACGTCTTCTTCGAAGAGCTTCTTGGTTGCCGAAGCAAGGGCGGCTTCGAGCGCAGCGAACACGACATCCTTGTTGACGTTCTTCTCGCGCGCCAGCGCATCCACCAGCATCAATACTTCGCGACTCATTGTTTCCGGCTCCTAAAATCAACGTGCGGGACGAGGCGCGCGCGGTCCATATCCGCAAGCGTAAAGTCGAGCATCGCGGCGCCTTCTTTCCCAACAAATTCCAAACCGATCGTTTCCCCGTTCGGCGCATGGAGAATGCCCCGGTACGTCTTGCGCCCGTCCAACGGTTTTTTCAGCGTAACGACCGCCTCGCTCCCCGCGAATCGCACGAAATCGGCCAATTTCTTCAGCGGACGGTCGAGCCCCGGCGACGACACTTCGAGCCGCTCGTAATCGATATTTTCAACCGTCAAAACGTGCTGGAGCTGACGAGTGACCTTTTCACAGTCCTCGATCGCGATGCCGGAGGGCTGATCGATATAGACGCAGAGCATGCCGCGCCCGGTACGCTCGAGATCGACCAACTCGTAGCCCATGCCCGAGACCGTGGTTTCTATCAGTTCCGTCAGTTGCACAAGTGCCCTCTAAGATGTTCGCGCGCGACGCGAACATCTTGCGGGCCGCGCGCCTGGCCGGCGCACGGAAGGTCAGTGCAACCCGAGATGCTGAACCGCAACGGCAAAAAAAAATGGGCTGAACGCCCATCTTCTTCTTACCGGTGGTCGCACCTGAGCCGCACGAAAAAGCCGCACGCCCAGCGACTTCGAGATTCTAGCATTTTTCGAGAGCGCGTGCAAAGCGCGCGCGCTCTCGAACGACACCTTCGTCGAATGCGGACCGCTGGCCGCTACCGGCCCCGCGCGCGATTGCGCGGCAATCCGCGCGGCCCGTTGGCGCCACCGCCCGGGCGATTGCCGCCCGCGGGCCGGTTGCCGCCGGGGCCGCCACCGCCACCACCCGGGCCGCGCTTCGCGCCACCGGCAGGCAACGCGCGGTTGCCATCCACGTCGCCACGTGCGCGTTGCGGCCCGCTCTTGCCCCGGTTTGCGCCCGGACGCCCGCCGAAACCGCCAGGCGCATCACCGAATCCGCCGCCCGGACCGCGCCGGCCCGGACCGCGGCCTGGCTGCTCGAAGCGGCCGTGCGCCGTCAGCACCGGCTCGCGGCTGATGAAGCCCATCGACGTTTGCATCGGATCCGGTTGGCGGCGTTCCTGCGTCGCGCGGCGCGCACCCTTGTCTTCGACCGGCGCCTTCAGCCCGACCGCGCTCATGAGGCTGCGCACCTGGTTTTCTTCGAGCTCCTCCCACCGGCCGCGGCGCAACCCGCGCGGCAGGGAGATCGGGCCATGCCGCGTCCGAATCAGACGGCTCACCATGAGGCCGACCGCTTCGAACATCCGACGCACTTCCCGATTGCGCCCTTCCGCGAGCGCAACGTGATACCAGTGGTTCGTCCCTTCGCCGCCACCGTCCCGAATCCGCAGGAAGTTGGCTGGACCGTCTTCGAGTTCGACGCCGTGGAGGAGCTTTTGCCGCGCTCCTTCGCTGAGCTCTCCGACTACCCGAACGGCGTACTCGCGTTCGACGCTATAGCGCGGGTGCATGAACCGGTTGGCCAGATCGCCCGACGTCGTGAGCAGCAACAGCCCTTCGGTGTTGAAGTCGAGCCGGCCGACAGCCAGCCATTTCGCCGTTTTCATCGGCGGCAGCTTGTCGAAGACCGACGCCCGGCCCTCGGGATCGGCATGACTCACGATCTCCCCGGCGGGCTTGTGGTAGACGAGCACGCGCGGCGGCTTCGTCTGCAAGCGCCGCTTGACCGGCTTTCCATTGATCCTGACCTGGTCCGTCGGCATGATGCGCTGACCGATATGGGCCGGCTCGCCGTTCACCGATACACGCCCGGCGACGATCAGTTCTTCCATCTCGCGGCGCGAACCCATGCCCGCTTCGGCCAGCACCTTGTGCAGCTTCGGCGCATCGTCATCGGGCGACAGCACCCGCTTTTGCGGCGCCTGGCGGCCGCGGCGCAGCATCGGTGCGCGCACGCCGGCCGTCGAGCCGTTGTCCGCATCGAACGCCGGCGACGTCACGTACGAGAACAGGTCGTCGGGCCCTCCTGCCGCCGCGCCGGGCGCATCGCCACGCGGCTCCTCGGCACGCTTGCCCTCGCCTGCGGGACGGCCAGGGCCGGGGCCGCGCTCGCGGCGCGCGCCAGCGGGTTTGCGCGGCGGTTTCCCCCCAGCGCTTCGCTTTTGATCCCGTTGCGGCGGCGCGGCGTCGAGCGCGTCGCCTCCTGGCGCAGCGAGCTCGGCCGGCGCGTCGGGCTCCGATTGCGCCGCTGGATCGCCTTTGGTCTTGGCCGCCGCACGACGCCGCGCGATGAGACTGCGCGGCCCGCGGCGCAGACCGCGCCTCGGGCGCTCCTCGCCGCCGGCATCCGTCGCCTGGGGCTCTCGCTCGTTGGGGCCGTCGGGTGCCTCTTGCGCGCCCAATGTTCGTTCGCGGCCCGCAGCGTCAATAGCGTGCCCGGACGCGGACAAATCGGTGTCGTGGGTATCTGTCAAAACAACCTCGAATGTCAGAGGGCTCGCACTCGTCGCGAGTGCGGCAAAAATTCGGTTAGTTCAGGCACGGCGCGAGGCCGCTTCGTGGTTGGCGAATGAGTCGTCGTCGACGCCATTCACCGAATCGTTTTCGTCACGTTCCGAAGTCGCAGCGGGCGACTCGATCGCACGCAGCACAGGCGCGGGCGACGGGCCCACCGGCGCTTCGCCGTCGCCTTCATCCGCTTGCTGGGGCGCGTCGCCGATATCCTCCGCGCATAAATCGTGCTCCGCGGCGTCGCCCCCGCGCGCCGGCTCGTCGGCCGCCGCGGCATCGGCCGCGCCGGCGACCTGCAGTTCGTCAGTCTTGCCGGGTTCGTCGAATTCCTGGCTCGCCGACTCGGGAAACTCGATCGCGTGCTGAGCGAGCGGCGTTCCGTCGAGCTGGGCGGCCGGATCTTCGAGCGGCGGCAGCTCGTCGAGCGCCTTCAAACCGAGATCATCGAGAAATTGCTTGGTCGTCGCATAGAGCGCGGGCCGCCCCGGAACGTCGCGATGACCGATGACCTCGATCCAATTGCGGTCCTCGAGCTGTTTGACCACCTGCGTATTGACTGTGACGCCGCGGATCTCCTCGATGTCGCCACGCGTGACGGGCTGTCGATACGCGATGATCGCCAGCGTCTCGAGCACCGCTCGCGAATACTTCGGCGGCTTTTCAGGGTGCAGACGGTCCAGAAAATTGCGCATCGCCGGCTTGCTTTGGAAGCGCCACCCCGACGCCAGCGCGACGAGTTCGACGCCGCGACCGGACCACTCGCTTCTCAAATCCTCGAGCAACGCACGGACTGTGTCCGCCGACAGGCCGTCGGCGAATAGCTTGCGCAACTCGCCGAGCTTCAGCGGTTCTTGCGCGCAAATCAAAGCAGTCTCGAGGACGATCTTCGCCTCTTGGGTATTCATGCAGCTAGGCCAGACCCTGTGTGGTCAAACGAACCGGATCAATCAGACGATGTTGGAACAGAAGACGCGCTCGCCCGATTTTGATCGGTCATATTGATGGGAGCACGGACCGGGGGGCGGCGAATCGGACAGCTATCGAGCCAAGCCCAGCCGGACAAAGCGGCGGCCTTCCGAAGATGACGCCGCGCGATTGAACGTCATCTTACGCAAAAAGGTTCGGTGCGTAAACGGGCAACCGAGCAACGGGCCCACAACTGCCCTGCACGCCTTTGCAGGCAACCCGAAAACGAGCCGGGACGAAAAGCCGCTCCGCGCCGCCGAATCGACTTGCTCCCTCGATGCGTTCGATTCGAGCCGAAAGTCGCGGCGCGCTGCCGGGTTCTCAACCCGGGCGCCCGGCCCCGCCACGGATGCTGCAGTTGCAAAAGCGCCTCTTTGACGCCTCGATGCAAGTAGCCTGTCGGGCGGCGGCCCACTTTTGTGCATCGCAATATTCGGGCGCCCGCGCACCCCCGGAGCGCCGCACTGCACTGGATTGGTGATTGTCCCGATTTTCCCCGGCGGGCTTTTGGCGTCTTATACGCCCCTAGCTGATCCCCCGACAGGCCCGCCGCCACGCGCCTCGCGGCGCCCGTCGACCCGCGTGGCACGCTTGTTGCATTGCTCGAGCCGCCGAAGCCGGTACGGCGCGCTCGATAGCTTGATTGGCAAGCGCGGCCACAGCCGGCGCACTCGGCACTCGTTTTATCGGGTGTTTCGAGCGTGCGCAGCACGGGGCGGCGCACCGGGTCAGTTTCGCTGAGGTGAGGACATGATGCTGTTCGACGATTTGAGAGATAACGAATGGGCGCTGGTGGAAGCGTTGTTCTGCGCGGAACCCGCGCGCAGTGAACGGCGCGGACGCCCCCGCGTGGAAGCACGCGCAGTCGTCAACGCGGTGCTGTGGGTGCTCTCCACGGGCGAAGGCTGGTCGAAGCTTCCGGGCCGCTATCCTTCCCCGCCGACTTGCCGGCGCCGCTTCGACGAATGGCAAGCGGACGGCACACTCGCTGAAATCGTCAAGCGGCTGTCGACCTGCGGACGGCAGATTTCGCTGCGCGGACGTATCGGCGCCTCCACCGTCAAACCGCCCGCGCCGCCCAGCCGCGACCGCCTGCGCGGCGCATTCTGGACCAATCCCGAATCCTGGCGCGCGCCCGTGAAGATGGCTTGATCCGCGCCTACGGGAGCGGGTGCGCCTGCGGCCAAACGCAGGCGAAACATCCATTTACCAATATTTACAGCGCGCTTTCGTGGCCCCGCGTACCTTGCCGGTATGCAGACAAGCCTTTTGCGCGGCCTACCCGCGAACGTCCTGCTGAAGTGCATACCGTTGCTACTGGGCAGCATGATCGTCCCGCTCGTCATCGCGGCGATCATACCGGTGGCAGACGGCGGTGTACGCAGTACGGGCGCCCGCGCTCAGCCGCATCCGCCACCGAGCGCGTCGACGCCCGTTCCCATGCCGGTGGACGTGCCGCGTGGGGATTTGCGCAGCGACATCGTCCGCAATGCGCGGTCGCATCCCGAGGTACCGAGCCCACCGCCTCCGCCCCGCCCGCGTAACGTTCGAGATCACCATTGATTCGGCGCGAGAGGGCGTGACAACGATAAAGAAGGGAACCGTGCGCATTCGCCGCGGTCCGAGTGAATGCCATGAGCACATCGTGGCAGCAGAAATACACCGGTAGCCCGTATCCTTGCGATACGGGCTTTTTTTGCCGGCTTTCGCCCGCGTTGCGGTGCTAACGTGCGACGTCGACTGCGACGGCCATCTTGAATACGTAGTCGTCGGCGCGGCGCGCATCCCAATCGAGGGCGCGCTCCTCGCGGGCGAGGCGCGTGAATTCGGCGCGCCCCTTGTCGGTGAGAACGGCAATATCAACCGGCGCATGAAAACCCGCGCCAGGGGCGACGGTACGCTGACGCACCGTCTCCATCAAGCCGAGTCCTCGCAGATATTCGAAAACACCCGGGCGCCTGGCCCATGGAACCTGACGGTATTGGACCCGCCTTAGCGCTTCGAGCACCGCTTCATTGGAAAACGTGGCCATCTCGACTCTTTTTCAAATCCGGCCATCGCACAGTTCATGCCTGAGCATGCGCCGCACGGCAAGGCCGCACTGAGTGCGGTTTGCCGATTCGGGAGCGATGGTCCGGAACATCCGGCGTCGCCGTATCATCGATACTGTCCGTGATTTACGAGCCCCATTCCGGGGGGCGGCGCCCCGTTACATCGGCGTCGCCGATGCGCCGCGGCTGGATCGACCGCCTGCTCACTCGTGGATCCCGAACCCATACGTTACCGCATTCGAATTGATCATATTCACTTTATTCGCGCTTTTTTTTGCGGTTTTCGTGCTGTGGCGCCGCGCACGCCTCGCAGTCGGTCCGTCCGCCGTCCTTCTGTTGTGGCTGCTCGCCGCCGGGTGGCTCGCGGCGCCTTTGCTCAATGCCGTTCAGGCACGCGCGCCCGACTCATCGCCTGTCCGATTCGGTTCGCGCACGGTCATCGTGCTGCTCGGAAGCGGCACGGAGTACGACGCGCGCGGCCGGCTCATACCCAAGAAAGATGCCTCGGCTCGCATCGTGAAAGCCGCGTCGGTGTACGCCGAATGCAAAGCGGCCGTACCGCACGGCGAATGCCGTGTCCTCGTGAGCGGGGGCAATCCCCAGCGACACGAGGCGAGTGAAGCCGACACCTACGCGCCGTATTTGCTGCGCTCGAACGTCGCGCGCGCAGACCTCGTACTCGAAGACGCGAGCCGCAACACTTACGAAAACGCCAAATACGTGGCACGTATGCTGCGCGATCGACATTACGATTCGTTGATACTGGTCACGTCGGCTTACCAGATGCCCCGCGCGCTGCTCGATTTCGACCGCTTTGGGCTCTCGGTACAACCGGTCATCTCCAATGCGCGCAAGGTGCGATGCGGCGCGCTGCCGCGCTTGTCGAACCTGATCAATGCGAATATCGCGCTGCACGAGCTGATTGGCATCGCCCAATTCCACGTTTACCGGGCCTTGGGGTGGTTTTGATAAAGGCAACTACGATGGAAGCATGCGGCAATTGAATGTAACGACATGTAACGGAGCGTCTCTTTTGCCTTACAAAGGAGTCTGGCTCCGAATATGCTCGCTAGAATGCAGTGTCCCGAGAACGGGCAGTATCTCGACCATCACCTATCTACCTTTTTCGCAACGGAGGCAAATAATGAAGAAAGCGTCCCTGACTGTCCTGGCTTCTCTTTCGATGCTCGCCGGTGCCGCCTATGCGCAGACCGAAGGCGTCCAAATGAGCACTGACCCGGCCAAGGCCGCGGATGTCGAGCAGCGCGCGCAGGCACTTCAGTCGCAGCAGGAAATGCAGTCGCACGAGACGATGCCGATGGACCATAATGCGAAGCCGACGCGGCATCACAAGAAGGCAATGAAGCACAAGAAGGCCGAATCCGGCGAGTGACGGCGTTGCGGGGCGAGCCCCGCGCAACAGCAACGAAAGCCGAACCGGCCGCGCCGGCTTCGGCTTTTTTTATAGCCGGAACGGTCCGCCCCGCTGTGCTAAAGTCGCGCTCCGATATTTCTTTGCCAATACTCTCGACGCACCCCGGTGCGGAGGAAAAGCATGAGCAACATCCAACTGGACATCGAATGGACCGAGGCCGCGTCGCGCAAGATCGAGAAATTGATGCCGCGCGGCTCGCAAGAGGCGTTTCTCGCATTGCCGCCTATCGAGTGCCTGCCCATGGAAGGCGATGTACTCTTTCTCGGGCCCGCGGGCAAACAGCAGCCATTCATCGTCGTCGAGCGTCAATACCATCACGACGGCGAAGCCGATTGGACCATCGTTCTGATTCTCGACGTCCCCAATACCTCGCATTGACCTGACGTTGGTTGGCTAAGCCGGCCGCACGACAATCCTCGGACCACGGAAAAAGACCCGCGTTCCGAGGAACGCGGGTGAAACCGTCGCCCTACGAGGATGGGCGACGGGGCCATCGTGTCCGGCATGCTTTCTCGCGCCGGCCATGCCTTTTCCGTTCGATATCGCACCGCTTGATACGGCTAGTCCGCGGCTGCCGGCTCAAGAGAGCAGCTAACATGCCAGTCGCGCAGCAACCGCCAAGTCGCTGATTCACATCGACAAATTACCGCGACCAAGCGCACAGCCGACGCAAGGGCGCGATGTTACGGGGTAACGTCACGTGACAAAGGCCGTGACGCGCGCCGCCCATAGCCGATTCATCCCGTAGCGACGACGGTCCCCACAAGAAAAAACCCGCCTTGCGGCGGGTCTGTGCGGGATGCTTGCTTCGGGGCGATGCAGGATCAGTGCAATTGGTCCTCGAGCAGTCCCATGATTTGCCGGGCTTGCGGAGTCGACTCGACATTGCCTTTATCGTCGACGACAGCAACGCGGGTTTGATTGGGCGTCAGCGCACGCACGTTGATGCGGTATTGCTTGGCGATCTTTTCCTTCTTGCCGTGGAACACCTGGTTCCAGAAGCCCTGCTTATCCGCGCTCAAGTCTTTGGGGTCGACGTAGCGGATGTAATAGAGGCCGCGCGTGCGGTCTTTGTCATCCACCGTAAAGTTGCTTCGGTCGAGCGCGATCCCTACGCGAATCCATGCGTTGTCGTAGCCCTCGCCAAGTTCGACCTCGGACGTTGCCGCCTCGCTGCTCGCCGCTTGCTCTCGCTTACTGGACTGTGCGGTAAACGCGGCATTTTGCGCAGCAATCGCCGCAGCGTCGGACTTCGCCTTGCCCGCCTTGGCAACGTCCGCATCGTCAGCGGGTTCCGCGCCGAGCTGGCTGGCGCCGCGCGAATCCGCCCGCGCGAGGGTTGCCATGAGACGTTTCAGATACTCGGTCTCGAGCGCGGGATCGTTCGGCTTCGGCTGCCATGTGCTCGTATCGTTGTGGACGCCTTCGAGCGCTTCGCGCATGCCCTTCTGACTCACGAACACATAGGTGCCGCCATTGGGCGCGGTATCGAGGCGCGTCCGATACTTGTTGCGCTCCGCGGCGACGTACGAGTTACCCATCGCCTTCGACAGCGTGTTGCGAACGAGACCCTGGTTCACTTCCGGGCGCGTCTCGTTCCAATCCGTTTCCATGACGTGCTTGTCGCGCTGATCGACGACGAGCAGGAAGCCCTGTTCTTGCCAGAAGCGCCGCACTTGCGGCCAGACCTGATCCGGTGTTTTGCCGTCGATCACGAGCCAGCTCGCCGTGCCGTCGCGCTGAATGTGCATGCCGGCGACGGGGGGAACCACCGCGGTTTCGGATGGCGCGGCCTTCTGCACCTGACGCAGCGAGGAAAGCGAAGTCTGTCCGCCGAGAGGCGGCAGCGAACGCTGATCGGAAGTCTCCTCGAGCAGGTTGGGGGGAACGGCAAGGGATGCCTGCTTCGATTTCGAATCGCTCCGGTAGTCGACCTGGGTCGGCGACGGGGAACTACAACCGGCAACGAGGCCGCCGGCCAAAACGAGAGCTGCGAACCGCGAGGTAAAACGAAGATCAGTCATGTTCGGGAAATCCTTGCGCTTTCGCCACGGGTATTTCCGTGGATCAGCCGCGCATTTTACCGGTCCCGGACCGTCGTGTGTAAAACCGGCGCCACGCGCCCTCTCGTTCGCGCGCGGAACGCCGGTTCCGACGGTCAATGTCGCGGCTCGCCGTGCGAAAGAATCCAGCCCAGCGCGGCCGATTTTGCCGCTTCTTCAGCCTCGGCTTCGGTCGCGAACGGGCCTTGCGTCACATGCACCACATGGCGTTCGGCTTCATCGGTGCCGTTACCGCCTACCCGAAAGCGCGCCGCAAATCCCTGCGCCGCGGCGGGCACCACTTCGATGTCGACATCGACGCCCTCGATCCGATGGGTCACGAATCCGTCCATCTCTATCTCCTTCATCGCGCTGGCGTTCAACGATCGTAGCATTTGCCACGCCGCGCTCGTACGGGGTTCTTCAACCGCTGGTGGATTCGTCGTCGGCATCAGCGTCTGCAGGTTTGGCCATCTCTGTCGGAGCGAGCCAATGCGTCGAGACGAGAGCGTCGCCGTTGAACGTGCATTCGAGTGCGGCGGCCCGGCCGCGCATTTTGGGGCGTGCAGCGCTTGCCGTTGCGACCGCGCCCGATGCCGCCACCGATACCTCGCTTGCCGCGGCGGGCCGCTGTAATGCGCCTTCGACGACGACTCGCGAGCCACCGATACCCACGCCTACGTTCGAAATCTTGAGGTGATCCTGAGGGGAAGCTTGAGCGAGCTCGCTGCGCATCCGCGTTTCGCAAGCGCTCGGGTTCTTATAAAGCGCACAGCCGCCTGCCAGAAATGGCATGACGAGAAGCAGCCCGGCGAGCGGTGCAATTCGGATCTTGTTCATCGGCGGATGGATTTTTGCGGGCGATCATTTTAACGCTGTGTGCGCTGGCGTGCGTCGGGCCGCGCCGATGGTAGAATCGCGTCCACCCTGCCCGGGTGATGAAATTGGTAAACATAGCGGACTTGAAGCAATTGAGTGCCCGGCTGGAAACGGTCGGTGCAGAACCCTTCAAATTCGGCGAACCCCCTGGTGCATGACATCTGTTCGGTATGGGTGTCAGGCGGCCGAGGCAACGCCGAGCCAAGCCCGGTGTGCGTCGTGACCGATGCGCGCCGCGGAAGGTGTAGAGACTAGACGGGGGGCGCCTAATGCTGCGCGGCACATCTCGGAGATGTGGCCGGCGATGGCGAAGGCATAGTCCAGCGCACGAACGGCAATGCAGTACCTGAGCGCATCGCCGGCATCGAAAGATGCAGTGTGAAGAAAATCCGCCGCCTAACGGCTTGCCGGTTCGAGTCCGGTCCCGGGCACCAGATTTACGCCATAACGCATTGACTTATCGAGAGTTTTGTCGGCGCGTGCGTAAATTTGGCGTAGTTCGACGCTACGATGATCGCAAGCGGAGCTCGCCTGGGATAATGCCCACATCTGCTGATCAACGCTGCGCGCACGGATCGCTGCATGACCAATTCTCCAAGCCCATGGGGCGATGACGATTACCGTCAATGGCTGACCGAGCTCAAGCAACGGGTCGAATTCGCACGTCAACGCGCAGCGGCCAGCGCAAACCGTGAACTCGTCACTCTTTACTGGCAGATCGGCCGCGATATCTTGGACCGCCAAAAAGGTCAGGGCTGGGGTGCGAAGGTCATCGACCGGCTTGCTCGCGATCTAAAAGCAGCTTTTCCCGACATGCAAGGGTTTTCACCGCGCAACCTCAAGTACTGTGAGCATTGGCCCAAGCATGGCCGATGCCCGCAATTGTGCAACAGGCCGTTGCACAATTGCCTTGGTCCCATATCGGTCGAATTGAAGGCGACGCCCTTCCGTCCCGAATACGCTGGCCAACTCAACTTTTATCTGTCTGCGGTGGACGCGGAGCTAAAGGGGCCCGAGGATCAGCCGACGATCGGCTTGCTCTTATGTCGAGAGAAGAACCGGCTGGTCGCAGAATACGCATTGCGCGGGATGACCAATCCGATGGGCGTCGCGGAATACCAGCTTCTCCGCCAGGTGCCGACGCCGCTCGAAGCAGGCTTGCCGTCGATCGACCAGATCGAGGCGGAACTCGGCCCCGACCTTCCCGGCGTGGACTGACGATCGCCTAAAGAGAGCGTACGCTACTAAGACAGATGGGCACACGCTGCATTTCTGCCAAAGCGTCGACTGCTTCCGGCCAATTCCTCGGATTCTGTGACGCGAATCGGCGAGACTATCGGCCCGAAGGATTGGAGAACCTGATTGGTTATCAGTCCAGGCTTTTGCGGCGCATCGATGGGCCGAGTCCGCGCCCGCGGTACGGAGAGGGCAAGACGGTCGACTACCATCGAGCAAGCTTTGTCCGGGATTGTTTTGGGGGTTTTCCTGATAAAGAAAGGCAATTTGGAGACCTTTTCGCATGACACTCACCGCTGGCGACCTCGAACGAATCAGCACCGTTACGCTGCAGCACTATAACGCGCATGCGGAGGATTTCCGCGAAGGCACGAGCGACCACGACGTCTCGCAGAACATCAACGCTCTTTTACGTCATATCGCCAGCGAGCCGCCTTTTGCGATCCTCGATTTTGGCTGCGGGCCGGGGCGGGATCTCAAGGCGTTCACCTCGCGGGGACATCGCGCAGTCGGCCTCGATGGTGCCGAACGCTTCGTCGCAATGGCACGCGCCGAGACCGGCTGCGAAGTGTGGCATCAGGATTTTCTGCACCTCGATTTGCCAGTTGCACGCTTTGACGGCGTTTTCGCCAACGCCAGCCTGTTCCATGTTCCGAGTCAGGCTTTGGCACGCGTGCTGCGGCAATTGCACTCGACGCTAAAGCATGGCGGCGTGCTATTCAGCTCCAATCCGCGCGGCGCGAACCAAGAAGGCTGGAGCTACGGCCGCTATGGCGCGTTCCATGATCTCGAAGCATGGCGCCGACACATGGCGGATGCGGGATTCCTCGAACTCGAGCACTATTACCGGCCCCCTGGCTTGCCGTGCGAGCAACAGCCTTGGCTCGCCAGCGTGTGGCGAAAGCCGTCCGCTTGAAGTGCCACGTACGTTGGCGAACTTCGATGATGAAACACTTATGTTTGTCAGATCGAGGGGCGCCTATACTCTTATCGTCTGAGGAGATTAAATTCAACGAAGATTTGTTGCAGCAGCAACCCATCGCCGGATCGGGATTGCGGGGGAGAGCCTGGCGTGCGTTTTCAATCAAGGATCCATTACGAACAGGGTCGGTCTGGCCCTTGCATGGAACCGCACTGGCCGCCAAGGCGGACACGACCCGGCAGGCGCGCAGCCACTGCCTCGGCCGGCGCGTGGCATTTGTCCAGGAACCACCACTGGGCCGGAGAAAGGCACCGCGCGACTGAGCAACTCGGTGCGGTTAATCGCCGTGTGCTGATGATCAATCACAATGACGCGACTCACCAGATTTTCCGCCAGATCCTCCTGGGCTGTGAAATTGCGCCGACCACAACCCAGACGTCCTTCTTCGGCGAGGTTCCAGCCTCGAGCGAAGTGTTTCAGATCGATTCCGCGTATCCGGGCGAGGATGCGCTGGAGCGGGTCGCGCGTGCGCTGGCCGAGAACAAGCCCTATGCAATGGCCTTCTTCGACATGCCTATGCAGCCCGGCCCCGACAGCCTTCGAGCCCTCGACCGACTCTGGCAAGTGGATCCACAGTTGCAATTGGTGCTGTGCAGCTCGCATTCCGATTACCCCTGGGGGACGTTGACGGGGCGCCTGGGCGCAGACCATCGCGTGCTCATTCTCAAGAAGCCGTTGGACAACGTTGAGATCCGCCAGGCGGCCTGCGTGCTGACCACGAAGTGGCAGATGACCAAAGCGGCGGCATTCAAGACGAGCAGCCTGGAAGAGGCTGTCGAGGGAAGAACCAAAGCGCTTGCGAACGCCAATGTCAACATCCAGGACAGTCCAGTCATCCTTTACCGTCTGCGTGGCGAGCCTTCGTTTCCGCTCATCTACATTTCGCATGGCATCACCCACTTCGGCCACGATTGCACTGCCTTACTGGTCTCGCAGTCCTGGGCCAACGAGCTTGTCGATCCGGACGACCACGCCAAGGTCGATGCGGCCCTCGCGCGCGTCCTGGAAAACGACGCCGGCGACATCTCGATCGAGTTGCGCTTACGCACTGGTGGCGGCGCTTGCCGTTTCGTCGAGAATCGCTACGTCCCAGTCCGCGACAAGCGTGGGCGGCTAATCGAAGTTGAAGGGATCATCGTCGACATCACCGAGCGCAAGGCAGCGGAGGAAAAGATGGCGCGCTTGGCCCCCACCGATACGCTCACGGGTTTGGCGAATCGGGCCAGCTTCCTCGCGCGTTTGCGCCGGGCCTTTGCTGCCGCCCAACATTGCGGCATGCCCTTTGCGATCCTCCTTGTCGATCTCGACCATTTCAAGCGGGTCGATGACAGACTGGGTCACCCGATCGGCGACCTCCTGCTTCGAGAGGCGGCAAAGCGCCTCAGGAACTGCACGTGCGAAAACGATTTTATTGCCCGCCTGGGCCGCGACGTATTTGTCGTGCTGCAGAGCGAGATGGGCGAGCCGACGAACGCCGGGGAACTGGCTGCGAAACTCCAAACGGCGCTGGCGTATCCCTATGTGCTCAATGGAAACGATGTGCGTATGTCGGCGAGCATTGGCATCTGTCCGTATGTCCAGGACGACAGTGATGCGGACGCCATGCTGGCGCTGGCCGAGTTAGCGCTCCTGCGTGCAAAGCGCAACGGTGGCAGCCGGTGGCACTTTCATTCCAACGAACTCGACCGAGAGGTGCTCGAACGTGTCGCACTCGCCGCGGACTTGAGGGGAGCGATCGATCGCGGCGAGTTGGAACTCCGGTACCAGCCCGAGGTCGAGTTGTCCTCCGGCAATATCTTAGGGATGGAAGGGTTGATTCGCTGGCATCATCCCACGCGGGGCGTCATTTCCCCCGGTGTTTTCATTCCGATCGCCGAGAGGGACGGCACGATGGCAGCGCTCGGACATTGGGTTTTCGACCAGGCGTGCCGGCAAATGAGAGCATGGCGCGTTGAGGGGGTGGCCCCGCTGATGATCGCGATCAATCTGTCTCTATTCGAACTCAAGAGCGCTCAAGCGTTCTTGCGCGATGTCACTGAAACCGCCGCGAAGTGGCATCTCGCGCCCTCGGATCTGGAGTTCGACGTGACCGAGGCTACGCTGGCTAGGCTGTCGTGGGCACATAACGACGTACTCGCCCGGCTACATGAACTCGGCGCGAAGATCGCCATCGACGATTTTGGTAGCGAATTCGCGTCGTTTGACTATATCAAGGCTTATCGCGTGAACCATCTCAAGATTGCGCAATCTCTCGTCCAACGGTCCACCAGCGATCCTGAGAGTGCGGCGACGATCTGTGCCATCGTTACCTTGGCGCATGATCTCGGGATTGGAGTCATTGCACAAGGCGTGGAGACCGAGCAACAGCGTGCGTTGTTGGCTGCGACGAATCGGGCGACGAATGCGCAAGGCTTTCATTTTAGCGAAGCGGTGGGGGCAGCTCGAGCCAGTGAGCTCCTGCGTCAAGGCCACATCGCGCCATGCTCGGGGTCTTGTTTGGAGGAGTAGCCGTTCGATCGCGGTGGCGGCTCAGCTGCTCAGATTCAGCCTGCCACGTGGAAGGTATCGCGCAGCCACTGCGCGAATGCCCTGACCCGCGATGCCTGAACCACGCGCCCAACTCAATGCCCTTCGCATAGCACAGCTGTAATCAAGAGGGGAACCACTTCATGAATAATGGCGTCGCTGCCCGCTTGGCGAACGCGCGCCTCGACCGACTCGGCAGGGCCCGTTACTACCACGCCGTACGATGACGCCGTAGCCGGATGGCCACTTCCCTGTTTGAACATCGCATCGTTCGGTTCATACCCGAAGACCGCATAGACGCGAAAGCCGAATGCCGTCAAATCACTGCCGTGCGCTGGCCGAAACGCGTTGACCGAGTTCGGCTCAATGCGCATAGGCTTCGCCTCGATGGCCTTGTCGCCCACAAGCGCGGCGATGAACTCGTGCGCATTCGATTTACAGTCGAGTTGCGGATCGAGCGCATGGGCATCGCAGAGCACCGGAGGCAGTCCAGCGCCCAACGCCGTAACGAGGGTTAGCGTGTTGAAGGTGACCTTTCCCATCGTAGCCACGCGCGTCGTTCTATCAGATTGCATACTCGCACGCCCAGCATTTGGCGTCGGTACGGTAGCGCTCCATGTTGCGCGCCACACGATGCATGGGCGAAGGTCACAGCCGGCCACTTGCTAGTCCGCCATCGGCCACGGGGAGACATTCGCCGGTGTCTCAACCGGGACATCTGGGCGTCTGGTCCCGTCAAAGAACTGGCCCGCCACATTCCGCCGCTGCCATTGCCCTGCGCGTGACCAACTCGCCGAGCGCAACATCGGCAAGCGCAATCCCAAGGGATTTGAAGACTGTTATTTCGCCACGCGCTCGCTCCTGGTCATAGCCATTGGCGATGACGTCGCCGAGCTCCACAATGGTGCTCCAGTCAACCATCCCCGGCGCCGCCATCAGTAGATCCCCCGCCTCTTCCTCTGCCTGCGCGAGCGATTCGACGACGATCATGCCGGCTCGAGAAAGCGTCGTGTCGTCGATTTCGCGCGCGCTCGGCTTGCTGGAGCCGATCGCAGCGACGAAGGTTCCCGGCTTGAGGTTGGCACCGTCGAAGAGCGGTATGGTGCTGCGCGTAGCGGTGACAACGACGTCGGCTGCCTGCACCGCCATGTCGGACGTGGACGCCTCGAAGCATACGCCAGCGTAGCGTGCCTGCATTTGCGCAACCGCTTCCTGCACGCCCTCGCTGCCGACAATCAGCACGCGCTCGATGCCCGATTTGTCGGCGAGAGCCCGGATGTGCGCTCTTGCCTGCACGCCGGTTCCGAATATCGCGAGCACCTTCGCGTCGGCGCAGCCGAATGCGTCAAACGCAATGCGGGTCACCGCCGCTGTGCGATATTCCGTGAGCGCTCCGCCATGGATGATGGACAGCAATCTTCCATCATGTGTGGAGAACAAGGGAATCACGAAGTCGAAAACCCCCTTGTGCGTCGAATATACCTTCGCGCCGCACACACCAGCGCCGGGCAAGATTGCTCCCATGGTACTCAACGACACGTCTTCGCCGAGCGTCCGTACGCGCGGCTGGATCTTCGCTCTTCGGCTGCCTTGTTCAGCAAGCGCGAAGCGCAGCGCTTCAATGGCGTCGCTCATCGTGATCAGGCGGCGGACCTGATCGTCGGTAACTATGTACATTGTGTTTTCTGGCAGGGGTCAAAAGCGATAGAAGGCTGCCTGCAGTGCGCGGCGCTCGTCCGGATTGCTCAGCATCGCCAGCATCAAGAGAATGCGAGCCTTTTGAGGCGGCTGATCGTCGACGACGATCCAGTCATAATCGTCGTCAGGCTGTGCGCCGTTGCGGATCACTACGCCGCTCCCTGTCCGTGAGGCCCTCACTACGTGCAGCCCCTCACGCGCTGCCTCCCGCAGCGGCTCGACCATATGTTCAGCGATGTTGCCATTGCCAGTGCCAGCGAATACAAGGCCGCCCGCATCCGCCGCAATGGCGCGGACCAGTTCACTCTCAAGCGCGCCATAGGCATATACGACGACGACTTTCGGCAACACCTCGATGTCGTCGATGGACCACGGCGTGGAAACAGTGTGATCTCGCGATGGCGTACGGTAGTAGCGAGGCTTGCCTTGGATCACGTAACCGAGCGCGCCGTAGGGCGAGCCGAATGCCTCGAGCTTGAAGCTGTTTGTCTTCGTGACGTCTCGAGCAGTATGGATCTCCTGGTTTGCGACGACGAGCGTTCCTTTTCCATGCGAAGACGGGTGAGTGGCTACCGCAATCGCATCGTAGAGATTCAGCGACGCGTCGGAGCTCATCGCCGATGGCGGCCGCATGGAGCCGACCACGACGACGGGCTTCACGCTCTTCAACGTCAGATGCAGAAAGTACGCGGTCTCCTCAATGGTGTCGGTGCCATGCGTGAGAATGACGCCGTCTACCGTATCGTTCTTGAGTATCTCGGATATCCGCTTCCCGATCATGAGCAGGTGCTGTTCGTTGAAGTTCTCCGAGCCTCTCTGCAGTAGCTGTTCCGCGCTCAGGTTCGCAAGCGACGACGCTTCCGGAATGGCTGACAGGATTTCATCGATCGTCAGCACGGAGCATGCGTAGGAGGAGGTGTCGACGGCGCTTGCGCCACGGCCGGCAATCGTACCGCCCGTGCCGATGACCACAATGTTGGGCTTGTCTTTCATTCGGTATCGATTCGAGGAATTTGTGAGGGAGGACAGCCGCGCGTCACACCTTGTACGGCCCATTAAACGAGCGAGAAAAGGTTGGACAACGACTGATCGGGCTTTCCGTCGATCCAACCCGTGAGCAACGCGGCCGACCCGGCGGCCAACGTGAAACCGAGCGCGCCATGTCCAATGTTGAGCCAGAGATTCGGATAACGCGTGGGCCCGATAATCGGCGTGCCGCGTGGCGTGGCGGGACGCAGCCCGGTCCACTCCGTCCCCTCGGCGTGATCGGCTACGACCTGAGGGAACAGCGCGGCGACCTCCGCACGTAGCGCGGCAACGCGCGACGGATCCAGCTTGAGGGAGTAGCCGTCGAAGTCAGCCATGCCCGCCACGCGCAACCGGTCACCAAGACGCGCATAGACCACTTTGCGTGAGAAATCGGTGACACTCAACGTCGGCGCGATCGACTGCGGTCCCAGCGGGTAGGTCAAGCTGTAGCCCTTCAGCGGATAAACAGGCACGTGAAGGCCCAAAGGCTGAAGCAGATGCGTTGCGCCGGCCCCGGCAGCCACGACGACATGGTCCGCTTCGAGCGCCCTGCCACAGCTGCGCGCCACGATGTGTCCGCCTTTGGCGACATCCAGTGCGTCGATGCGCGTATTCATCGAAAACCGCACGCCGCGCGCCCTCAAAATGGCTTCGAGACCTTTGCTGAAGCGATGGCAATCGGCTGTATCTTCGCTGCGCGTATAGATGCCGCCGACGATCCGTTCGCGCACATGAGCCAGCGCGGGTTCGAGCGCGACGCATTCGTCGGCGGATAGCGCCTCCTGCTCGCAGCCGAGCGAGCGCTGAAAATCGAGCAGATCGATGGCGCCTTGCATCGCAGCAGCGTCGCGGTGCAGGACGAGCTTTCCAGAGTGCTGAAAGTCGAAGTCGAGCGTGGGTTCGTCGCGCACGAGTTGGTGCATGAGCGCACGGCTCGCGAACGAGAGCGAGAGCAATTCGCTCGTGGTGAGCTTGCAACGCCGTTGCGTGCAAGCGAACAAGAATTTCAGGCACCAGAGCCACTGCTCCGCGCTCACGAACGGTCGAAAGCGCACCGGCGAGTCCCGCCGAGTGAGCCACGCGGGCAGCTTCGACAATACGCCCGGCCCCGCCAGTGGCGCGACGTAGCTGTACGATAACTGGCCACCGTTGCCGAAGCTGGTTTCGGTGGCCACCTCACCATGCCGGTCGATGACGATGACCTGATGTCCGGCCCGGTTCAAATAATAGGCGCTCGACAGACCGATGACACCTGCACCCAATACGGCAATCTGCATGTCGCTTGTTTCCCCTGTTTCACGGCCCACTCACATGAGACAGGATGTTGAGCCAGGCGACACCAGCGGGATTGCACCGATGAGCAAAAAAATAGAAGAAACGCGACAACGAACCGCCGCCGGACAGGGGCGCGCTGATGGCATCGCCGCCGTCGCCGAGCTTCAGTCTTCGGTTGGACCTGTGCGCGAGCCGCGCAGCTTGCCCGGCGTCACGCCGTAGGTCTCGCGGAAGACCCTGATGAAATGCGCGGAATCAGCGAAACCGCACTCGTATGCGATGTCCGTGACCTTGCGCCCGGTGTTCAGCAGCATCCAGCGTGCGTATCGTAGCCGCATACCGCGATAGAACTCATTCGGCGATACCTTCATTTCGGCCACGAACGCCCGCTCGAGCTGACGGACGCTAGTGCCGATCATCTTCGCGATCACCGCGATATTGAGCGGCGCTTCGAGGTTTTCCTCCATGAGCAGCGCAGCATGGCGGACGGTTGCGTCGTCCACCGACAGGTAGCCAAGTGCGCGGCGGCGCTCGATGAACGATGCGCCGGCCTGCCGGCTGACGGTCATCTGGTGAATCACCTTTGATGCGCGGTCAGGTCCGCAATGCAGATTGACGAGCCGCGCAGCGAGCTCGATGACCGAGATGCCGCCCGCACACGTGATGCGATCCCCGTCGATGAGGTAGTCGGCATGCGTGACGACGCGTAGTCCAGGAAACCTGTCGCGATAGTCGTCGAAGTGAAAGCTGTGCACGCACGCGACGTGATCCTGCATGAGTCCGGCATGGGCGAGGACGAAGCTGCCGGTGCAGATGCCGACCAGCGGAACGCCCGCTTGCGCAGCGGCGCTCAGATAGTCCCAGTAGCGCCTGTCCACCTTATCGAGATGCGGCAGCAGGCCGCCGATGACGACGATGTAGTCGAACTGCCCGACTTCCGGAAAGGCCGCCTGCACCGGTACAGCGATTCCGCAGCTCGATTCGACGGTGGTGTCGTGCACGCCAATCGTCGTCCAGAGACAGCGCAACTGGCGACTTTGATCGCTGCGATCGGCAGCGTGACGTAACGCGTCGCAGAGCCCGCCGAGCGACAGGAGCGGAAAGCGCGGCCATAGCAGGATTCCGACGTTGAGCTCCGCGCCGGCGCGCCCCTGGGGCGAGTCGGTTGCCGTAGAAAGTGAGTCAAGCCGCTCCACCAGTTTGTGGGCCGGCGGCGCTTTGGCCGGGGGAACGTCGGAGGAAACCATGGGCGGCGCGAATGATCGGTGTGACGCCATTATAGGACCGCACGACACGCATCGCCGCTGTCGCATTTCTTCTGTTTTCTGGCAAATCGGTGCAATGCCGCTAGTTTGTGTCCGCATAAATTTGTCTCGCCAGCGCAGACCACATGCCGCGCGGTACCAGGACGGAGGCGACGGGGACAATCCAGCGGATTGACCTCGATGCAGATAACTATCGATGAGGTAATGCAATGACCAAGAGCAAAATATTGGGTCGCCGTGCGACGACCTTTGGCATTCTGGGGGCCCTGGCCGCCGTTTCTGCCGGGGTGGCGCATGCCGACGAAACCGTGAAGATCGGTGAAGTCGCACCTCTGACCGGTCCGGCTTCATATCTGGGCAAGGACACTGAGAACGGCGCGAGGCTCGCGGTCGAGGAAATCAACGAAAAGGGGCTTGTCGTCGGCGGAAAGAAAGTCATACTGGTTCTCGACGCCGAGGACGATGCTGGCGATCCGCGCCAAGCCACGCAGGTCGCACAAAAGCTTGTCGACGACAAGGTAGTGGCGATAGTCGGTCACATGAATTCGGGAACGACGATTCCGGCGTCCAAGATCTACCGTGATGCCGGTATCGTGCAGGTCTCGCCGTCCGCTACGAATCCGGCGTACACGCAACAGGGCTTCAAGACCGCATACCGCGTGGTTGCAACCGATGCCCAGCAAGGGCCGGCCCTCGCCGATTACGCGACGCGGACGCTAAAAGTCAGGACGGTCGCTATCGTCGACGACGCCACCGCATACGGCCAGGGTCTGGCCAATGAATTCGAGAAACGTGCGAAGGCAGACGGCCTTTCAGTGGTTTCGCACGACGCGACCAACGATAAGGCCACCGACTTCCGCGCGATCCTTACAAAAATCAAGGGTGAGCATCCCGACGTAATCATGTATGGCGGCCTCGACGCGACCGGTGGCCCGTTTGCGAAGCAGGCTAAGCAGCTCGGCATGACGCAGAAGATTCTTGCAGGCGACGGCCTGTGCGCCGACGACCTTTCAAAACTCGCCGGCGCCGCAGCCGATGACGTGATCTGCTCCATCGCAGGCTCGCCGCTCGAGAAGATGCCGAAGGGTCCGGCCTTCATGCAGCGCTACGAAAAACGCTTCGGTACACACCCTGTCCTGAACTCGCCATTCGCTTATGACGCTGTATACGTCATTGCCGAAGCGATGAAGCGTGCGGGCTCGACGGCCCCAGACAAGATTCTTGCCGCAATGCCAGCGACGAACTATGAGGGCGTTCTCGGCCAGACGCAGTTCGACTCGAAGGGCGACCTGGTCCACGGGACGATTTCTCTCTACAAGTACGTCGGTGGAAAGCAAACCCTCCTCGACTACCTGAAGAATTAACCCGCGAGGATCTGCTGGCCAATCAGGCACAACTGCAGCGATGCGGCTGTGTCTGTCCTACTTCTTCTTTTTCCTCACTCCCGCCGCATTGATAGCGAAACGCGCTGGCTACCGAGGAGCGGTCCCGTCGCGCAGGGCGTAATTCCCGCAAACGCACAACGGCCGGACGTTCTGAACCGGATATGGACATCTTTCTTCAGCAGTTGATCAACGGACTGGTGCTTGGCAGCATCTACGCCATCATTGCACTCGGTTACACCATGGTGTACGGGATTCTGGGCATCATCAACTTCGCGCACGGCGACGTGCTCATGGTAGGCGCCATGGTCGCGCTCTCCGCGATCGACGTGCTCCACAATCACTTCCCGGGCCTCGGGAACATCCCCACGCTGTGTATTGCGCTCGCGATTGCCGCGATCGTGTGTGCCGTTGTCGGGTACACGATCGAAAAGGTCGCGTATCGGCCGCTGCGTCGCGCGCCGCGCCTTGCACCGCTGATCACCGCGATCGGTGTATCGATCCTGCTGCAGACGTTCGCCATGATCATCTGGGGCCGCAATCCGCAGGCGTTCCCCCAACTCGTCTCGACCGACCCGATCAACGTCATCGAGCCGACTGGAACCGGCGTGGGCGCCGTGATCTCGATGACGGAAATCGTCATCATCGTCGTCGCGTTCATCGTAATGGCGGGTCTGCTGCTCCTCGTGCACAAGACCAAGCTCGGCCGCGCCATGCGCTCGATTGCCGAGAACCCGAACAATGCTTCGCTGATGGGCGTGAACCCGAACTTCGTGATCTCGGCCACGTTCATGATCGGCTCCGCGCTCGCCGCGCTGGCCGGCGTGATGATCGCCTCGGAATACGGCAACGCGCACTTCTACATGGGTTTCATCCCCGGCATGAAGGCCTTCACGGCCGCGGTGCTGGGCGGTATCGGCAACCTCGGCGGCGCGATGGTCGGCGGTGTGGTGCTCGGCCTGATCGAACAGCTCGGCGCAGGCTACATCGGCAACCTGACCGGCGGTGTGTTCGGTAGTAACTATCAGGACGTCTTCGCATTCATCGTGCTGATCGCCGTGCTCGTGTTCCGTCCGTCGGGGCTCATGGGCGAACGTGTCGCGGACCGCGCATAAGAGGGAGTAGCAGAACATGACTTCAATTCAATCGATCGAGCCGTCGACGACGCTCATCCCCGAAAAGAACACGACGAAGATCCTCGCAGTGGGCGTCGTGACCGCCATCGCCGTTGCCGCGGTGCCCTTCGTGGTCGGCGCCGCGGGCGGCAACTACTGGGTGCGCGTGCTCGACTTCGCGATGCTCTATGTGATGCTCGCGCTGGGCCTGAACGTGGTGGTGGGCTTCGCCGGCCTGCTGGACCTGGGCTATATCGCGTTCTACGCGGTGGGCGCCTACGTCGCCGCGCTGCTCACTTCGCCGCACCTCACCACGCAGTTCGCGTGGATCGCCAACATGTTCCCGGACGGGCTGCATACGCCGTACTGGATCGTGGTGCCGTGCGCCATGGCGCTCGCGGCGATCGCGGGTCTCCTGCTCGGCACACCCACCTTGCGGCTGCGCGGCGACTACCTCGCGATCGTGACCTTGGGATTCGGGGAAATCGTCCGGATCTTCATGAACAACCTCGACCGTCCGGTGAACATCACCAACGGGCCGCAGGGCATTACCGGCATCGCGCCGCTGCGGGTGTTCGGCTTCGATCTCGCGCAGCCGCATGAGATCCTTGGCTTCATGTTCACGTCGGTCTACATGTACTACTACGTGTTCGTGATCTGCGCGCTGCTCGTGATCTGGGTCTGTACGCGGTTGCAGCACTCGCGTATCGGTCGCGCCTGGGCCGCCATTCGCGAAGATGAAATCGCCGCCAAGGCAATGGGCATCAACACGCGTAACGTGAAACTGCTCGCATTCGCGATGGGCGCATCGTTCGGCGGTCTGTCGGGCGCGATGTTCGGCGCCTTCCAGGGCTTCGTGTCGCCGGAATCGTTCACCTTCTGGGAATCGGTTGTCGTGCTGGCGTGCGTGGTGCTCGGCGGCATGGGCCACATCCCGGGCGTGATCCTCGGCGCGGTGCTGCTCGCGATCTTCCCGGAATTTCTGCGTTCGACGATGGGGCCGCTGCAGAACGCGGTCTTCGGTCACCAGATTGTCGATACGGAAGTGATCCGTCAACTCCTCTACGGTCTTGCGATGGTGCTGATCATGCTGTACCGCTCCGAAGGCCTGTGGCCGTCGCCGAAGCATGAAGACAAGATCGCGAAGCTCGCGAAACGCAACGGCAACAAACCGGTGTGCGCCTAAGGACAGGGAGAACTGCACATGAGCGATAACATTCGGCTGTCCGTGACGGGCGTGAACAAGCGCTTCGGGGGGCTGCAGGCGCTGTCCGACGTCGGCCTGGAAATTACGGCGGGCAACATCTACGGCCTGATCGGCCCGAACGGCGCTGGCAAGACGACGTTCTTCAACGTAATCACCGGGCTCTACACGCCGGACTCCGGTGAGTTCAAGCTGGACGGCGAGGCGTACATGCCGACGGCCGTTTATCAAGTTGCGAAGGCGGGCATTGCCCGTACGTTCCAGAACATCCGTCTGTTCGGTGGCATGACCGCGCTGGAGAACGTGATGGTGGGCCGCCACGTGCGCACGAAGCATGGCCTGTTCGGTGCCGTGTTCCAAACGCCGGCGGAACGCCAGGAAGAGCGAGAGATCAAAGAACATGCAATCGAGCTGCTCGAATACGTCGGCATCGCACAATACGCGGACTACACCTCGCGCAACCTCTCATACGGTCACCAGCGCCGTCTGGAAATCGCGCGCGCGCTCGCGACCGATCCGAAGCTGCTCGCGCTCGACGAGCCGGCTGCAGGCATGAACGCGACCGAGAAGCTCGAGCTCACGAAGCTGCTCGACAAGATCCGCGGCGACGGCAAGACGATCCTCCTGATCGAACACGACGTGAAGCTGGTGATGGGCCTATGCAACCGCATGACCGTGCTCGACTACGGCAAGGTGATCGCCGAAGGTTTGCCGCAAGACGTGCAGAAGGACGCGAAAGTGATCGAGGCATATCTGGGCGCGGGGGTCCACTGATGGCTACGGCAATGTTGAAAATCAAGGGGCTGCAGGTCAACTACGGCGGCATCCAGGCGGTCAAGGGTGTCGATCTGGAAGTCGCGCAGGGCGAACTGGTGACGCTGATCGGCGCGAACGGCGCGGGCAAGACCACGACGATGAAGGCGATCACGGGTCTGAAGCCGTACTCGGCTGGCGACATCGAGTACATGGGCCAGTCGATCAGGGGCGTGCCGGCGCACGAGTTGCTCAAGCGCGGCCTCGCGATGGTGCCGGAAGGCCGGGGTATCTTCGCGCGCATGTCGATCCTCGAAAATATGCAGATGGGCGCGTACCTGCGCAGCGACAGCGACGGCATCCGGAAGGACGTCGACCGTATGTTCGGCTTCTTCCCGCGCCTGAAAGAACGTGCGACGCAGCTCGCAGGCACGCTCTCGGGCGGCGAGCAGCAGATGCTGGCCATGGCACGCGCGATCATCAGCAAGCCGAAGCTTCTGTTGCTCGACGAGCCATCGATGGGTCTCTCGCCGATCATGGTGGAGAAGATTTTCGAAGTGGTGCGCACGATCTCGTCGGAAGGCATTACGGTGCTGCTCGTGGAGCAGAACGCGCGTCTTGCGCTACAGGCGGCCAATCGAGGCTACGTGATCGACTCGGGTCTCGTGACGATGGAAGGCGAGGCCAAGCAGATGCTCGGTGATCCGAAGGTACGCGCAGCGTACCTGGGAGAGTAAATCGCCAACACCAGCGGCACATATTCCTACCACTTCCGATCATCATGTAGCGGATGCAGTATGCGAGCCACACGGGATATGCTAATTTTTTAGCGGGCTTTGCATCTTAGTACACCCCTGGCACCCCAGGCGGACGGTGTTTGAAGCGCCGGTGTACCCAGTAGTATTGATCGGGGAATCGCAGAATCTGCGTCTCGAGAAATGCGTTCATTCTCGAAGCATCGTCCATATCGTTCCCCGACGGAAAACCGTCGAGCGGCTCGAAGATCGTAAGCTTGTAGCCCTTGAAATCCGGGAGCACTTCGGTCACGAACGGCACGACCCGCGCGTGGCCCAACTTGGCAAGCCGCGAGACCGAAGTCAACGTACACGCAGGAACGCCGAAAAACGGCGCAAAAACAGAATTCTCGATACCGTGGTCCATATCGGCTGCCAGCATCACGGGCTTGCCTGAGCGCAGGATCGAGAGAACCCTTCTCGCGCTCGTGGAGCGCTCGATCATTTCCGCGCCGAACCTGCCACGCTGGCGCTTTGCCAGCTCGCACATGCGCGTATTCGACATGCGCGTGTACAACGCCGCGACAGGCAATTGCATCGAATACAGCATGCAGCCGACCTCGATCCCGACGAAGTGAAATCCCATGAAGATCGTCGGCGGCGCATCCGTGTCTTCGAGATCGAGTTTGCTGTCGATCTGGACGATCGCCCTAATAGCCCGGGCGCTACCGAACCACTGAATACCCCGCTCCAGATAGCTGCGGACAACCTGCCGAAAATGAGCCTTCGCGAGATCGTCGTGCTCGAGCGCGCTCTTCTCCGGAAAGCACAGGCGCAAGTTCACCAATACGATATGTTTTCGGCGGCTCGGAAACGCGTACAACATCGTGCCGAGCATACTGCCAAGCCTCGCGACCAGCGCATAAGGTAGAACCGAGAACGCGCGCAACACCGCGACGAGGAATGCGTGACCGAGTTGTTCCACGAAGTATCCCGATCAGCCAGGCCGGCGGAATTCGCTTTCCACCCAAGCCGCGGCGCTCGCCTTGCTCAATTTGAACGTTGCCCCCACACGCACCTGCGCAAGCCGTTCGCCGGCGGAATCGAGCGCACTCAATAGTGCGTAGGGCTCGTCCTCGTCGGGCACGATGTCCAATGTGATCTCGAGTTGATCGTCGCCCGTTGCCGCCGCTACTGTTACCCGCTTGTGCAGCTGCGCGCGCAGTTGCTGCTCGTGCCGGCGCAATACCTCGGAAGCCGTTTTTACGAGGGTATTGAATGCCGATGTGTCGAGTGGCTTCGGATCCTTCTTGTTGCGGCCCATTGTCCAAGGTCCGACAAGCGCGGGTTCCGGTTCCCCGTCCTTGATCATTTGAACGGCCCAGCCGTCGTCGTCTTCGTTCTTGACCACGCGCGCAGTCCAGCCCCCGTCTCGCCACAGACGATCCTCGTGCAGGGTTTCAGGTACTTCGTCGCAAAGCCCCTGTGCGGCGAGATCGGGCGATGAAAGCGGTGTATCGGTCATTTCGGGTTCATGGTCGTTCGTGGGCGGCATTCGGCACAAGGGTGGGATTCTACTCGCCCGGTGGACCGTTCTGTTCAAGTTTGCCGTGAATCTGCCGTTTACCCGGGTTGGCCCGCCACGGCACCCATCGAACTCCTGGAGCACGCGCGGGCGAACACCGAAGAGAGTTCGAGGTCGTCGCGTCCGAGGTGCGCGCGCTCGAGCAACGCAGCGCCGCGGCCGCCTAGGAGATCGCGGCAGCGATCGGCGAATCGGACAAGCGGGCCCACGACGCCCGCGGCGCTCGACCTCATTCGATCTCGGGCAACCGGTGACGCGGCACGCGCCTTGCGTGCCCCGCATGTCGTGCCGCTTCGGCGCCGCGCGAGCTGACGGACCGCAGGCCACCCGAACTCTTTTAGCACGCGATGACGATGCGCGGGTGCGGCCGACGCTTGCGCGGGCACGTGCGTTGCGAAAAACCTCATCGTGTCTAACCGCTCGAGGAGCCATTCATGGACGCGCGCAGCCAATCCGATATCGCCACGCTGCTCTCGCCGCGGCAGGGTCCGTGCCTGAGCCTCTGCCAACCGGTTCACGGTTCGTTTCCCGACACCAAGCAGGATGTGCTGCGCTATCGGAACCTGCTGGGGCGCCTGCGCGAAAACGCGTCGGAACGTTATCCGAGCAGCGTGCTCGAACCGATGCTCGCTCGTTTCGATGCACTCATCGGCGAGCGAGGCTTCTGGGACCACACGTTCAAAGGTCTCGCCGTCTATGGCGCGCCGGACTTTTTTCACGTGGTGCGAACCGCGCAGCCTTTGCCCGAGCGGGCAGTCGTCGCCGACACCTTTTACCTGAAGCCGCTCATCGAGCAGTTCCAATTCGCGGATAGGTTTCAACTGCTCGTTCTCTCGCGGCACAGTGCGGCGCTCTATCAAGGCAACGTCTACGGTCTCGAACCCGTAGCACTACACCCCTCCGTGCCGAAAAGCGCGCTCGACGTGCCCGCCACCGCCCCGCAAAGCGAGGACCGTGCCGTAGCAGCAAAGGGTGGGGAAAACCGCGGCGATCGCTATACCGCGCATCATGGCGGCGGGTCGAAACACGACGTCGTCAATGAAGACGAGGAACGCTTTTTCCGTGTGCTCGCCCGCGGCATATACGAGCATCATTCGCAGCCGACGGGCTTACCGCTGCTCCTCGCGGCGACGCCGGAGCACCAGGCGCTTTTCCGCCGCGTCTCGTCCAATCCCCATTTGCTCGACGAGCGTATCGACGCCTACCCGGGCGACGCAAAGCCGACGGAGCTCGCCGCGGCGGCGGCGCGCTCACTCGCCCGCCGCTGCGAATCGCACTTCGAAGCGCGCGTTGCCGAATATCGCGAGGCCTGGGCGAAACGGCTCGCGACCGACATGGCCAGCGAGGCGCTCGAAGCCGCGCACGAGGGCCGCGTCGATGCTTTACTGGTGGAAAGCGATGGCCGCGCGGACGGCCGCGCCGAGGCCGATGACCGACTGGGCGAGCCGAGCGGCCGCAATCATCGCGAGGTCGATACCCTGCTCGACGATGTCGCACAGGAGGTTTTGCGCGCGGGCGGCGAAGTCATCGTCCTGCCAGCCGAGCGCATGCCTTCGCGCACGGGCTTGGCAGCCATCTACCGGTTCCGTGCACCGACGCAAGAGGCTCGCGCACCGCGCTGAGTCGGCGACGCGTCACCGCCTACCGCCGCCGCGCGTCGCCTGCGCGGCTGTCAGGTACAAAGCGATACGCGTTCGGGCTCGTCGGCGTCGAACCAGTCGGGGTGGCGCGCAGCGACGGGACCGAGCGACACGAGGATCTCCCGCAGGTGCGCACGCATGGCCTGCTCGGCCGCGAGCGGGTCGTGTGCGCGCAGCGCCGAAACGATCTTGGCGTGCTGGCGAATCAACAGATCGAGCGGCGACACTTCGGGAAGACTCAGATATCGAACGCGATCCATTTGCGCCTTGATGTCCTGAATCGTCTCCCAAGCGGCGATGCAATCGATCGATTGGGCGATCGAATAGTGAAATGCCTCGTCGAGTGCGAGGAATCGCGCGGTGTCGTTGACCTTTGCGGCGAGTCTCTGATCGCGGAGGTTTTCGCCGAGCTCCAGCAGTTGATCGTCAGTAATCGACTCCGCCGCCTTGCGCGCCACCGCTGTCTCGATCGCCTCGCGAATGAAACGCCCCTCGCGGACTCTTCGCGGCGAGATCTTGCGCACGAACGTGCCGCGCTGCGGTAATACCTGCAACACGCCAGCCTCGGCCAGCTTGATGAACGCCTCGCGCACGGGTTGTCGCGACACATGGAACATCTCGGCGACTTCCTTTTCCGACAACGGCGTGCCAGGCACCATCTGTCCGATGAAGATCGCCTGGCGCAGCGCCCGGAAGATCTGGGCGCCGATCGGCTCGTGCGAATCGGGCGAAACCTGCCCGGCCAGATCGGGGAGCGCGGCGCGTGGCGCGGCGGCCAGCCCGCGCCTGGCGGTTGCACCCGGCACGGGCCGGCCGATCGGCGCGGCCGAACGCGCAATGGCAGCGGTGGAAAGCGAAGTTTTCATATCAGCGCAAAAGCGGCGGGAAGCGGTGCGACACGCCGCAGTGCGCCCAGCGGTGGTTCAGGGAACCCGGGGTATGCCACCGGGCGCATCGGCGTTTGGCGTTTCGTCCAGCGCAGACGAATTCGCACCATACTACCATGCGCGCCCCACGCGGACGCCCGCTGGGCGCGGCTCGCGAATGCCCACGATCGAGCAAACCGCACCGGCCACGGCAATGCCGCCCGCCAGCACGAACGCACTGGAGTACGAGCCATGCGCGGCTTGCACGATGAAACCGGTGACTGCCGGCCCGACCACGCCGGCGAGATTGGCGAGAAAGTGCACGAAGCCGCCGACGCCGCCCACGTGCCGGCGCGGCACCGTATCCTGGATCACGGCCCAGTACACGGATCCTGTTACATAGAGGAAGAAAATCGATACGGACATCAGCGCGACGGCGCCCGATGTGCTTTTGACCCCACCCGCGAGCGCGACGCACAGCGCCGACGCGCCAAGGCATACGCCGAGCACGATCCGGCGCGACAGCAGCGGTCGTCCCGTGACCTTGAGAATGGCGTCGGAAATGAAGCCGCCCGAGGCAAGCCCGACGCTTCCGAGCAGCCATGGAATGACCGTTGCGATACTCATGTCGCGCAGACTGAGGTGATGCGCTTCGGTCAGATAGGTTGGAAACCACGAGAGGAAGAAAAACAGCACGTAGTTATAGGCGAAAAACGCACATGCCGTGGCGAGCACGAGCGGCTGCCGCAGAAAATGCGTGAGCGGCGCGGACTCTTCGTCGATGGCGCCTGCGGTACCTGTGTCGCGCAGTTGTTGCCCGCTCTCGATCAGCTCGAGCTCGGAGCGGGAAATGCGCGGATGATCGCGCGGCTCGTCGGTCGTCGTCGTCACCCAGGCGACGAGCCATAGCAGCCCGAGCAGCATGATGCCGACGAAGGCCCAGCGCCAGCCGAACCGCACGGCAAGATAGCCGACCACGGGCCCTGCGAGCGCGCCGCCCAACGGCGTTCCGGAACTGATAACACCGATCGCACTGGCGACTTCGCGCTTCGGGAACCAGTTGTTGACCATTTTGCTGTTCGACGAGCTGAACGGCCCTTCACCCATGCCGAACAGCACGCGTAGCACGATCAGCGAAGCGATGCCGGTCGCCAGTGCCGTCGCACCGCAGAAAATCGACCAGATCGCCATGGCGGCGCCGAATACGCGCTTGGCCCCGAAGCGGTCCGATAGCACTCCGCCGACAAAGTTGAAAACGGCGTAGCCAACGAAGAAGCTGCTGAACACGACGCCGAGCTGCGCATGCGTGAAGTGCAGGTCTTGCTGGATCAACGGCGCCGCGATCGAGAGCGCTGCGCGATCCAGGTAGTTGACGAGGCCTGCCAGAAAAAACAAGGCGACGATGTACCATCGCTGGCTCTTGAACATGATTGCGTCTCCTTAGCGCGTCAGCGCTGACTTTCATCGATGCAAAGCTGTCGCGCCTCTTCGCGGGCGTATTCGACAAACGTGAAAATGCAAATGCAGCGAACCGGCACGAAGCGCCCGTTCGAATAGCGGCCACTCAATCGAACTGCAGATGAACCTTCATCGATTGGGACCGGTCGTACGCCACCTCGAATGCATGATTGGCCTGCGATAGCGCGAACGAATGTGTCATCAGCGGCCTCAAATCGAGCTTGCCTTGCGCGATCTCGTGCGCCGCAATCGCGTATTCGTCGGCAAAGCGGAACGAGCCCGTGTAGCGAATCTCTTTGGACATGACGAGGTTCGCCGCGACCGGCGACTGCCCGGCGGGCAGATTGCCCACCTGAACGACGGTGCCGCCCGCGCGCACGGCGCGCAGCGCCGTATCGAGCCCGGCGGGACTGCCGGACGCCTCGATGACGACGTCGAACGTGCCGCGCGCCTCGGCCCAGCGCGATACCACTTCCGCATCGCCTGCATCGACGGTTTCATCGGCGCCCATTGCGCGCGCGATATCGAGGGCCCGCTTCGAAAGATCCATCGCCACGAGCCGATGCGCGCCGGCACGGCTCGCCGTAGCCAGCAACAGACAACCGATAGGACCGCATCCGACGACGAGCACCTGCGCGCCGACGAGCGAGCCGGCGCGGCGAATCGCATGCAGCGCCACCGCGAGCGGTTCGGCCATCGATGCCTGCGCGAAATCGAGCGTCTCGGGTACCGCCACGCATTGATGCGCGGCAACGACGATGTACTGCCTGAACATGCCCTGGCTATGCGGGAACGTCGAGGCGCTGCCCATGAAGCGCATATCGAGGCAGTGGTTCGGCATGCCTGCCACGCAATATCGGCAGCGCCCGCAGGTCAGACCCGGATTGACCGCGACGCGCCGACCCACCGCGACACCGGCAGCCGCGCTCGATTCCGGCACCCCCGGGCCAAGCGCGTCGATTTCGCCCGACACCTCGTGCCCGAGGATGAACGGCTCTCGAACGGCGAAGTCGCCGCTCTTTCCTTTGAAGTAGTAGGACAGGTCCGAGCCGCAGATGCCGCCCGCGCGTACCCGCACGCGAACCTGCCCCGGCCCCGGTTCGGGACGTTCGATGTCATCGACGCGAATGAGCTTCGGCTCGTGAAGCACGGCTGCCAGCATTGAGGACTCCTTACCAGTTCCAGAGAGTGCCGTCTTCGAGTCGCGCGACGGGAAGATAGGCCGGGTCGTAGGGATAGCGCGCGGCCAATGCCTCGTCGATATCGACGCCATGCCCGGGCGCCTCGCCCGGGTGCATCATGCCGCGTTCGAACCGCCACGCATGTGGGAAGACTTCGAGCGCGGCTTGCGGAAAACCCATGTATTCCTGTACGCCGAAGTTCGGCACCCACAGGTCGAAATGCAACGCGGCGCCCATGCAGACTGGCGACAGATCGGACGGGCCG
Source organism: Paraburkholderia sp. NMBU_R16 (assembly GCF_013282575.1). GTDB lineage: Bacteria > Pseudomonadota > Gammaproteobacteria > Burkholderiales > Burkholderiaceae > Trinickia. Next base: position 59,751 of record NZ_JAAAYE010000010.1, read on the forward strand.
TGACAGCCGGTACGCACCTGATAAAGCGAGGCAAAGTCCGCCACGCGGCGCAGATGCGTGATGCCGCCCGCATGCGTCAACGTCGCACGGATATAGTCGATCAACTGCTCTTCGATGAGCTGCTTGCAGTCCCAGATGCTGTTGAATACCTCGCCTACGGCAATGGGCGTGACGGTGTGCTGGCGAATCAACCGAAAGCCGGCCTGGTTTTCGGCTGGAGTCGGATCCTCGAGCCAGAAAAGCCGGTAGGGTTCGACGGCCTTACCGAGGCGCGCCGCTTCAATGGGGGTCAGGCGATGATGAACGTCGTGCAGCAAATGCGTTTCGAATCCGAAGCGCGCGCGCACGGCCTCGAAAAGCTTCGGCACAAAATCCAGATATTTCTCCGAAGACCAGCTGTGCTCTTGTACGACACCTTTGGTGGCCGGCTCGTAGACGCCCCCGCCTTTCGCCACGCCGTAGACCGAGCGCATATTCGGCACACCGCATTGCACACGAACCGCCTTGTAGCCCGCCTCGATATGCTCGGCGTATCGGTCGAGCGCCTCGGAAATATCGCTGCCGGTCGCGTGCCCGTACACCGTGACGGCTTCACGCGAAGCGCCGCCAAGCAACCGGTAAAGCGGCAGCCCCGACACCTTGCCGAGTATGTCCCACAGCGCCACATCGACGGCTGCGATCGCCGTCATCGTCACCGGGCCGCGCCGCCAATACGCACCCTTGTAGAGGAACTGCCAGATGTCTTCGATACGACCGGGATCGCGGCCGATGAGCGCCGGGCAGACGTGTTCCTTCAGATACGACGCCACCGCCAACTCCCGGCCGTTGAGCGTCGCATCGCCGATGCCATGAACGCCCTCGTCCGTGACGATCTTCAATGTGACGAAGTTCCGGCCGGGACAGGTGACGATGACATCCGCGCGAACGATTTTCATGGGAGGAGTCCTTGCATCTGCTTCGAGGTCGACTCATGCTACCATACAAGTATGTTTGATTGACTCCAAGGGATAACCCGGACATTCGCCCTATGACCCCTGCTCCTCGTCTGACTCGTCACGCGCTGCCCAAGCTGACAGCGCACTTGCTATCGCCGGGCTGGCGCGAGCCCGATATCGGTATCGTGCATTTGGGCATCGGCAACTTTCATCGTGCCCATCAGGCGCTCTATACGGAGCAGGCCGTTGCGGCAGCAGGTGGAGACTGGGGCATTTGCGGCGTCACATTGAAAGCGGATACGGGCAAACGCGATGCGCTCGCCGCGCAGCACGGGCTCTATAGCATCGTCGAGCGCGGTCGCGATGGAGAACGCGTCACGGTTGCGCGCATCGTTCGCGAAGTGCTCGCGCTGCCCGACGATCGCGCGCCGCTATTCGAGCGGCTCGCCGATCCCCGTGTGCGCATCGTGTCGCTGACGGTGACCGAAAAAGGTTACTGCCGGGACCCTGAAACGGGCGATGTCGATCCGGGGCACCCTGACATTGCCCATGACTTGGCGCACCCGGACGCGCCGTCGACGGTTCCCGGCATACTCGTGGCCGCGCTGCGCCGCCGCATGGCCGATCCGTTCACGGTGCTGTGTTGCGACAACCTCGCGCACAACGGCGCAGCGACGCGCCAAGTCGTCGCCTCCTACGCCCGCGCACTGGATCCGTCGATGGCGGACTGGATCGTCGAAAACGTAGCGTTTCCCTCGACGATGGTCGACCGGATCGTACCGGCAACGACCGAGGCGGATCGCGAATCGGCATCGGCGGCGCTCGGCTATACGGATCTGATGCCGGTGCCTTGCGAGCCGTTTCGGCAATGGGTGGTCGAAGACCGTTTCCCGGGGGGGCGCCCCGCATGGGAGAAAGCGGGCGTACAAATGGTGGAGGACGTGACGCCGTTCGAGCTCGCGAAGCTGCGCATGCTCAACGGCACGCATTCGACGATCGCCTATCTCTCGATGCTCGCGGGCATCGAAACGGTCGATGCCGCGATCGGCGAGAAACCGATACGCCAATTGATCCACGCCATGATGACCGAGGAAATCGCGCCGACGCTGAGCGGTGCGCCGTCGCTCGATCTGCACGCTTATCGCGACGCATTGCTTCAACGTTATGCGAACCCGGCTCTCAAGCACCGCTGCGCACAGATCGCGATGGACGGCAGCCAGAAGATCCCGCCCCGCCTGCTTGGGCCCATCGCCGAGCGCCTGGCCGCCGGCCAACCGTTCCCGCGGCTCGCGCTTGCCGTTGCGGCATGGATGCGGTTCCTGCGGGGCCGAGCCGACGATGGCGCGCCGTATGAGATCAGCGATCCGCTCGCCGCCCGGCTGACGCACGCCGCACTGGCCGCGGCAGATACCCCCGAGGCGCTCGCCGACGGCTTGCTCGGCATCCGAGAGGTGTTTCCCGAAGCGCTCGCAGGCAACCGCGTCTTGCGGGATGCGCTAGTTCGAGCGCTGTCGGTCCTTCGCGAAGGCGCACGCCACGCGATTCAGGCCTCGGCGTGAACGCCGGTGTCCACGCCTCTGGACGCAGACATCGGTTCGGCTCGACAACGTGGCCGTCGAGCACGCGCAACAAGCCGTCAATCGATTTGCGCAGCGGCTTCCTCGATGACGCTGGCATCCGACGGGCGCACGACGCGCGCGACCTCCGCACCGTCACGCAGGAAAATCAGCGTGGGCCAGAGCTTCACCTTGAATGAACGGCCGAGCGGCCGGCCCGGGCCGTCCTCGATCTTCAAATGGCGCACCTGCGCGCGCGGTCGGAGCGACTGGGCAATCAGCGGCTGCGCCCGCTCGCAGTAGCCGCACCAGTCCGTGCCGAATTCCAGGACGGTCGGACCGACGAAAGCGTCGACTTCGTCGCGCGTCGGCGGCGTTTTCGAATAGGCAGTATCGCGACTCATGACCATTCCCCGTTACCGATGAAGGCTCAATGATGCGCGCGTGCCGCGCGCGTGTGCGCGGCCTTTTTCGCCGCAGCTTTGCGGCCAGCCGCGCCCTTGGTGGCGGCGGCCTTCTTGGCCGCAGCCGAACGCACGGCCGCACCCTTGGTATGGGACGCCTTCTTGGCCGCGGCGGATCGGCTCGCCGCCGGGCGCTTCGCCGCTGCGGACTTGGCCTGCGCCGAAAGTGCACCGCGCGATGCGCTCTTTTTACCCTCGTGTTTGAGCACGGCCGTCGTCGTGCGGGAACGCTTGGCAGTAGTCTCCTTGCTGGCCGACTTGCGCGCCGCGGCCGGGATTTGCCCCGCCTCGCGGTCCTTCTCGGCCTTCTTGCGCGTAGACTCGCTGGTCGCCCCCTTCTTCGGCGGCTTCAAGTCCACGCCCGCCCTGCGGGCCTTCGACAGTCCAATCGCCACCGCTTGCTTCGTCGACTTCACGCCATGCTTGCCGGCGCGCACATGATCGATCTCTTCCTTCACGAATTCGCCGGCCTGCGTGCTCGGCGCTTTGCCCGCACGCTTGTCGGCACGGGCACGCGAGAGGGTTTTCTTCTCAGGCATGGCAGTTCTCCCATGGATAGGTTGGGTTGCTTACTGCCGCGCAAGACCTGTGCCTCACTTCCCGGAAGTCGTCGCTGCGGCCCCCCGCGCTCGACCCGCAAGCGCACGATGGTACCCGCGATGCCGTCGGCCAGGTGGCCGTGACGCCGATCGCCTCACGGCACCGCCGTTGCGCGCCGAAGATCGATCCATGCCACTTGCGGATAGGCCCGCGCCGCATAGTCTCGCAGCATCGCGGGCACGATACGCGCAGGAACGAAAAGGCTTTGCCGCAACGACAACGAAAGCGCCACTGCAGTCTCGTCCGTCGCGGCGGGCGCCGCCTCCCCGGTCAGCACGACGGCGCGCACCGAGGTCGGCCGCCCCGGACGCAACCACGGCGACACCATGCCGGGCGCCATCCCGAACTCGATCAAAGGATCGCAGCCGGGCGGATTGATATGCAGCCGTTTGACGCTGGCACGAGCGAGCCCCAACCGTTCGGCCACCTCGCGCATGAGATCCCGGCTCAGCAATGGATCGCCGATGGCTGTGCACAGCAGCGTCGCCTCGCCCAAGCGCACCGTCACGGTCTTTTGCACTTGGGCCGGCGCGACGATGCGCTGCTTTTGCGCCGCACTGAATGACGGAGAATGGGACCGAACGAGAGGCTCGACGCCGTAGCGAAGACAAAGCTCGAACATGAGCGCCACGCTTAGTCCGGGCAGCGCCGTGTCATCGAATCCCGACACGAACGCCGTACCGTCGCGCGGGCTCACGCCCGTGGGTTCGGGCGTGCCTGGTCGAAAGCCCGGGGACGCTGAAAAGCACAATGGAAGATCCAGACCGCTCGTCATGAAGCCCTCGTGCAATAGCAGGTTCGAACGCTTGCTCGGGGTCCGGCCTGACAATGTCGACCGCGTAACGATGCGGCCCGAACCGCGGCCTGGACGCCCGGAAACGATACCGGCGGCACCGTGGGCCAAACGCGTCGAAAATCGCGAAAACGTACATGTCGCGAGAGGAGGACTACGGCTTCATGTAGCGGCCGGCGCCCAACGCGCGCCGATGCTGCAAGGGTCTATTCACTCCCCCTAGAATGGAGGCTTCTTATCGAAGCATTCCACCTGTTCGTCGAAAGGGCCGAAAGGATACTGACATGCGACTGCTGCGCCTCGTCCCGATGCTGCTGACAGCCCTCATCGCTTCGCCGGTGTTGGCGAAAATGGTCGTCAAACCCGTCGAATGGACGCTCGACGGTACGACGTTCGATAGCCGGCTCGTCTATGACGACGAATCGACGGCCAGGCGCCCGGGCCTCGTCATGGTGCCCAATTGGTTCGGGCTCAACGATATCGCCATCGAAAAGGCCAAGAAGATCGCCGGCAAGGACTACGTCATTCTGCTCACCGACATGTACGGCAAGGGAACACGCCCGAAAGGGGACGAAGAGGCCAAGACAGCAGTCACGCCGCTCTACAAGGACCGGGCCATGATGCGCAAACGCGTCTACAAAGCATTCGAACAGCTCGAGGCCGCCGCGGCCGGGGCTCCGATCGATCGCGCACGCCTCGCCGCCATCGGCTTTTGCTTCGGCGGCGCGGTCGTGCTCGATCTCGCGCGCAGCGGCGCCCCCGCGAAGGCCGTGGTCGCGTTTCATGGCGATCTGAGCACCGACAACCCGGCCCTCGCCCGAAACATCAAGGCACGCGTGCTCGCCATGAACGGAGCCGATGATGCGTTCACCATGCCGGACGCCCCCAAATTCGTCGAAGCGATGAAGCAAAGCCCGGCCGATTGGCAGTTTGTCGAGATCGGCCATGCCGTTCACTGCTTTACCGAAACCGAGGCAACGAGCCCTACGGGAATGTGCCGCTATGACGCGAAAGTCGCGGCACGGTCCTATGCGATGATGCGCGAATGGCTCGCGCAGAGCTTCGCCTCGAACTGAGCGCGCGGACTCAGCCTGCGAAGCACTCGAGCGCTTCGTCGTACCGCTCGATAGATCGAGGCGGGGCTCGCATTCCCTACCCGGTCACCGCCTCGCTTACCCACCTCGCCGCCCCATTCGCAAATTCGCGATAGCAGGAGCGGATTCTGCGGAAACGGACGATTTCCCGCGTCCGAACCACGCCGTTTATGCGATTTGCACGAATTTGTGACCTCACGCCTGAACGCGATGCCAGAAAATCCCTACACCATGCGCAACCTATCCTTACTCGACAATCCGCCTGCGCCTATCGAACAACCGAGCGCATACGCGTAGCATGGTTCTCGAGCGGCAAAATCGATTTCTGTCGATGGCGCCGCCCGCGCGGGGCCACTCCGCGCGCCGCACTACCACTCGAACGGAAATGGGAGCCACGACATGAACACGTCCTACGCCAGCAGCAGCTACGACGCTTGGGAATTGCCGCCCGAGGAGCGCGAACTGCGCCAGTGGATCACCGACTGGTATCAATCGGCAGTGAAAAGCGGCTATGTGGAACCCCCCTATGAGCTCGACAACGAGATGGCCGAACGTCTGGAAGGATTCTTTCGCTTTGGCCTGACCCCTGCGGAAGGCGCAAACGTGGTCTTTGGCACGCTACATTGACAGGAGAATCGGCCGGGGGCGAGCGTTCACCGCGGCGAGCCCCGGCCCCCGCCCCGCTTTTTGCGATAAGCGGGGTCTACGTGTTTTCACCTACGCATGCCCGCTTGCCGCAATCCGCTATAAAGATTGGCGCCTCGCCTGCCGATAGCCAGATACGCCCTTTCGGCGAACGGCGAACGGCCGCTAATGACGCGTGCCGACCGGTTTCGATTCGTATCGGGAGCTAGGCCCCGCCCGCCACGCTCACGCGTGGCCGGCATGACGCGTCATGAAAGACAAACTACATTCCCGGATGCCAATGGGCCGGCGCTTCAATATCGGCGTCGCCTGCGCACTCGTGCCCGTTCTCTTGCTGTCCTATTTGCTGCTCAAGCATGAATGGATGGCATTTGAAGACGCGGACGCGGCGGTGCATCGTTTTCAGTCGTTCGACGCCACGCTGATCGCAATGGAGAAGATCTCCGCCGAGCGCGGTCCGATGAACGGCGTGCTCGGCGAAGATCTGCCCATCCCAGCTACACGCGCGGTTTTGCTCAAGCGTGCGCGCATCGAAAGCGACGAGCGGCTCAATCGCCTGCTCGATACGCTGAGCCCGGACCAGTGCGCCACCTGCTCGGACGATTACGCGATCGTACGTCGGCTGAGAGGCGAGCTGTCGGCAGCACGCGTTCAGGTGGATCGCCTTGCGGCCATGCCGCGGGCGGCGCGCGACGACCGCGCGCTGGAGAACGCCCTTCATCGCATGTTCTCGATCGTCGACGGCTTCGGTCCCGTGACGGTCTCACAGACCTCGGCGGTTGCGCGCGGCGATCCCAACACCTTCAATTGCCTCATCATCGCGCGGCTGGCCGCCGACCTACGCGAACATGCGGGCCGGCTCGGCTCGCGCTTCACGAGCGCGCTGGCCATGCGGCGTCAGTTGACGATCGAGGAAAAGCTCGCGATCGCGCAAACGCACGGCCGCATCGATCAGGTACGCGCGCTCATCGATGCGCGCATGGTCGAGCATCCGTTGCTGAGCGCGGAAGCATTCGCCGCCGTCAACACCCGGTATTTCGGCGACGGCTTGCGCTATGTCGCCTCCGTTCAGGCGCTTGCCGATCGCCCGATCGGTGCGGGCATCTCCACGGGCCGCTTCGCCGAGGAGTATGTACCCACGATGAGACCGATCGTCGGGTTTCGCGACGCAGTCCTCGAGAAGGCGGCATCGGAAGTACAGCGCAACCGCCACGCCGCGCTGGTGGCCGCGGTTACCACGGCCGGCGGCGAAGCGCTGTTGCTGATTGCGCTCGGCTTGCTCATCGTCGGCTTCAGGCGTGACGTGGTCAGCCCTTTTGCAGAGGCCACCGCGGCCATCCAGGCCATCGCGGCGGGAAATTTCGATCATCCGGTACCGTGTTCGTTCAGCCGGGACGATATCCGCGTGATGTTCGATGCGCTGCGCGTCCTGAAAGAGAACGGTATCGAACGTGCCCGGCTCGAAACGGACCGCGCACGGCTGATCGACGAGTTGGCGACGATGGCCGAGACCGACCCGCTCACGCGGCTTTTGAACCGGCGCGCCTTCGAAGGGCGTGCCGGCGCGTTATGCCGGCAGCCCTACGATCCTTCGTCGCGCATCGCGCTGATCATGTTCGATATCGACTACTTCAAGCGCGTCAACGACACCTACGGTCATGTCGTCGGCGACGAAGCGCTGCGCAGGGTCGCCCAACTCTGCCAGAGTCACTTCGCGCGTTCGGATATCGTCGCGCGCATCGGCGGCGAGGAGTTTGCCGCGATGACGCGCGTGCCGAGCGCCGAGGCCGCCCGCCAGATTGCCGAACGCATGCGGCAGGCTATCGCCCGGGCCGCCGTGGATACCGATTCAGGTACGTCCTGTCAACTGACCGCGAGCTTCGGCATTGCCGTCGCCACGGGAGCGGCCACTGAGCTCGAGGGGCTCCTCAAGCACGCCGATCAGATGCTCTACGAGGCGAAGGTGGCCGGGCGCAACCGGGTCATGGTGCAGCGTGGCGCAGAGGCCGGCGACACTGCCAAGGCAGCGGCGGGTTGACGATCGAATGCCGGCCTTGCGGCCCTACGCGCGTGGCAACTCGATCCGCAAAAGCGGCTCGCCGATGACGGTACCGTTCGGCCCCATTTCGTAGATCGACACGTACTTGACCGTGCCCCCGCCCTCCTCCGGCGGGGGCAGCTTCACACGCCGCAGATGATGCTCCGCCGCCCGGGTATTCGACGGCGGTTCCCACAGCTTGCCGTACGTCGAATGTGGATTGAAGCGGCTCCCGCTGTTGGCCGGCATGCCAATGCCGCCTTCGTTCACGTCCGGAATTTCCGCGAACCCCACGTAATAGAGATTGAACAGCACATCGAGATTGCCTGCCGCGAATTGCGCATCGATGAACGCATCGTCGATGATGCGCCCAGGCGGAGTGGTGACGAACATGACGGCAAAGTCCTTGAGCCCGACGATAAATGGGTTGGCGGCGGCGACCCACTGCCGGCGTTCAGCCTTGGTTGCGCCATAGAAGATTTCCACCATGCCCTCTTCATTGATACGGTGCTGCACGCCCCGTGCGACGAACTCAGTAATGCCCGCGCGCCGAACGATGTCCTTGCATCGGGCCAGCACCTCATCGCGGCGATCCATATCGATAGGAATCTGGTGAGCCGTTTGATGGGCTCCATTGCCATGGCCGACGACGAACTGCGAACGATTCTCGAGCCGGGCACTACACTCCTTCACGTAGGCGTCCGACTCGTCATCGAAATCGAGGCTGACGTTCAGGACTCCATAGCGAACATCGAGACTCTCGTTGAGGCCGGACGATTCGGCCAGCTCAGCTAAAGTGGCATAACGACCACGCGCGATGGCCTGACCGCACTCTTTTCCAACCTCGTTTGCATAGGCTTCGGCAAAACCTTGCATCGCTTCGGGCGATACATGCGATTGCGCGAACAAGCTACGTACGACTTCCGAGGCGCGCGGGGCGCTGCCGATATCTTGAAGGAACTTCCGCTGGCTGCGAGTGGCTTGGGTTAGGCCATCGTACGAAAAGGCGATCGCCCCGGGGGGCCTCCGCACAGGAAGGGGAACGCCTCCAGTAGCAGTCCCCCTGGGCGCCGGAGCCAGCTCGGCGAATCGGCCGGGCGACCGGGGCGATGGCCGAAGCGGCAGCGTCGCGTCCTGCTGGGACCCACCGGGGCTATCGTCGTTTGGGCGGTGCGGCCCGCCTGGCGGACGTACACCGTCGGAAGCCGAAACCATGAAAACCTCCAGGCATCGTCAGCGGTATTGTGCGAGCCCGTACGATGCCCGATGCCGTCGGCGCGGATCGGTACGAAGACGAACCGCGATCCACACAGACGAACTTCATCGTCCGCGTCCCGCAGGCGCCTCGACCCATTCACGCGAATCGCATCGCCACAGCCCGGAAAACGGCCCCTCCGCGCGGGCCAGCCTGCCCGGCGCACCGCGTTCGACAATGCTGCCGGCGTCCATGACGAGGACTTCGTCGACGAGCTCGGTCAGCGCCGACAGCCGGTGCGTGATCAACAGCACGCTGCGTCCTTGCATCACGGCCATGACGGTATGCAGCAGTGCCTGCTCCGTGATGCTGTCGAGCCCTTCCGTCGGTTCGTCGAGAACGAGAATCGGCGCGTCGAGCAACAGCGCGCGCGCAATCGCCAGACGACGTGCCTGCCCACCGGACAACCGTGCGCCTGCCTCGCCAATCTGCGTGTCGTAGCCTTGCGGCAGGTCCGTGATGAAATCGTGCAGCTGCGCGCTGCGGCATGCCGCCTCCAACGCCGCTTGATCGGCGTCGGGCCGCGCGATCAGCAGGTTGTCGCGAATGGTTGCGTTGAATAGATAAGTGTCTTGCGAGACGACGGCAATGCGTGCGCGCACGGATTCGCCCGCGCACTCGCGCAACTCGCGATCGCCAAGCCGGATGCTACCGGCCTGATAGTCCCAAAAGCGTAGCAGCACGTTGACCAGGCTCGATTTTCCCGCGCCGCTTGCGCCGACCACCGCGAGGCGACCGCACTCGGGCAACTCGAACGACACATTGCGCAACGCCCAATCGTCGCCTTCCCGATATCGCATGAAGACGCCGTCGAACGCGAGCGCCGCGCCGCGCGGCAGGTGCGGCTCGGCGGGGTCGGCCACGGCAGGCGCCGCATCGACGAGCGCAAAAATGCGCCGGGCGGCCGCGAGACTCTGGCCGAGCATCTGCATGGCGAGCGGCAACGGCATCGCCGCTTCGAAGGCGGCCAATACAAGCAGCGCCAACATCGCGAGATCGGCGGGCGGCAAGGCGCCGCGACTCACCGACGGAACGACGAGCACGAGCGTCGCCCACATCGCCAACGATGCGGCTACGATGAGCGTCGCTTGCGAAAGTGCATCGAGCCGGTTCACGGCGGCCTGCCTGGTGACGAGTTCCGCCGATAGCGCGTCGATGCGCTGCGCATAGCATGCCTCACCGCCGTAGACACGCAGTTCGGCCAAACCCTGCATGGTGTCGACGACCGCCTCGCGCATTTGCGCGCGCAGCGTCACGCATGCACGCGAAGGCTCGTTCGCGCGGGCGAGCAGACAGGCCGGCAGCACCACGCCGGCAAGCAGCAGGCAAACGAACAGCACGAGTGCCGCCGGCAGGCTGAAAACAGCCGTGGCGGCGATCAGGATCGATGCACCGACGGCGCCTACGATAATCGGCAGCAGAACCCGCAGATAAACGTGATCGAGACTATCGATATCGGACTGAATGCGGCTCAGGAGATCGGCGCTGCGCAGATCGACCAGGCGCGCCGGCGCAAGAGGCTCGATACGCGAGTAGAACCAGACGCGCAGCTGGGCCAGCAGCCGCAAAGTCGCATCGTGGGTGACGAGCCGTTCGATGTAACGGCCAAGCGTACGAACGATCGCGCAGGCGCGGATCGCCGCCGCGGGGGTGAAGTAGTCGAAAGCCGTCCGCGCGATACCCGCGAGCGCCATCGAGGCGATGAACCAACCCGAGAGCGCCATGAGGGTGACATTGGCAAGCAGTGTCGCGAGCGAGACGGCTGCACCGAGCGCCATCCGCTTCCAGTACGGACGAAACAGCAGAACGAGGCGGATGAAATCGGCGCGAGCCTCGTGTGCAAGACGCACGCGGGAATGCTTCAGCCGATCGGGTCCCGGCGAGGCGCTCACGATAAAGCTCCGCAAACCGCATCTGCATGCGCATCGTGCGTGTCGTAGGCTCGCACCAGGCGGCGATAAAGGCCGTCGCGGGACATCAATTCACGATGCGATCCGCTCTCGAGCGCGCGTCCGCGATCGATGACGACGATATGCGTCGCCAGTTGCGCAGTGGCCGGCCGGTGAGCTGCGAGCAGCACCGTCCGGCCACGCGCGAGCCGACCGATTGCCCCATGAATGCGTCGCTGCGTACGCGCATCGAGATGGGCGGTCGGCTCGTCGAGCAGTACGACGGGCGCATCCTTGAGAAAGGCCCGGGCGAGTGCAAGGCGTTGAATTTGACCGCCGGACAGGCCCACGCCACGCTCGCCGACAGGCGTGTCGTACCCGGCGGGTAATGCTTCGATGAATTCGTGCGCGTCCGCGAGTTCGGCGGCCTCGCGCACGCGCGCGAGCGAGGCGCCAGGCGAAGCGAGCCGCAGGTTGTCGAGCACCGTGCCCGCGAAGAGGTGTGCGCGCTGCGGCACCCATGCCACGTTCGCGAGCCAGCTCGCTTCGTCGATGGCCGACAGGTCCATTTCGTCGATCGAAATCGAACCGCTTTGCGGCAACGCGAAACCGAGCAGCAAATTGAGGACCGTGCTTTTACCCGCTCCGCTCGGGCCGACCAACGCCGTGACTTCGCCGGGCTGGGCAACGAAGCTGAGCGCATCGAGCGCGATGCGGCCTTCGGCATGCGCGAACGACACGCGCTCGAAACGAATGCGGTGAGGCTGCGCAGCTTGCAGCGTCGCACGCGCAGGGGGACGCTCAGGTAACGGTGCGCTCAGGATGTCGACGATGCGCTCCGCGGCCGCAATGGCCTCCATGCGCGCATGATAGTGCGTGCCGAGCGTACGCAACGGCAGATAAAACTCGGGGGCGAGCAACAATACGAAGAACACGGGCTGGAATTGCACCTTCGCATAGAGCAGATTGAAGCCGATCAGCACGGCGACGATCGCAATGCTGACCGTCGACAGAAATTCGAGCGCCACCGAGGACAAAAACGCGACTCGCAAGACCTGCATCGTACTGAGCCGATACGACTCGGACACGCGAGCGACGATTTCCGCTTCACGTCGACTGGCGTTGAAACGCTTGAGCGTCGCAAGGCCCGCGAGCGTGTCGAGCAGGCGTGCACTCAAGCGCGCGAGCAGGCGCCACTGGCGCTGGTTCGCGGCCACCGCATCCTTGCCGAGCATCACCATGAAAAGCGGGATGAGCGGAGCGGTCAAGACGAGCACGAGACCCGATACCCAGTCGAGCGGAAATATCACGACGACGAGCGCGAGCGGCAAAAGCGCGCTCAATGCGCGCTGCGGAAGCCAGCGTGCATAGTAGCCCTCGAGCGCTTCCACCCCTGTCACCAGATGGCTCGATAACGCACCGCTCGACTCGTTCGCGAGCCATGAGGGACCGAGCGCCTGAATCTTGCGAATGAGCTCCCCGCGCAACGCGGTGCGCACGGTCGCCGCGCCAGCGAACGCATATCGCTGCGCCGCTTGTACGGCGACGAAGCGCAAGCCGATCGCCGGCAGTATCGCCGCCAGCGCCGGCCATACTGTCGCGAGCGCGGCGCCGCGGAGGATGACGGCGTCGACGATCCACGCCAACAACGCCGCCTGAGCGATCACGGCGAATCCCGCCGTCAGTCCCATTGCGACGGCCATCCTGAGCGGCGCACGAATGCCATCCGCGCGCCGCGCAAGCCATGCATCCAACGTCTTTTTCAACTGAGAATCGGGGCTCATGCTCTTGAAGCTCGAACATATAAAAACGTCGCGGCACGATGTCGCACCCATGCGAAGAACGATGCAATCGAACCGGTATGCACCTTAACAGAACCGCGCTCGCGCGAGACGATGCTCGGTGCGCCGAGGCGCGCTGAGGCCCATGATTGCGTGGATCTTGCGACGGTATGCCGCAAGAAATCGAGCGGCGCTTAATTAAAATCAACGACAGTCGAACGTGTTGCGTTCGCGCGTTCGTGCCCAGTCTTTGCCGACACACGATTCGCACCATTCGCACGATTCGGCAACGCCTATTACCGGAGCTTCACATGATCAGCAATACCGTGGTCGAGCTCTCGCGGCTCCAGTTCGCCGCGACCGCGCTCTATCACTTTCTGTTCGTCCCGCTCACCTTGGGGCTGTCGTTTCTTCTGGCGGTCATGGAGACCGTCTATGTCATCACCGGAAAACCGATCTATCGCGATATCACGCAGTTCTGGGGCAAGCTCTTTCTGATCAATTTCGCGCTCGGCGTGGCGACCGGTCTCACGATGGAGTTCGAGTTCGGCACCAACTGGTCGTTCTACTCGGGCTTCGTTGGCGATATCTTCGGCGCGCCGCTCGCCATCGAAGGACTGATGGCGTTCTTCATGGAATCGACGTTCGTCGGCCTCATGGCCTTCGGCTGGGAGCGGCTTTCGAAAGGCAAGCATCTCGCCGTCACCTATCTCGTCGCACTCGGCTCGAATCTCTCGGCGCTCTGGATCCTGGTGGCCAACGGTTTCATGCAAAACCCCCAAGGGGCCGCCTTCAATCCCGTGACGATGCGCATGGAACTGCAAAGCTTCAGCGCATTGATTTTCAGCGAAGATGCGCAAACCAAGTTCGTCCATACGAGCATTGCCGGCTATGTAACCGCCGCCATCTTCGTGACGGGTATCAGCGCCTACTACATGCTGCGCGGCCGGCACATGGAACTCGCCAAGCGCTCGTTTCGGATGGCCAGTCTGTTCGGTGTGCTTTCGGTAGCCGGCGTCATCACGCTCGGCGATGCGCTGGGCTTCGTGGGCGGCCATGCGCAGCCATCGAAGCTGGCGGCGATGGAAGCGCTCTGGCAGACCGAGCCCGCACCGGCGCCTTTCAACGTCGCGGCATGGCCGCTCAACAGCGAGCGCCGCAACGCCTGGAGTCTGCAGATCCCTTACGTGCTCACGCCGCTTCTCACGCACACGTTCGATACGACGGTGCCGGGCGTGGACCGCATCGAAGCCGATGCGGTGAAACGGATCAGAAACGGCATTCCGGCTGTCGCCGCACTGAAGGTGTTGAGCGCCGATCCGACGAACGCCGCGGCGCTCGCGCAGTTCGAGGCACACAAGGCCGATCTCGGCTATGGGTTTCTCGTGAAGCGCTATGCGGCTGGCCAGGACGTCGAGCGAGCGACCGAAGCCGATATCGTGAAGGCCTCGAAAGACACGGTGCCAAACGTATTCCTGATGTTCTGGACGTTTCGCGTCATGGTGGCCTGCGGTCTTGCGATGCTGGCCTACTTCGTGATCGCCGTCATCTTGTCGTTGCGCGGGGATGTGCATCGCCGGCGCCGGTTTCTCAAGCTCGCGCCATGGATGATCCCGGTTCCGTTCATCGCGTGCGAAACCGGCTGGATCACCGCCGAGGTCGGACGCCAGCCGTGGTCGGTCTATGGGGTGTTACCCACCTGGATGTCGGCGTCCAGTCACAGCGTCGGATACATGATCTTTTCGCTCGCCGGCTTCTTGCTGCTCTATTCGATATTCATCGTCATCGAGGCGTTCCTGATGGTGAGAGCGATCCGCCAAGGGCCTGACGCGCCACACGGCAGCGACACCGCACCCGCCATCACGGAGCCGGCGACGGCTCGAACCGGCGCGACCGCTGCGCCGGCACTGTAAAAAAGGACTGCGAGATGGAACTCTATCTTGTCTTCAAGGTGCTCTGGTGGCTCGTGCTCGGCGTACTGCTGATGGGGCTCGGCATCATGGTGGGCATGGACATGGGCGTCGGCGCGCTGTTGCGCTATGTCGGGCGCACCGACACTGAACGGCGCATCGCGCTCAATATCATTGCGCCGCACTGGGATGGCAACCAGGTCTGGTTCATTCTCGGCGGCGGAGCGGTTTTCGCCGCATTCCCGCTGCTCTATGCGACTGCGTTCTCGGGCCTTTACATCGTCATGCTGTTGCTGCTCTGGACGATGATCCTGCGGCCGCTCGGCTTCGAGTACCGCAGCAAACTGCCTTCCGCGGCCTGGCGCAACATGTGGGACTGGGCGCTCGTCGTGAGTGGCACGGTGCCGATGATCGTCTACGGCGCTGGTGTCGGCAATATGCTGCGGGGCGTGCCCTTTCATTTCGACTGGGATCTCACGTCGCATTACACCGGCAGCTTCGTCTCGCTGCTGAATCCGTTCGCGGTGATGTGCGGCATTCTTTCGCTCTCGCTTGCCGTCTATATGGGCGGCGCGATGCTCACAGGACGCTCGGAGCCCGGGCCGCTGCAAGTACGTGCGCGCCGCGCGGCCACGGTCGGCATTGCGATCGCATTCACGCTGTTCACGATCGGCGGATGGTGGACGATTCATCTGAACGGCTATCGGCTCGTACAGGCGCCGGCGCCCGGCTTGGCGCAAACCCCGCTGCAACAAACCGCGGTCCTCGTCAGCGCGGGCTGGTTCGATAACTACCGCGCCGTCCCGGCGCTTTGGTTCGTACCGGCACTCGCATACTTCGGCATGACGCTGGGCTTTTTCGCGCTGCGCGCGCACCGCGCGACACTCGCCTGGTGGTGCGGCGCGCTCGCATGGATCGGCGTCATCGGCACGGTCGGCGTCAGCATGTTTCCGTTCCTCATGCCGTCATCGAGCCACCCGTCGCAAAGCCTCACGGTATGGAACTCGGTGTCGAGCCGACATACGCTGATCTGGATGGCGGGCTGGGCCGCTATTTTCGTCCCGGCCATTCTCGCCTATACCAGTTGGGCTTTTTACATCATGCGCGGCAAGGTCAAGGCAGAACGTGTCGAAGCCGATCCGCACGCTTATTAATGGGGTAATCATGAAGACGTTTTTGCAATTCGCCGTGATGCTGGCCGCTGTCGTCGCGGCGATCGTAATCGGTGTCATCGTGGGCAATTATGGCGCGTGGTACTTCTCGTGGATCGTCGGCACGATCATGATCGTGCTCTTCGCCGCCGCGGGCGGTGTATTGCTCGATACGCAGGAGTACGAACGATCGGCAGCCCACCGCTGATCTAGGCTTCGTAAAGTTCGAGCGGCAACCCGTCTGGGTCGCTGAAGAACACGAAGCGCTTGCCGGTCAGCTCGTCGAGCCTGACCGGCTCCACCGCTACACCCGCCGCGGTGAGCGACGAGACGCACGCATCGAGATCGTCCGTCGCAAACGCGAGATGGCGCAATCCCCGCGCCTCAGGATACGACGGCCTCGGCGGAGCGTCTGGAAACGAAAACAATTCGATCTGACCATGCTCGCCAACCGCGAGATCGAGTTTCCACGAACGGCGTTCCGCTCGCCACGTTTCGCGAATGACGCGCAAACCCAACGTCTGCGCGTAAAAGCGCTTCGAACGCTCATAGTCCGAGCAAATAATCGCAACGTGGTGAATGCGGGAAAGGGGCGGTGCAGCGGACGTCATCGCATCTCCTATGACACCGATGTTTATACACCGTCCGCGCGATACGCTCAATGCCCATTGATCGGCTGACTGCGCAACTTAGCGAATAAAAACTTACTAAAACGCATCGCGAGCATTCCGCGGTCGTAGCGCCATGACGTCGTTCGCCATGGCATCGACCGTTTCCTGTCACGACCATGACATAGACATTCTGCGAAATAGCGTTAATTCGATTGCATGAAACGTACAAACTTTTCGAATATTCGCTACAAAGAAAATTTATGGATCAGATATTTCGTTTTCTCTCGCAGATTGCAATTCGCCCTTTATCCGATGAGCGTGTGTACGCTCGTTTTTTGACCGATCGCGACTTACCCGCACTCCTGGAGTTGGAGCTGGAAAAGTGGACCGATGTGCAGGCGGCGTCGCGCGCACGACTCCAGGCGCGAATCGACGCGCATCCCGATCTGGCCGTCGGCGCCTTTTGCTCGCGATCCGGCCGACTACTCGCCTCGCTGTTCATGCGGCCCGTCGCCGACGACTTCCATCGCTGCGTCACGACCTGGGAAGACTGCACGTTACTGCCGTCCCCTGCCACAAGCACGACGCTTTTCGGCATCAGCCTCACGAGCCGCGATCAAGCCGGTGTGAAAGCATTGCTGAAATTTTTTTGGCCCTACGCGCTCAAGCGCGGCTGGCGGTACCTCTATCTCGGCTCTCCTGTGCCCGGTTTGCGCGACTGGATGGCGGCTCATCCCGAAGGGCGCGTCGAAGACTACGTCCATGCCCGGCGCCGCGGCCTGCCCCTCGATCCGCAGTTGCGCTACTACGCCTCGCGTGGCTTCGACAGAATCGTGTCGATCAAGCGGGACTATTTCCCGCATGAGCGCTCGCTCGATTACGGGGTCCTCCTGCGAGGAACGGTTCCTTTGTCGATACTGCGCCCAGTTTGGTCTGCGCTTGCGCTGCCTACGATACAACGCATCGCCCACCCGCTCGCCGCATTGCTATGACTCGATCCACCGCGAACTCCACGATCGGACGCGTCCAGCCGCGCGTGTACAGCGATTGGCCCAGCGTATTGTTTTTGTCGTCCGTTCTCATCAATACAATTCTGATTTCGATCTGCACCAACCCGAGGTTTCTCGCGCCGCTGATGCTGCTTCAAGCGCTCCTTCTTACCGGATGTCAAGAAGCCAAGCATCTGTGCGCGCATGGGACGTTCATCGGTAATCGCAATGTGAGCGATGCGATTGGCACCGCTTGCGCGGCACTCGTCGGACAGAACTTTTTTGCTTTCCGTTACTTTCATCTCGCACACCATCCCGTGCCCTGCACCGAGGCGGATCCCGAAGGGCCGCTCTATGCTCGAAGCTGGCACACGCGCTGGATCTGGCTGTTGGCCCCGCTCGAGGTGCCCTGGGTCGCCTGGCATCTGACTCGAATCGGATGGTCGATGGTGCCGCGGGCCAAACGCGCCCGGCGCAACGCAGCCTTGGTCTGGCTGATCGTATTTGCACTATCGATTGCCGTCGGGCTGCTCCACGCGCCACGCACGGTCGCTGTCGCTTATCTGATTCCGCTCGCACTGTCGTCATGGTTCGATTTCATCTTGACGCAGGCCGAGCACTATGGCGTGGCGATTGCTCCCGCCTCGTGTCGGCGCCCGCAGGGCTCGGTCGCGAACGACATCGCGCTTCCGTTCGGCCTCGGCTGGGTCTTGCTGCACCGTTCGCTGCACCGGATGCACCACTGCGAACCTGCCTTGCGATGGTTCGAACTGGCGCGTCGAATCGAAACGGATCCCTCCGCCGCGCCAATCGGCTATATCGCGTTCGTGCGCCGTTGGCTGACGAACGGCCCGAGGTTGTGGCTGACGGATCGAGGCTCGCGCGCGAACGCGAACGCGAAGGTGGCGATTCGCGCACAATCGGAGCGCCGGGCATGACGTCGATTCACACTGCTCCCGCCCACCGTGCCAAACCGCTGTTTTGGAACGGCACGCTCGTGCGCAGCCGGTTCTTCGATGCGCTTTCGTTGATCCTCCCCGCCGGCGAGGCGTTTCTTATCGACACGCTCGAAGCATGGCGTACTCGTTGTTCCGCGCCTATCGACACCAAGCTGCGCAGCGAAGTCGAGCGTTTCGTTCGCGAAGAGCGCGTGCATCGGCAAGCGCATGTACGTTATAACGATGCGCTGATTGCGGGCCTGCCAGACGCGCGAGCCGTCGCCGATCGGGCAAACCGCGTGACGGCTGAGCTCGAGCAGCTCGATTTTCCGATGAAGATAGCGCTCGTCGCCGCTTTCGAGCACTTGACCGCCGTACTCTCGGAAGAGGTCGTCTCTCACGGCACCTTGCTGATCGATGGGCAATCGCACGCAACGAGGCTCTGGCGCTGGCATGCGCGCGAGGAACTCGGGCATCGCGATGTGGCTATCGATGTCGCGGCGCGCGCGGGACTGCGCCGAGGGACGCTGAGATTGGCCTTGCTCCTCGCTACCGGATATCTTCTCGTCGACCAGTTGCGCTACACGTTCGCGTTGTGCCGCTGCGATATCCGCTCGGGTGCGCTGAGCCGGCGCGCCGCATCGATCGATGCCGCCCGGTTCGTGTTCGGCAGCATGCCCTCGCTCGTCCGCATGGCGCGGGGTTGGTGGCGCTATTTCCGCGCACCGTTGAACGTCGCACGCTGAACATCGATTTCGCTGTCGGGCACGACGTTTCGCCGCGGCTACCGGAATTGCAACAACACTTTCCTAGCATCGGTTGCGAATCCTCCCGCCGGCATCGCCCACCATGAAATCCGCCTTGAGCCGCATTCTCCCGTTAGCCACGTCTCCAACTGCCTCTCCCGCGGCGGAGGTCCGGCCACCGCAAGCCGGTGCTCCAGAGCCGGAAAGACCGGCCGCGCGCTCGGCGCGAGGCAGCGTACGGGGCCGCCTCGCACAATTGTTCGACATGAAAAAGGTTCCGTTCGAACCGGCTGTCAGCGTCGAGCGCTGGGACGAGACGACGACGCTTGGCATCTGCGAGCGCTGGGCCGAAGCGCAGCGCAAGCAGCCGTCGATCGTCGGACTGGCTCGCTTGACGGCCTTGAACTTCGAGCGCGCACGGCCGGATTCGATCCCCGCGGAGATGAGAGATCGGCGCTTGTTGCCGGAGGGATCGAAGGACGAGGACTATTACCGCGAGATGATTGCGACGTTCCTTCAAACGGTAGGGCTCGACGATTCCGACGCGGTCATCGACAGCTTCAAGAAGACCGGTACGGGTGCGTTGCATCGTCAGCACCTGACCGTCTCCTCGACCGTCAACGGGGCGGTAAGCGCCGCGCAGTTGGCGGCGTCCGCCCATCTGCCGGCGAAGACGGCACTATCCGGCGTGCAATTGCTGTTGACGTTGCTTTCGACGCAGTTGGCATTCGATTCGGCCAACATCCGGTTCCGGAATTCGGGTACCGAGGAAATCATGCCGCTTGGCAAGGCCGACGCGACGCCGAGCGCGAAGACAGGTCCGAACGTCATGCGCGCATCGGCACGCCTCGCGTTGGAACTGCGCAAAATCGGCAACGCAGTACGGAAAATGGAGCGTGCGCAAGCCGATCTCGACGACGCACGTACCCGGCTGGCGAATCCGAATGCCACGCCGCAAGAGCGCGAGCAAGCCGATCGGGACATGCGCGCCGCCGGCACCGCGCTCAGCGTCGCTTATGCGCGGTTTTGCATGCGCATGGAGCTGAAATCCGATTACAAAACCGCGGCCGAAAGCGCAAAGATCGAGTATCACGGTAACAAGCGTGCATTCGGCGTCAGTGTCGCGTCCGGAGCGGCGACCTATACGGCGACGCTGCTCGGCATCCTCACGCCCGTCGTCATCTCGTCGTTTGCCGCCACCGCCGGCGCGACGGCGGGCGCTGTCGCGCTCGTGGCCGCGCTTTATGTCGGCTACCAACTCGGCTCGGGTCCAAGCAAGGACGGCGAAGCCAAAGCGAAACGCGCGATCGTGGCGCTTGCCAAGTCGACGGACCTGCTTGCCGGCAACGCCGCCAAGCAGCAAACCGAACGCGCCGAAGCCTATCGCACCTATATCGCCGAAAAACGTGTCACGAACAATCCCCAGGTGCGCAAGCAGGCCAAGGCCAAACTTATCGCCACACTTGAAGAGATCGCGCGGCGCGATTCGACGAAAAACGATCTCGACCCGGTCAAGAACTGGACCGACTACGCGACACTACGTCGCGAGATCGCGAATGCGGGCACGGACGAAACCGCCGTGAAAGCGCTCGAAAACGCGTTCGCTCAAACACACGCGAGTCAATTCAAAACGTCGACCGTATCGGATGCGTGGAAAACGCCCGATCGCATGCGCTTCGACAGCATGGGACGGCTGTTGTTGGGCCGCGTGAGCGAGTCGATCGCGTCGCTGCATGATTTCAACACCGACGCGCAACGGACCGGCGCCCGCGACTCGCGGCGCAGGACCTCGGCGCGCAAGACATTGCATGCCGGCCGTCGCGCCGAGGTCAAGGCCTGCCTGCGTGACTGGATTCATTTCGAACTCGCGCAGTCGCGGATGAAAGCAGCCGTTGCCGAGACCGATCCGGTTCAGCAGCACAACACCCTACGAGCGGCAGCGCAGGCGCTCGCAGCCATCGAAAACGCCGATGCCCGCGCGCTGTTCAGCACCGACGCGCGCAAGCAGGTCGATGCGACGAAGCTCGCCAAATCAATGGCGATCGGCGAGCGCGAACGCTATACGGTGACGAACGCCGGACCGGCCGCCTTGGCCGCCGCGGTCAATATCTCCGGCTCGGCGGCGAGCCTCGGGCTCAATATTCACAAGGCCGAGTTGGCCAGTCACGGGGTTCGTCAAAAGCCGGCGTTCGGCGATCAGAACGACGCGCGTCTAGTGGCGCAAGGCACCGCGCCCGTTACCGCGCCCTATTCCGCGGGTGAACGCGCGCGGTTCCAGAAGACCAGCATGGCCAAGCTCGTCAAGACGCTCGCAAGAGACGGCGAACCCGTCGTGACGAAGCTCGACTTGCCGGCCACGAATGCCATGCTCGTCGATCTAGGCGATCGACACAGCGACGCGTCGCTCGATCGGTTGCTCGCGAGCATCGAGGCAGCGCGGGACATCCCCGACGAAATCACGGTTTCGGTCGGCGGGGCGAAGCTCAGCTCGGGCAAGCTGAGCGGCACGACCTCGTATTACAACTGGCGCTATCGACACGCACCGCTTGCGACCCAGGCAAAGTTCAGAACGCGTCAAATGGCGATGCTCGCCGATAGTCTTGCTATCTCCGTCGCCACGCCCATCGCTCAGGCAGTGGCACAAGTTCCATTATCGAAAACGCGCAAGGCGGCCGATCTCGGCAAAAGCCTGAGCCCCGGCGTACGCGAACGGCTGACGAGCCTCGCGATCCAGCCGCCGCCATCCGAGGCGCTGCCCCCGCCGGACGTGCGGCACGCGAGCGAAACGGTTGTGGAACGAGTCGAATCGGAGATGCCGCCCCCAGCGAACGACTTCATCGCTTCGGCCGGCGCGGATGCGCACGGGCTGGCAGGCTCGTTCGATGCGCAGGCCGCCGCGCTCGCACTGCGCGCCATCCCGGAGCTCGGCGGCAGCGCACGCGCCACGCATCCGGACATGCCCGCGGCGCGCCCGGAGAACGTGTTCGTGCCTCGTCCCGAGCAGGCAGCGATACCGGTAGCCGAGCGCCATGAACCGCTCGAACTCGAACGGCAGCGCGACATGATGATGGGCACGGGGCGCGACGAGACGCTGCGATGGTTCGCGCAGCACGGGATTCACGCCGCGGAGAACAGCGGTCACGCCTCGATGGACTGCCTGATCATTTCGCTGCTTCAGCATGCGACGGGTCGCTATGATGCACAGTCAGAGCCGCTGCTCGCGGCTCAGGCATCGCGTTACCGCGAAGCGATGGCGCGCGAGTATCCGGAGATCGAACGGGGCGACCGCATGCTCTACGACGACGAGCCGGCGATTGCGGCTTTGATGCAGCGGATCAACCGAGATTACGGCGCCAGTATGAATCTGCAACTGATCATGCCCAGCATCGACGGTCCTGTTCGCTTTCAAGCGTCGCGGCTAGGAACCGATCCCGTCGGCATCGTCATGTTCGGCAATCACTTTCAGGCCGTTCATATGGCGGTCGACATCGGCGAAGAGCACATCGCCGGCGAAGACTCGGACACGTCGACATCGTCGAGCGAGCAACCGCTCGCGTCGGCATCGCTGACGCAAGCGACGTTGCTCGCGGACGCGGAACCCGTAAGCAGCCGGCTCGAAGCGTGGTTGGCCGACATGCCGACCGACCCCCGAACGATCGGCGCGCTCAGGCGGGCAGCCGCATCGACGCAACCCACACCGCGCCGCATCGGTGCCACGCAGGATTCGACGCTTCGTGCGCCGTCCCTTGACCGGCAGGATTCGTTCGCCGGAACGACGGCGGCCGTCGTCGGCGCCGATTCGCGCCGTTGGACGGTGGCCGGGCGGCGCGTCCGGTTCGATGCGAACGCCAAAACGAACGACGGCCCAACCCGGCGCGCCAGATCGAATAAACCGGGACGGGAATGAGTCAGCGTCGAGGGTGACCAGCGGCCATCGATCGACCGCCGATGCCGCAGTTACTGCGCCGCGAGCCCATGACGAATCGAATAGCGGAACAACTCCGCGTTGTTACTCACGCCGAGTTTCTGCATCAAACGCCGCTTATGCGTGCTGATCGTTTTGGCGCTCAGCGAAAAGGCCTCGGCGATCTCGTTGATGCTGCGCCCGCTCGCGAGCAGACGCAGCACCTCGAATTCCCGATCGGAAAGGATCTCGTGCGGCGGCACGTCGCTCGAATGGCGTTCGAACACGACCGCATCGACGAGCGTCGGATCGATGAAGCGCCCGCCTGTTGCAAGCTTCCGAATCGCCGCCAGCAGCACTTCGGGATCGCTATCCTTCGTGACGTAACCGCTCGCGCCCGCGCGCAAAGCCCTCGAGACGACCTGCGCTTCGTTGTGGATGCTCAGAATCAGAATCGGCATATCCGGATATTCGCCATGAACTCGGCGAATCAGGTCCACGCCGCTGATACCCGGCATCGTGATGTCGAGCATCAGCAAGTCCACCTCACGGCCTCGCAGCTTACTGAGCACGTCGGCCCCGCTCGCGGCTTCGTCGACCACCGTCACGTCTGTGGCCGTCGCCATGATCTGTTTCAAGCCGCTGCGGACTACGGCATGATCATCCGCGATCAGAATCTTGATCATCTTCTCTTCCATTCTCTACAGGAATACTGATCGACACCACTGTGCCCGAACCGGGGACGCTGTCAATCTGCAATGAAGCCCCTATCAGCCGCGCACGTTCGCTCATGCCCAGCAGTCCATAGGAATCACGCGTGCCGGCGGCGGCCGGATCGAAACCGCAGCCATTGTCGCTGACGTTCAGGACGAGCCCACGTGCGTCGCGCATCATCGTGACGTAGACGCGCGTGGCGCGCGCGTGACGCGCGATATTCGTCATCGATTCCTGGACGACCCGGAAAAGCGCCGTCGCATGCGCGTCGTCGAGCTCGGGCTCGCCGGCATTGAGGACGAGCTGGCACGGGATGCCCGTGCGCTTGCCAAAATCGTCGGCCAGCCATTCGAGCGCCGAAACGAGACCGAAATTCAACGCCGCGGGCCGCAGGTGATTCGCGACATTGCGCACCATCAGGATGGTCTGCTCGACCAGATCGCGCATGCCGTTCACCTTCTGCAGCAGATCGGGCGCCCCACTCAATCGCATTCTGAGCAATGATACGTCCATCTTCAAAGCCGTCAGCAATTGGCCGAGTTCGTCATGAATCTCGAGTGCGATCCGCTTGCGCTCTTCTTCACGTATCGCCTCCATATAGGCGCTCAGTTGACGCAACTGCTCGCGCGATTCGAGCAACGCCTGCTCGATGCGCCTGCGCTCGGTCATATCGCGTATGCCGATATACATCGCAGGCTCGTCTTGGAACGTCGCGAGCCGGGCCGTCATGGCGCCCCAGAACGTGGTGCCGTCGAGCCGGCGCAGAAGCACGTCGGTGTCGCACGACATCCCCCCGATCCTCGCACGCTCGATGATTCTGCGTCGACCGCTTTCTTCGGCATAGAGCTGGTTGCAGTCGACATGGCTCTGCTCGCTCTCGCTCACGCCCAACAATTGCCGCCACTGCTCGTTCGCATACAACACGCGCGGTTCGGCGAGCGAGCCGATGCAAAGCGGCACCGGGCTTGCCTCGACGATCTCGCGCAAGCGCGCCTCGCTGACCTTCAGCCGCGCCTGAGCACGCTTGCGCTCCTCGATTTCGGCGCGCAGATCGTCGTTTGCACGCGCGAGTTGCTCGGTACGGCGCGCCACGCGCAATTCGAGCTCGTCGCGAATGCGCGAAAGCTTGAACTCGGCTTTCTGCCTGACCCTCACTTCCTCCTGCAGTTGCCGATTCTGCCTGACGAGCGTCATCTGCATTTCGCGCATGGCCAGATGCACGTTCATTCGGGCGACGACTTCGTCGATACGCACGGGCTTCGTCACATAGTCGACACCGCCCGCCAGAAAGCCTTCGACCATATCCCCCAGGCCATCGGCGACCGTCATGAAGATGACGGGGATGTCGCGTGTGGGTGCGTCCGCCTTCAATCGCCGGCAGGTGTCGAAGCCGTTTATGCCCGGCATATTGACATCGAGCAGGATCAGCTCGGGCTGGGAGAATCGCGCGCGCTCGATCGCTTCCGCACTGTCGAGCGCGATCAGCACGCGAAAGCCGCGCTCGCCGAGCGCGTCGACCACCACGCCCAGGTTGGCGGGGTTATCGTCGACGATCAGCACGGTCGCGGTGCGCGGCTGGAGATCGGCAAACTGATTCAAGGCGCGCCTCCCGCGTGCAGATGCCGCTCGACGAACGCGAGCAGCGCCTTCGATTGATAGCCGCGCGCAAGCGCGCGCAACGCCGAAGCGAGCGGCGCGTAGCGGGTATCGCGCGCGCTCAGCGCGTCCGCCCAGCCGCGCACGGCCCGCATATCGCCCATGCGCGCAAGCTCATGCAGCTCGCGCATCGACTCCGCCGGCGGCGTCGGCAGCAGGACGGTCGCGAGTTGCCCGAGATCAACCGCGTGCCGCGCGGGCTGCGATGAATAAGTCCACTCGAGTCCCAGCAGCACCGCCATTTCCGCCTGCAATCGTTCGAAGTCGACCGGCTTCGGTAAAAACGCATTGGCACCGGCCGCGAGCGTTTTTTCGACATCCGCGGCCGAGGAGCTGGCCGAGAGCGCCACGATCGGCACACTGCGGTATTCCCGCAATGCGCGCACGCGCTCGATGAATTCGAGCCCACTCATGCCAGGCATCACGATATCGGTCAATACCAGTGAAACGGGGCTGCCGCGCCCTTTCGATTGCATCAGCGCGGCGAGGCCGTCGGCGGCCCTCTCGAGGGCGATCACCTCGAAGCCGAGACTGCCGAGCAGATCGGATACGATCGCGCGGTTGACTGCGATATCGTCGAGCACGAGCACGGTGCGGCGCGCCCCGGTATAGCCGGTTGCGACCCGCTCGATCTCGCACGCGATCGCGTGCGTACCCGCCTGGATCGCGGCAGGCAGCTCGAAGCGGAAGACACTGCCCCGACCGAGTTCGCTCTCGGCGACGATCTCGCCGCCCATCGCGCGTACGAACTGCTGGCTGATCGCGAGCCCGAGCCCCATGCCGCCATCGCGGCCGCTCTTGTGCCGCCCTTGCTCGAACGGCAGGAAAATGCGCTCCAGCTCGTCGGCGCCGACGCCACAACCCGTGTCGCGCACCTCGAAGCTGGCCCCACCCGCGGTGCCGCGCCGCACGCGCAGCTCGACCGTCCCATGCGCGGTGAACTTGACCGCGTTCGTCAACAGGTTCAACAGCACCTGCCGCAGACGGCGCTCGTCAGCGCGCACACCGAAGGGCACATCGGGCTCGATGTGGCAGACGAATCGGAGCCCCTTGTCGGCCGCCTTGACCACGATCACTTCCCTGATCGCGCTGACAGCCGCCACCAACGGAACGTCGGCGACTTCCACACGCATGCGGCCCGCTTCGATCATCGCGAAGTCGAGCACATCGTGAATCAATGCCAGCAATTGCTCGCCGCAACGCTGAATGACGCCGACGGCCTCGCGTTGCGTCACGCCGAGCGAGCCGTCGCGGCGAAGAATCTGCGCGTAGCCGAGAATGCCGTTCAGCGGCGTGCGCAGTTCGTGACTCATGCTGGCGAGAAACGCGCTCTTGGCGCTGTTCGCAGCTTCGGCCGCGTGCCTTGCCTCGCGCTCGGCCGCGGCGTCGCGCTCGTCGAGATACGCGCCGTAGACCCGCAGCGCCATGGCATTGATGGCCAGTACGACGCGGTCGAGTTCGTCCGGTACCGTGCGCTTGCCACGCTCGAGTATCAACGGCACCGGCAGCTCACGATAATCGTAGCGGGCAACGGCCCGGGCGATCGCCGCCAGATGTCGCGTCACGAGGCGGTTGAGCAGCCACGTGATGAAAAGCGCGACGAGAAACGTACTGGCCGCCTGGTTCACGAGAATCAGCGCCGCCGTTCGCGCGAGCGAACGATAAAGGCCAGCGAGCGTCGCCTCGACATGCAGCGTGCCGATCTGCCGTTGCGCCCCATCCTGCCCCCTGCGCAAGATCGGATAGTCCCGCGCAAGCGTCGCCGCCGCGCCGACGGAATGGCCGGCCGACACGATCAACGGATCGGCCCCGGCCTCGCGCACCTGGACCGCACTGATGTCGTCGAGCCTAAGCATGCCCTCGAGTTCGAGGTTCAGTTGCGACCGGTCGAGTCGCCACAACGCTTCTGCGAGACTGTCGCGATAGATGCGGTCCGCCTCGGAGAGGCGGCCTTGCACGCGCTCGACACCGAGCCGGTAATCGCGGCAAAGCTGCGCGGCGGTCAGCGCGAGCGTGACGACGCAACTGAACACGAATACGATGACGAACAACCGCACGACGACACTGCCGCGCACGCGATCGAGGGGGCGCCACCCGAGAATTGACGCGTTGAGATTCATATCGACTTCAGAAAAACCCTGCTTTCATGCCAGCGGCGGCTCAGTTAACCATCCAGTATTCGCCCGGAATCTCGCGGTCCGCGTCCGACAAATACCGATTGTCGAGATGGATGACTGTACGGCGGGCGAGTTCGGCGCGCTCCAGCGCGGATCGGATTTCGGGCTGCGAATCGAACAGCCGTTTGTATGAACCATCGCGATAGGCCGCGCGCAAGCCCGTCTCGATCGTGCTGGCGAGCGCATCGTCGTGCTTGCTCGTATAGAAAATGAAATCCGAGCGATAAGCGAGCAACAGATGACGTTCGACGACGAGATCGGGATTGGCTGCCCCACGTGCCGCCAATTCGGTCCACGCTTCGACGACACCGCGCGGGAAATAATCGATGCGGCCCGCCTCCGTCATCGGAAACAGCGAATCGTAGGTCGACGTTTCGATATTCAAGCCGGCATCGCGCAGAATGCCCGTATCGACCCACCCGAAGCCCTGCCCGCCCGTCAACGTCTTTAGTTGAGCGAGCGAATCGATCTTGTCGAACTCGGCCTGGCGGTCCTTGCGAATCAGCAGGACACGATAGCCGATCAAGCCGCGATAGATCGGTATGCGCACCGGTCGCAGCATCGCTTCGTCGCTCGCCGACATGCTGACCCACGCCAGATTGATCGAGCGCCCCGCCGCCAGCTCGCGCAATGCCCGCTCGCGCTGCATCACGTCGATCGAGGGGCGAATCGTGTAATCGGCATGCGCCTCGCGCATCGCAAGATCGAGCACGGCTTTCGCGAACAGCGCGCGCGGATCGTCGATGACCGTGAGACGCGGATAGACGATGTCGAAGTGCTCGGCGCGCGCAAGGGGCGCGAACAAAGCGGGCAGCACGAGCGCCGCCGCAGTGACGACAGCGCGACACGAAAGCCGCGTGCCCGGCGTCGCCTCGGCATGGCGCCGTAGGCGCGAGAGAAGCGTCTTGGCAGTCCTCAGCGGCACAGCGAGACTTTCCGTTCAATATGTGGGACAGATGGAGCGCGCTGGCGACCGTCAGCGGGCCAGAGGCCATGCCGGCATGGGCCGCACGACGCTGAGCATCGCACGATTGCCGGGAGTTTGGAAGCAGCCCAAACCCGGTCCCTATTGTAAACGTCCCGCCGCATCGCAACCGATTCATCGGTCTGACGAAACGCCCGCTCGTCACTGAGCGTTGCGCACTCCGTCGACGGGCTCGACGAAACGCACGCCGCGCGCCGCGCGCAATGCCGCGATGTCCTTTTCGATGTCGTGGCCTTGGCCGAGCGTGCCCAGCGAGTAGACGCCATCCTCGTTCGGGCCGCCGACGATCTGCAGATCGCGGGGCACGAGCAGCGCCTGGAGTTCGCCGACGCTCATCGATGCGTCGACGACGAGCCGGATCGATGCCTGTGGCAACGTGGCATCGGGCGATGACAGCGTGCGGTAGGCGGCGCTCTGATGGGAGACGCCAAGCGCGAGGAACCCGCCCGCTTCGAGCAGCACCATGGCGGCCAGACCGCAGGCAACCCAGGCCCAGCGGCTGCGGGCCGCGCCGCCGGCCGCGGCGGCAACATGGCGGACAGCGGGCTCGTCCCGCGCCTCGACTTTTCGCATCAACCGGTCGAGCCCGCGCTCGACGGGCAGCTCGACACCGCCGCCCGCATTCATGCCCGCATGCACACGCCGTTGACGAACGAGTTCCTCGCGACAATGGACACACTCGCGCAGATGTTCGTCGACCTCGCGTCGAACGGACTCGGAAGCGGTGCCGTTGACGACCCAGGGCAGCAAGTCCCACACGCGCAGGTGAGTACGCTCGCAACCGTCGTCGGTCGATGTATTTTTCACTGGTCTTCCTCGGCAAAACCGGCCAACGCCGGCATGACATTGCGCAACTTCACACGGGCATGAAACATCCGGGCCTTCACCGTACTGACTGGCGAGCCCGTCATATCGGCGATCTCATCGAGCGAATATCCCATCACGTAAGCCATTTCCATCACGAGGCGCTGCTCGGGCGTGAGCCTCGTCAAACCCTTGTTGAGCCAGTCGATCAACTCGTGATCGACACCGGGCTCGCCCGCCAGCGCATCATGCTCGCCCTCCAACGATTCGGTGGGCAGCACGCCTTGTCGCAGCGCCTTGAGCGTCACACGATAGGCAATGCCCATGAGCCAGGTCGAGACACGCGAGTGCGCCCTGAACTCGTGAGCCTTTTGCCAGACGACGAGGAACGTATCGTTGACGACCTCCTCGATCAGGTCCTCCCGCCGCGTGAAGCGCGCGAGGAAACGAACGAGCCGGCAGTGGTACTCGCGGTAGAGCAAGGCCAGCGCGGCCTTGTCGCAGGTGGCGATGCGCGCGAGCAACGCGACGTCGTCGGCGTCGTTGCTGCGCGAGGCCGCCGCCTTCGGCCGCCCGACCGAAATCTCCACGATCGGCAACATGCGGTTCAGAATCCACCCAGTTCGATATTTCACTGTAGGTACCCGCCAGCATGAAAAAGGTTGCGACGTTTCGGATATCGAAAGCCGATGCAGGCCTCACTTTGCCGTCAACGCTCACAGGATTCAGATCGGGAAAGACGGATTCATCTGTAGGGATTTCCTGATCGAGACTCCCCAGGGGCCGCTGGAATCCTTTACGGCCAGCCGTTTCGCGGGGTAAGGAGTTCGGCACGCACACTTTGGAGAGCCGCACAACGGGCATGAACCTGACGCATCCGAGTTCCCGACAGCCGGCACTAACGGACAACAAGACTTCATTCATGAAGCCGGGCGCGACGGGAGCGCGTCCTACTTGGAGGTGACACCGCAACAACAAGCGAGCGTCTTATAAACGAAACATCTGTCATGAGAGAGCAGTATGTTCACCGTCCGGTCGAACTATGCCGATGCCGCAGGGCGCAGTGGCGGCGCCGTTATTACACGAAACGCTTCGTCGACGAAGCGCGCTGAAAGGAGGATAAAGTGCGATTCGCTCTTGTAACCGAGGACCCCCAGCTCACGGCCAGCCTGGCCGACTGTTTCGCCGACGAGGCGATTGCCGTCGAGCCGTTCAGCGCCGAGCTGCCGCTCTTTCGCGCAATGCGCACGACGGCATTCGACGCCGTGCTGATCGATGCGAAGAACAACTCTATGCTCGTCAATTCGCTGCTGTCCTGGCGCAACTGCAATGCCGACTTGTGCACGCCGGTCATCGTGCTGACACCATTCTCCAACTGGTCGGCGATGCTGCGATGGATCAATGCCGGCGCAACCGACGTCGCCAGCCGTTTCGATCTCGAGCAAGTGCGGCTGCGTGTGCACGTGGCCCTGAGCCGCCGGACTCAGGAACGCGTCGACGACGTGATTTCCGTGGGGCCCTATACGTTGCGTCGCGACGTCGGCACGCTCACGATCGATGGCGAAGATATTCCGCTGACGCCGCGCGAGTTCGCCATGGCCTGGCTCTTCTTTTCGAGCCCCGGCAAGTTTCTGAGCCGTGCGCAGATTGCAAGCAGCGTCTGGGGTGCCTGTGAGGACGTCGCGGGTCGTTCGATCGAACAGCACGTCTACAAACTGCGCAGGAAACTGAGGCTCTCGGGCTGCACGGGTGCCAACCTGAAGACGGTCTACGCGCTCGGCTACAAGCTCGATCTCTCGGCGTCCGACGCGCCGGACGAGGAGCCGATACCCACGCATTCCGATGGCAAAACCCCCGCTTCCGGCTCATCGGAACTGCCTGGCCGCCGTCTGCTCTCGGCCATGAAAGTGGCCGAGTTCTAAGAGCACGGCTTTCCGCCTTTTTTCCTTCCGCTGCTCGTTACCGCATCGATCGTCGATACCGACGATCGATGTCGTGCATCGGCGCTTGCCGGCATGCTTCATCGCTGCGCTCGTACCGAATCTCGTTCGTTCGATTCGTTTCGCCGAGGTCCAGTGGAGTTCGCCGCTATCCGCAAGCGGACGGCCGGCAGCCGGGTATCGTCGATTCCGAGCGATGCGCCGTGCCCTCGTGTTCCGAGCCGGAACCCGGGCGGGCGCTTCGTCGCGCGGCGAAACACCCCTCGCATTGCCGGCAGGCAGTGCGCATTCACCATTCATGACCACGAGGTGACTCATGAGCGTATCGATCGACAATTCATTCGGCTCGGGCATCAATTCACTCGACTTCGCCAGCCCGATGGGCTCGGGCGGCAACAAGGTTCAGCAACTCGAACAAATCCTGGCGGAAGTGCTGCAGATGATCGAGGACCTGCTGCAGCAGGCCATTCAAAAGCAGAACGCGCAAACCGGCATGGATACGAAGGGCGGCGGCGGCAACTCGTCACCCGATGCGGGCGGCGGTGGCGCACCGACCGGCGCGGGCGGCCCCTCGGGCGCCGGCGGCGGAGCACCGGGCGGAGGCGGACCCTCGGGCGCAGGCGGCCCCTCCGATGCGGGCGGCCCGTCGAATGCGGCGAACGGTGACCCGTCGACGTCGCTCGACTCGATGCTTCAGCAGATTCTCTCGATGCTGCAACAGCTCCAATCGCAGAACGGCCAGTCGGGCAACGGTCAGAACAACGACCAGATGATGCAGATCCTCGGCGAAATCCTGAGCATGCTGAAACAGATGATCGATGGAGCCGGCGGCGCAGGTGGCGGTGGCGGTGGCGGTGGCGGTGCTGGCGGCGCTGGCGGTGGTAGCGGCGCGGGCGGCGCGGGCGGCGCGGGCGGCGGCGATGCCGGCGGCCCGTCGGGCGCGGGCGGTCCTTCCGGTGCCGGCGGTCCTTCCGACGCAGGCGGCCCCTCCGGTGCCGGCGGACCCTCGGACGCAGGCGGGGGCAACCAGCCGCAATCGATCGAGTCGATGCTTGCCGAAATCACCCAGATGCTCCAGCAACTGCAATCGCAAGGCGGTCAATCGGGCGGAAACGGAAACGGAAACGGGAACGGCGACGGGACGAACCAGGAGCTCCAAATGCTCGGCGAAATCACCCAGATGCTGCAGCAGATCATGCAGCAGCAAAAGGCGTCGGGCGCGAGCGGCATCTGATCCCTCGTAGAAGAGGCCGGCGCAACGCCGGCTTTTCACATTTCACAGGCACCGTTCGGAAGGATTTGCCATGAGCATTTTTTCGAAGATCAAGCACGGCTTCGAGCATCTGGGGCACGACATCGCGCACGTCGCGAAAGACGTCGGCCACGGGCTCGAAACAGCGGGTAAGGACATCGCCAAAGTCGGCGAAGGCGTGGTCAAGGGCGTGGAGGACGTGGGCAAGGCCATCGGCAAAGACGTCGCGCATGTCGCCGAGCACACCCTGCAGGCAGCGGACGACATGATTCACGGCCACATTCAAAAGGCCTTGAATCAAGCGATGCAGGCCACGCAGGACCTCGCCAAGACCGCTTACGACGCCGGGACGGCCGGCGAACAGGCCACCGTCGATTCGCTCGCTCACATGCACCTGAGCAAGAAGATGGACCGCGCGATGGGCAAGGCCGAAAAAGGCATGCAGAAAGTGGGCGAAGGTATCAAGACCGGCGTCGGGATGGTCGGCCAGCAACTGGGGAAAGATGTCAGCACGGTCGGCAAGGACCTCGCGAAGACCGGCGGCGACGTCATTCACGGGCATTGGCAGAAGGCGCTCGACGACACAGTCAAGACCGCGCAGGACGGCTTCAACACAGTGGCCGACGCCAGTACCGCTGTGGGCCAGGCCACTGTCGATTCGCTCGCCAACATGCATTTGAGCAAGGGCATGGACCATGCGATGGGCAAGGTCGAGAAAGGCTACGACACCATCAAGAACGATGTGAAATCGAGCGTCGATCAAGTCGGTGCCGAGGTGGTCAACGGTACCGAAGGCATGATCAAGGATACCGTCCAGGCTGGCAAGGATGCGGTGCATGGTCATTGGGGCGCCGCGTTCGGGGACCTCGGCAAGGCGGGCATGGATGCGATGGAAGTCGCCTCCGATCTGACGCCCGAAGGCGCGATGGCCGCCGTCGGCACGCAAGTGCTGATCAACGCGCACGTCGGCAGCCAACAGCTCGACGAGGCTATCGGCGGTGCGCTGCATGGCAATGTCGCGCAAACGGTGAAAGGTGTCGTCAAGAACGTCTCCGAAATGGAGATCGGCAACCAGGTGCAGGACAAGCTCGGCTCGCTGGAGTCGAAGGTCATGTCCGAAGGCGCTTCGGGCTCGGGCTCGGGGTCGGCCTATGCCGGCGTCGCGGCGGGCGCAGCACTCGGCATCGCCGGCAGCGGCGGATTCTCGGTGGGCGGCAAACGCTCGCATACTTCATTCGAAGGCGGCGCGGGCGCGGGCGGATCGTCCAAAATGAAATTCAGCGAACGTCTGAGCGCGATGACGGGCCGCGGCGGCGGCGGTTCCACGCAACGCGGCGAAGGCGCTGCCGGGGGACGTGAAACCAAGGAGGAAAAAGAGCAGCGTCGTGCCGACAACGCGCAGAACGCTTCCAGCAACACGGCCAATCAGGCCAACGGCGGCCCGGCCGGCCCGGCCGGCGACAACGGCCAGGAAATGCTCGAGATGTTCCTGCTGCAGGCCGGCATGACGCGGCGCGACGATGCGAAGAAGCGTCGGGCGATGCTGACCGGCGACGCATGAGCGGCGCTCGTTAGCCCTCCCCGCTTCGAGCAGTGCAAAGGACCGGCCCGCCGGTCCTTTTTTGTCGATGGCGTTTCGCCGCTGCAACGACAAAGGGACCGGCTCACTGCCCGGCCCCTCTGCTGACTTGCGTTTGCCTGCCAGCGATGCTGTCTTATCTCGTCGGCAGTCCTAAAGGTGGGCCGGGCCGCCACGAAGGTGTCGTCGGCTGACCGACGGAAGTCGTCGGCTGACCGACCGAAGTCATGGGCTGGCCGACGGAAGCCGTCGGCTCGCATCCCGCGTCGCACGGCGCCGCATCGTCGGGCGAGGCCGATACGACGCGCGGCGTGAGCAGGAACAGCCGTTGAAACTTCTGCCCCTGATGATGCTTGAAGCGAAAGAGGCTCCCGATCACGGGAATCTTCGATAGCACGGGCACACCCGATTCGCTGCGATCGTCCTGGTCGACGGTATAGCCGGCGATGAGCAGGCTTTGCCCCTGATCGATCAACGCCTGCGTATCGATCGTGCTCTTGCTCACGACAGGTAGATTCCCCACGCTCTGCCCTGTCAGATTGCCGTCTTCGATGTGCACGTCGAGCCGGATCTGCGGTTTGCCCTGATCCGAGACGATGCTCGGCAGCACCCGCAGCGCCACGCCAGCCGATACGCTGAAGAGACTCCCCGATTCGAAGCCTTGGACCGGCACGTAAAACGTCTGCTTGTTGTCCATGATCGCCTCCATATTGTCGAGCGTGGCCACCTTCGGGCTGGCTGTGATATGGGCGTTGTCCGTTTGCTCCAGCGCGCTGATGCGGCTCAGCAGATACCGGCCGGTACCGCCGATGACGGCCGTCAACACGCCGCCTACCGGCGTCGCGGCCACCGCTGCGCCCGTGGCGGCCGTGGACAGCGACCCGATCGTGCCGGGACTGCCCGCCGCGGGGAATCCTTGCGGATTGACCGAAGCCGGGAAACCGGCCTGCGTGTTCTGCCCGTTGCCGGTCTCGATGTCCACATGACCCGAGTGCAAGCGCCAATCGACTCCGAGTTCCTTCAACCCCGTCTCGGTGATCTCGATGATGCTCGCGTCGATTTCGAGCACGCCAGGCCGGCGATCGAGCGAAGTGATGAGCTTTTCGAGCGCCGGCATCGCATCGGCGCGAGCGCGCACCAGAACCGCGTTGTTGCGTGCATCGGCCCGGATGATCGGTTCGTCGGAATGACCCGCGCTCGACGACGAATCGGCAGTCGTCGGACCGGGATCGTTGGGAAGCGGAGATACGACGGTGTTCGCGTCGGTACCGCGCATGTTAGCGGGCAGCGGCGGGTTGATCGCCGGGCGAGCCGAGCCGTTGCCGCCGAACATGTTGGCCATGGGAGGGAACGAACGGTCGCCCGCGCCGTAGCCAGGGTTCGGGTTGGCGCCAGAGCCACCGATATCACGTAGCCGATAGGCATCGTCTCCAGGCGCCGCCGTGGTGTCGGCGGCTCGCGCACCGGGGCTGTCCGGATAGAGACTGCGCAAGGTCGACGCTACACCGGCCACGACGACAGGCTGCCCGTTGATCGTCAACGTGCGATCGGTGGCCCAGGCATAGTGCAGTCGGAACGAGCGCACTTCCGGCGCATCGCTGCGCGCAACGTCATGATCGATCAGACGGGCAACATCGGTCACGAGCTCGACGAGGCGCGGCGGCCCCGAAACAACGGCCGTGCGCATCGCATCGTCGTAGAGCACGGGAAAGCGCGGATCGGTGATACCGAGTCTCGACAACGCGCCGCGCAGATCGCTCGTCGTCGCGTGGACGAGCCCGATCGTGGCGCTGCGCGCTTCGTTCGGTCCCGAGACGCGCAACACCGAGCCGTCGTAGTACCAGACAAAGCCGAACGAATCGGACAATCGGTCGAGAAAGCGCTGCGGCGTCTCGTCGAACCGCCCCGTGACGACGCCGTCCACGTGCGGGGAAATCCAGGTCATGACGTTCTCGCTCGCGCCGAGATCGCGCAGTACCTCCTTGATGTCCTTGTGGTCGGCCACGTACTGGAAATGGTTCGACTTCCAAGGGATCGCTCTTGCCGATGCGTCAGGGCTGGCAACCCCCGCGCCGATCAGCATCGCGAAGACGAGCGCTTTCAGGCGCAGCTTGCGTCCGGGCATGTTCATCGTTTTTGCGTTCCAGGCGGATAAGGGCTTCAGCGCGTATGGGTGACGATCGTCTCGGAAGGCGACTCGTTGAAGTGCCTGCGATAACCCTTCGCCAGCGTCGAGCGGCTCTTGAGGCCCCAGCGCGCTGCCGTGTCGTAGATCGACGGTGCCGGACCGTTTTCATCGAGCAGCGCTTCGCGAATGCCTTCCATGCGCAGCGACCGGATCAGCCCGCACGGGGTCACGCCGAGCGCGCGTTTGAACACGAGCTGAATC
The DNA here is from genome assembly GCF_013282575.1 of Paraburkholderia sp. NMBU_R16. Taxonomy (GTDB): domain Bacteria; phylum Pseudomonadota; class Gammaproteobacteria; order Burkholderiales; family Burkholderiaceae; genus Trinickia. The sequence goes on from NZ_JAAAYE010000010.1 coordinate 96,546, forward strand.
GTGCGCATCGTGACGTTCATCTCCGCTGCGACCTCGCGCGTGGTCAGATCCTCGCGGTCGATGTTTTCGATGATGTATCGATAGGCGCGCCGATATTTGGCGGGCAGCCGAGCGGAGACGTCGTCGTTGATCGTGGCGGCCGCGGCGCGCGGACGTGCCGTCGTCGCGCTGCGCACGGTTGCGGCTTCGTTGCGCAGGCAACGCAGCGCTTCGGTCGTGTATTGCGAGTAGAACTTCAGCGCACGTACGAAATCGCCGCGTTGCGTGGCGACTTTCGCCATGCAGTAGAGGTAGTCGAAGTCGCGCCGCGGCTGGTCGCCAATTGCCGGCAGGTTGTCCATGATTTGCGCGGCGATGTCGTCGAGGCCGCCCGCCAATGCCGCCAGCGCTGTGTCGAGACATCCACGGAAGGTCAGCTGAGCATTCGTCACGCCCCGATTCAAGCGCGCATTGAGCAACGATGCCGGTGTGCCGCGGTCTCCCTGCGCGAGGCGCTCCATGCAGTGAAGCTCCTCCAGGCGCAGCGACAACAGCGCGGGGCTGGCCGCCACGACGCAGGCCGGCTCGATCTGCGCACGGCCTCCCGCCGCCAGCGACACGGTCGTCAATGCCGATTGCCAGAAGGCATTGTCGTCGAGCGCGCGCGAAGCGCGGATCTTCAAGCGTACATCGAACTCCCGGCAAAGGAGCTCGACGATCAGGCGAAAGCGTGGCTCATCGAGATGGTCGGCAATTTCGGCGGCCTCGAGCAGCGCATCGTCGGCGGCCTGCTGCTGCGCCAGTTGATGATGCGAGAGCGCCATGCCGATGTGGGCCTCGATACGCTGTTCGGCATGCGCGTCGGCCTCCGAAGCCATACGGGCGAAGCTGCGCTGCGCGACACTCAGGCGGCCGTGTAGCAGCGAGAGCCAACCCGTGTTTCGGCAAGATTGCACGCGCAGCTGATCGTCGTTTTTCCAAACCATCTTTTGCGCGCGGCGGTAATAGTCTTCGGCTTCCTCCCAATTGCCCAGCACAAGCGATACGTCGGCCAATGCCGTCAGTTCCTCATTGCTGCGGCTACGCGCCTGGGAATGCACGCGCTCGCTCAAATCGGCCGCGTCGTCCACCGCGCAATAGGCGCGCGCGAAGTCCCCATCGAGGGTGGCGGCGCAATAGCGGGGCAGACTCTTGCGAAATTTCAACGCGGACAACAATGCCAGATAGACGGTCGGATACATTGCTCGACACTCGCTGTGTTCGCCCGACTTTCCACGGCCAATCGGGCGTAAGGCCGCGCATCGCATCGCTCGCGAAACCGTTGAATCGATGCAGTGCTGACACTGATATTAGCGAGAGCTGTTCCGCGCAATCTCAACAATCTCAGCGCAGTACACAACAATTCTCAATCAGAAAAAACAATCCCTCGCATAAGAAATTCGGATGTTTTAGATCGCGATACTCAACGCGCCCCATGCCCCGCATCCGGCGCCGCGAGCGCGGCCGCTTCGCGCCCAAACTCGTCGAGTCGCAGCGAACCCAATACTTGCTGCGCGAAGACTCCCACCAGGAAAATCAGCATCAACAAACCGATCGCACCGCGCATCGGTTGGCTCAGCGCCGAGGGCTCGAGCTTTTCCGCCGCACGCGCCAGCAGACCGATCGAAAGATCGACCAATATCAGCGCGAGCATGATGGGCATGCCGAGTTTGACGGTGGCGGCCATGATCGAATCGGTGCGCGCGATGATGAAGCTTTGTGCGACATCGGTCATCGAAGGCGTCAGCGAAACGAGCGGCCACCATTTGAACGATTCGAACATCGCGCCCAGCAAGAATGTCATCCCGCCGCCCACATAGAACAGCGCAACGGCCATTTGCAAAAGCGTATTCGAGACGGGCGTACTCTGATCGCCGCGCAGCGGGTTGTTCATCTGGACGCTGTTGTAGCCGGCCAGGTCGTCGATCAGCGTGCCGACGCACTGCGCGATGAAGAACACCGTCGAGGCGGCATAGCCCAGCACCGCGCCCAGAAACATTTCCTTCAGCGAGATCATCAGCAGCTGCGCGGAATTGACCGTATCGAAATAGTGTTCGGGTTGCGCGGCGGCTACGAAAAACGCCAGCACATAGATGATGCCGTTGCGTGCGGTACCGGGCAGCATGTCGCCGCTCGTGGGCGGAAAGATCTGAAACGCCACCGCGATTCGGGCAGCGCTGATCGCCAGCGTCATGAAAAAACCTTCGTATTCGCCGAACAAATCGGCAAGCGCACGCCCTACGTGCAATCCATCGACCATCCTAGGCTCCTCGGTGCATACGGGCGGCCGCGGTTTCGCCCGCTTCTTCGTCGTTGCGTTCCTCGATACGGCGTTCGGCCGCCGCAATCGCCTGCTTCAGTTGCTCGCGTGCGGCCTCGAGCGACGCATCCGCACGCCGCACGGCAATGCCGAGCTGCTCGACGGCTTGCTGCTGCGCCTCGGCTGCTTCGATCGCGCGCGTGAGCGCGGTGCGCGCCTCGTCCACCGCCTGTCCAAGCGGCTCGCGATAGCGGTCGTGATCGAGATAGGCCAGCGGCGACAATCCGTCAGGACTGCCGAGTAACTGAGCAATTCGTTCTTCGTGCGCGAGCCGTCTCGACTGCGCTCCTTCGAACACCTCGTTGGCCTGCTCCGTGGCTTCGATGAGCTCCGCGTGATGGCGGCGCGCATCGGCCAGCTGTTGCTCGAGCCTTTCCTTGGCGCGGGTCTTCGAGGCCACCACGATTTTCCAGACATGCAAGGCGGCCTGGGTCATGATCGGCGCATGTGGGCGTCCTACGTCTGCCCGAAGCTGCTGAGCAGATCGCGGGTCTCGTTCAGATCGGCCAGTTCGTCCGTGCGCTGACGCACGAACCCTTCGATGTCGTCGTGCATGGCGATGGCCTCGTCGGCGAGCGGATCGCTGCCGCTCTTATACTCGCCGATCTGCAGCAGCATCTCGATCTCGTCGTACTTGGCCATCAGACGACGCACGCGCGACGCTCCCGCGCAATGCTCGGGCGAAGCGATTTGCGGCATCACGCGGCTCAGGCTGCCCAACACGTCGATCGCGGGGTAGCGATTGCGCGCGGCGATCTTGCGCGAGAGGATCAAATGTCCGTCCAGAATGCCCCGCACTTCCTCGCTGACTGGATCGCCCCCCTCCTCGTCGTCGGCCAGCACGGTATAGAGCGCCGTGATCGAGCCCTCCCGTCCCATCCCCGCGCGTTCGAGCAAGCGCGGCAGTTCGGCGAATACCGAGGGAGGAAACCCGCGCCGCGTCGGCGGCTCGCCCGCGGACAGACCGATCTCGCGCTGCGCGCGCGCAAATCGCGTGAGCGAATCCATCATCAGCAAGACGCGCTGCCCGCGGTCGCGAAAGTATTCGGCGATGGCCGTGCCGACATGGGCGGCCTTCGCGCGCTCGATCGACGATCGATCCGACGTGGCGCACACCACGACGCTGCGAGCCATTCCCTCCTCGCCGAGGATCAACTCGATGAACTCGCGTACTTCCCGCCCCCGCTCGCCGATCAGTACGATTACGTTGACGTCGCAATCGGTACCGCGTGCGAGCATGCCGAGCAACGTACTCTTGCCGACGCCGGCCGCCGCGAAGATGCCCATGCGCTGTCCTTCGCCGAGTGCCATGAGCCCGTCGATGACCCGCACGCCGGTGCCGAGTTGCGTCTCGATCATGCGCCGCTCGAGCGGATCGGGCGCCGGAGCATATACGGGCACGCGGCACTGCGCGAGCACAGGCCCGAGCCCGTCCGCCGGTTCGCCGAGCCCGTCGAGCACGCGCCCGAGCAAGGCGGGCCCGACGGGGACCGACAGCGGCTCGCCACGGCCCGTCACGCGCGTGCTGCGCGAAACGCCCGTCATACTGTCGAACGGTGCAAGCAACGCATGTTGCCGTCCGATACCGACGACTTCCGCCCGCTGCATCAATGTGCCGTCGGGCCGCCAGAGTTCGCACAATTCGCCGAGCTGGGCATCGATCCCTCCCACCTTGATCAACGTGCCCACGGCCTCCAGTACTTTGCCGTACCGTTCGAACGAAGCGCTCGCGCCAAGCGCCGTCTCGAGGCGATCAGCGAGGCGGGCGATCGTACTCATATCCTCGCCCCGTTGGCGTCGAGGCCCTCGAACCGGTCGTGGCGGTTCGCACGCGCCGCGTCGTCGCGCGATTCGCGCGAGCCCGGGGCGTCATGGACGTCACGAGTCCCGTCGGGAGAATCGAACTGCCAGTCGTCATCGAGCGCGCCGCCGGTCGGCGGCGCTTTTGCGGCGGTCAAGGCGGCACCGTTGGCCAGCGCGCGTTCGAGACTTGCCAGTTGCGCGCGCAGACTCGACTCGACGACGCCATAGTCCCATTCGCAGACACAGGTGCCCTCGTCCATGTCGTCGTCGACGATGACCTCGAGATTGAGCGGCGGCGACGCGTCGCTGGCAAGCTCGCCGAATAGCCGCTTCGCGCTCTCGGCATCGGCAGGCGCAACGCTCACCGTCAGATGGGTCGCGTCGTCGATCGATCGCGCCACGGCAAGCGCGACGCGCCGCATCAACGCGTCGCGGTCGGTCTCGGCGACCACTTGTTCGACCGCTTTCATTACGAGGCGCGCGAGGCGATCGGACGACGACTGGAGCTCCTCGTGCTCGCTACGTGCGCGCGCCGCGAGCCGCGCGTGCGCCTCGGCGAGTGCACGTCGATGGCCGGCCGCGTAGCCGAGCCGGGAGCTGTTGTCGAACTTGCGTCGCGCCGCCTCGACGAAGGCGTCGGCTTCGCGACGGGCCGCTTCGATGAGCTCGCGTGCATGTTCTGTAGCCTCGCGCATCGTCGCATGCACGACTTCGTCGAGTGCTCCGAGCGCGTCGCTCAATTCGGTCACGCGTGCAAGCTCCTCCGCGCGCACGACATCGGTATCGAAGGCGAGCACTTTCGGTTGTGCTTTCAACCAAATAACCATTGAAACTCCGGGAACAAATCGCCTGCCATGGAAAAGAATCGGCTCGTGTCGCTCTCGCCCGCGAGCGGCGTCGCAACACTGGCCCGGCTCGCCATGCCCGCCCTGGCTGCCCGGTCGGCGCCGGGGCGCAGCATCCTTTGCCAGCGCTCGCCTCCCGCGACGCAGGCGAGGCTCAACTCGACGATATTGCCGAGCGTTGCGTTGCCACACGCCCCGTCGCCCGAGATCATTTGCCAGCCGTGATCTGCCAGGGTGTCGGGCGCCAGATCGTCCGGCAACGGCTCGGCGCTCGCCATCGCCGCTGGGCGATCCTGCAGCTGTGCAAGTGCTTCATCGCCGAGCGCAACCGCTAGCGCGCGCCGCCGATCGCGGTCGATGCAACGGCGAATGCCGTCCTGGCAACGGATCAGCGCGCGTGCCGCCAGTACACGGCGCAGCGCTGCCGGCGCCAGAATCGCGATCCGATTGCCCGGATGCAGGAACGCGTCGAGCGGCACGGGCTCGGAAAACCAAAGGCGCCGGCAGGCCGCGATCCTCAGCGCCAGTGCGCGCGTCTCCGATGTCCGCGGCTGACTCGCGCCGTCGGAGGCCGACGTTTGTGCGAGCGCTGACGTCAATTCCAGCACCCTCGCCTCGAAGCCGGCCAGCATGCGGATGAGCGGATGATCGGCACTGCTCATGATGCGGCCGCGGGCTTCCGGGCCTTGCCCTTGATGCGCTGAAGCCAGCGCGCGGGCGCCCCGTTTTTCAGTGCTTTCGGCAGAAAGAACGCGCCGAAAGCAAGCGCACTCGCGAGCGCACCGAGCACGACCGCCCCGACGGTCCAGACGACAGGCAGTCCGCCCGCCGCCGCGCTTGTGCCCGGCGAGCCGCTCGATTGCGGCTCGGCGGCCTGCACCAGCGTGACACTGACGTTGTCGTAGGACAGTCCCTCGACGCTGTGAACGACCAGATTCTTGATGCTCGGCACGAGCGCCTGAACATCGGTACCGGATCGATACTTGATGAATACAGCGGCCGACGAAGGCTTCACGGTACTGGACAGCGGATCGTTATTCGGCAGGACGATCTGCACCTGCGCGAACGCCACACCGTCGACGCGCGAGAGCGTCTCCGACAGTTGCTGCGACACGCCGTAAATGAAGCGCACGCGCTCTTCGGTCGGCGTGGAAATCAGCCCGTCCTTCTTGAACAGGTCGCCGAGCGACGTGTATTTCTGATGCGGCAAACCGTGTGCTCGCAGCACCTCGGTCGAACGCGCGAAGTCCGCGCCATCGACCGATACCGTCCAGCTCTTGCCCCCATCGGGCGACGATTTGCTCGCATCGATACCGGCCTCGATCAACACGCGCATCAAATCGTTGGCGTCCGGCTCGGACAGCTGCGCATACAACTGCTTGCTGCAACCTGCCAACAATGCTGCAGCCAGCGTGGCAATCGCCAGTGCGCGCACTAGAGTTGGAACACGGCGCATCGCGCTCTCCCGTCATTGGTTCTTCATCAGTGTTTGCACAGTGCTCTTGCCGCCTTGCGCGACCGCCGTCCCTGTGTAGATCTTCACCATCTGCTCGGTGATTTCGTGCTGAATCTGAAGCGATTGGGCCTCGACCTGTTGCATCGACATCGAGCCGCTCGACGCCTCGAACGCGTCGATCTTTTCCGTCAAGGCACCGAACGCCTCGTCTTGCGCGGTGACGGCCTCGGATACCATCGACGGGCCTTGCATGTGCGCGCCCTGCTCGGGCACGAGCCGCGCCTGCGCGAGCGCTTCGCGAAAGCGGTCTCCGAGGCCGGCCGGGGCCTGGGCGCCCATCGCGGCTTGCGCGGCGCCGGCCACGCCACCGGCAGGCTCGGCAAACGAAACGGACGGCGGCGGGGCAATGGCTGCTATTGCGGACGTCATGGGCTGTCTCCTCAGGCGCGCATGTAGCTGAACGACATCGCTTGCCGAAGCAGATCGGCCGCCTCGGTTTTGCCTGCCGTCTGCGTATCGTCGCGTTCGGTTTTCTCGCGCTTGCCCATCAGCAGGTTCATGAGGCCGACCGATTCGGCGTCCTCGTCGCGCGTGAGCACCTGGTTGGCATAGATCCGCCAGCCCGAATCGCCGAGCGACGAGAGGCACACCGCCAACAGCGCCGTGACGTAGGGACCGAACGGCGGCTGCAGCTCGCGGCCTTCGAGCTGCCGCAGCAGTTGCGCCGCGTCTTCCATACGATTGCGCCGAATCAGGAGCCATGCATCGTACGCATTGAGCTCCACGAAATTCGGACGCATCAGGTGTAGCGCCGCCAGCAGGCGGTCCGCCTCGTCCAAGTGCCCCTTGCGCGCCGCCCAGGTCAACAATTCCACCAGTGCGGACACCAGGCGATTGCTGCATGTCGTGAGATTCATCGTTACACCTCGCGAAGTTCAGATTCGTCAATCAAGGCGACAGCCGTGCCGCCCTCATCGGAAGCTGCGCCGCCGACGTCCGTAACGTATCCGGGCCGAACCGGCGTCCTCGACTCGGACGGCGAATTCCGTGGCCCGCCAGCGAACCCGGACCGCGCCGGCGGTACGGCCCGCATGGATTTCGCCGGCCGACGCGCGGTTTCGTCGCAGGTGTCGCCGCCCGAACGCACGCTACGCGAGACTTGCGAGCATTCCCACTCACCGCGCGCATACGGAGCGTCAGCCGATGTCCGACGAGAAAACCGAAGAGCCGACAGACAAGAAGCTTCGGGACGCGCGTCGCGATGGCGAAACGGTCAAGAGCGCCGATCTGTCGTTTTCGATGCTGTTGATCGCTGCAGCGCTTGGGCTGTCGTTGGCGGGACCGCTCATGGGCCAACACCTGCGGGCCCTCCTTGGCTTCGCGCTCGATATGCGGTTCGCGAGCGGCACGGATGCGGATTTGCGGCGAGCCATGGGTCGCATCGGCATCGAGGCGCTGCTGCTGTCGATCCCGGTATGGGTCGCCATGGTGGTCGCGGTGGTCGCCGTCGCGTCGCAGGTGGGCTTTGCGATCTCGTTCAAACCGCTCGAGCCGAAGTTCAATGCGATCAACCCGGCCTCGGGCCTGAAGCGGATGTTTTCGCTGCGTTCATTCATCGATCTCGCGAAGATGCTCGTCAAGGCGGTCGTGCTGGCCGCGGCGCTCTACAAGACGATGATGGGGCTCGTGCCGCTGATCGTCGGCGTGGCCTATGAACCCGTGCTCGACCTCATCGAAATCTCGTGGTCGGCCCTATGCCGGCTGTTCGCGGTGGGCGGCGTGCTCTATCTCGTGCTCGGGGTAGCCGATTACGGGATTCAAAAGTGGCTCTTCATTCGCGATCACCGCATGAGCAAGGAAGAGGTCAAGCGCGAGCACAAGGATTCGGAAGGCGACCCGCATTTGAAGGGTAAGCGCAAGCAGGTGGCCAAGGAAATCGTCGAAGGCAATCCCGAGAAGGCCGTGGCCGGCGCACAGGCCGTCATCGTGAACCCCACGCACTACGCCGTCGCCGTGCGTTACATGCCCTCGGAGTACGACCTGCCGCGCATCGTCGCGAAAGGCGTCGACGCGGATGCGCTCGAGATTCGGCGGATGGCCGAACGCCACGGCGTGCCGATCGTCGGCAATCCGCCGCTCGCCCGGGCGCTGTATCTGGTGCCGCTCGACGATGCGATTCCCGAATCGTGCTTCAAGGCCGTTGCCGCGGTACTGGCCTGGGTCGAAGACATGGCTGCGGCAAGGCGCGGCGATGCACCGAACGCACCGCCGGACGCGCCGAATCCGCAAGCTCAACCCCATCGAGGCTTACCGTCATGACCAAGAACGCCACCATGTCGAGCGTGTCGCAATACAGCGGGGAGGTCGGCATCGCCGGCGTCATCGTCGCTGTCGTCGCGCTGATGATCCTGCCTCTGCCGACGTTTCTCATCGATACGCTGCTCGGGATAAACATTACGACGAGCGTCGTGTTGCTGATGGTGACGATGTACATCCCGAAGGCGACATCGCTGTCGGCCTTTCCGTCGCTGCTGCTGTTCACGACGCTCTTTCGCCTGTCGCTGAACATCGCCTCGACGAAGTCGATTCTGCTGAATGCCGAGGCCGGTCACATCATCGAAAGCTTCGGCGAGCTCGTCGTCGGGGGCAATCTCGTCGTGGGTCTCGTCGTCTTTCTCATCATTACGACGGTGCAGTTCATCGTGATCGCGAAAGGCTCGGAGCGGGTCGCGGAAGTCGGCGCACGCTTCACGCTCGACGGCATGCCGGGCAAGCAGATGAGCATCGACGCCGACGTGCGGGCCGGCAACCTGAGCGCGGAGCAGGCGCAAAAACGCCGCGCGCTCCTCGCGATCGAAAGCCAGCTCCATGGGGGGATGGACGGCGCGATGAAGTTCGTCAAGGGCGATGCGATCGCGGGTCTCGTGATCACGATGGTCAATATTCTCGCGGGCATCGTCATTGGCGTCAGCTATCACGGCATGTCGGCCGGCGAAGCGGCGAACCGCTTTTCCGTGCTGTCGATCGGCGATGCGATGGTCTCGCAGATCCCGTCGTTGCTCATTTCGGTCGCGGCGGGCGTGCTCATCACCCGGGTGGCCGACGAAGACAGCAAGCCGCGCTCGCTCGGCGCGGAGATTCTCGAGCAGCTTTCGGGCAATGCGCGCGCCCTGTTCAGCGCCGCGGCGCTGCTATGCGGTTTTGCGCTCGTGCCGGGCTTTCCGTCGATGCTGTTCGTCGTGCTCGCGGGTGCGCTGACGGCTGCCGCGTTCGCGCTGCGTCGTAAGCAGCGCAAGGACAACGAGCCGGCCGGCCCCGAGCTGCCCGCGCTCACGCGCGAAGGATCGAAGGAAAACGCGCCCACGATCTCGGCGAAAGCACCGGCGTTCGCGGTTCCGTTGGCGATTCGATTCTCGCCGAAACTCGCTGCCCTCATCGATGCGGCCAAGCTCGACGAAGCGTTCGAACAGGGGCGCCGCGCATTGACCGCGGACCTCGGCCTGCCGTTTCCGCGCACGGCGCTCTGGGTGGACGACGCCTTGCCCGATCACTGCTATCAGCTGCTCGTGCAGGACGTGCCCTCGGTTCCGCTCGACCTTCCGCCGAATCTGAGCGTGGTCCGCAGCGTACCCGATGCGTTGCGCGACGCGTTCGAAGCGCGCCGCGATGTCGCCGGGCTCGACGAGAGCTATTGGATCGACACTGCCCGCTTGCCCGCTGAGTTGAGCCGCGACGTGGTGAGCCGCGAAGCGTTGATTGCCGGTCATGCCGTGGCACGCCTCGGCTCCGACGCCAAGCTCTTCATCGGCCTGCAGGAAACGCAGTGGCTGCTCGAGCGCGCAGGCACCGACTATCCGGGCCTCGTGGCCGAAGTGCAAAAGGCGCTGCCGGCTCAGCGGATCGCCGAGGTCCTGCGCCGCATGCTCGAAGAGCAGGTGCCGATTCGCAACATGCGCGCGATCCTCGAAAGCCTCGTCATCTGGGGCCCCAAGGAAAAGGACCTGCTGATGGTGACCGAATACGTACGCGGCGATCTGGGCCGCTTCATCGCCCACCGGGCGACGGGCGGTACCGGTGAATTGCCCGCGATCGTACTGGACCCGGAAGTCGAGCAGACGATACGCCAGGCCATCAAACCGACACCGGCCGGCAACTTTCTCGCCCTCGAGCCTGCCATCGTCGATACGCTGCTGCGCAATCTCGAAGGCATCTGTGGCGCCGAACCCGTCAAGCATCTGGCCGTCATCGCCGCGATGGACATTCGCCGTTACGTGCGGCGGATGATCGAGCAGCGGCTGCCCTGGTTGCACGTCTACTCGTTCCAAGAGCTCGGATCGGACGCGCATCTGACGCCGGTCGGCCGGCTGACTTTCTGACGCGGGAGCTGCCATGAGCGAACGCGTACGCCAACCCCAGGATATTCGCATCGTACCCGCGGGTGCGGCCGCCGGTAGTGCGAGCTCGCCACGCTCGCCGTCCTCGAGCGCGACCGCGGTACAGATCTTCCGTCTACTGGCAAGCCAGGCGCAAGGACAACCGCTATCGGCGAACGCAGCGGCCGGCGATGATGCCGCAGTCGATGAACCCGAGGCTCGAGCATCGTCTTCGACCGATCAGGGACCGGCCACCCTCGTATCCGCCGAGCCGCACGAACAGCAACCGCCGTCCGTTCCGGCTTCGGCCCCCCACGACCCGCCGAAACAGGACACGTCGCGCAACGTCGCCGTATCGGGCTTGCGATCCACGGCTCAGCGCGAAGCGCAAAAACCGGAACCGCCCGAACACGATGCTGCGCTCGGCAAGCAGATCGTACACGCGTGTGCCACGGCCGCGCATGGCGAGCTCTTCACCCGCGAGTTGGCCGATCGCATCGCGCGCTTTTGCTCGATGTCGGGTGCGTCGGACGACGCTTCGTGGGCCGTCACGCTGCCCATGAATCCCGCGGTCCTGCCCGATACGCTGTTGCATCTGCAACTTTCGCCGTCGTCCATCGGTATTCGCTTTGAAACGTCGAGTGCGCGCTCGACGCAATTAATCTCAGACAACGCCGACGCCTTGCGCATCCGATTGAGCGACGCCCTGGGCCGCCACATCGACGTCGAGCTCGCCGCGTGACATACGCCCGAAACGCACCTGCGCCACGAGGATATCCAGCAGACCATGAACGACGCCCTGCCGACATTGCTCGAAGGCAAGCTGCCCCGCTACACGAGCGCGCTCGCTCAGCTGACTCGCGCGCTCGCGCTCAGGCATTCGGCGCATCCGGCGGCTCACCTTGGGCTGCGCGTACGCGGGTTCGAAGCGAGTGCGTTCGAGGCGCCGCTGACGCTCACGCTCGATAGCACGCATGGGCCGATTTCGGTCGTCGCCGACGCCGCCGAACATTCCGCACTCCTCAGCATTGCGCTCGACAGCGAACCCAAGCGAGCGAGCGCACTGGCCAATATGTGGCTCTCCGAGTGGCTCGCACGCCTCGATGCCGGCGACGGCATCACGCCGTCGATCAAATCCATCTCGTTGGGCGCGCATGCCGCCGACGTGCATGGGCTTCAGCTCTCGGTCGATGCGGGAGGCGGCCACGTCAAGCTCGCCGTCGTCGACCTCCCCGCTGCTCTTGCGGACGATTACGAACGCACTTGGGCGCGCCCGTGCGCACAGGTGCCGCACGATGCCGTGAACGACATCGTGGTGCCGGCAGCCATTCGGCTGCGCAGCCGCCTGTGCTCGCCGGCGACGCTCGCGTCGCTGCGACGCCATGACGTGCTGCTCGGCTGGCAGCCGGGCCAGCCCTACACCGAAGGCGGCGCCATAGAACAAGCCTCGCTACGCGTGGGCGCCCCACGCGGCCGCCAATTGCGGGCCGACGTGCGCGTCGATCCGTATACCGTTACTCTGGAGACCCCCGTGACCCTTGCCACCGCCGCCCAACCCGACGATTTCGATCCGCTCGCGGGCGCATCGATCGATCCATCGAACGAGCCGCTCGTCCCGGTTGGATCGATCGAGCTCCCGGTTCATGTCGAGCTGCTCAGCGTCAATCTGAGCGTGGCCCAACTCGGTTCGCTGCAGCCCGGCTACGTGCTCGATCTTCCGCTGCCGCTCGCCGATGCCGCGGTCCGACTCGTTTCGTACGGTCAGACGCTCGCGTTCGGCAAGCTCGTCGCGGTCGGCGAAAACCTCGGCGTGCAGATCAACCGCATGGCGGCCAGCGATGAACGGCAATCTTGACGTCGCCTCGCTGCTCGTCGCGCTGCTCGCCTTCGGCCTGCTGCCGTTCGCTGCAATGGTGGTCACGTCGTATACGAAGATCGTCGTGGTGCTCGGTTTGCTGCGCAACGCGCTCGGCGTACAGCAAGTGCCGCCGAGCACCGTGCTCAACGGCATCGCCATGATCGTGACCTGCTTCATCATGGCGCCAGTCGGCATGGAGGCCGTGCATCGCGCCCAGATTTCGAGCGATCAGACGACGACGAGCCAGGTCATGCCGATCTTCGATGCTGCGCGCGAGCCGTTTCGCCAATTCCTGCTCAAACATACCGATGAACGCGAGAAGGCGTTCTTCATGCGCTCGGCGCAGCAGATTTGGCCGGCGGACAAGGTCGCGAGTCTCAAGCCCGACGATCTCGTCGTACTGGCTCCGGCGTTCACGCTGACCGAGCTGACCTCGGCATTCAAGATCGGTTTCCTGCTCTACCTCGCGTTCGTCGTCATCGATCTGATCGTGGCGAACCTTCTGATGGCACTCGGGCTGTCGCAAGTGACGCCGACCAACGTGGCGATTCCGTTCAAGCTGCTGCTGTTCGTGTCGATGGATGGATGGTCGACGCTGATTCACGGTCTCATCTCGACGTACAAGTGAAGGAGTGAAGCATGGATGCCGACGCAATCACGCGCCTGACCACCGATGCGCTGACGTTGTGCTTGCTCGTCTCGCTGCCCGCCGTCGGGGTGGCGGCCGTCGCGGGCCTGATCATCGCGTTCTTGCAGGCGGTGACCTCGCTGCAAGACTCCACGATCTCGCATGGCTTCAAATTTCTGATCGTCACCGTGGTCATCATCGTGGCTGCACCCTGGGGCGCGTCGGCCGTCATGCACTTCGCGCAATCCGTCATGCGGAGCGTCTTCCCATGAGCATACATATCCGAGGCATCGGCCCGATCCCGGCGCCCGCCGATGACGGCGCATCGTCGCAAAGCCCGCAGGGACCGTTTGGCCCGCAGGGTCATCATCACCACAAGCACCACGTTCATCAAGCACAGAAAAACGGCCCTCGCTCGCGGTCCAAGCGTAAGCGCGGCGCCGATTCTCAGGATGGCATCGACGAATCGGGTGCCAGCGAAGAGTTGCTGATGATGCTCACCGAGCATCTGCAAAAAGAGGCGGATCTCGTCATGCGCGTCGCCGAGCGACACGGAGGCGAGCGTGGCGGATCGGATGCCGATACACGCGAGGGCGGTGACGAAACCGGGGGCGCCGCGTCCGCCCCGCACAAACGCACGGGTTCCGGCAAGCGTTTCTTTCGCACCACGGACCATCCCGAGCAGGCAATCGCGGCTTTCGATGCCGCGGAGTCGGCACTGCTCGAAGCACGGCGCGCGCAAGGCGAGGCCCGCCCCGCGATGAGCTCGACTTATCGCGTACTCGCCGTGATGCGCGACTTTCTGGCCGTACCCGGCACCGCCGCACGCGCCTCGGCCACGCTGGCGCTGATCAGGGAGCGGCTCGTCGCGGCTGTGGGCACCCCGACGAAACGGGCGCCTGAGCAACAGGAGTCTATCAATCTGCTATTGCCGCTGATGCTGCTCAGTCTCGAACGCGCGCGCACCGATACGGAGCGCGCGCTGGCGGTCGCGAAGATCAGCTCGCTGATCGAGCGGCGCAGATCCTACGTTTGAACGTATACGCGCGACGCGCAACGCAACAAAAAGGAGTTCGTTCATGACCAAGGAAATTCGTCTGCTCACCGGGCGCCACGCAGGCGCCCGCATAAAGTTGATCTCAACGCACACAGGCATCGGCAACGATGGCGAAGCGGAAATTCAGATCAGCGATTGGGATCAGCCCACCATGCAATTGAGCCAACACGACGACGCAAGCCTCACGATCGCCGACGCGGACGGTCACGGCGAGCCCATCGTACTCGAGGATTTCAAGCCGCACCGCTTCGGCAACGTCGTGCTCTGCGCCGGAGACGCCGACGCGCCGTGGCCCAGCGACATCGAGTTGCTCGAGACGCTGCTGGCGCCCGCTGTCGCGCCCGTGGAGGAACCCGAACCCGTTCACGTCGACGAGGTCGTGCCCGCCGCACCGCCTGCCTCGCCGAAGAATCGCAAGACGCTGCATGCCCTGGGTATCGCGGGCGTCGCGGTTCTCGCGATCGGCGGCGCCGGCATCGCATTGCCTGCCGTGCTCCACCCTCGCACCGGCGCCTTGGCGGGCCTGGGCGGGCCGACCGAGCCGCAACGCGGCATGGCACCGCAGGCCGGTCTCGAACAGCTTCAGCGTGCGCTGGATCGTCTCCACCAGCCCGACGTCGCCGTCACGCAGCAAGGCGGGCGCTTCGATGTCGTCGGCGTGGTACCCGACACTGGAAGCGAGGCACTCGTGCGCACGACGCTCGAAACGATGGCACCGGGCCGCATCGTATGGCACCTCGGCTGTGTCGATCAGATCGAGCGCGACCTGCAGGAGTCGCTGCACGACCCCGCTTTGCAAGTGCATTACCTGGGCCACCGCGAATTCGGCGTGTCCGGTGTGGCGAAAGACACGCGCGCAGTGCGGACGACGCTCGCACAACTGAGCGCCGACCTGCAGCCGATGGTCACGCGCGTGGCACAGGAGCTCACGCCCGATGACCGCATGGCGATGCCGAGCTCGGTCGAATCGCTGCTCGCCGTCGACGATCTCCAATACGTCGAGGCCGGCGACGGCACGAAGCAATTCATCGATTCACGCGCAGCCGCGCATCCACTGAACTGAGGACGATCATGTATGACACCGTGACCCCCGAGATGATCGACGCAATCGACAGCGTGAAGACGCTGGC
Source organism: Paraburkholderia sp. NMBU_R16 (assembly GCF_013282575.1). Taxonomy (GTDB): domain Bacteria; phylum Pseudomonadota; class Gammaproteobacteria; order Burkholderiales; family Burkholderiaceae; genus Trinickia. Next base: position 112,034 of record NZ_JAAAYE010000010.1, read on the forward strand.
TGACCAGCCCCCGCAACAGCGGCAAAAGCTCGGCGAAGCGGCGCGCGGGCTAGAACGCCTCGCGACCGAAATCGCGTCGCAAGCGCTCAAGCTGTCAGATCCGATGCTTCGGCAATCCGCGACGACCGTCGCGGACGGCCTGAATGCCGCGGCGCAATTGTGCCGCAACACGATCGAATCTCCATCGTGACCCTCCAGGCCCGTACCGCATTGCTTCAGTCGTTCCCCGTACGAAAGTACGAATCCGCAGTATCCGCGTCCATCCGGTCGCGGCAACACCATCGCCCTGTAATGGGTTTTCTTGATCGTTAGGAGTGCTTAAAATGGCTATCAATACGTCTGCTTTCTCGTCCGGCGCAACGGTTGGTCAAAACGCTTCGACCATCGCCGAAATGTCGGCCAGCACGGCCAGCTCGATCGCGTTGCAAGATGCGGCGACGCAAATGGAAAACGCGCTCAACAACGACGCGGCCAAGGATCAGCTCGAAGAAGCCGGTCCCAAGAACGCGAAAAGCCTGACGCAAGGTTAAGCGTAATCCGAGGTGCGCCTTCGTGCCGCGCGGGGCGCACCCCTTTTTCGTTCCGAAGACTCCTTCTCATGAGCCTCGAACGCCGAAATCAGTTGATCCGCGAGTTATGCGATTTACGCGGCATCGGCGATGCCGATCGCGCCATCGAGCGCGGCGTGATCAGCATCGACGATTTCGACATCGCCATTGACTTCTATGAGGAAGACCCGGCTGCCATCTACGTGAATTTTCAATTCGGCATCGTCTCGGGTGGACGCACGTTGCGTGTATTCCGCCTGCTGCTCGAAGCGAATCTTTCCGTCTATGCGCAGGACCAGGCCCAGCTCGGCGTGGAAGCCGAGACGGGCGGCGTCATCCTCGTCGTCCGCGGGGTGCTCGAAGCGAATTCGGATGGGCAATGGCTCGTCGAGATGATCGAACATTATGTCGAGCATGGCCGTTATTGGCGGGAAAACATCCTGCTTTCCGATGACGAAATGTTTCGCCATCTCGCGGACGGGAATTATCTCTGGATTAGAGCCTGATTGAAACTGAATGCCAATCATATGAATAGACGTTTAAGACAGTTCGCCGACGCCCCATAAAATTCGTTTCAATTAAGGTTGAAATTCGGCAGCAGCAGCAAAATATCTCCTGACGCCGAAGCTAATCGAGTGTTTCGAGAAAACGATGCGTTAAAGCGTGAAAGCGGTACTTATAATCAAGCCAATTGAATGAATCGTTGTAACCGCGTCCACCAGGCCGCGGCATTACTCTGGCCCGTCATGGGCCCAACCTTGATGATTGGGAGTACTACAAATGGCAATCAATACGTCCGCTTTCTCGTCCGGCGCAACGGTTGGTCAAAACGCTTCGACCATCGCTGAAATGTCGGCCAGCACGGCCAGCTCGATCGCGCTGCAAGACGCGGCGACGCAAATGGAAAACGCGCTCAACAACGACGCGGCCAAGGATCAGCTCGAAGAAGCCGGTCCGAAGAACGCGAAGAGCCTGACGCAAGGTTAAGCGTTTATTCGGGTGCGTCCTCGCGCCGCGCGGGGCGCACCCACCGAGTCTATCCATGACCAAAGTCACCTCCGGAAACCGTACCGGCGATTTGCCGGTCGAGCGATCCGGCCGCGATACGAAGAAGACTGTCGCAGCCCTCCTCGTCCGCAGGCCCCACGCGCGACGCCAATCTCCAATCGCTGAACCGGCGTTCGGCAGTGAGCGCGGAGCCCAACCCGGAAGGCGCTCGCCGCCGTCGCGCACGCTTGCCCCAAACGGGCGACGCGGCGCCCGCCGAGGAGCGCGCTCAGCCGGATCAGGCCGCACCGAACGCGGCAGGCGGAAATTGGATGCGGCATCTCTGGAAGGCCTATGTCGGCGCACTGGCCGTCGGCGCGGGCTACGGTGTGTATCAAGGGAGTCGGCAAGCGTCGTCAGGCTCGGAATCGCCCCCGGGCACTAGCGCCAATCGTCCGCCGGCGTCAGCGCCGAACGTTCCCAGTCCCCGAATCGATCTACCCACAGTCTATCAAGCTCGCGAGAATGTACTGCAGCGGTTCGGCACCCATATTCCGGCCGATAGCGATTGCCATTCGATCGAACCGCAACTGCATCAGTTGCCGTTCGGCATGCCAGGCGTAACCGATTTGCAGTATGTACCGGGGCTGCTCGGCAACGCAAAAGTCGTCGGCATGCATTTGGACAAGACGTTGCCGCGGGAACTCGCCACGCATATCACACAGCACGAATACATTCACTGCTATAACAGCCCCGAATTTCAGGAGTTGCTTCTGCGCAGCGGCACACCGTCGATTTCGGAAGGGCTTGCCCAGCACTTCACGGAGAAATTCCCGGACGGGACGCGCTATCGTGGCACCGTGCTCGACAATGGATCGGCGGCCGCGCGGCTCGCCAACGGCAAGTCGGGCGTCGAGCTTGCGGCGGAACTCGAGCTCACAGTGGGTAAGGACACCCTCGAGCGCGCCTACTTCGGCGGGGAACCCGAGGCCATTGCGAAGGTTGCCGATGCGATCTACGGCCTCTGGCCGAAGGCGCCGACACCGAATGCCTGGCTTCATACCTCGCGTTGGCGCGGCGCTGGCCAGCAAGCGCTGGCCGAATCGTTCGTCGGCGCGACTCTGCTTCATACGGGATCGTTGCCCAGCGAGGAGCTCGGCCAAAGCTATCCGATACGCTTCGCGCTACCCGTGGGCAGCTTCGCGGAAATCTCCGCCGAGCAAGCGGCCGCGCTGCGCGCGCAGGCTTCGAAGGTGCGCAAGGCGCTCGGCCCGAATGCGTTCGATCGCGCGTTTTGCGCGACCAATCCGGCCAAGCAACAGAAAGCCATGAATAAGCTCGCCGACGAACTGCAGAGTCTTTGGCGGCCCGTCCTTTAAAGCCGATGTGTGACCTGGCCCGCTCTCCTGGGCCCGTTCCTCGCTCTCGCGTCGAATAGCTCCTTGCGTGCTGCAGGTGCGCTTGCACGTCACCTCGGGGAGTTCACGCTCGATCGGCCTGCGGGGTGCGCCGCGAGAGCCATCGAGTCGAGCGTCAATGTCCGGTACAGTTGCGCCAACTCGGCCGCCTCCGACGGCACCCGAACTCGCGTGTGCTTCATCCCGGATGTTCGATACGTCCACTTCCGGCGACGAGCAGCGCTGCGGCCCGCTCGGCGACACGGGCCGTACCATTCGTCAAGCGTCGTGTCGTGCCCCGGGAACCGGCGTGCTCAGTTCCGGGTGATCGAAAGCAATGCCTGTCCCGAGTGCTGCACGAGTCGCTGCAGGATCCGCGAAATCAGGATGGCCAGTTGTTGTAGCTCGGCCATTTCCTGCTGGAACAGATCGTACGGCGGTTGCGCCGGATGAGCCGCAACTGCGTTGTGCATGGCGTTGACATGGTCGTGGACCTTGCCTTCCAAGCCGGAGAGCTCTTGATGAGCGTCGGCAATGGGGCCTGCGACGCCTTCGGTTTTCGGTCCCTCGGTTTTCGGTCCTTCGTCTTCCGCTTTCGGGTCTTCCGCTTTCGGGTCTTCCGCTTTCGGGACTTCCACCTTCGGAGCCTCGACCTTCGGCCCTTCCACCTTCGGGGCTTCCACCTTCGGGGCTTCCACCTTCGGGGCTTCCACCTTCGGGGCTTCCGCCTTCGGGACTTCCACCTTCGGAGCCTCGACCTTCGGCCCTTCCACCTTCGGAGCGTCCGTCTTCGGCTCTTCGACCTTCGCGCCATCCGCTTTGCGACCGTCCGCGTTCGTAACCGGTGCCGACAACGATACGTTGACATGGACCGATACCGCCGCCGACAACCCGCCGTCGCGCTTCTCGCCGGTCATCGGCGGCTTGCGCCCGGCTGGGGCGTTTCCTCTGCCCGCCTTGGGCATGCCTGCCTTGAGCGCATCGAACCGCTTCTGAAGATCGAGTGGCAACGCCGGGCTTGGCAACGCCTGGATGCGTGCCACTTCACGCGCCGTCGCAAGCGCTTGTGCGCGCGCTCGGGGCATGGCGCCCGCGCGCGCCAGATCGCGAGCCGATAACCGCGGCCGAGCGGCGCCGCTTATGAGCGACGCCGCCGCGGACGACGACGTGTTCAGCCGCGCGAGGTTGCTCAACGCTGCATTCGAAGCGGGCCGCGTCGTCCCTGTCTTGGCCGGGGCGGTCGAGGGCTTGCTCGCGCCGCGCGTCAGCCCCGAAAAGAACGAGAGCGCTTTCGTGATCTTGCTGTTCATGGCATGTCCCCGGACGCGATTCGATGCAAGTCGAATCCGGCCGCCCGCAACAGGGTCGCGTCGGCACGCTGCCATCGCGCGAGCAGGTCATGTCTGTCGGAACTGATCGGCCCCGAGAAGAAAACGCCTAGACATGCGAGTGCAAACAGCAGCACGCGCGACACGCGTCTGCCATGGACAGTATCGGTTTTCATTGCCTTCTCCGGGTTTCGCGTCGACAATGCCGCACCAGCGGCAGGATGAGTCGATTGTCACGGCGACCGAACTGCGCCCATGTCGGCAGCGGCGAATATCGGCGTCCCTCGACGAATCGATCGGCCGTTACGATCCGCGCGCCGAGAAGCGCGATTCGGCCCACTACTCCGGGCGCGAGGAAACGAGAGAAGCGGGTTGGGCAGGAATGAGCGGGAGAGAAGGGCCGACTGGATGGCCAGCGCTCAATGGGGTTGATTCACGGTGTCGGCGCATGCGATGCCGACCGCGGCCGACAGCGCGCCGCAGGCATCGACCGTTTGGTGCGCCGCGTCGCCATGGACGCTGCTCTTGAGCGCCGCATAGATCTTGTCCGAATCGAGCCGCGGATCGACGGCGAGCAGCAATGCTGCCACGCCCGAGACGAACGCCGTCGAAAACGAAGTCCCCGAAAAGAAATCGTAATGACCGCCCGGCGTCAGGCTCAGCACGTCGCGGCCCGGCGCCCGCACGACCGGAGCGGCCGTCTTCACGCCCGGGTAATCTGCCGCGATCACATGCGCAATGCCAACGGGAAAAGCATGCATGTCTCCACTGGGCGGTACCGCGCCCACCACGACAATGCCATGCCGCAGCGAATATTCGACGAGCTGCGTCAAGAGCGGATCGGGCGGACCGCTCAAGCTCAGGTTGATGACGTTCGCGTGCGCTTCGATCGCCGCCGCGAGTGCCTCGGCAAGCGTCAGCGAATTGCACACCGATTGCCCGATCGCATGACCGCCCGAAGACGTCGGCTCCTGCCAGCACGCCTTCAACGCAAGAATGCGCGCGCGCGGCGCAACGCCAACCATGCCACGACCGCCGCTGAGATTGGCTGCTATTACGCCAGCCACGGCGGTTCCGTGCACGTCGTGGCCGAACGTCGCCGAGTTCTGTTCGACGAAATCGCGCCTCATGGCGATCGATCCCGCGAGGCCGGGATGAGATGCGTCGACGCCCGTGTCGATGACAGCGACCCGCACACCCGCGCCTTGCGAAATGCGCTGCGCGGCCAGTGCATCGATTTCGCGCAACCCTCGCTCGAAGTCGACATAGTTGGCGCGATACTCATGCTCAACGGTAGTTTTCGTGTCTGCCGCGGCGGCCGTATCGGCGAGCGCCCCGACATCGGCGCCGGGCTTGCTCAACGTGCCGACGGTGCGAAACGACTGCAACGGCTGCACGATCTTCACTCGCCGATCATGCGAAAGCTCCTCGATCACCTGCGCGCGGGTGCGCTCGTCACGTATCTCGAGCACGGCGCAATGGGCTTTGAGCGGCACGATCGGCCATGCCATGACTTGTTCCAGTTTGTAGTCGCGGGCAATGGCATCGATCGTCGCTCGCGCGCTCCCGTAAGCTGCATAACCGGGACCGCCGTCATAGCCGCCAATCGTCGTGCCAGCGAGGATCGGCACCGATTCGCTCGGATTGGCAACGGCCACGACGATCATCCGGTCACGGTCATCGTCGATCTGCCGCAGAACGTCCGGATCGATATTGACATTCGAAGGCGGGACGAGCGAAACGTGGCTGCATGCCACGGCCAGCGGGACGACGGCGGCCAGGAGCGCGACGAGACGCGCCGCTGCTATGCGCCGGTCCGCTTTGCTCCATACCGCCTTCCATAAAGTGCCGAGTTGCACGCGGGTCATTCCTTTCATGGCCGACTCCCGCGCGAGGGTGCGTGGCCGAGGCGCGGCGTGCTTGGCTGACAGTGTGTCATCTGATTGATTTCTCCGGGTTGCTGATCGAGAGGCGCGACGTGACAACCCGTGAGTACCCCAAACAGTGAAAAATGTTGCAGCCAGAACGCGAACCGTCAAACCGGACCGACCGCTCGCGGGACAACGCCGCACGCGTGCCCGCTTGCGCTTTTCGTCAGACTTTATTCAGACCGCCCTGCGCCGCCCAGTCGAAATTGCTCACGCCGGAAATGCCGTCGCCGCCCGCGACGTCGTGCGTTTCGATCTGGTTGTACGCGTCGGGATTCGACAGCATGAACTTCGCGGCCGCGGAGACTTCGGCAGGCGTACCGCTCGCCGGATTGTAAGCCATCTGATACAGCTGGTTCGGATCGAGCTTGCTGATGCCCTGCTCGTGCAGGTACGCGCCGAGCGCGCCGGAAGCGCTTTGCGCGTCGAGCGACGCGCCCGTATCGCCAATCGTTGCGTTCGCATCCAGGAAAGCGGCATCGCCCACCGAAGAGGCATCGCCGGTGTTCGACGCGTCGCTCAAGCCGCCTTGCGCCGCCCAGTCGAAATCGTTCACGCCTGCAATGCCGTCGCTGCCCGCGACGTCGTGCGTTTCGATCTGATTGAACACATCGGGGTTCGAAAGCATGAACTTGGCGGCGTCGGACACTTCCGGCGGCGTACCGGCCGCTGGGGAATACGCCATCTGATAAAGCTTGTTCGGATCGAGCGAACCGATCCCGTTCTGATGCATATAAGCGGCCAGCGCACCTGATGCGCCTTGCGCCGTCATGCCCGAATCGAGCTGACCGCCGTTGTCGACGTTCCCTGCGCCGATCGAGCCCTCCTCCGCGAACACTTGTTGCAGCATCTGCTGAATCGATTGCAGCGCCGATTCGTAAAGTGCTTCGTAATTCGCCACGGCGGTATTGACCGGGGACGGTGTGGTCGGACTCAGATCGAGTGCCTCGGTTTGAACATTGCTATCGAGAGAAAGGTTGACGCTCATGGTGTTGGACTCCGCAAGAGTAAAAAACAGCCCATGCGCATCGTGCGCGAAAGGCCCCGCCGCGTAAGCGCCGCACTGGCCTGCACATACCCGCGTCGCTCTGCGCGCCACGATATCGGAGCCGATTGTGCGGCTCCTGGCTCGCGGCGAAATCCAAATGCCATCGGCGAATCGTCGAAACACGTACACGCGTCGCGGGGCTTCAGCCCATCCATCGCTTGCCGGTAATAGTTTTTGAGGTAGCATCGTCGGCTCGGGGCGCCTTGCTCCACCCGCCGAAGTCGTTGCCCAGCGCGTCGATATTCGGCGCGCAGTCTGATCGAAAGGAAAGCGGTACGAATCATGAGTGGGATCCAGGCGTTGCTTCGAACACGAACGGCATTGCGATTGCGGCAGCGATATTCGCATTTGTCCTTCGGACAGCGCCACCCGGACGTGCGTCGGTTGGTCCTGGCGTTCGCGATGCTGGTGGCATCGGTTCCCGCCGCTCGCGCGTCAGATGCCTGGCATTTTCAGTTGGGTGCCACGACCGACCGCATCAATCGCGGTTTCGATATGAGCCACAACGAGCCCTCGGTCGACGCGGCGGTCAGTTGGTACCCCGGGACGGGGCCGTTTGCCGGCGTTTCGGCATGGACCGTCAGGCCGATGAGCGGTAGCCCGATGGGTGCGGAATTCCTCGCCAACGCCGGCTACGGATGGCGCCGCGGCGATTGGGGTGCGAAAGCGATGTTGCTGCACTATCAGTTCGCCCACATCCGTCACGCAACAAGGATCGAATACGACGAGGCAGGGTTCACGGGAAGCTGGCGCGAGAGCCTCTTCGCTTCTGTCACCGTGTCGCCGAATACCGCTTACGGAGGATCGCCGCGCACGCTGGCACTGACCTACAACCTCGTCGGGCATGTGCCGCTCGCCCACGGATTTTCGGCGACGGCCGGCGTCGGCTATTACGACCTGCACGCTGGACTCGGCTCGGGTTTCTTCTATGACGACATCGGGCTGATCTACCAATACCGTTCGCTGCAACTTCAGCTCGCCTACTTCGGCACGCAAGGTCCGGAGCGCATCAGAGCGAAGTTCGGCCCCATGCTCGTGCATCGCTGGGTCGCGCAAGTCAGTTGGTCTTTCTGAGCTCGCACGGCGAGACGGCCAGACGCATCCGCTCTCGGTCCCGCTCGTCAAACCCCGATCCGCATCGCCAAACGCGCGCCATCCACGCCTGAGATTCGATTCGCCGCGGTACGAGCAATTTCGCCGCGAGACGAGGCGTCTTCATATCTGCGTCTCGATACTGAGCGAGCGCGCTCTTCCTACGGATCAAGTAACGAAGCCGCGCATACCGAGCGGCCGTTGCCGTTCTCGCGGCACGCTCGATTACTCCAACCCTATCGAAGCAATGCAAAATGACCACTGTCCAATCCAGCCGTGCGTCAACCTCGGCTTCCAATCTCAGCTCCGCGTCCGACAACGCTCAAAGCAGCAGTCCCAAAGCACCGACGGGTACCGCGAAACGCCGTAATCCCGATTCGCCGACCGGCAACCTCGCCAAGCGTGGCAAAGGCGAGAGCAGCGAAGCGGCGTCCACCCTGCAAGCGCATACGCGGTTTTTCGAAGACGGCAGCAGCACGACAACCGGTTCGCGCGTTCCCTCGCGTGTTCCGATTGCACAGCGCGCCGGCCACATCGCCGCCGCGCTGCGCGGCCGACAGATCGATGCGGTGACCCACGGCACCGACAAAGCAGCGCTCGAACGAGGCGCTAAGACCACGCTGGGCAGTTGGACGTCCGATTCGCATTTCCATCCGACCCAATACACGCAGCAAGGCATCCTTCCTGAAGAGATGCTCGCGATGATGGACAAGGTAGGCGTGTATCGCAGCGTGATCATGCCGATTCCAACCGATGTCATTCCATGCGGCCACCCCGACAACAATCACATTCCGCCCGAGGACTATTACGTTCCGAAGGAAGACATGAGCATGGCGCGTCACGAACTGACGGCCGAGCGCGAGAACAAGATCGCCAAAAGTGCGCATCTCGTCGTCAATCAGCAAGTCGATGCGGACACGGCCGATTTCATGGACATGTCGGGTCTCACCGATGCCCAGCGCGACCGCCTCGATCCGATGGTGACGGGCTTGCATCTGGGCTCGCCGCTCAGCTCCGAAGCGCTGCTCAAAAAGCTTCACAAGGACCCCGGCACGTTCACGGGCATCGGTGAAGTAACGATTCACAAGGAGCTCGTCGAGCGCCAGTTCGACGGTGCGCGCCAGGCCAATCTGACCGACAACGTCCAACCCTTCAAGGATCTCATCGCGACGGCAGGCGTCGTCGGCATGCCGGTGGTGCTGCATTGCGACGTGGACTCGACCGATAACCAGCGCAAGAACGGCCTCGGTGCTCCGCAGCATCTCGAGGGCATCAAAAAGCTGCTCGGCTCGCCCGAAGCGAAGAACACGACGATGGTCTGGGCGCACTTCGGCGGCATCGGCCGCTTCGTCGCGAAGCCCGACAATCACATGGAAAACCTGCGCCAGATTCTGCGCGATCCGGAGATGAAGCACGTTCACGTGGACATCTCGTGGTCGCGTGTGGCGCGCCAGATCGTCATGAAGCAAAACGCGCACGGTGTCGAGGAACCCGATCCGGCCTCGATCGACGCGGCCGCCAAGCTGATTACCGAGTTTCCCGATCGCTTTTTGATGGGCTCGGACGCGCTCGATCCGAAGAAGGAAGAAACCTGGGCCGAGACCGGCAACATGTACAAGCCGCTGCTCGACAAACTGTCTCCCGAAGTACGGCATCAGGTGACGATCGGCAACTACGAGCGCGTCATCGTCGGCGCGCGCGCGAAGGTGCGCGCGTTCGAGAAGCATGTGCTGACGAACGAGTTCATGAAGCGCAACGTGCGCCCGTCGGGGCCGACGCCGCTGCGCGACGGTCCGCACATCGAACCCGAGAAGCTACGCGCCGCGCGTGACGCGGCGTTCGCCGCCGCAGGTGTCGATGAGCGCGGCGAACCGGTATCGAACGCAGCGCATTGATTGAAAGCGAGCCCGCGGGAGCCGATGCGGTTGGCTTCGCGCGGGCCCCCCAAGACACGGTTTGAAGGACGGCGCGTGATGTTTCGGCGCCTTATTTCATTCGTCTCCATGAGCGAGTCGAGGCCATGAAACTGTTTGGAACCAGCGCGTCGTCCACCGCCGCAAGTCAACACACTGCCCAAGCCGCAACCGATAGCGGCAACCGTACCCGTGCCCCGCGTTCGAGCGGGCGTCGATCGCTTGGCGCTGTGCTTTCGAAGCTTAGCCGGCTCGGGCGATCGACGAAGGGGCCGTCTTCACGGGCGACGGACGGGAGGCTTCAGCAACCCGTGTCCGGAACCGTTCGCGCGTCCGACAACCAGCGCTCAGGCACCAGCCCTTCGAACGACGACGACGTGCGCGAAAGGGTCGCTCGCATCGTCTCGCAAAAAGACTCGCGCCGCCCTGGCGCCGCCGGTACGTCGAGCGAAGCTGAAACCCGCCCCACGATCGCGCACTTCCTCGCGCCGGAACTCGGCGTGTCGCCCAGCGCCCCCGAGAAACGTTCCAAGAAAGGGTGGAAAGGACTTCTCCATCTTCGATCCAGTTCGAAAAAGACGCCTGCCGTCGCGCAAAAAGCGCCGACGCAAGCACCCCCTGCCACATTGTCGACGGCCACCCATCGCGACGATCCCGTTGGGGAGACCGTTAGCTGGATCAGATCCCAGCGCGCCACGGAATCCACCGCGCAGCAAGATGATCAGGAGACGGGCGCCGTGGTTCTCTCCTCGACGGGAGACGGAGACGGCGATACCGAGGTCCGGCACGAGAGCCCTCGTAACTCGAACGCATCGGAGCATTCGGCGAAAGACGTCACCTATGACACCGGTCCCATCTTCGACGAGTCGGGCGACGAACATGGAGAGGACGATCTGTTCGACCTCGACATCGGCCCGTTGCATCCACCGCCCGTGGAAAACGAAATCCATCCGGTCACGCCATCGAATTCGGAAACGGGTTCGGCACGCTACGACGTCCCGCCGCAGCAGAACGAAGTGCTGAGCACGAGCACGCCGGTCCCGCAACCGGACCCCGTGCCGAGCGCCAACCAGCAGCGAAGCAGCCTCGGCAAGTTGAAGCAACTCAAGAATGCGCTCAAGGGCTGGCAGACCTATGCCAAGGACGAAGCATATATTCACGGCTTCGGCTTTTCATCGACGAGCCTGTCGCTCACCCCGATCTCGACCAATACGAAAACCGCACGCGCCAAACCGTTCACGGGCGTCACGCGCGAAGGCGATGCACCAGTCGAGCTGCACAAGCGGCTCGCGAATCTGCCCGGCAGCACGCCGCCGGCGGTGCTTCACGAAAGCCCTGTCGTGCAGGAGCTCGAAGCGCCGAACGCACTCGATCGATTGTTTCTCGACGCAAGCATCCTCCCCGGCACCAACCGCCGCCAGCTCTTCGATTCGATCAAGCAAGTCGCCGCGGAAAAGAACCTGACACCGTTCGAGGCATCAAGCCTGGCCCAGGCACTGCATATCGCGTTCAGCCGCACGCCCGATCGTTCGAGCGACGCCGTTTACGATCCAGCCTACGACGCCGCGCACGATGCGCAGATCGCACTGCAATCGCTGCCGCAGACGAATCTGCTCGATGCGCTGCGCGATACCGCCGAACCGCAGCGCACGCCCGATTACGATGCCGACAAGGCTTGGGCGCTCGCACAAGAGCTCGTTCACATTCCAGGCGACATCGGCATGAGCCTCATCGAAAAGCTCACGCCACAGACGCCGCGTCCGGCCGGCACGCATGCCTCGGTCCTGGAAAAGGACCGGATGCTGGTGAGCGTGCTGCTGAAAGCGTCGCAACAAGTCGTGCGAGAAGCACGGCAATCGGCCGATACGAAGCCCGACAGCAAGATACTTGGCGTGTTTGCTCGGGCATCCCGGCAGGTGGGCAATGCCGCCTCGCCCACGCCCGGCGGTCCTCGTATGCTCGCGCACGACCCGGCTTCGATCTTCGCCGACGGTGCGCTTCACGCCGCCATCGCCGAAGCAGGCGAAGACCACTGGCCGGGAAGCAACGATACGCCCGTCCCGAGCAATCTCTCGCTCGCGCAAAAGGCGATGCTCGCCGTCAAGGACGAATTGCAGACCATCGATGCGCACGTGGCCGACGAAGCCACGCGCGGCACGGCCTTCCGCCAGGGCGCGCACGGTTGCCGCTTCGCGATTTCGATGATTCGCGGCGATATGCTGACCGATCAAGCGCGCGAGCCGAGCGGCGTGCGCAGTCAATTCCAGCTCGCCGAATCGCGCCTGGGCAAGAGCGTCGGCAAACACCTCGACCGCGCAATGCGGCGCCCGACCACCTGGACGCGCTTCATGGGCTCGCTCGAAGCGTTGAGCCGGCACGTCGGCGTCTACAAGAACAAGAGCCCCTTCTACACTTACAACCGCATCGCGGAGAGCGACGGCGGCCGCGGCATGGGCGTCGCGAACCGGGGCGGCACGCACGCCGGCCGCGCGTTCTACGACATGCAGCACAAGGTCCAGACGACGATCGACGAACGTGCCAACCTTGGCGAGGACGCAGCTGCCGGCGACGAAGAGGCGCTGCGTCTCATGGTGCGATCGTCGATCATCCAGATGTCCAAAGCGGAAACGCTGATGTTGCCGCGCTTCGCGCAGCCCGTGAGCCTCTCGGATCTGTCGCAAGGCAAGGTCGTGGACGCCGTGATGGAGAAGCTTGCCGGCGCCGGTGCCGAAGCTGACGCCGAAGCGAACGACGCATTGCGGGCCAAAGTCGCTGCGATGGTGGCCGATGAGAACAAGCCGTTGACGACGCAACGTTTGCTGCAATGGGCCGCCGCTGTCGGCGGCCCCGACAGCGCGGGCTCGGCCAAGGAGATAGCGGGCGCGGCGCCGGCCGACCACCCATGGCGGGCGTTCGCCGAAGCGTTCGAGCGCGCGGAACATCCGGACGGGGTCGCGCCCATCGCCACGCCTTCCTTGCGCGGCAAGTCGCGCGAGGAAGTCGCAGACATCCTGGCCAAAATCGTCGCGGCGGAGGAACTGGGCTCGGGTTTCGCGCTGGACAGCGCCGGCAACGTCCAAGGCACCACCAAAAACGTTTCGGGCATCATCTCGAGCATTCCGCTGCACTTTCTCGGCAGCGTCCACGCGGACCTGGGCGGCGGCAAGATCCGCACGGTGCGCTTCGAATCGGTGACGAGTACCGATCGCAGTCAATTGCGCGTCAGCGTGACGACGCTGAAGCGCGCTCAGGCCGGCTTCGGCGGCAGCGTCGGCCATTTCACCTCGGGTGACGCACCGATCACGGCCGGCGGCGGACTCGATGTGGGCGGCGCATACGAAGTCGTCCATCAGGAAGGCGCGGTGCTCGGATTCCCCCGCAATCTGTCGGGCGGCGTGCTGGGCGATCGCGCCGTCAACGAGAAGAAGGCGCAGCTCGTCAAGCTGCTCGTGCAGGGCGGCGCGCTCGAAGGCCATGCGCAGCCGGCCAACGAGGAAGACCGCAAGTCGTTGATCAAGTGTGCGTATCAGGCATTCGGCGACGATCTGTCGATCGGTTTTTACGAAATGGACCAGACCGACAAGCAAGGCACGCTGAGCGTCAACGGCAACGTCGGCATCCGATTCGGCGATTTCAAGCTGGGCCTGCCGACGCTGGGCGCAGCCGGACGCGGGCAAGGCACGACGATCCGGTATCGGGACCAATCGGGATTCCTGAAGACCGAATGGGAAACGGACTCGACCGCCTACAACGCGTCGTTCCAAGGTTCTTTGGCGTCGCTGAATGGCTATGACCAACTTTCGGCCGGCACTCACGACCTGCACAGCTCGATCACCACCGCCGTCGCCCCATTCGTATCGGGCTCCGCGCAATTCTTCCGCTTCGGCGTGGCCGATCGTCGCGTTCAGATCATGCAGGACGGCAAGGAGTTGCCGACGAGCTTCGCGACGCGCACGTTCCAGGCGCCGATTTCCTTCCTTCACGAATTCGGGCAAAACGTCGACAAGTATGCCGACGACAAGGCAAAGAAATATTTTCCGAAGGAGTACAACGCGGGCGGTCAGTCACGCGAGAACGTAGTGCTGCGCGAGAAGACCCGCATGCTCGAGTTCGTCAACCACTACCTGAAGGAACGCGACCTGACGTCGACGCCGCAGCTCTACACGGAGTTCGGCGACAACGTGAATACGGCCAACAAACTGCGCGCAGCCGCCTACATGGCCGAGCGACTGGGCAAGAAAGAGACGGCAGCTACCGCCCGCGAAGAGATATCGGCGATACACGGCGACGAAAAATATCGTGAGGGCCGCTTCCTGACCAACCTTCAAATCGAGCAGGAAGGCAAGCAGGTAGGGATCAACGGTATCGTCGGCGTGACCTACGCTCGCAACGACAACCGCGCGCAGCAGGTCCTGTCGTTCACGTGAGCGGCCTCGCCCACTTGGGCGAATAAGCAGGCGGCGCGGCGATTGTCCCGCGCCGCTCGCGCAGTCAGAGGCGGCGCCGCTTCGATGACGGCTCCGCCAACGAGGCAGGCGAAGCCGGTGCCGCCGGCGAGCCCGGCGGCGATGTATCCGGACTGCCGTCGCTCGCGCGTCCCGAACTCGAAGCCTCATGCGAGCCCTCGTCGTCGGAACTCCCCGACGAAGACACGCCGGCGGCTCGCAGCAAGCCAACGATTTCGACATGCCCGTGAGCTTCGGCGAGCGCCAGTGGACGCCAACCGCCTTCGTCCACGATGCTTGCGTCGGCCCCGAAGCGCAGCAGGAACGCGACCGCTTCCGTGTGATCTCCTTGTACCGCGTGGTGCAAGGCGGTGCGTCCTCCGTTGTCGGTGCGATCGACTTGCGCGTCATGGTCGATCAGGACTTCGATCATATCGGCGTCGCCATCCCGCGCGGCCAGCATCAGCGCTGTCTGTCCCAGCGCGTTCGCATGTTCGACGTCGGCGCCGTGGGCAATCAGCGTCTCCGCCAATTCGGTATCGCAAGTCGTGGCAGCGGCAAGCAGTGCGGTCATACCTTCGTTGTCGGTGCCGCGGATATCGCCACCGACGCCCAGCAGCGCGTTGACCGCCTCGCCGTGACCTTCGGCTGCGGCGATGATCAGGGCGGTTCGGCCATTGGCGTCGCGCTTTTCGATCTCGGCACCCTTGGCAGCCAGCATGCGGATCGAATCGTGGCTATTGCGAGCCGCAGCGACCATCAGAGCGGTCTGCCCCGACGCATCGGTCCGGTCGAGCTCGGCGCCCGCCGCCGCCAATGCCTCGATCGACGCGGGAGCATCGATCACGGCCGCAACCATGAGCGCGTCCCGCCCATCGAGAGCGGTGTGACGGACGTCCGCGCCGGCATTCAGCAGGGTCGTCACAACGGCCGACCCTACCCCATTCGCCGCGTGCATCAGCGCGCTCCAGCCCTTGCTGTCGGTACGTGCCACGTCGGCGCGCTTTGCGAGCAGCGCATCGACGATTTCGATGTGTCCCGTGCTTGCCGCATACATCAACGCGGTTGCGCCTAGCATTCGGTCGGCGCGATCGAGGTCCGCGCCGCTTTCGATCAATGCCTCGACCATCGTCAGCTTGCCGCTTTGCGCGGCCAACATCAGTGCCGTCATGCCCATGGCATCGGCATGATCGACGTTCGCGCCGCGCGCCGCGAGCGTCCCGACCGCCGCTGTCTTCCCCATCATCGCAGCCAGCATCAACGCGCTCCGACCGTGTGGGTCAGGCAGCTCGCGCGCCGCGCCGCGGTCGATCAGCATCTCGATGGCTGGGACGTGTCCGTGCTGCGCCGCAATCATCAGCGCGCTCAAGCCTGCGGCGTTGAGCAGATCGAGGTTGGCACCGCGCGCCGCCAGCGCGTCGATCGCGGCGGCCTGCCCTACCTGTGCGGCAAACATGACGGCGGTAACACCGTCGTCTGTCACCCGGTCGACGTTGACTTCCGCGTCCGCCAACGCTTCGATCATCGGCACGCGACCGTGCGCCGCGGCAAGCATGAGCGCCGTGATGCCGGTCGCGGTGGTTTGCTCCGGATCCATGCCGCGTGCCACCAACTCCGCGAACGCCTGTGTACCGCCGTTCGCCGCCGCCACGAGCAACACGTTCCAACCGTAGAGGTCCCGATGCTCCGGGTTGGCGCCCCGTGCGAGCAGCGCCGCTAGCGCTTGGGGCCGGTCGTGCGCAGCCGCGATCAGCAGGGCGCTCCAACCGATCAGGTTCGTTCGCTCAAGGTTCGCCCCGCTCCCAAGCAGCGTCTCGATCGCCTCCAGACGGCCCGCGCGCGCGGCGATCATCAATGCCGTCTCACCTGACCCGTTCGTCAGCTCGACATCGGCGCCAGCCGCCTTGAGCGCAAGCATGGCTCCCACCTGGCCGCTTTGCGCGGCCAGCATCAGCGCAGTCCGGCTATCGCGGTTGCGCAGGTTGACATCGATCTTGCCTACCAGCCGCTCGATTGGCCGCACCATTCCTTGACTCGCGGCGTAATGCAACACGGTGCTGCCGCGTTCATCGGTTCCGCGAACCTGAGCAAATGTCTGAACCAGAAAAGCCGTCAATCGTTCATCACCGGCCTTCACCGCGCCGAGCAGTGCCGCCTCGCGCTGCGCTGTGCCGAGCACGTTCAGTTTGTCCACGATTTGCGCCGTGAGCATCTCGCCCGCATCGGATCTGTTTTCGCAGTATCGGCGCACGACCGGCTCGCTCAGCTGGGCGAGCCATCTCACAGGCGCGCGTTCCGTATCCAGCAGCGCGAGCATACGCTCGGGTGCCAGCGCAATCAGGTCGTCGTGCGGCGTATTGTTCAGGGCAGCCATCACCATCGGTGGGGTCAAGGCGTCATTCATGGAGTCCAGATCGCGCAGCACTAGCGAACGATTTTTCTTTTGCGCCTCGTCGTGAACGATAAAGGCCTGATACCCGAGTTCGACGATCTGCTCGCTCGGCCCCCGATGTACAACACGCGTCGGAAACGTGTTCAGCAGTTCGTTTTTGACGAGGTTGGCGCCAATCTGCGGAATGAGCAGCACTGGATCCCGCGTCATTCGATAGCTGGTTTCTCCATCTTCGCTTTCCTCGCTGGCAAACAGCGCCTCGGCCTCGATCGGTCCGAAGCGCTCGCGCAGTTCGGTTTCGGCCCATGGCGCAAACTCCTGATAGAAAGCCCAAACCTCGTCGGCCGACAGCGTCCGATCGGTAAAGCCATTGAACCGTCCGCGAATCTCCGCGAGGCAGTTTTCGGCGACATGGCGCACGAGCCGCCCCGGCGTGACGCGCTGCATGATGTGTTGCTTGCACGCGGCGAAATCGCCATCCGAGATGTCGAGGCTCGGAATGAACGCGTCTTCCCGCGAGTCCGTGCCATAGTCCGACACGAGATGATTCCAGCATGCGTTGTGATAATGGATTTCGTTCGGCTGGTAATGCTGACGCATGCCGAACGATCTTTGCGTGAACTCGAGAATCGCTTGTGTCAGCATCCGTTCCCATTCCGTCTTGGCGTTGAAGCGCAGCCCGCCGGCGCTTTCGAGGTCGATCTCTCTTGCCGAATTGATCAGATGCGTGATCGCGCCGTCGGCACATACGATCAGCCCGGGCGCCAGGTTCCTGACGATTTGCTCGCGCTTGTCTTCGTCGATCGCGGGATCTTCGATTCGATAGGCGAGTTGCTCCAGTGCTTCTTTGCCCTGAGTATGCGCAAGCACGACGCGTGTCGAAAAGTAACCGGAGGAACCCGCTTCGACGCGCCCCGCAAACGTTTCGATCTGCGCCGACGCATTCCGGTGTTCGGCGCTTTGCCTGCGTTCGAGAAATTGCTTCAGGGTGTCGACGTTTTTGCGGATCTGCGCCTGGGACACGGCGTAGTCGGGCGACCGTTCGAAGTCCGAAAAACTGCCGTGACGGAGCGCATTGAAATAGACCGGTCGCTGTCCGTAGCGTTGCTCGGCCTTGTGCGCGACCGCCTCACGCCTGCCGGCTGCGTCCTCGTCATTCTTCTCGACATGAAAGCTGCTGCCTTCGGTAAAGTTGATTTTCACTCGACGGACCCATTGATTCGCACCCTGCGAGCTTGCAGGTAAAGGGCACCGAGCACGCAGCCGAGCGACGAAACCGCGCCGCGCGCGGCGAATGGGGTTCCGGGTAGCGACCTCCACAAGAAATGTTTATCGACCGCCATAAAATATGTGGCTCTTTTGAAAATGCAGTGGGTAACGCGGCTCACGAGGCATGCGGGTTGAAGCTGGAGAAATCTAGCTTGCCGGCGATGAGGAACAGCACGGTTCGCATTGTTTCGAAGCGCGTGTAGCCGCGCGCCTTGCGCTTGGCAGCCTGAAACAAGC
>NZ_JAAAYE010000011.1 GCF_013282575.1 Paraburkholderia sp. NMBU_R16
TGCAACATGCGCCGCGCGTCAATCAACAAACGCTTGTCAGCGTCAATCAACATCGGCATCATCAACCTCGCCGCGACATTCTCATCTTGTTTGTCGCGCGTCTCTCATCCAGATTGTCGCGCCACACGAATGGGCGTTTTGGCATCAGCGAAGGCTGCATCACGATTCTGTCGCAGACTCAATTCGACAAGCTGCGCCAGTTCCTCCTGGCGCAAGAGACGAAGGTGATTCCCGGCACGAACATCAAGTACTACGGAACGGTGGAGGTGAGATGAGGCGATTGCTGAGCGCGCTGCTGGCCGTCGTGCTAACGCTGCCGGTGTTTCTCGTTCTAACGCGAATCGATGCTATCCCCGGGTGGCTATACAGTGAACGGGGCTACGCTGTGCTCGATCCGCTGTTTCGCATGTTCGGCGCAGTGGGAGTCGAGGGCCACGAGGATGTCGTTGCTGGCGTTTTGTTGGTTGCCAGCTTCGTTGTCGCCGCGTTGATCGTATGGGGAGGCTCGGTCGTGTGGCGAATCGCTCGCCGTTCGAGCCAGTAGCCGGGGCCGGACGTTTAGCGGTTGTCGATGGCTCGTTCGTTTGCAACCGTCTGGTTGGCGCCATCCCGTCCGCAACCGTGCGTTTCGCACCTTGGGTGCATGGTTATTGACTGCAGCCGGCCGTTGCCAAACAGGGTAGCTGCATGCAATTGGCTGACGGACAGGCCGCGCGCTTCTTGACTTGCTTTCTCGCGTCACGCCATGGTACGACCCATCGGGGCCTTTGTTTTTGTAGAACGCGCGATCGGATTGTAGATGCGGAAAGGGCCGCGCAACGCGCAGCCCTTTGATTTTCTTGGTAGGCCGTACTGGATTCGAACCAGTGACCAACGGATTAAAAGTCCGCTGCTCTACCAGCTGAGCTAACGACCCGAAAGACGAAAAATTATAGAGGGGGGAGGGCAGATCGTCAAGCTTGGGCTCGCGCCGTCTTGCCATCCCGCCCGGCCCGCCTCCCTATTTGATCTGCCCCAGCTTGGTCTGCGCCGATTGCGCCACTTCCGAGCCGGCATACTGCGACACGATCTGCTGCAGCGTCTTGCGGGCCTGCGCCTTCTGACCTTGTTCCAGCTGATTGTTCGCGATTGCCAGCAACGCCTCGGGCGCGCGCGGATGCTGCGGGTAGTTCTTGACGATGTTTTGCCAGATCGCGGTCGAACCTTTGTAGTCCCGCTGCGCATAAAGCGCATTGCCGAGCCAGTACTGCGCCGTCGGCTGATAGGGGCTTTGCGGGTACTTCGCGATGAAGTCGCGAAACGATGCCGCGGCCGTCTTGAAGTCGCCCGCCCGGAATTCCTGCGACGCCTTGTTGAAAGCATCCGTTTCGCCCGGCTGCACCGTGCCCTGCACACCATCGACAGTCTGCTGCTGCGGCTCGAACTTCTTGAGCCGCCCGTCGAGATCGGTGTAGTAATCCTTTTGCTGCTTTTGCAGGGTGGTCAGCTGGTTGGCCATGTCCTCGTTTTGCCCGCGCAACGTCGCGACCTGCTGATTGAGCTGATCGATGCGATTGGACTGGTCGAGGAGCGCCCGCTGGGCCGCCGACAACTGGCTCGCGAGATTGTCGGTCTTGCTGCGCAAGTCGAGAATCGCCTGACGAGCCTGGTCGTCGTCGAATATGCCGGCGTGAGCAGGCAGCGCGACAAGCGCCGAGGCAGTCATGCCGGCGGCTGCGACGCCGCGCAGCCAGGAAAAACGGTGCTTCATATACGTCGCCTGTTACCTTTATTGATAGAGGATGTCCGCGCGGCGGTTTTGCGCCCACGACGCCTCGTCATGACCGGGGGCCAAAGGCTTTTCCTTGCCCAGGCTCACGGCTTCCATTTGCGAATCGGGCACGCCGAGTGTGCGCAGCGCGCTGCGCACGGCTTCGGCACGCTTTTGACCCAGCGCGAGGTTGTATTCGCTCGTGCCGCGCTCGTCGGTGTTGCCCTGAATCAGAATATGGCGGTCCGGGTGGCTCTTCATGTATTGCGCATGGGCCTGCAGCAGCGACTGGTATTCGTCCTTGACCGAATAGCTGTCGAAGTCGAAGTACACGCTGCGCTTGGCGAGCGGGCTGTTCGGATTGTTCAGCTCGTCGACGGTGACGGGCGCCACTGCGTTCGGATTCGGCTGTTGGCCGACCGTGCCAGTGGTCCCTTTGTCGTTGAGCTTCACACCCGAATGGCAGGCTGCCAACGCGCCCACGAGCAACGCTGCAAACACCATACGAAGTTTCGACATCATTTCTTACTCTCCTTGTGTGTCATTGCATAAACGGACCCCAGGACGGCTCGCGTACGCTGCCGCCCGGAACGGACAGGATTTGCCGCGTCCGACCGTCCGTCGAGACTGCGGCCAGCACGCCACGGCCGTTCACCTGAGTGGCGTAAAGAATGTACTGACCGTTCGCCGCGAAGCTCGGCGATTCGTCATGTGTCGTATCGGTAAGCGCCGTTGCCACGCCGCTTTGCAAATCCTGCACGTAGAGCTTGAATGCACCGCCGACGCGCGAAATATACGCGAGTTGCTTGCCGTCCGGACTCACGCGTGGGCTTGTGTTGTAACTACCGGTAAAAGTCACGCGCTGCGCCGCGCCCGCTTGCTCGCCTTGCGCGGGCATCCGGTAGATCTGCGGTTGGCCGCCTCGGTCGCTCGTGAAGTAGATCCATTGCCCATCGGGCGAGTAGGTCGGTTCGGTATCGATCGAGCTGCTCTGCGAAAGGCGCCGCAAGCCGCCGCCGTCAGCGTTGACCGCGAAGATCTGCGTGTTGCCGGTGCGCGAGAGCGCGACCGCCAGCGTGCGGCCATCCGGCGACCACGCGGGCGCACTGTTGTTGCCCTTCTGGTCCGAGATGATGACGCGTCTGCCCGTCGGCAAATCGTGGACATACACGATCGGCTTACGCTTTTCGAACGATACGTAGGCCACCTTCGCGCCGTCAGGCGACCACGCCGGCGAGATGATCGGTTCAGGGCTCGACAGCGCGACATGCACGTCTTGGCCGTCGGAATCCGAGACCTGCAACAAGTAGCGGTTGCCGCTCTTGACGACATACGACAGCCGCGTCGCAAACACGCCGCGCGTGCCGAGCAGCTTCTGATAGATGTAATCGGCGATTTTGTGCGCGGTCATGCGCAGACCGCTTTCCGGCGTGGTCAGCGACAGGCCGCCGAGGTTTTGCTGCTTGACGGTATCGTAAAGCTTGAAACGCACCTCGTACGTGCCGTTCGCGGCGCGCGTCACGCTGCCCGCGACGAACGCATCGGCGCCTTTTGCCTTCCAACCGCCGAGGTCGACGGAATCGGTCTCGGAGACCGGCGCGCTGCCTGCATCGATATTCGTGAATTTGCCGCTGCGTTTCAGATCCTCGCGCACGATCGCGCTGATCTGCTGCGGGGCGCTGGTTTCATTCGCGAAATTCGCCGTTGCGATCGGAAGTTGCGCCGAACCGGTGCCCGTCACGACGACGGTCAGCTCCGCGTTCGCGGCGCCACATGCAGCGATCAGGCACGACGCCACCCATGTTCTCAAGCCTAGCTTCGTCATCAAACTCATGCGAGAAATCCCAAAAAACAAGTTGTCACAACTGCAAAGAGACCGTCGAGTGCATCTTTCGTTCCCGCTTGCGGTCCGTCGCGTCGACTTTGCGACGCCCGCCGCGTTCGTTACTGCGGTGGCCTTACCTTGATGGAAAAGCTCGCCGGTGCCTGCCCGTTGGTATCGAGCGGCATTGGATCGGACTCCCGTACCGCACGCAGCGCAGCTTCGTCGAATGCCGGGTTGCCGCTGCTGTGCTGGATCGTTGCCGACAGCAGGGTGCCCGTCGGCGCGCAACGCACGGCGATCAGCGTTTCGAGCGAATTGTCCGGCGGCCAATGAACATTCGGGGCCACGCGCCTGCGCACTTTGTCCGCGTATCCGGGCGAGGCGGCCGTGCCGCCCGAGCCCGTTCCGGTGCCGCCCTTGGCGAGCCCGTTGCCGCTCGAGCTGTCGCCGGCGAGGCCTTGCAACTGCGCGAGGCGCGCGCGGCGCTCCTGGTCGAGCTGCTGCTGTTTTTGTTTCGCCTGCTGCTGCGCCAGGGCCTTGGCCTTTGCCGCTTTCTCGGCCTCCGCCTTCTTTTGCGCTTCGAGCTGCTGCTGCTTGAGTTCCTCTTCCTTCTGTTGCTTGAGCTGCTCCTGCTTTTGCTCCTGCTTTTGCTGTTCGGCCAACTGCTGCTGGCGAAGCTTCTCCGCCTGCTGCTTTTTGAGTTTGTCGGCCGCGGCCTTCTGCGCGGCCAGCTCGGCCTGCTGCTGAAGCTCGCGCTGCCGTTTCGCCTGCGCCTCTTGCTCGGCGAGTTGCCGCTGACGTTCCTGCTGCTCGAGCAACGCCGCTCGCGCGGCGGCTTCCTGCTGCTGGCGTTTTTTCTCCTGCAGCGCGATGTCGGCCTGCTCGTCCGGCGCCGGCGGAGCAGGCGGCGCTACACGCACGGGCGGGGCCGGCGGGGGCGGCGTCTGCTGCTGCGGAATATCGGTCCACAACTCGGCTTCAGCCCCCGCGGGCGTGCTGTTTTGCCAATGAATGCCGTGATAGAGGAACAACCCGAGCAACACGTGCATCAACAGCGCGAGCGTGAACGCGCGCGTCGTCCCGCGTTCGCGGGGCGGTTGCGGGGGGAAGGAATCCGACTTGCCGGGTTTCATTGCGATTTAACGAGCAGCCCGACGCGCTTGACGCCGCGCGCCTTCAAATCCGACATGACCTGCATCACGGCTTCGTACTTGACCGTCTTGTCAGCCGCGATGACCACTGGCTGATCGGGATGCGAGGCTTCGCGGTCGGTCACGAAGCCGTTCAGCTCCGCACGGGTCATTTGTTCCTGTTGCGTCGCGCCCGCGTCGTCCTTGTAACGAACGCTCATCTTGCCGTCCGCGCCAATATTCACCACGACGGGCGGTGTTTGCTGTTGCGGCGCGGCGCCGCCCACCGTCGGCAGATTCACGATCGACGGTGCGACGAGCGGCGCCGTGACCATGAAGATCACGAGCAGCACGAGCATCACGTCGATGTAAGGGACGACGTTGATGTCAGACATCGCGCGGCGGGAGCGGCTGCCGCGCATGGACGAACGATTGGTCGAGCCGGCCATCGCGTACTCCTTAATGCGCCTGGCGCTGCAAGATATTCGAGAATTCTTCGATGAACGTTTCGAAGCGGATCGCAAGGCGATCGATGTCGTGCGCGTAACGGTTGTATGCCACCACGGCCGGGATCGCGGCGAAAAGGCCGATCGCCGTCGCGGTCAGCGCTTCCGCGATCCCTGGCGCGACGTTCGCGAGCGTTGCCTGCTGCACGTTCGCGAGACCGCGGAAGGCGTTCATGATCCCCCATACGGTACCGAACAAACCGATATACGGGCTCACCGAGCCAACCGATGCCAGAAACGCGAGGTTGGCTTCGAGTGCGTCCATTTCGCGCTGAAACGCTGCGCGCATGGCACGCCTCGCGCCATCCAGGATCGCGCCTGGATCGTTCAGGCGCTTTTCCTTGCCTTTCAAGAATTCACGCATGCCCGATTCGAAAATTCTCTCGAGCGCGCCGATCGTATGGCGGTTGTTCGCCGCGCTCTGATAGAGCGCTTGCAGATCGCCGCCCGACCAGAAGTCGCGTTCGAACTGCTCAGTTTGCGCGCGGGCGCGCCGAATGGCAAACCACTTGCGGAAGATAAACGTCCATGACATCAGGGACAGCAGCAGCAAGAGCCCCATGACAGCCTGCGCGAGCACGCTCGCGTTGAGGACAAGAGAAATAATCGACAGATCTTGTGCGTTGTTCATAGATATTTTGCTTTTGGATCCGAAGGGCGGCCTTCACGGGCGGTAAGCCGCCGAAGCAGCTCCCAGTCGGCAATCTGAAAGCTCGGCGGCACGCGCAGCCGGGCTCCGATGGGTAACGATGCGGACAATACAAGGCCACTGACGAACTCTCAACGGTGTTCATGCATCGGCCGTTGACATTCCGGCGTGCACGACGCCGGGGCCTCGCCGCAGCGCTGCGAGTACCTCGGGTGGAATGGGCGCGGGTTTGAACGTGGCGCGCTCGACGCAGGCGACGCGAATCTCGCCGGTGGCAAGCAGGCGAGATTCGCACCACGCGTGTTGCACGAAATCGACACTCGCGCGACCGAGCCGCTCGATGTGGCTCTCGATCGTCAGCAGATCGTCCAGACGCGCGGGCGCTCGATAGTCGAGCGACGTGCCGCGTACGACGAAGACGATCCCGATCTCCCGATCGAGGCGGCCCTGTTCGATGCCGCACGCGCGGAGCCATTCGGTTCTCGCGCGTTCGAAGAACTTCAGGTAGTTCGCGTAAAAGACGATGCCGCCCGCATCCGTATCTTCGTAATACACGCGCAGCGGCCATAAGAAGCCGCGGCCCGTTGCTGGGCGACTGCTAGGCATATTCATGGGCGCATTTTACCGGAACCGGTACGACCATCTCGAAATTACATGGCGAGCGCAGGGCGCAGAGCGCCTGACAAGGTCGTCCGGCCATGCCTTCGAGCTCGGAGCATGGGCGCTGCCGGGCGGTTTCAGCCACGATGGATCGACAGGCCCGCGAACGATTGCGCCACCGGCATCAACTCGATCGTATTCACGTTCATGTGGGCGGGAAGCGTGGCGATCCAGTAGATCGAATCGGCGATGTCTTGCGGCGAAAGCGGCGTCACATCGCGGTAGACGCCGGCTGCCTTGGTGTCGTCTCCCTTGAAACGCACGTTCGAAAACTCCGTGCCGCCGCAGAGCCCCGGTTCCACGCAGGTGACGCGCACGGCCGTACCCGCGAGGTCGGCGCGCAGGTTCAGGCTGAACTGATGCACGAAGGCCTTCGTTGCTCCGTAGACGTTGCCGCCCGAATACGGGTAGCTGCCCGCCGTCGAGCCGAGGTTGAATATATGGCCCCGATCGCGCTCGACCATTCCTGGCAGCAGAGCATGGGTGACGGCGGCAAGGCCGGTGCAGTTCGTCTCGATCATCCGGTACCAATCGTCGAGATCGGCGCGCTGCGCGGGCTCCACTCCAAGGGCGAGTCCTGCATTGTTGACGAGCACGTCCACGGACGCGAAGGCCTCGGGCAGCCGCCCCGGCAACGCTTGTACGGCGGCGCGGTCGCGCACGTCGAGCTCGAGCGGCAAAAGTGCCGGTCCAAGCTCCTTGGCGAGCGCCTCCAGGCGATCGAGGCGGCGAGCGGTGGCGATCACGCGGTGGCCGCCATTGACGAAAATGCGAGCGATGGCCGCGCCGAAGCCGGCGGAGGCGCCCGTGACTAAAACGATCATTGCTGCTCCTGACTGGTCGAACCCGACAGGCCTCGTGGCCTTGCCGGAATAAGCAAGAACTACCGAAGGCGAAAAACGGAACGGGCCGATGATACCCGCCGTATCCCGGTCGCGGTATGAAGGTTCCCGATTCTTTCGAAATGCTTTCGAGTGGGCGGCGGGCGCGAGGCGGGGGCTGCGGGTACCTTTTGCGGCGGGGTCGGCGCGGGAAACGGTGCGCGCAAGCCCGCCGCGATGCGGTCGTGCCGGCACTGTGGCCGGCCAATTGCCTATTGGTTGCGCTGCCAGTACACTAACGCGCTCAACCCTTGCGTAACTGGCGATAACACCCTCCGGGGTCAAGGTGGAGCGACCCACCGTGAAGCGCAAGGTGCCGTTTTGCCGTTCGCCTGGGCAGCCGAAAACCGCGCGCGTTCGCTTGCGCTGCGGCGGTTGCCCCGCGGGTGTAACGGAGCTTCGACCATTCGAATTTTCCGCCACGCCAGTGCCGGCCCCTCCGCCATCCAGTGCAAGCGTACGATCGTATGCATTCCGCGCATTTCGGCCAACCTGTAAACCTTCAACGGAATCCGTATGTTTGACAGAGCCCAAAGCACCATTGCCGCCATCGATCCCGAGATCTGGCAGGCGATCGAACAGGAAAACCGCCGTCAGGAAGAACACATCGAACTGATCGCATCGGAAAACTACACGAGCCCGGCCGTGATGGCCGCTCAGGGCTCGCAGCTCACCAACAAATACGCCGAAGGCTATCCCGGCAAGCGCTATTACGGTGGCTGCGAATACGTCGACATCGTCGAGCGACTGGCGATCGAGCGCGTGAAGACGATCTTCGGCGCCGAGGCCGCGAACGTGCAGCCGAACTCCGGCTCGCAGGCGAATCAGGGCGTCTTTTTCGCGATGCTCAAGCCGGGCGATACGATCATGGGTATGAGCCTCGCCGAAGGCGGTCACCTGACGCACGGCTCGCCGGTCAACATGTCGGGCAAGTGGTTCAACGTGGTCAGCTACGGCTTGAACGAGGCGGAAGACATCGACTACGACGCCGCGGCCAAGCTTGCCGAGGAGCACAAGCCGAAGCTGATCGTCGCCGGCGCATCGGCGTTCGCGCTGAAGATCGACTTCGAGCGCCTCGCGAAAATCGCGAAATCGGTCGGCGCGTATTTGATGGTGGATATGGCGCACTATGCGGGACTCATCGCCGCCGGTGTGTATCCCAATCCGGTTCCCCACGCCGATTTCGTCACGACGACGACCCACAAGAGCCTGCGCGGCCCGCGCGGCGGCGTGATCCTGATGAAGGCCGAATACGAGAAGCAGATCAATTCGGCCATCTTCCCCGGCATTCAGGGCGGCCCGCTCATGCATGTGATCGCCGCGAAGGCTGTCGCATTCAAAGAGGCGCTCTCTCCTGAGTTCAAGGCTTACCAGCAGCGGGTGGTCGACAATGCGCGCGTGCTGGCCGAGACGCTCGTCAAGCGCGGCTTGCGCATCGTGTCGGGTCGTACGGAAAGCCACGTGATGCTGGTCGACCTGCGCGCGAAGAACATCACCGGCAAGGCGGCCGAAGCCGCGCTGGGCGCGGCGCATATCACCGTCAACAAGAACGCGATTCCGAACGATCCGGAAAAGCCGTTCGTCACGAGCGGGATCCGCCTCGGTTCGCCCGCCATGACGACGCGTGGCTTCGGTGCGCAAGAAGCGGAGCAGGTGGGGAATCTGATCGCCGACGTGCTCGAGAACCCGGAAGACGCGGGGACGATCGAGCGCGTGCGCGCGCAGGTTGCCGAGCTCACCAAGCGCTTCCCGGTTTATCGCTGAGCCATCATGCGCTGCCCCTTTTGCCGGCACGAGGATACTCAGGTCGTCGATTCGCGCGTATCCGAGGACGGCGCCGCGATTCGGCGCCGCCGCCGGTGTCCGGCCTGCGACAAGCGTTTCACGACGTACGAGCGAGTCGAGCTCATGTTGCCGGCGGTGGTGAAAAAGGATGGCAGCCGCACCGAATTCGATCGCCGCAAGATCGTCGCGAGCATGCAACTGGCGCTTAGAAAGCGCCCCGTTGCGGCGGACGCGATCGACGCGGCGGTTGCCCGCATCGAGTATCAATTGCTGGGCAGCGGCGAACGCGAAGTGCGCAGCGAGCGCCTCGGCGAGCTCGTGATGAACGAACTGCGTCAGCTCGATACCATCGCCTACGTTCGCTTCGCATCGGTCTACCGGCGCTTCGAGGATGTATCCGAATTCGAGGACGTCATCGAAGAGTTTCGTCGCGCCGCTCCCGCCAAACCGTCGCGCAAGCGTTGATCGGTCTCGTCGTTTCATCGTTTTTTCATTCCCTCGCACATTGACGTGACGCGCCATTGTCGGCGCGTCGATACTCGCTCGCCAGTCGGCCGAACGGACGATGGTGCTGTACGTGCACGTCCGCTAGATTGATCGAAATCGAACAACGGACAACGGAGCGGGGGATGCGGTTCGGTGCAAGTGGGGCAGGCATTGAGCGCCGACGTGCGCGGCATGCGGGTGGATTCACATTCGTCGAAACGCTGATCGTCTGCACTGTGATGCTATTGCTCGCGACGCTGGCGATACCGTCGTTTGCGACCTGGCAGCAACGCCAGCGCGTCGAAGCCAGCATGCGTATG
Organism: Paraburkholderia sp. NMBU_R16; assembly: GCF_013282575.1. Taxonomy (GTDB): domain Bacteria; phylum Pseudomonadota; class Gammaproteobacteria; order Burkholderiales; family Burkholderiaceae; genus Trinickia. The sequence continues at coordinate 9,993 of NZ_JAAAYE010000011.1, forward strand.
CTGCTGGCGAGCATGTCGTACGCGCGCAGCGAAGCGGTTCGCATCGGTTTGCCGGTCGTGATTTGCCGCAGCGATGGGGATGGACGATGCGTCCATAACGGCAGATATGACTTCGGTCGGGACCGTGTCCCAGTCGATTGGGCGACGGGATGGGTCGTCGCGCTTGAAACCGGTTACGGACAACGGGTATTGCGCACGCATGTTCCGGCGCCCGGCGTGCGGATCAGCGGCGCGGCGCATGCAATCCGGTTCCGCCCGCCTTCCGGGCAGGTGATCGGCGGGTTCCGCAGCTTCGAAGTTTCGCCGACAGGCGTTCGTCACGGCGCGTCTGCGCGAGCCGCGAGCCGCTGCGTTTCGATCGCTGCCGGCGGCAGGGCGAGGGTGAGCGCCGGGTGCGGGCGGCACGTATGAGTGCCTCGCCGCGAGTCCCGAGCCGGCAAACCGGAGGATCGCTGCTCGAGGTTGCGATCGCACTGGGCATCGCCGCGTTGTCTCTTGCTGGCACGATCTCGAGCCAGCTCGTGGCAGTGCGTACCGAAAAGAGTTCAGCGCAGCGCGAGGTGGCATCGCTGATCGCGGCTTCGGCCGCCGATGCGCTGCGCGAACGATCCGCGGCGGCGGGTGGGATCGAATACTGGCGTGCCCAGGCCATGCGGGCATTGCCGCGGGGCGACATCGTCGTACGCGATGCGGGTGGCGGTGCCGCATTCGTCGCGGTGCGCTGGGCGAGTTCGCAAGCGAGTGGGCACGCGCTTGGGCGAGCGGGTGGGCAAGCGAGTGGGCGAGCGCGCCCGACACGTTTCGACGGATGTCCGCCCGAGTTCGCCGCCCCCGAGGTTTATTGCAGCGTAGCGCCTCTGTTTCTGGGGGCGAGGCCATGAGGCCGGGCGCCGCGCGCGGGGCGAAATCGATGAGGCGCGGCTCAGTGGGAAGGCGCTGCAGCGGGCATACGCTCATCGAGTTGATGGTTGCAACGGCATTGGGGCTCGTTGTTGTGACGATGATCGCGTCGCTCTTCCATGCGGTGCGTCAGTTTCATGCCGCGTCTGCCGATACGGCGCTGATGCGCGAAGCCGGTATGACAGCCCTGTTGCTCATGAGCGAGCAGATCCAGATGGCGGGGTTCGTGCCGCCAGGGTTACCGGCGCTGTCGGGAGACGTCGCGCCGGGACTATTCGGCTGTGCGTCGGGATATCCGATCGAAACGGCGAGCGGGCTTCGTTGCGAGCGCGATGCGAGCGGCTCCGACGGCATCGTGATCCGCTATGTCGACGATGCCGTGGCGACGTGGCCCACTGAAGCGGGGCAAACGACGGACTGTCTGGGGCAAGGTATCGGCCGAGCCGGAGAGTCGGTCGTCGTGTCCAATCGTTTTTTCGTGGGAACGTCGCGGGAAGGGGGCACCCCCGAGCTTTATTGCGAAGGCAACGGCGGTCTTGCCCGGCAACCGGCTGTTGCCGGTGTCGAACGGCTGGCTTTCGGGTATTGGATACGCGGGGCGGCCCGAGCCGTTCGTGCCGACGCCGTCGCGCCGAACGATTGGCAGCATGTCACTGCCGTGGAGATTTGTGTGCGTGTCCGCGGAAGGCGGGCGGCCGCACGCGGTCAGCACGTCGATTGCGACCCGATGGCGACGAGGTATTTCGACGGTCACGCTCGGCACGTATTCCGGCGCCGCGTTGCGATCCGGAATCACGAGCAGGCGGGCCGATGAGCAATGCGTCGGCAAGCGCTCCGGTGCCACGGACCGGTCGCGCCCGCTGTCTCGCCCGGCACGCATCCGGGGCGGCGTTGCCGGTTGCGCTCATGCTGACGTCGATGGTATCGGCGGCGGCCATCGCCTCGTTCGACGCGGCCATCATGGGTGCGCGGCGCGCATCGAACTTCGAGGAAGCGCTGCACAGCATGCAGGCGGCCCATGTCGCGCTCGAGCTTTGCCTCCAGGAGCACGAGGCCGGCCGCGCGCCGCTGCTGCTGCCGAGCCGCGCGGGGGCGATGCGTTGGCAAGAGCGCGATCCGTTCGCCGATGCCGCTGCATTTGCGCCGCTACCGAACTGGCCCGGTGGTCGCAGGCCGCCTCAGTGTCTGATCGAAGGGCTGCGTATTGCGCGGCGGCCGCTCGCGCGGGGATATGTCGTCACGGCGAGAGGCTTTGGCGCAAGTGTGGATGCGCAAGCGTGGGCACAGGTCTTCGTGGTTCGCGAAGCGGGTACGGAATCGCGCCACTGGCGCCGCATCGCGAGGAGACGGTAATTGAACGCCAGGGACGCTACACGCACGCCGACTCGCTGGGCCGCGGCATTCTCCCTGATCGAGTTGGTGGTTGCGCTGGCGATCGTCGCTGCGTTGGCCGCTTACGCGCTGCCGAGTTACCGCGAGCATGTGGCGCGCGCCCATCGCGCCGATGCAGCGATGGCGCTCTATCGCGCGGCGCAGTATCTGGAAGCGGGCTCGGACTCGCATACGAGCGGGGCGGCCGTCTTGCCGGCTGGACTCGATCAGGCGCCGCCTGTCGGCGCACCAGTCTATCGGCTCCATGTGGTCGATGGCGAGCGCGCGAGCGGATACTACGCGTTGGAGGCGCGGCCTGTCGATGCCGGCCCGATGGCGGGCGATGCATGTGGGACATTCATTCTGGATGTGCTCGGCGAGCGTATGAATCGGCGAGCTGGCTCGCGCGGCACCATGGACCCAGGCTGCTGGCTTGCCCGCCGATAGCGGCAACCGCGGACATCAACCGCGGACATGAACCTCGGAAGTCGAACCGATTCGACTCGACTCTCGGAGATAAGCGTACTCAGCGGTGCACCGCTGCAAGCGCGTTACGGCGCATCGCCCGTCTGCGTGGCGGACCGCTCGTGCTCGCGGTGGATTGCTTGCGCGAGAAAGCGATACCCCGCCCATGCGGCCGCGGCGAGGGAGCCCCACTTGATGAGCGGCTTGGTCCCGGCGGCCAGCGTCGCGCGAAGCGGCTTGGCCAGTATCAACGACGCGAGCGAGCTCACCAGCGGGTGGCCGGAGAACCAATCGGTCAGCGAGGCGTTGATGCTCTTGCCGCCCGCCCTCGGCCGACGGCTGGAAAAACCCGGGACGAACAGCTTCAGCCAGCCGAAGCTCGACAGACTATGATGAAGCTCCATACGCGCGTGCACGAACTCGGAACGCTCGACCTCGGCGCGCAACAGCAGCAGCTCCTTGCGGACCGTGCGCAATTGCGGCGAACTCAGGTCCTTGACGGGGCCGTGCGCGCGGGCACGTTCGTGATGTTCGGTAGTCTGGCTCATGGCGGGCAGTGAATCTCGGTTCGATTGGGGCGTTCAACGGCAATCAACGGCAACCAACAGCAACGACCGCCAATTAAGGCTGACGGAACATCTCGCGATCTTTCTCGAACTCGTTGAGCGTCGATTGAAAAACGATGGGCGCGTCGTGCAAACCGCTGCGTGCCTTGAGCGCGCACAAAAGTGCGCCGATTCCATAGACGCCGGTAATGCCCGCAAGAACTTGCCACCGATAGGTGTCCCAGAATGCCACGGCAATCAGGGCTGTCAGGCTGATGAGCGCCATCATCGCGAACATGACGGCGATGAGGCCGAGAAACAGTACGGCCAGAATGCGCTCGCGCTCTTCCGCGAGCTCGATGCCGATGAGTTCGAGCCGCGTTTGCAACAGCGCGTACAGCGAACTGAGCATCCGTCGCAGCGGTCCGTGCTGGTTGGCGGATGAATGCGGCGATGGGTTGTCGTCGTTTGGCATGAAGGTCGGACGGATTAGCGCATAACCCGCGCGGGCAGACGGCGCCGGCGATTTGCCGTACAGGCTCGCGGCCGACCGGGCCAGCTCGGCGGCAGCCTGACGGGTACCGGCGCGCCGGCCGGCGCACCCGGATTACTTGCGGTTGATGAGAAGGCCGAGCACCACGCCGAGCCCGGCTGCAACGCCAATAGCCGTCCACGGGTGTTCATGCACATAGTCGTCCGTCGCGCGCGCAGCCTTTTTGCCTTTCTCCACGACGACGACCTGGACGTCGGCCGCTTTTTCCTTGGCTTGCTTGAGCCGGGAGAGCGCGGTTTCGCGCAATTCCGAGGCGCGTTCGCCTGTGGCATTCGCGGCTTGCTTCAAGAGGTCCTCGGCATCCGCGAGGACGGTTCTGATATCGGACATCAATCTCTCCTTGTTAACTTCAGCCATTCGAATCCCCTAGTTTCCATCCACGCGTGCATCGTACCAAAGATAGGACAGCCGGCGGGCATATGCCACACCGCGATGCGCATGCAGAATCCATTCCCGGCCCGATTCGCATAAACGATGCGCCTCACCGGACGGCTTTATCGCAGACTGTGCGCGTCTTGAAGAAGTTTCGTCGGCGCGACGCCGAATTTACACAGGCACCGGCCGATATACGGACCGGTGCCATGCGCTCAGAAGAATGCTTGAATGCCCGTCTGGGCCCGTCCGAGGATGAGGGCGTGGATGTCGTGTGTGCCTTCGTAGGTATTGACGACTTCAAGATTGACGAGATGGCGCGCAACGCCGAATTCGTCCGAGATGCCGTTGCCGCCAAGCATATCGCGGGCAAGACGGGCAATGTCCAATGCCTTGCCGCACGAGTTGCGCTTCATGATCGACGTGATTTCGGACGCTGCGATGCCTTCATCCTTCATGCGGCCGAGGCGCAAGACGCCTTGCAAGCCGAGCGTGATTTCGGTTTGCATGTCGGCGAGCTTCTTTTGCACGAGCTGATTGGCCGCGAGCGGGCGACCGAACTGCTTGCGCTCGAGCACGTACTGACGCGCCGTGTGCCAGCATGATTCCGCTGCCCCGAGCGCGCCCCAGGCAATGCCGTAGCGTGCGGAATTCAAGCAGGTGAACGGTCCGCGCAAGCCGCTTACATTGGGCAGCATGTTCTCGCGCGGCACCAGGACATCGTCGAGTACGATTTCGCCGGTGATCGACGCGCGAAGTCCGACCTTGCCGTGGATGGCCGGGGCACTGAGGCCTTTCATGCCTTTTTCGAGGATGAAGCCGCGGATGGTGTCGTTGCCGTCTTCGTCGAGCTTGGCCCAGACGACGAACACATCGGCGATCGGCGAATTGGTGATCCACATCTTGGCGCCCGTCAGCACGTAGCCGTCTTCGACCTTGCGTGCGCGCGTGACCATGCTGCCCGGATCGGAGCCGTGATCGGGTTCCGTGAGCCCGAAGCAGCCAATCCATTCGCCGGTGGCGAGTTTCGGCAGATAGCGCGCCTTGTGCGCATCCGAGCCGAACTCGTAGATCGGCACCATCACGAGCGACGACTGCACCGACATCATCGAGCGGTAGCCCGAGTCGACCCGCTCGACTTCGCGTGCGATCAGGCCGTAGCTGACGTAATTGAGACCGGGCCCGCCGTATTCGTCGGGAATGGTCGGGCCGAGCAGACCGATGGCGCCCATCTCGCGGAAGACCTCGATATCGGTGCGCTCGTGGCGAAACGCTTCAGTGACGCGCGGCAGCAGTTTGTCCTGCGCATAGGCGTGTGCCGCGTCGCGCACCATGCGTTCCTCTTCGGTCAACTGCGCGTTGAGCAGCAGCGGATCGTCCCAGTGAAACCGGGCAGGCTCGGCCATCGTGATCTCCTTTCAGGTCTGTTGTCGCGAAAGCATCGCACCACCGCGCGAAGCGCTGGAGCGGGATGCCCCGCGTTAGCGGATCCGCGCGTGCGGCTCGAACAGCGGCCCTTGCACGAAGCGCGCGCCGAACTGCTGGAGCGCATCGAATTGCGCTTCCGTCGCCACTCGATCGAAGATCAGCGGAATGTGCAACCGGTTGGCGTAGGCGATGAGCGGCTTGGTCATGGCATCTCTCAAGACGGCTGCCCCGTCGATCTTCAGAAAGTCGAGCCGCGCCATGTCCGATACCGACATGATGTGTCCGGCATTCGGCAGATTACCCGCCACTTTGAACCCGAAGCGCTGGTAACTCTTCGTCAGATAGCCGAGAAACGTGCGATGGGCGACCGCGATACCGGGCAGTTCGATCACGATACGTGCGGGGTTGAGGCCGAGCGAGACGAGCACCGTGGAGAAGTGCTGGCCGTGATCGTACTTGACGCTCTTGAGCAGACGCTCATGCACGCGCAGAAAAAGCAGCCCGTGCTGTTGCGAGCCGAAAAAGTTGATTGCATGCAGCGTGCGCGCGAGGCGATCGCGCGCGACGAGTTCCCGATCGTCCTCGACGCCTTCGCAAGGATCGAACGGCGTGCCGCCGGGCGCGAGCGTCAGCGCCTGAAAGCCCAGCTCGTCGCCGAAACGGTCTGCACTGTCGGGCGCGGACCAGAGCGTTTGTATACCGTTCATGCTCACGTCGAAGATGGGCTGATAGCCGCTTTCGAGGCGCAAGCCGTCCAGATGAGCATAAGCAAAGCTCGGCGGCGTGTCGCCGCCGGGCGACAAGTGCTCGCGCAAGAAAGGATGAGCGGCAGCGTGTTCGAGGAGCGCGGGAATGGTCGGGGGGATCATGGGCAGGCGTGGGAGGGGTGCTGTGTCGATGGTAGCAGCACCCTGGCCGGCAGCATCGTTTCGTTACTTCGTCGTTACTTATATCGATATTGTCGGGTACTGCTCTATCAGGGTTTACGTTGAATCAACAATGAGTAATTGGTTTTACCATGCGTAAATCCAGAAGCACCACGGAGATAGGATTCATGCACTCAGCCTCTCCCCACAGCGGGCCTGACGGCTATCAGTCGGGTTTTGCCAACGAGTTCGCCACCGAAGCGCTACCCGGCGCGCTGCCCGTCGGCCGTAATTCCCCGCAGCGCGCCCCGTACGGGCTGTACGCCGAGCAACTGTCGGGGACCGCGTTCACGGCACCGCGCGCGCATAACCGCCGCTCGTGGCTTTACCGAATCCGCCCGGCGGCCGTCCACCAGCCTTTCGAGCGCATGGCGGCGGAAGACCCTGGCGGGGCCTCGCCGCGACTCGTCGCGAACTTCGCTCAAGTTCCGCCCACGCCGCCGAATCAGCTTCGATGGGATCCGCTGCCGCTGCCCGATGCGCCGACCGATTTCGTCGAAGGGCTCGTCACGATGGCCGGCAACGGCAGTGCCGCGGCGATGTCGGGTTGCGCGATCCATCTCTATGCGGCCAATCGCTCGATGCATGACCGCTTCTTCTATAGCGCGGACGGCGAACTGCTGATCGTGCCGCAAGCGGGGCGATTGGCGATTGCCACGGAGATGGGACGGATCGACGTCGAACCGTCGGAGATCGCCGTCATTCCGCGCGGCGTGCGATTTTCGGTGGCGCTGCCGGACGCAAGCGCCCGCGGTTACGTCTGCGAGAACTTCGGTGCACTGTTGCGCCTGCCCGATCTCGGACCGATCGGCTCGAACGGGCTCGCGAATCCACGCGACTTCCTTACGCCGCATGCCGCATACGAAGACCGGGAGGGTGCCTTCGAGCTGGTGGCAAAGCTCGACGGTTTGCTCTGGCGCGCCGATATCGGACACTCGCCGCTCGACGTCGTGGCATGGCACGGCAATTACGCGCCTTATAAGTACGATTTGCGCCGCTTCAACGCGATCGGCTCGATCAGCTTCGATCATCCGGACCCGTCGATCTTCCTCGTGCTGCAATCGCCAAGCGATACGCCGGGTGTCGATTCGCTCGACTTCGTGATTTTCCCGCCGCGTTGGCTTGCGGGCGAAGATACCTTCCGACCGCCCTGGTTTCATCGCAATGTCGCCAGCGAGTTCATGGGGCTCGTCCACGGCGTCTACGATGCAAAAGAGGAAGGCTTCATGCCGGGCGGTGCGAGCTTGCACAACTGCATGGCCGGACACGGCCCCGATGCGGCCACGTTCGAAAGGGCGTCGACGATGGATACGAGCAAGCCGCAAAAGGTGGCCGACACGCTCGCTTTCATGTTCGAGACGCGCACGTTATTGCGGCCAACGCGTTTCGCGCTCGAAGGCGCTCAGTTGCAGGCGCGCTACTTCGAGTGTTGGCAGGGGCTGCGCAAACGCTTCGACGCTGCCCGCCGATGACGAGGTTCGAAGAAGACATCGGATCGGCTTCCAAACGCCCGGGCACGGGGGTTGCGGCCCGCACAGTGTCCGTGCGGCAAAAATCGGACGTAAAAGCGGACTTGTCATGTTTCTGTCATGGCGTTGCGACAAGCTTTCGCGCTTTCGTCACTGCCCGGCGCCGCGCGGTAGGTCAGCTTACGCGGTGCATTATCGATCCGAAGTCCCTCATGTCTACGCCCGCCTTGCGTCGTGCGGCCCCGATCGTGGCCACGGCCGGCTCCGAGCCGGTCTGGATCGTGCCTCTCGGCGACCATGCCCACTATGACCATGTCCGCTTGAAACGCGTGTTCGGCGACGCGGACGATACGCACCACTGTGTCGTGATGGTCGACGCGCGCAAGTTGCTCGAATGCGCCGATCGCGACGACACCGACTACGTACTGCCTCCTGTCGGCGACTGGCACAACGGCAAGATTCGCGGCATTCGCGAGTTTCTCGATCCGCGCAACCCCCAAATTCCCTCGATGCCCTACGTGACGATCGCCGCGCGCCGCTCGCGGACCTGGCTGGGTCTATTCGGCCTCGAGCGGGAGGGTGTGGTCGGATTCCGCAACGGGCAGCACCGGGCGCGCTATCTCGCGCATGCGGGTGCCGAAGCGTTTCCCGTCGAAGTTCACGAGCGCGAGGCTCGCCTGCTGACACTGTTCTGCGGCGCGACGGTGGCGGCGTGAACGCGCGCAGGACCCGGTTTCAGCCGAACGCCATCAGGAACGTACCGGCCGCGACGAGCGCGGCCGACCAGAGCCAGTCGAAGTTGATCCAGCCGCGCCGCAAGACGCCGAGCCCCACATACCGATAGGCAACGAACGCGAGGATCCCGCTGGTCGCGGTTGCCACGGCCGTATGCAGCAGCGTGGCCGCGGCGGCAGGACCGAGCGGGCCGCCCGGCGGTCCGAAGGCGCCGCTCGTGCAAAGCGGCATCAGCGCCGGAACCAGCATGAGCCCGGCGCCATGCAGCGTGGCCGTTGCGGCGGACCACAAGGCCAGCCCCGCAAATCCGGCCGTCATACCGACTGCGATGCGGTGGCGATGCCCGTAGAGATGGTGATAGATGCCCCATGCGATCAGCATAGCCCCGAGCGCGAGCTGCATATGCAACGTACGCGCGAGCACGCCGAACGCGAGCGCCGAACTCGTCACGGCGAATACCGACACGGCGTGTCCGAGCGCAAGCGGCGGCAGCGCGGCCCAAAGCGCCTGGCGACTGCCGCGCTGCAGCCCGAGCGCAGTCGCGAAGAGCCATCCCATGGCCGGATTGACGCCGTGAAAGACGCCGCTGCCGGCGATGGCCATCCAGCTCATCGCGGCGTTGGCGGCGCTTGCCGCGCTCAGTGTCGCACTCATACGGACCCCACGCCTGCGCGATGTCTCACGGGTAGCAGTACGAATCCGACGACGCATCGCCGCCTTCGAGCCGGATCTGATGCGGCCGATGCGTGTCATGCCACGGCAGATAGAACTCCCGGTCGAACTCGAGGCCGCTGCCGGCGGGCGCATCGAGCTTGACCATCCAGCCGGCGATGCCGTCGGGATAGAACTGTTCGTCGATCGCACCGTAAAGCGAGTTCGTGAAGTAGACGCGTTTGCCGTCACGGCTGACTTCGACCATTTGCGGTCCCCCGTTGAGCGGACGGCCGTCGGCGCACGGATGCGTGGCGCGCGAGGCGATGCCGCCCACGCGCACCGTGCCCGTCAACTCCGGATGAAACGGATCGGAAACGTCGTAGCGGCGCATGTCGCCGGTGCCCCAGCAGGCGACGAACAGCGACTTGTCGTCGAGCGAAAGCGCGATATCGGTGACGAGCGGCGGGACGGCGGAAAACCCCTTGAGCATCGGCGGCAGGATCGCCGGGTCCGCCGGTTCGGCCGGAATTTCGATGATTTTGCGCGCGGCCCAGCGGTTGCCGTCTCGATACCAGGTCCAGATCGATGCCGACAGGTCCTTCAAACTGATGACCGAATTGACGAAGCCGTAGGCCTGGGTCGGATCGTGCGCCGGCCGCAACTCGAAGACGAGTTGATTTTCCGCACCAAAGTCGACCGTTTGCTGGTGTTTGCGTGTGTTGAGATCCCAGAAGTGCAGCCGATGGCCATACTTCCCGCCGAGCAGTACTTCGGGCACGAGGCCGTTTTCGAACGTGGCCGGCAGCCCCCATTCGCTGGACACGAGCGTGTCGAAGCCGAGATGCCACCAGGCATCGTAGGCGAGCTCTTGCGGTCCGCGCTCGATTTCCCAGCGGCCGCGGACGTCGAACGTCTCATGATCGATGAGCATGACACCGCCGGGCGCTTCGCCCTCGGCATTCGCGAGCGCGGTCACGTAGATTCCCTGCGGGCCGCAATGGACGGTATGCGGGCGCGTATAGCCCGCTTTGCGTTTGAGCTCCTCGGGCTCGATCACGCGTACGATGGCCGGGCGGCGTGGGTCGGGCTTCGTATCGAGGATGTGGATGCGCGACGAGCGCAGCCCCGGTACGACGAGATAGCGGCGCTCGGAGTGCGGGTGGGGTGCGTTCGGACACAGGCACGAACTGCAGGCGTTCCAGCCGAAGTGATGCAGCTCGTCGCCGGTATTTGGCATGGCGACGCGGTGAACGATGGTGCCGTAGCTCGGCGACTTCGCATCGAGATCGACGACGGCGATTTCATCGGGCGTTGCGCGCTTCGGGTCGAAGCTCGCAACATAGGCCAGCGTTTCCGGGGGAGCGTCTGCGGCGAGCCTGGCAGACGGGTAGAACGTCGGATCGGGTTTCCAGGACGGCATGAGCCTCTCCAAGAGAGGGGGGGAGGCTCACTATCGTAGGTGGCCGTCGTATGGAAAATCAAGGAACCGTTTGGAATAAGGTAAGGCCCGGTCAGGTGGGACCCTCATCTCGGCCGCGCCGGGTTACGAAGGGCGAGCACTCCGTCGCGCTGATCCAATAGGTAGCGCGCGTGTTCGATGCCCGCCCGTTGCGCTTCTTCCCGGGTGCTCCAGAACGGTACGACGGTCTCGGGTACCTGCAATTGCACGGGTTGTCCGTCGCGTTCGACAGCGATGACGGCGTGCCAGCTGTTGCGCTCGTTGCGCTGCGTATGCACGGTCACGCTATAGCCGCGATACACGAAGCGCTCGGGTGGAAACTCGTCGCAATCGGATGGGAAGGACATAAGCGGGTGCCCGTGTCGGACAATGCGCGGCGGCGCTGCGGCTCATGCCGCGCGCGCGTGTCGATTGCCCCTGACGAGCCGCGCCACGCCGCAGGCGAGCACGGTCGCCACGACGGCTGTGGCGACAGGGAATGTACCGGCCGTGTTGACTACCACCTCCAGGGGATGTTCTCCCAGCAGTTGCATTCGCCGGCGCGTCATCTGCGCGCCCAGCGTGCGCAATTCGGGACCGAGTGCGCGCTCCGCGAGAGGTAGCAGCCTCGTTTCCTCATCGGCGACATGGTGCAGGGTATCGCGCATCAACTCCATGAAGAGCGAGTCGTATGCGGCGTTCTCCGGCCCCATGCCGCGCAGTTTCGCGATGATTTCGCGCAGTTGGTCATGCTCCGACTGGCTCTTCTTCAGCGTTTCGTCAGTCGGTGCGATGCGCGCAAGGGCAGGGTAGAAGATTTCTTCTTCGAGCTGTGCATGTATTTCAAGCGCTCGGCAGACGGAGGTGACGATCGCGCGTTTGCGCCACCATGCGGTTTCGCTACCGTAGCGATGAAATGCGGCTACGGCGTGGGAGTGATCGAGACGAATCATCGTCGTGATGGTGGGCACGTAGGGCATGGTATGGACCTCTCAGGGTGAGACGCGGCAAGGAGCCGTTCGCGTTCCGCCGAGCATGCTTCGTTCCCGCGCGGCACCGTCACGGTAAGGCAGTCGCGCGCGTACTAGACGATCCGCACCGGGATCGACTTCGCACCCGGGACCTTGCTTTCCTTAGCGTAGTGCCAAAGCGGGAGCAACACGTTGCATTCCGGGTAGTAGCCGCCGATACAACCCTCGGGTATCGCATACGCTTTGATCTCGAGCCCTTCGAGGCGCCGGTCGATTCCGTCGTCGGCGATCGTCTGCAGCGTCACTTTCTGGCCTTCGTGCAAATGACGTTTTTCGATATCCGCTTTATTCATCAGAATGACCATGCGCGTATTCTTCACGCCGCGAAAACGGTCTCCGATGTTGTAGATCGTCGTATTGAACTGGCTGTCGCTGCGCAATGTCATGAGACGCAGCGCCTCAGGTACTTTCTCCGGCATGTCGGGGTCTTCGCCCAGCGAGTTGGGCGTGAGGAACTCGGCCTTGCCGGATTGGGTTTTCCACTGGCGATGACGGGCGGCAATCGGCCGGTGGGAGCCGCCCGGCTGCCACATGCGCGCGTTGAAGTCGTGGAAGATGTCGGGATAGGTCTTCGCAATTTCGTCGCGCACGAGCGAGTAGTCGTCGCGCCAGGCGTCCCAGTCGACGGTGGAATGCTCACCCAGCGTTGCTTTGGCGATGCCCGCCACGATGTATTGTTCCGGCCGGGCTTTTTCGCTGGCGGGTTCCGTGACGCCCTTCGAGCCATGCATGCAGCCCGTGCTGTCTTCCATCGAAACGGCTTGTTCGCCTAGTGGCGTACGGTGAATTTCGATTCGGCTCAGGCACGGAAGGACGTACGAGACTTCGCCGTGCACGAGGTGGCTGCGATTGAGCTTCGTCGCCACACTGACCGTCAGTCGCAGACGTGTCCATGCCGGCTCTGTCCGCAGCCGATCCGGTACCGAGCGTACGAGATTGCCGCCCAGATTGACGACGGCTTTCACCTCACCTTTCAGCATTGCTTCGAACGCTTCGACTGTATTGAGCCCTTTGCTCCTCGGGGGCTCGAACGAGAACTGCGTCGCGAGCTGATCGAGCGGTGCCAGTTCCGGCTTCTCGGTGATGCCCACCGTGCGCTGGCCCTGCACGTTGGAGTGTCCGCGCACCGGCGACGGGCCGGCGCCCGGCTTGCCGATGTTCCCGCGCAACAGCAAAAGGTTGGTGAGCATACGGACGTTCTGCACGCCGAGCCGATGCTGCGTCAAACCCATCCCATAGTGCGCCATTACCGCGTTGGCCCGCATGTATTCGCCGGCCGTATCGAGCAGCGCAGCACGCGTGAGGCCGCTTACACCTTCGATCTCGCTCCAGTCGGTTGCCCGCGCATAGGCAGCGAACTCGTCGAAGCCGATCGTGTGTTCGTCGATAAAGGCGACATCGATGACGCGAGGCAAGCCCTGCGCTTTGGCCTGATCGTCCGCTTCGATGACCGCCTTGCAGATGCCGAGGATCGCGGCCGTGTCGCCGCCCGTCTTGACCTGATGGTACTGGGTGCTGACCTGTGTCTGCGCGGGTGTCAACATCTGCACGGGCGACTGCGGGTTCGCGAACGAAACGAGGCCCGGCTCGACCAGGGGATTGAACGTAATGATAGGGACGCCGCGTTTGCGTGCTTCCTGCAGCTGGTGGAGCATTCGGGGACTGTTGGTGCCGACGTTCTGTCCGAAGAAAAACATCAGGTCGGTTTTTTCGAAGTCTTCGAGCGTGATCGTGCCGACTCCGACTCCAATGGCTTCCTTCAGTCCGACGCTGGTGCTCTCGTGACACATGTTCGAGCTGTCGGGAAGGTTGTTGCAGCCATACATCCGCACGAAAAGCTGATACATGTATGACGTTTCGAGGGATGCCCGTCCCGACGTGTAGAAGACGACGCTCTTGGGATCGAGCGCGGCCAGTTCCCGGCCGATCTCGCGAAAGGCGTCGTCCCAGCTGACTTCGACGTATCGATCGGTAGCAGCGTCGTACCTCATTGGCGCGGTGAGTCTTCCGGCCTCCTCGAGGTCGTGGTCGTGCCAGTGCAGCAGCGAGCTCACCGTGTTGAGTTCGAAGAACTCGGGTGTCATGCGCTTCGCAGTGAGATCCCACGCGGTCGCTTTTGCTCCGCTTTCGCAGAACTCGAACGTGTGAGGATCGGCCGGCTTTGCCCAAGAACAGCTGACGCACATGAATCCGTCGGGCTTGTTCTGCTTGAGCAGAACCGCACTGTCTTTTAGCGAGACCTTTTCTTGCGCGAGGATGTTCGTGACCGCTTTCAGCGATCCCCAACCGCCCGACGCGAACGGATAGGATGGGCTCTTGTTTGCCTTGCTCATGGCGGGATGCTCCGGAGAAACTGCGCTACGCTTCGTCGCGAGCAATCTCCATTCCATCCCGCCCCGAGGGCTCAGCGTTTGTCGACGATCGTCGTATTGACGGTCTGGCCAGCGATGACCGTATTCGAGAGCGTGATCGCGTTCACGTTGTAGGCATAGACCGGCCCGGGCGACGTGACCGTGGCAGGACCTGCCGCGACCGGCGTGCCGAAGTCGCAGTTGCTGATCGAGACGCCCGAAATCGGCGCGACGGCCGGCGCGGGTGTGGGCCCGTTGTAGTCGAATGCGACGGGACCTTGCGCGACGATCGCCTGAAAACAGGAGCCGGTTACGCCGTTCAACGTCACGTTGCTCGCCTTGACGTCCGATATCGTGACGTTCTGCACGACGGGCGGCCGCGTTCTGACGGCATCGTTGGCGGGCTGGTAGTCGCAGTCGAATGTGACGATTCCGCCTTGGGCCGCCGCCGGATTGCCGGCCGCCGGCGTGACGACGCCCAGCGGCACGCTCGCGTTGATCGGACTGCCGGCGAGAAACGCGCTGCCGTAGCCACCGCCTTTGAGACTGACGCCGTTCGGCAGCGTCACGCCTTTGACGTGGAAGTCCTTCACGTAGCCGCCGCGATTCATGTTCGTTTTCACGCGAATGGCGATATTGAGCGGATTGGTTTGCCAGTTTGCGTTGAGCATCGACAGGTTCGTCGCGAAGATCTGCTCGACGCCGCCGCCCATCTCGCTGCCGAGCGTGATGCCGCCATGACCGCTGTTCATCGTGCAATCGCGAATCAAATGGCGTTTGGCCGGGCCGTATTCGGTGTCGAGGTTCTTGCCCGATTTGATGGCGATGCAATCGTCGCCGGTATTGAACGTGCAGTTTTCCACGAGGACGTTGGTGCACGCCTCGGGATCGAACCCGTCGTTGTTGGGACCGATGCTGTCTGTCGTCACGCCGCGAAACACGACGTTCATGCAGGCCGTGGGATGGTGCTGCCAGAACGGCGTGTTTTGCGTCTGGTAGTTTTCCATCAGCACGTTCTTGCAGTTGATGAATTCCACAAGGCAGGGGCGCAGATAATGGCCGAGCCCGAAGATGCGTTTTTCGACGGGCACGCCGGCTTCGGAGAGCGCCGGCAAGTAGTTCTGGTCCTGTTGCCAGGGGGTGCTGGGCGAGGTCAGCAGCGCATAGAGCGCGTCGGAGATACCGGGCGCCACGAGGCGCAAATCGACGTTGTTCGGGTTGGGATACGTCTGGCTCGGCACCGATGCGCCCGCTCCGTAGGCGCCCGACGAGCCCTTGTACGTCCACCAGCAGACGCTGTTGTTGCCGCTGCCTGAGAACGGCGTCATGGCTTGGCCATTGAGCACGGAACTCGGACCTTCGCCCGTCAGTGCGATGTTGATGGCGTTGCGCGCATAGACCGGAGCGCCGAAATTCAGGCAGTCGTCGGCCTGCCAGCGGCTGTAGTAGAGCCGGCCGTTGGCGCCGCAATCCACGGGGCCGTCCTTCGCATAGTCGGCAGGGTTCGGGCTGAAATAGATCGTGCAGTTCGCGCTCAGGTGAAAGCGGACGTTGCTTTGCAGGACGATCGGTCCGGCGCAGTACCAATTGCCGGGCGGGACGACGACACGACCGCCGCCTTCGCGGTGGCAGGCGTCGATGGCGGCGAGGAAGGCCGGGCGCGAGTCGAATGCATTGGGAGCGGGCGTCTTGTCGGAGCCTGGGCTGACAGGCGACTTGGCCAGATTCGTGTAGGGCGAGGTGGCCGCCACCACGCTCACGGATTGAGCGCCGTAAGCCGTCACGTCGTAATCGCGCGGACGAAAGAGCGTCTTCGAAACATGGGCCACCATCGCCGCGATCCTCGCGGCCGCGCCGTGTTCGCCCCAAATGAGATCGACCTGGGCAATGTTGGGTGCCGCAGCGAACGCGCGCACGGCGCTCAGCGGTCCCAGCGTCCCGGCAAGTGCCGCACCGCCGAGGCCGACGAATGCGCGGCGCGTGAGGCGGACGTTCGATAAGGCGGAAATCGACGATGCACGACGACGGCTTTTTGCTGTCATTTGGAACGCCTCCTGGATAGGATCGGCGAGCGGCAAGGGACGCGCGGCCCGCGCGAAGTCTTATGTTGTCGTACTACGTCGAGCAGTTTAGTTCCGAACCGTTCGGGCTGAGAGACCTCGTAAACCCGCGGAAGTAGTGCGATTGATTGCAGTGAGACGTGCCGCAATGTCATCAGTCATCGTATGAGACGCGTGCCGTGGTGGGCGTATGTCCGGCGGCCAACCGCCGGATTCGAACGACGCGGCCTAGAACGCCGGGGCGGCGCCGTTGCGCACGTAGCGTACGTAGAGGCTCGCGCTCAGCGCTGCCGCAGCCGCGGCGGCGAGTGCAGCCATGAGGAACACCGAGGCATAACCGAAAGCGCCTGCGACATAGCCCGCCAGGGGCCCCATGATGCCGAGCGAGAGGTCGAAGAACACGGAGTACGCCGACAGCGCCGCGCCACGGCTCGCGGGTGGCACGAGTTCCACGGCCTCGACGCCGAGTGCAGGGAATACGAGCGCGAAGCCGAAGCCGGTCAGCGCTGCCCCGGCCAGCGCGGCATGCGGGGTGCCGGCCAGCCAGAGCAGAATCAGGCCCGCGCATTCGAACGAGAACGACGCGATGGCAATGCGCAACCCGCCATATGTTTTGATGGCATTGGCGAATGCGAGGCGGGCGCCGACGAACAGCATCCCGAATACGCTCAGTGCGAGCGCCGGATGTTGCCAGCCGCGCGCGGTGTAGTAGAGCGCGATGAATGTCGCGATGGCGCCGAAGCCCGCGGTGCCGAGCGCGAGGCCAAGGCCATGGGGCAGGACACGCATGAAGACGCTCGCATACGACATCCGTTCGCCGTGGACAGGCGGGACCGGCGCGACCCGGCGCGCGAACGCGTAGCCGAGCGCCGCGAGGACCATCGTGACGGCGCCGAGCGCCCACGGGCCGCCGAGCGCATGGGCAAGCGCGGCGCCGGCCGGCGCGCCGACGGCAATGGCGCCGTAGGTGGCGACGCCGTTCCACGAAATCACGCGCGCGCTGTGATGCGCGCCGACGCGTCCGATGCCCCACAGAATCGCGCCCGTGCCGACGAAGCTCTCGCCGAAGCCGAGAACGAGCCGCGAAAGCAAGAGGACGCCAAGGCTTGCAATGCGCCACTCGGTCAACATGCTGGCGACGAGCAGCAGCGCGCCGCTCGCACCGCATGCGGCAAGGCCGGTGAGCACGGTGCGCCGGGCGCCCCGTGCGTCGGCGCTGCGACCGGCGTGCGGCCGCGAAGCGAGTGTCGCCGCGTATTGGACGCTGACGGCCGCGCCGGCCAGGACCGAACCGAAGCCGAGTTCGCCGTTGACGAAGCCCGGCAAGACGGGCAGCGGGATGCCGATCGTCAAATAGCAGAGGAATGTGAAACAGACGACGCCGACGATGCGCGCGGTCGCCATGCGATCGGACAACGCGGGTTGAGATGCGGAGGCGGACTCGGCGGACATGGACTCGGCGGCGGGACTGGGCAAGACGTAAAACCGGCAACAAAGATATGCGGCACGCCGGCTGACGGGGCGCGCCCGTGAAACGGGCGCCGTTCCCATGCGGCTCGCCGCAAAGCGGAGATTGTCTCATGGAACCGGTTTCTTTGCGTCGCAGCAAAGGATGCGGCCAAGCGGCGAACGGCATGCGCGACGGCGCGATTCCTGTACCATCGGCGGGCGCCGCGGTCCAAGACACGGCGGCGCGATGTTCACAGTTCCGACGCGTCCGATCCACTATCGATGAAACCGACTTCCGACCGCCCGCGCCGCGCCCCGCGCCTCGTCGCGCGTTTCGTAGCCATTTCCTGGCGCGATCTCGCGGTCTCGTTCGGCCCGATCCTGCTTGTGTCGGCGGCCGCCATCTGGGGTGCCATCCGTCTCATTCAGCCTGCGCCGCCGACGACGCTCACCATCACCGCGGGCCCGCCGGGCAGCTCGTTCTGGAACGCCGCCATCGGCTATCGGCGCATTCTGGCGCGCAACGGCATCAAGCTGATCGTGCTGAGTTCCGAAGGATCGCAGGAGAACCTGGAGCGGCTGTCCAATGTGCGCTCGGGTGTCGATGTCGGTTTCGTGCAAAGCGGACTCGTGGCGCCGCCGGCTGACTCCTCGGCGGCGAGCGCGTCGGCGCCTTCGTCGGCTTCATCGGTATCGTCCGCCTCCCAGCCGGTCGCGGCCTCCCTATCCGCCGCGCCGGCTTCCACGGTGTCGCCCTCCGCCTCGACATTGGCGCTGGCGCTGGCCGCATCGGATGGCTCGCCACCGTCGGCTGCATCCGACGCCGCCTCGGCGTCCGACGGCGGCGCGGTACCGCGGCCAGTGCCGAAAGGGCTCGTGTCGCTCGGCAGCGTCGCCTACGTGCCGCTCGCCGTGTTCTATAACGGACACGCCCGATACACGAGGCTCTCGGCGTTCGCCGGCAAGCGCCTTGCAATCGGGCCCGAAGGCAGCGGCGCACGCGCCTTGGCGCTCACGCTGCTGAAGGCCAACGGGATCGCGCCGGGCGGCAGTACCACATTGCTGCCATTTACCGGCGAACAAGCGGCCGATGCGTTGACGCACGGAAGCATCGACGCCGCGTTCTTTTCCGGCGATTCCGCGCAAGTCCCCGTGATGGCCCGGCTCACGCGCACGCCAGGCGTGCGGCTCTTCTCGTTTTCCCAGGCGGATGCGTACACGCGGCGCTTTCCGTATCTGACCGATATCGTCTTGCCGATGGGCGCGTTCGACCTCGGCAAGAACGAGCCTCCGCGCACGGTCCACACGCTCGCGCCGACGGTCGAGCTGATCGCTCGCGATTCGCTGCACCCCGCGCTGTCGGACCTCCTGATCGAGGCCGCGCGCGCGGTCAACGGCCGGCCGAACCTGCTGCAGCGCGCAGGCGAGTTTCCGGCGCCGATCGCGCACGATTTTCCGATCAGCGATGACGCCGCGCGCTACTACAAGTCGGGCAAGAGTTTTCTCTATCGGCTGATGCCGTTCTGGTTGGCCAGCCTTGCCGACCGGCTCATCGTGTTGATCGTGCCGATCGTCGTCGTGCTGATCCCGGGGCTGCGTCTCGTGCCTTCACTCTATTCGTGGCGTGTGAAGTCACGCATTTATCGCTGGTACGGTTCGCTGATCGCGCTCGAGCGCGCTTCGCTCAGCGACACGTCCGAAAGCGAGCGTTCGGCGCTCGTCGACCGCCTCGACGAAATCGAGGCATCGGTCAACCGGCTCAAGATGCCGCTTGCCTACGCGGACCAGTTTTACGTGCTGCGAGAGCACATCGGGTTTGTCCGGGAGCGGCTCGCGAAAAAGACCTGAGGGGGCGCGCACGCCGCAAGGCAGCGCGCGTAAGATTCAAGAAACGCGCGGCGTGGCCGGTGCTGCGGTGGCGTAGCACGGCTCGAGGCAGTCCAGGGTGCAACGGGAGACAACAATGACGCACAGCATCGATGCGGCCATGCCGCTGTGGTTCTACGACTTCGTGTCGCCGTTCTCGTATCTCCTGCTCGAGCAGCACGACAAATGGCCCAGCATGCCGTTCGCGCTCGTGCCCGTTTCGGTCCATGCGCTCTATCGCCACTGGGGGCAGCGACCGGCGAGCGAAGTGCCGCCGAAACGGGCGTTCACCTATCGTCACGCGCTGTTTCGTGCCGAGCAACTCGGCATTCCGTTCAAGATGCCGCCGGTGCATCCGTTCGATTCGACGAAGGCACTGCTGCTCGCGGCGGCCATCGACGCCGATCTGCCCACCGTTTGCACGATGTTTCGTTTCATTTGGCGCGATGGCCGCGATCCGTCGACGCCCGACGGTTTCGCGGATCTATGCAGCGCGATCGGCATGCCGCATGGCGAGCGGCTCGTCGAACACGAGGAGACGAAGTCGCGGCTGCAGCGCAATCTCGACGATGCGATCGCGCTCGACGTATTCGGCGTGCCGACGTTCCGGCTCAATCGCCAGCTCTTTTGGGGCGAAGATGCTTTGCCGATGTTGCTGTATTGCGCGCGCTCGCCGGGCTGGCTCGAGTCGCCCGAAGTGCGGCGCCTCGGCGATTTGCCGAACGGGATCGCCTCGTAGTCGATAGACCGCGTTGCGCCAGTTGCCAGCTACCCTAGCCGCGCTGACTCGTGCGCCGGCGTTCGGCGATCCGGTATTCGGTCGGTGAGATCGCGAGCCGCTTGCGGAAGATCTTCGCGAGCCCGTCGCCGCTGCTCACCCCGCAACGGCGGGCGATCTTGTCCACCGGCAGATCGGTTGCGACCAGCAGCAGACAACTGGCGTCGAGCCTCGCACGCAGCAGATATTCCGACGGTGTGAGACCCATTTGCGATTTGAAGCGGCGCAAGAAACTGCGCTCGCTCATCGCGGCGACCTGCGCGGCCTTGGCGACCGAGATCGGGCGGCCGTAATTTTCGCGCATCCATCGTGCCGCGGCGTTGATCTTCTCGCGAGCGCCGCCTTCATCGAGCTCGCCGAGCACGGCGCCGAGACGCCGCCACGCGCCCGGCACCGAGCGTTCGGAAATCTCGCGCGCGGCATCGGCGCCGCGATCGCGCTTGACGATCGACAGCGCGGCAGCGATCGGGCCGAGGGGATCGTCGAGCGCGACGGGCTGCTCGATCAACGGTGGACTTCCCGCCGCGGCGCCGATCGCGAGCGGTACGCTGGGCACGGGCGATCCCGCTTCCGGGTGTTGGCTCACGGCATGTGCGGCGGCCAGGATGGCGAATCCCTCGCCGATAGCCTTCACGATGCGGGTCTTCTCGAGCACTGCACGTAGATGGCGCAGAAATGTTTCGTCGGTCTTCGCGCGAGCGGCGCCCGGGCCGCCGGCGATGAAGAGCACATCGAAACCGCGCGCGCCGTCGTCTTCGAGCCGCTCCGACCAGACGCGCATGGCGCCGCTGCTCGCAATACTGCCGCCGACGTCCGACACGACGACGAGTTCGTAGGGTTCGGGCGGCTCGTGTGCTTCGGGCATGCCTTGCGGCTCGACGTGAGTCTGTACCCGCGGCTCGGCGCGCGGCGGCGGATTCGCGCGCGACGATGGCGGCGGGGGCTCCCCTGCGTGCGTCGCGCCCGCGCCGGGGGCCGAGCCTATGCCCGTGCCCGTCGGCGCGCCCGAGTGCTCCTGCGCTGCGACTTCGCGTTCGAGTTCGATCTCGTCGGCGAGCCGGAACACCTCGGCGACCGAGCTCACTTCGACGAGTGAAAACGCGTCGAAGATCAAAATAGCGATGCGTTTGGTCATGAGAGCAATATCGTCGCGACGACATCGGCGCCGCTCGCGGACATTC
Organism: Paraburkholderia sp. NMBU_R16; assembly: GCF_013282575.1. Taxonomy (GTDB): domain Bacteria; phylum Pseudomonadota; class Gammaproteobacteria; order Burkholderiales; family Burkholderiaceae; genus Trinickia. Next base: position 31,565 of record NZ_JAAAYE010000011.1, read on the forward strand.
GCCTTGCGGCGTTCGTGGCAGCCAGCCCGGGTTCCCGGCGTCATGGTTCGACGGCGAAAAAGAATCGTGCACGGGGTGAAAGCTAATGGACTGGCTGCGTCGCATCATATGCGGCGCCGCATGAGACGCCTCTCGCAGCGTCGGAAAAGCGCGAGATGTTGTCAGATGGTCTCGATACTTTCGCGCTGCACGGCGAGGCTCCGGCCGCGATATGCGAGCCGGCGTACCTTCGCATGGCGGTGCGCACCGACCGAGGTCACTGCCCGGTGTAGCCCGCGGGAACGGTAACGTGGGACATCATGGCGTTGCGGTTCGACGAGACGACGTAGATGGGCGATTCGCTGAGCGGCAACACGATGCGGCCGTTGCTGTAGGCCATGGACGCGGCGTTGCCCATGACATCGAGCACGGTGACATTGCCGGAGGTGCCGTCGTCGTCGACCTTCAGCGAGTAGGGCACGGTGTAGGTGGCACTGAAGCCGGTGGCGGCGCTCCACACGGCATTGTTGTGCGCCCACAAGGCGGTGACGATCTTGCCGCCGTTCAAGCGTTGGAACGCATAACCGTAGACGCCCGAGGGGGTGTCCTTGAGATAGCCGAGCGTAGTGGTGCCGTCGACGATGCGCGTCATCGCAGCCATAGCCATCGCGGCGGGTTTCGGGCTGATGTCGTTCGAGCCGTAGCTGCCTTTCGGGTTGGACAAATCGAAGAACAGTCCGTAGCCGGGCGGCGAGTCGGGCGTGTCCGACGAATAGAACACGTAGGTCATGTCCGCACCCTCGCCGAGCAGAATCAAATGCGTGCGAGCAACGACGGCGCCCTGGGCAAACAGCACGTTCTGCGTAGGGTAGTTGGCGCCGTAGGCGGTACCGATGTCATAACTGATACCGGTTTCGGTCGCGAAAAGCTTGGCTCCGGGTTTCAGATACTGAACCATCGCGCGACGCAGCTCGCGCATCGAAGCGGGCAGCGCATTCGCCGCGCGGGCGGCATCCGCACTGGTTGCGAGCCGTTCGGGCGGGTGCGACGGCGAGCAGCCGACATCGTAATAGCCGTGAATCGCAAGGCCGTCGAGATAGTGCGCGAGACCCAATGGCGCGAGGCGCTTGAGCCAGCGCGTGTTTTCGCGTACCGATGCATTCGCGGTGCCCATGACGACGGCGTGCGGATCGGTCGCATGAATCGACTCGTAGGTCGCGCGATAAAGCGCGACGAAGTGCGCATCGGTATCGCGCCAGGGCAGTCCGCCGTCGTAGTCGGGCTCCCAGGTCGTTTGATAGTAATTGTTCGATTGATTCGGAAAGTAGCGCGCTCGAATGGCCGCGGAGTCCTGGCCGACCCGGCGCATGTAGCTGCGATAGGCGGCCTCGGACGACGGCGCATAGCTGTGCGTGCGCTGGCCGGTGGGACTGGCCCAGCCGGGAATGCCATCGAGCTGGATGAGCCGCATGATGTCGCCCTGTCTGAAGTAGCGCGCGAGCGTCTCGGTACCGGGCTTGAACGTATCGGCCTTTTCCTCCTCTTTCATGTACCAGTTGCGATTGTCGTTGGCCCACGAGAAGCCGAGCGTCGGGTAGAGCGGCCGATAGCCGTCCCCATCGCAGCAGGTTTCACCGGGCGCGAGGTAGTTGGTCCCCTGTCCGCCGAAACGATGCTGATCTTCATGTGAATAGCTCGGCCCCGGCAGCACGCGGGCCACATCGGGCAGCACACCGAATGTGGCGATGCCCGCGGGGCGGGTGCCACGGGCCGGCAAGGCATCCCCTGCGTCCGCGAGCCGCGCCGAGACCGCAAAATAGCCGGCCAGCGGAGAACGGCAGCGCAGCGTGGTCGTGCGTGCACCGGCGGGTATGCGCAGACGGCCGCTTGAGCGTACGGCATCGCGCGCGTCGTGGATTTGCCAGACGACGGTGTCGTCGTGTTCGATGTGCGTCGTGAACGCGATCGTGAAGTCGCGCTCCACGTTGAACGTGCGCGTGCCGTTGCTGCCCGGCGTATCGGCTTCGAGTGCGTCGCCTTTTTCGCGCGCCGCGTGCGTGCTCGCGCCGGGCTCGCACGCGATCGATCCGCTCACGCTGAACGGCATTGCCTTGGCCGTGGCGGCCGCGGCGCGCGTGGGTTGCGCTTGTGCTGCGTCGGCGCGGCCGCGTTCGCAGGCCGCGAGCGCACATGCCAGCGAGAGCAGGACGGGCGTCGCGAACAATGCGAGCCGGCTCAGGCGCGGGCGCCGATGCGCCTCGCGATCGGGGAGGGCTGCGGGCATGAAACGAACGCGCTCCTGAAAGACGGATTCTCGAGTTCAGCACAGTGTTCGCGCAGGGACCGTGCCCTGGCGAACATTTCGTGTGAACGATCCGCGCTAGTCGGAGCGCGCCCGCCCCATCACTGCGCCACGTAACCGGCGGGAACCGTGACGTGGGACATCATGGCGTTGCGGTTCGACGAGACGACGTAGATGGGCGATTCGCCGAGCGGCAGCGTAATGCGGCCGTTGCTGTAGGCCATGGACGTGGCGTTGCCCATGACATCGAGCACGGTGACATTGCCGGAGGTGCCGTCGTCGTCGACCTTCAGCGAGTAGGGCACGGTGTAGGTGGCACTGAAGCCGGTGGCGGCGCTCCACACGGCATTGTTGTGCGTCCACAAGGCGGTGACGATCTTGCCGCCGTTCAAGCGTTGGAACGCATAGCCGTAGACGCCCGAGGGGACATCGTTGAGATAGCCGAGCGTGGTGGTGCCGTCGACGATACGCGTCATCGCGGCCACAGCCATCGCGGCGGGCTTGGGGCTGATGTCGTTCGAGCCGTAGCTGCCGTTGGCATTGGACAAATCGAAGAAGAGTCCGTAACCGGGCCCGTCGGGCGTATCGGACGAATAGAAGACGTAGGTCATGTCCGCACCCTCGCCGAGCAGAATCAAGTGTGTGCGCGTAACGACGGCGCCATGCGCGAAGAGCACATTCTGCGTGGGGTAGTTGGCGCCGTAGGACGTCCCCATGTCGTAGCTGATGCCGGCTTCCGTCGAAAACAGTTTGGCGCCAGGCTTCAGATACTGCGCCATCGCCTGGCGCAACTCGCGCATCGAGGCGGGCAGCGCGTTCGCCGCATCGGCCGGATTGGGATCGGTTGCGTGCCGCTCAGGCGGATGTGACGGCGAATTGCCCACGTCGTAGTAGCCGTGAATCGACAGCCCGTCCAGATACTGAGCGAGGCCCAGCGGCGCGAGGCGAGCGAGCCACTCCGAATTCGTGCGCACGAGCGCGGCCGTCACACCCATGACCACGGCATTGGGATCGGTCGAATGCAGACCCGTGTAGGCAGCGCGGTACATCGCAACCAGGTTGGCGTCGCTATCGGACCACTTCGTCGGGCCGCCGCCGTCGGGCTCCCACGTGATCTGGTAGTAGTTGTTGGCCGCTTTCGGGAAGTAGGCCGCGTGGATCATCGCGGAATCGGTGCCTACCCGGCTCGCGTAATCCTGAAACGCCGACTCCGAGGACGGCGCATAACCTTCGGTCTGCCCGCCGGTCGGACTCGCCCAGGCGGGAATGCCGTCGAGCTGGATCAGCCGCATGATGTCGCCCCCGCGGAAGTACGGTGCAAGCGTTCCCGTACCCGGCGCAAAGGTGTTGGGACCGTTCGGTTCTTCCATGTACCAGTTGCGGTTGTCGTTGACCCACGCGAGACCGAGGTCGGTGTAAAGCGGGCGATAGCCGTCGCCGCTGCAGCAGGTGGTGCCCGCCACCAGATAGTTCGCGCCCTGGCCGCCGAAGCGGTGCTGGTCTTCGCGCGCGAAGACGGGGGCGGGTAGCGTGGCCGACAAGTCGGGCAGCACACCGAACGTCGCGATACCGGCCGGACGGGTGCCGCGCGATTGCAACTGCGCCCCGTTCGATGTCAGCGATGCCGTGACGGCGAAATAGCCGGCGAGCGTCGAGGAGCAATCGAGGGTCACGGTATTCGCGCCGCTTTGCACGGGAAAGCTGCCGCTTGCGCGTACGACGTTCCAGTCGTCGCGGATCTGCCAGCTCAGCGTATCGGCTTGCGCCGCGCGTGTGGTGAAGGCGAGCTTGAAGCGGCTGCCCGACGCGAACATGCGCGAGCCGTCGCTGCCCGGCGTGTCGGCTTCGATTGCGTCGCCGCTTGAGGACGCCGCGCTCGTCGGGCTCGACACCGATCCGCAGGTCAGCGCCTGAGCGCCGGCCGCAACGATGGGCGCGGCTGTGTTGGCTTGATTGGCACCCGCGGAGCCCGAGCCGGCGCCGCCACCCCCTCCGCCGCACGCGGCGAGCGCGAGAACCGCACACGCGACTGCGGCCGGCAAGGCGACGTAGGGTGGGGGAAAACTGGAACGCTCGGTAAGCAGGGAGGGAAGCAAGCGGGGGGCGCGCTTGGACAGCGCATTTGTTTTCGTCTTCATTCGTACGGTATGAAAAAAGCCGCGCCGTAAAAAGTGACGAGCGCAGGCATCCCGCATCGCAAGAGCGATGAACGGGGGCCACCAAAAGGCGGCGCAACCAAGGGAATGACGCGGTGTGTCGATTCGGCACGAAGAGGCGCAACCCGCTCAGGGCGGGGCCCTCGACCGCAAGACGCGGCCTTGCCGGAACGGCTCGTGACGCCAGGCGTATGAGGAATCGGGCGCGACGGCGATGTACAAACGTTTGCGTCTGACGAAACCGTACTGGCCGGCGATTCAGTGGACGAAAGACTAACCCGATTCGGTAATTATCGGGAGTGAAACATCTAGCTTATTTGCGCAACGGCAAGTGGCGGATCGGTGCTGGTCCTGGCGTCTGTGGCAACCCCGGGTCGCGGCATCGGACAGTACGCAAACGTTGCAGAGATGAATCGATTCGTTTTCGCTGCGGCGACACGGCGCAACGTTTGCCGGTCGCGGATCGGCTGTCCGCATCTTTCGTGCCGCGGTGCAGGGAGTTGCGCGCAAAGCCCGACACATGGGCTCGAATGAGCGGGAACGCGCGGGGAGGACCCGTGTCGCCTTTCGCCAAGCCGCGGCAAGCGGCTTTACTCGGTAGATCAATAAGCGAACTTATGACATGCCAATAAAAGTGGTCAATACCGCAAATAGTGGTATATCCCGATCCCCATTAAATGAGTCATAAATGAAACATGAAAGCGACAGCGCTCCTATCGTTTTGTATTACAAAATAGGAAAGCCAGAACCGTGGCGCCCTAAATCGACCGCTTCCATCGTTAGTCGTTATGCGCCAGTGTGGCTTGAGCCACAGATGCCCGGCGCGACTCCGACTATCTTCCTATCGTGCGTTTGATCGGAAGTGTCTTCGAGATCTGCTTCGAGAGTTTGCGGAGCAGTTCCGGCAAGTTCTCATTGCCGTGAAGGCATGACCGTCCCCGCGCTCGGTTCCATCGGCTCGAACGAGGCCGAATCCAGCAGTTCATTTCAGCCACATAAGGAGACCGGGTTCGCTCGACGCGGAGCGGGCCTGGCGTCGGCAGCGTTGGCCGGCGCGCGCAGGCGTTCTTTAGCTAAATGATGTGCAAAGGGTTCGGAAGTTAATCGGATTTGTCTGGTTAGGGCAGGAGTATTTCGGCAATGGCAGAGATGGGCAGAGGAATTCGAAGACACGCGACGGAGCAATGCCGCCAAGATGCCGTTCGGTTACGTCACGTAATCCGCCATATGGATACGTGCTGCCTATGATGCACTGCAAATTGCCGAAAAGAGGGGCTGCCGATATGCAGGCAACGAATATTGAGGGAAATACCATGCCTTACGCGAGTATCGAACCCGCTGTGATGGGTTGGTTGCGTGCGTCGCAAACGAGCGCCGCGCGCACCGCCACGCGCCGTATCGCGATCGTTTTGTTCGACGGTTTTTCGCTCCTCGGCACAGGCCTCGTTGCCGAAGTCTTCCATGTGGCCAATGAGATCGTCAGTACGCGCTCCAGCGACGAGTGGGTCTACGACGTGACCTTCCTCTCCGCGGGCGGCGGCAATGTGACGTGCTCGTCGTCGGTGCGCGTGTGGACCGATGGGCTCGACGCGCGTCACTTCAGTGGCTTCGATGCGCTCTTCGTTGCAGGCGGCAGAGGGGCGACAGCCGCGGCGCATGACGAGCGGCTGATCGGTTGGCTGCGCCGCGTGCAGGTCAAGACCGCCAATGTGCGCTCCATCGACGAAGGCCACTTGCTGCTCGAAGCGGCCGGGATCGGCAATCGCGACAGCGAGTATCAGTTCAACTCCTATCTGAAGCAGGCCGGCCGCGATGCCCCCATCGCGGACACGGGCGACCGGCTCGCGCCGATGAAAGGCGCGCTGACGATGGTCAAGCGCGACCTGGGCCTCGACATCGCGCGCAGCGTCGCCGAGCGGCTGATGCCGGGCTCCAGCGCCCGCTTCGTGCCGATTCTCGGAGACGCGGGTGCCGCCAGCGCAGGCGACAAGATCCGTGCGGCGGCGCGTTGGCTCCAGGACAACTGCGAACGGCCGATCTCGATCGCCGATGCTGCGCAGGTTGCCGCCATGAGCGAGCGCAACTTTTTGCGCCGCTTCAAGCTCGAGCTGGGCATGACGCCGTCCGATTATCTGCTGCAGGCCCGCCTGGCGATCACCTGCAGCTTGCTGATCGACTCCGAGCTGCCTGTCGACAAGATCGCCCGCCGCAGCGGCATGGGCAACGGCGATCGGCTCGCGAAGATTTTCCGCAAGCGCATGATGATTTCGCCGACCGAGTTCCGCATGCAAAGCCGCCGCGACGTGGGCGGTTAACGGGAGCATGGCATGAGAACTCACGAACAACGATATGGCAGTGGGGTTGCTGGGTTGTCCACTCCTGGACCGATTGGCGCGCTCGGCGCCCAACTCGCGCGCGAAAGGACGCCGTGCCGGCGGATCGTCCCCGTCGTGCTCGCCGGTGGCTCGGGCACGCGATTGTGGCCGATGTCGCGTGAGCACTTTCCGAAGCAACTGATCGACGTCGTCGGTGCCGATACGCTGTTGCAGTCGACGGTACGACGGCTCGACGGTTTTCCGGAGGAGTGGGAACTGGCCGAAGCGCCCATCGTGGTCTGCGGCGGCGAACACTGCTTCATCATCGACGAGCAACTGCGCGAGAGCGGCGTCACCCCGCAGCTCATCGTCGAGCCGGCGCGCCGCGATACCGCGCCCGCGCTGACGATGGCCGCCGCGCTCACGTGCGCCCACGGGCACGACGCGATTCTCGTGGTGATGCCGTCGGATCATGCGATCACGGACGTGGCCGCGCTGCAATCTTCGATCGAGCTCGCCGCGCGCTACGCGCAGCGCGGCGCGATCGCGACGCTCGGAGTGCCGCCGACGCGGCCCGATACGGGCTTCGGCTACATCCGCATCGGCGACGCGTTGGGCGACGGCGCACATCGGATTGGCGGCTTCGTCGAGAAGCCGGCGGCGGAGCTCGCCGCGCAGTATCTCGCCGCGGGCACCTACTGGTGGAACAGCGGCATCTTCGTCATGCGTGCGTCGGTATGGCTTGCGACGCTGCGCGCGCTGCAGCCCGCGATGCATGACGCGTGTCTCGCCGCGTTCGCGAGCGGCACGACGCAGGACACGCGCTTCACACCGGGCGCGCAAGCGTTCGCGCAGACACCGGCCGATTCGATCGACTATGCGGTGATGGAGCGGCTCGGCGGCGCCGATGCGCCGTGCGAGGGCGTAGTCGTGCCCCTCAACGCGGGCTGGTCGGACCTCGGCTCGTGGGATGCCGTCTGGGATGCGCTCGAGAAGGACGGGCAAGGCAACGTGGCACGCGGCCGCGTCGTCTTCGAAGGAGCGACATCGACCTATGCGCATTCGCAGGGCCGGCTCGTGGCATGTGTCGGGACGACCAACATCGTCGTCGTGGAGACGCCCGACGCCGTGCTCGTCGCCGACCGGTCGCACGTGCAGCGCGTCAAAGGGCTCGTCGCCCGCATCAAGGCCGATCATGCGCCGGAGGCCGATGCGCACCGCTTGGTACGGCGTCCGTGGGGCTTTTACGACTCCATCGATCATGGCGACCGCTTCCAGGTCAAGCGCATCGTCGTCTCGCCTGGCGCGCGGCTATCGCTGCAGATGCATCACCACCGCGCGGAGCATTGGATCGTCGTGCGCGGCACCGCGCTCGTGACGCGCGGCGAAGAGCAGTTCCTGTTGAGCGAAAACGAGTCGACGTTCATTCCGCTCGGCGTGCTCCACCGTCTCGACAACCCCGGCAAGATGCCGCTCGAAATCATCGAAGTGCAATCGGGCGCCTACCTCGGCGAAGACGACATCGTGCGTTTCGACGACCAGTACGGCCGATGCGCACCAGCCGCTGCCGAGGAAAAACACCCGAGCAATGCGAGCGGCAACGGCAATGGCGCCGGCGCGAGCCACGGCAGTGGAAACGGCAATGGCGCCACTAATGGCGCCACCAACGGCAACGGCAGTGTCCATGCCGCCAGCAATGGCAACGGCAATGGACATACGGGCGACCACCACGGCAGCGACCGCCCCGGTAACGATCAGCGCCGCAACGGCAAGGGTCTGGCGTCCTGAGCCGCCCAATGCTCGCGGAGATACGAACATGCGTGACTTTCAAGGCCTCTTTGCACGATTGTGCGACGTCGCGCTCATTTTCGCGGCGGCGGTCCTGGCGTCGCATCTACGGTTCGAGGACTCGGCGCAAGACGGTTTTTCGGATGCGTTTGCGCTTTACACCGCCGCCTTCGCGCTCATGCTGTTCCCGGTGTTCGGTGTCTACGAGTCGTGGCGCGGCCGATCCAAGCGCGTGTTGGCGGGCCAGGTCGCGCTCGCATGGATCGTCGTGCAGGCTTGCGCGTTGATGGTCATGTTCTCGCTGCGCCAGATCGATTTCATCTCGCGCCTGTGGTTCGCTTACTGGAGTGCATTGGCCGCCGGGTCGCTGATCGCCTATCGCCTCGTCGCGCATGCCGTGTTGGCGCGGCTGCGCCATGCCGGCCTGAATCTGCATCAAGTCGCAATCGTCGGATGCGGTACGCACTGCGAGGGCATCCTGCGGCGGATCGAAGCGGCACCGGCGACCGGTTTCCGTGCAACGGCCGTCTATCTGCCGAACGGCGATCCGCGGCACGAACTGGCCACGCTCGATCATACCGAGCCGAAGGTGGACCGTTTCGACGATTTCGATGCCTTCGTCAAGTACGTGCGTGCGAGCGATCTGCACGAACTCTGGCTCGTTTTGCCGCTATCCGAGGAGCGCACGATTTTGCGCGTGGTGCGCGAGTTCCACGAAGACCTGATCAACATTCGCTTCATGCCCGATATCCGCGCGCTCGCTCTTTTCGACACGAGCGGCATCATCGATCTGCTCGGCGTGCCCGCGATCAATTTGATGGCCTCGCCGCTCTCGCCGAGCGCCATGTTGAAAAAGGAGATCTTCGATCGCGTGTTCGCGCTGTGCGCGCTGATCGGTCTCGCCCCGCTGCTGCTCGTCATTGCGATCGCGGTGAAGATTTCGTCGCCGGGCCCGGTGTTCTTCCGGCAAAAGCGCAAAGGCGCCGACGGGCGCGTGTTCACGATCTACAAATTCCGCTCGATGCGGCTGCACGATGAGAAACTCGGCGTGGTCAAGCAAGCGGTGCGTCACGATCCGCGCGTGACGCGCGTCGGCGCCTTCTTGCGCCGCACGAGCCTGGACGAGCTGCCGCAGTTTTTCAATGTGTTGAAAGGCGACATGTCTGTCGTCGGACCGCGTCCGCATGCGCTCGAACACGACGACCTCTATCAGAAGGTTGTCGCGGGCTACATCCATCGCTATCGGATCAAGCCCGGAATCACCGGCTGGGCGCAAATCAACGGTTATCGGGGCGAGACGGACCGCATCGAAAAAATGGAGCGGCGCGTCGCGCACGATTTGTATTACCTCGGCAACTGGTCGTTCGCACTGGACATGCGAATCATCGCCGCGACCGTCGTGAAGGGGCTCACGCATACCAACGCATATTGACGGTCGATCAAGAGCGGCGTCTGCACCGGCACGTTGCGGGCGGGCGCCAAAACCAATAACCGGCACGGGAGGGAAGGGTCATGTGCTATTCGGTCGAGCGCGTTCGCGCATACGTAATGGTTGGATTCATCGCGCTGGCAGGCACGCTCGGGGCGTGTTCCATCGTGCCTGGTCAGCGCATGGATACGCCGGCGACCGTCGACGAGACCGGCGGCGAGTACAGCAAGGAGCCGGTGCAAAAGACGCAGATTCCGATCACCGACATCAACCTCGCGTTGATCCGGCAAATAGGCACGCAGGCGGGCCAGCCCAAGCTTTCGCCGGAGATCCTGAGCTTGTTCGGCAAGCCCGGCGCGTACACCGTCGGCCCCGGCGACGTGCTGCAGATCACAGTCTGGGATCACCCCGAGCTTGCGGCCGCGCTCGGTCAGCCCGCGGCGACGACGCGCGACGCGGACGCGGCACCGGGCTTCGTCGTCGACGAAGCGGGCAACATCCAGTTCCCGTATGCGGGCGTCGTGCATGTGGCCGGCGACAGCACCGAAACCATCCGGCGCAAGATCGTGTCGCGTATCAGCCGGGTCTACAAGAGCCCGGAAGTGACGGTACGTATCACCTCGTACCGCGCGTCGCAGATCTACGTCGACGGCGAAGTCGGCAAGCCGGGCGCCCAGCAGATCAACGACATCGGCATGACGCTCACGCAAGCCATCGGCCGCGCCGGCGGGTTCACGGGAGCCGCCGATCAGGGCGAAGTCACGCTCGTGCGCGGCGGCACCAGCTATCCGATCAATTTCAACGAGATCGTGAAGAGCGGACACAACCCCAACGATCTGGTTTTGAAGCCCGGCGACATGCTGCGGGTCGGTTCGCGTGACGAGCACGGTGTCTATGTAATGGGCGAGGTCAACAAGCCGGCGACCGTCCTGCCGATGCGCAACGGCAGGCTCTCGCTCGCGCAGGCGATCTCGGAGGCCGGCAGCATCAACCCGAACACTGCCAAGGCCAAGGAGCTCTTCGTCATTCGCACATCGACGACGGGCAACCAGCCGCAGATCTACCACCTCGATGCCACGTCGCCCGTTTCGATGGTGCTCGCGAATCAGTTCGCGTTGGAGCCGAAGGACGTCGTGTATGTCGATAACGGTGGGCTCGTCAAGTTCAACCGCGTGCTGAATCTGCTCTTGCCGGCAATCAACGCGGGGCTGACGGCGGCCATCGTGACCAAATAGTGCAACCCAATCGTCCCGCCGTGCGCGGCGCGGCATGACGGGACGGTTAGCAACGGGGCAACGGATATGGCTATGAATTTCGAAAACCGCTACACCGACGTGACGGCAGCCGACGAATTGCGCCTGACGGACTATCTTCAGGCGATCGTCGGCAACTGGCGCCTGATCGCGACGATCACGCTGGCCGTGACGCTGGTTTCAGTGGGCTACGCGTTTCTGACGCGGCCCGTATACAAGGCCGATGCAGTCATCCAGGTCGAGGATGTCCAGAATGGCGAGAACGGAGGCGGCGGCAATCAGCAGCAACAGATCGAGCCGCTCTCGCGGATGTTCACGCGCAAGGCGACGACCGCAGCCGAAATCGAACTGCTGAAGTCGCGCCTCGTCACCGAGGCGACGGTGCGCGATCTGCATCTCGATACGACTGTCGAACCGCGGACCGTCCCGGTCATCGGCTCGATCCTCGCTGCGCTGACGACGGGCAAGTGGGGTTTCAAGGTCGATCCTTTCATGAACCTCGGCGGCTTCGCCTGGGGCAACGAGAAGATCGGCGTGGCCCGCTTCGATACGCCGAAAGCGCTTTACGGCAAGCAGTTTACGCTCGTCGCCGGACCGTCGGGCACCTTCACGCTCGAAGATGGCGATGGCATTGCCCTTGCCAGCGGCCGGTTGGGCGAAGACGTGAAAGCCGCGACCGCGGCCGGCACCGTGCTGTTGCATGTCGATCAACTCGTGGCTCGCCCGGGTACGCAGTTTCATCTGACGCGGGCATCGACGCTCGACACCGTCGAGCACTTGCAAAAAGCGTTGCGCGTGGCCGAGACGGGACTGCAATCGGGTGTGATCAACGTGACGCTGCAAGGCGAGCACGCCCAACTGACGGCCGATATCGTCAACGGTGTCGCGCGCCAGTTCATCAAGCAGGACGCGGATCGCCGCTCCGCCGAAGCGGAGCACACGCTCGCCTTTCTCGATGAGCAACTGCCGCAGTTGCGCCACGAACTCGATGCGGCGGAGCAGCGCTACAACAATTTCCGGAACACGCATGGCACGGTCGACCTGAGCGAAGAAAGCCGGTTGCTGCTGCAGCAGATCGTCGACAACAAGACGAAGCTCGCGGACTTGCAGCGCCAGCGCGCCGATCTGTCGCAGCGTTTCACGGCCAACCATCCGGCCGTGGCCGCGCTCGATGCGCAGATCGCGCAACTGCAAGGATCGCAGGGACAGATGTCCAAGAACGTCGCGCAACTGCCCGATACCGAGCAGACGGCGTTGCGTCTGTTGCGCGATGTGCGGGTCGACACGGAGCTCTATACGAATCTGCTGAACAGCGCTCAGCAACTGCGGGTCGTGAAGGCGGGGCAGGTCGGTAACGTGCGGGTCGTCGATTTCGCCGAGACGCCCGATCAGCCGGTCTGGCCGAAACGCTACATCGTGATTCTGATCGGCTTGGGCGGCGGACTCTTCCTCGGCATCGTGGCCGCGTTCGTGAAGAAGGCGCTTTACGGCGGCGTGGAGCGTGCCGACGAGATCGAGAACGCGATCGGCGTGCCGGTTTTCGCGGTCGTGCCGCGAAGCGGCTTGCAATTGCGTCTGCAGCAAAACGTGATGATGCGCCGGCAGGGCTTGCACGTGCTGGCCGCGCAATCGCCGCAGGACATCGCCGTCGAAGGCGTGCGCAGCCTGCGCACGACGCTGCAACTCTCGCTCGATCAAGCGCGCAACAACATCGTCATGCTGACGGGTTCCCGTCCCGACGCCGGCAAGTCGTTCCTGTCGGTCAACCTGGCTGCGCTCGTTGCGTCGGCCGGCAAGCGCGTGCTCGTGATCGACGGCGACATGCGGCGCGGCGAAGTGCATTCGCACTTCGGCGTGCGCCATCAGCCGGGGCTCTCGGATGTGCTGCGCGGGGCCGAGCCGGCCTCCGTCATCCAGCGCGAAGTGCTGCCGGGTCTCGACGTGCTGACGAAAGGCACGCTGCCGAGCCACCCGTCCGAGTTGCTCATGAGCGAGCGTTTCCGCGATCTGCTCGACGCGCTCTCGCGGCATTACGACCTGGTGATCATCGACACGCCGCCGGTGCTGGCGGTCACCGATTCGACGGTGATAGGCAAATACGCCGGCACGTCGTTGCTGGTCGTGCGTTATGGACGGCATCCGATCGCGGAGATCGTCGAGACGGCGAAACGCCTCGAGACCGGCGGCGTGAATCTGCAAGGCGTCTTGCTCACAGATGTGCCGCCGGCCGTGCCGATGCTGGGAGGCTCGTACAACGGGGGCTATTACGGTTACGAAAGCATCGCCGAGTGAGATCGGCGATGCAAACTCACCGCGCCGGATTCGAAGCGGCGCGGCCACACCACAAAGAGGATATTGGCGATGAACCAAAAGGTCGCGTTGATTACCGGGATCACCGGGCAGGACGGTTCCTATCTGGCGGAGCTGCTGCTGGACAAAGGCTATGTCGTGCATGGTCTGAAGCGCCGCACTTCACTGTTCAATACGGACCGCATCGACCATCTGTATCGCGATCCGCATGAAAGCGGCGAGCGGCTCACGCTGCATCATGGCGACCTGACCGATTCGGCGAGTCTGCTGCGCGTGATTCAAGCCATCGAGCCTGACGAGATCTACAACCTGGCGGCGCAAAGCCACGTGCACGTGTCGTTCGACGAGCCCGAGTACACGGCGAACGCCGATGGCCTCGGTGCGCTTCGTATCCTCGAGGCCATCCGTATCCTCGGCATGGAAAAGAAGGCGCGTTTTTATCAAGCGTCCACCTCCGAGCTATACGGTCTCGTGCAAGAAGTGCCGCAACGCGAGACGACACCGTTTTACCCGCGCAGTCCGTATGCGGTAGCGAAGCTCTTCGCGTACTGGACGACGGTGAACTACCGGGAGGCGTACGGCATCTATGCGTGCAACGGCATCCTGTTCAATCACGAATCGCCCGTGCGCGGCGAGACGTTCGTCACGCGCAAGATCACGCGCGCGCTTGCCCGCATCGCGGTGGGCATGCAAACGGAGCTGTATCTGGGCAACCTCTCGGCGCTGCGCGATTGGGGTCATGCACGCGATTACGTCGAAATGCAGTGGATGATGCTGCAGCAGGAAGAGCCCGAGGATTTCGTCATCGCGACGGGAGAGCAATACAGCGTGCGCGAGTTCGTCGAGCGTGCCGCGGCCGAGCTCGGCGTGACGATTCGCTTCGAAGGGAGCGGCGTGGATGAGGTGGGTATCGTCGAACAGGTGGCGAACCGCGAAATACGCGTGACGCCGGGCGACGTGATCGTCCGCGTCGATCCACGCTACTTCCGTCCGACCGAGGTCGAGACATTGCTCGGCGATCCGTCCAAGGCTCACGAAAAGCTCGGCTGGAAGCCGCGCACGTCGTTCGAGGCGCTGGTGAAGGAAATGGTCCGCGCCGATTACCAGCTCGCGCGGCGCGATGCGCTCGTGACGCTGGCGGGCTTCACGGCGCTCGAACACCACGAGTGAGGAGACCTGATCGATGGACAAGGAAGCACGCATCTATGTGGCCGGCCATCGAGGTATGGTCGGCTCCGCACTCGTGCGCGAGCTCGATGCGCACGGTTATCGAAACATCATCACGCGCACGCACGCCGACCTGGACCTGACGGATCAGCACGCCGTCAACGCGTTTTTTCACGATGCACGTGTGGACGTCGTGCTGCTCGCGGCGGCGCGCGTGGGCGGCATCCTCGCCAATGCCACGCAGCCGGCGCGCTTTCTCTACGAGAATCTCGCCATCGAGACCAACGTGATTCATGCGGCGTATCGCGCGCAGGTGGCGCGGCTCGTCTTTTTCGGCTCGTCATGCATCTACCCGAAGCTCTGTCCGCAGCCGATTCGCGAGGAGTACCTGCTCAGCTCGGCGCTCGAGCCGACCAACGATGCCTATGCGATCGCCAAGATCGCCGGTCTCAAGATGTGCAACGCCTACAACAGCGAATACGGCACGCATTACGTCTCGCTGATGCCGACCAATCTCTACGGTCCCAACGACAACTACGATCCGCGCGGCTCGCACGTGCTGCCGGCGCTGATCCGCAAGGCACACGAGGCGAAGCTTGCGCATGCACCCCAACTGACTGTCTGGGGAACGGGCACGCCGAGGCGAGAATTTCTGCACGTCGACGATCTTGCCGCGGCTACGCGCTTCTTGCTCGAGGGCGACGTAGGGGAGGGGGTCTACAACGTGGGCGTGGGCGAAGACCTGTCTATCCGCGAGTTGGCCGAGTGCGTCGCGCGCATCGTCGGCTACGACGGCGAGCTGGTATTCGATGCGACGAAGCCCGACGGCACGCCGCAAAAGCTGCTCGACGTCTCCCGCCTCGCGCAGATGGGCTGGCGGGCGCGCATCGGCCTCGAAGAAGGCATCGCGCGGACTTACGAGGACTTTTGCTCGCACCATTGCGAACTTGAAACGGCTTCGAACGGATGAATCGAAAAATGACAGCAACCGTGACGATCTTTCACAACGTAGTGTGGTCGCGCCACAAGGGCGTTGTGTTCTCAGCGCTGCACTCTTTGTCGACGAGCGGAGCCATCCGATACTCGATGGTCCAGATCGCCGATACCGAAACGGATCGTGTCGGCTTTTCGGACGTCGACTACTCGTTTCACCGGTACCCGATGCAAAAGCTCTTCGACGGGTGCTATGAAGATGTGCCGGCCTGGAAGATGATCGGGCGGTTGACATGGGAGGTCGTGAAGGCGAAGTCGGACCTGATCGTGCTGCCGGGCTACCACCGGCCCGAGTATTGGGCGATGCTGGCTGCCTGTATCGTCACGCGCAAGCGGCGCGCCGTGTTTTGCGATTCGACCGGGCGCGACAAGCCTCGCCGATTGGCCACGTCGATTCCGAAGCGAATCTTCTTCTCGCTTTGCGACGGTTACTTCGGTTTCGGCGAGCGCTCGCGCGAATACCTCGTCTCGCTCGGGGCGAAAGCGAACCGCATCTTCGTGCCTTGTCAGGCCGCGGCCTTGCCGCGCTCCTATTCGAGCGAGCATGCACTCGATGCGCGTATCGACAAGCGCGCGAACGGCGAGCCGGTTTTTCTCTACGTCGGCCGGCTGTCAGAGGAAAAGAGCATCGATACGCTGATACGCGCATTCGCGCAGGTACGGATGAGCGTACCGTCGGCGACGCTGCGAATCGTCGGCACCGGACCGATGCTCGATCCGTTGAAGGCGCTCGTCGATTCGCTCGGCGTGCGCGGCACCGTGCATTTCGTCGGCAGTCTGCAAGACGAGCCGCTGTCGAACGAGTACTTCGGCGCGACGTGCCTCGTGCTGCCGAGCACGAGCGAGCCTTGGGGCCTCGTCGTCAACGAGGCGCTGAGCCACGGCTGTCCGGCGGTAGTCAGCGACCAGTGCGGCTGCGTGCCCGAGCTCGTCGTAAGGGGCGAAACAGGCTATGCGTTCGAAGCGGGCAACATCGCCGCGCTGCGCGACACGCTGTTGATGGCGATGGAGCGGTTCGCCGATACGCGCGCGACGGCTAAGCGGTGCCTCGAACGCATCGCGCGGTTCGATCCGCGCTCCGCGGCGGCCAATATCGCGCGCGGCTGCGCGACGATGCTCGTCGACAAGAGCGGCGATCAACCGGCGGCCGGCGCGGAGCGATTGCGGCAATGAGGCTGCTCGTCTATGGTCTGAACTATGCGCCCGAGTTGACCGGCACTGGCAAGTACACGGCGGAGATGGCCGAGGCACTGGCCGTGCGCGGCCATGATGTGCGCGTCGTGACCGCGCCCCCGTACTACCCCGAGTGGCGCGTGGCCGAGGGGTGGCACGCCTGGCGTTACCGGCGCGAAACGCGGGCGGGCGTAACCGTCTGGCGGGCGCCGTTATGGGTGCCGGCGCGCCCCAGTGGCGCGACGCGTCTCGTGCACTTGGCTTCGTTCGCGCTGAGTTCGGCCGTGCCGATGGCGCGTCAGTTGCGCTGGCGGCCCGATGTCGTCATGGCTGTCGCGCCGACGCTGCTGTGCGCTCCTGCCGCGCTGGCGGTGGCGCGCATGACGGGTGCGCGCTCGTGGCTGCATGTGCAGGACTTCGAAGTGGATGCGGCGTTTGGCCTGGGCATGCTTCAGAGCCCTCGCGCGGCCAGGCTCGCGCGTGGCGTCGAGCGGTCGCTGCTCACGCGCTTCGATGTCGTCTCGTCGATCTCGGCGAAGATGGTCGAGCGGCTTTCGCGTCTCGGCGTCGACGCATCGAAAGCGTTTTGCGCACCGAACTGGGTCGATGTCGAAGGGATCCGTCCGCTCGATCGCCCGAGCGGGTATCGGCGAACGCTTGCGATCCGCGATGACGCGAAAGTGGTGCTGTACGCGGGCAACATGGGAACGAAGCAGGGGCTCGAGCATCTCGTCCATGCGGCTATCCTGCTCGCACATCGTAGCGACATCTGCTTCGTCTTTTGCGGCGAAGGTCCGACAAAGGCCCGTATCGCCGAGCGGTGCGCGGGTCTCCCGAACTGCCGCGTGCTGGGCCTGCAGCCTGCCGAACGTCTGAACGAGCTGCTCAATCTCGCCGATATCCATGCGCTGCCGCAGCGCGCCGATGCGGCCGATCTGGTGATGCCTTCGAAGCTCACGGGCATGATGGCCAGCGCGCGCGCCATTGTGGCGATGGCGCGTTGCGGGACGGAACTTCATGACGCGGTCGCCCCGCGCGGGATCGTCGTCGAACCCGACGATGCGCGCGCGTTTGCGGAGGCGATCGTGAATCTTGCCGACGATCCGGCACGTCGCGCGAGGCTCGGCGCGGCGGCGCGGCGCTTCGCCTGCGAGACGCTGTCCACGGCATCGGTGTTGGCGCGCTTGGAGGCGCGGCTCGTCGAATGCGCCCGGCGAGCCAGGCCGGCGATCGAATCCCGGCGGGCCGGGTGACCCGCGGGGCTTGGGTGCCCCGTGCCGGTGCGGCACAACCTTCACTGATGCCCCATTGAAGTGCGCGAGCATTGGCAGCCCTGCCGGGTCCGCCGATAAAACCCGTCACTGATCCCCCTAGCTCAAGCCTGGCTTGCATCGGCACGCTAATTGCGTTGATGCGTTCCAACGTCCGGTTGCCTGCCGAACGGCCGGCGCTGCGGGTTTTCCCCGTATCGCGCTCGGCCCCGCAGCCGGCTACCGTGGCGTTGAGCACCGGCGAAGCGAGATCGACCGGGCTTTCGAGTGCGGCCGCCGCGTGCGGCCGCCTCCATCGAAGAATGCTTGATACCGAACGACTGCGTCCCGATGAGGACGATAGTCGGGCTCGACGGGGCCATGCTGTGAGCGCCAACGGCCCCGAATAACGGACGGGAATATCGGCCATGACGCAAGCCTTCTTCAGCGAGATGTTCGAGCGCGATGGGCCCGCTATCGCGGGCGTGCCGCCAGCCGAGTTTCCGGGCTGCGGCGAGACACGCGCGCACTACCGTGAATTCCACGGGTGGATGTGCGCGCAAAGCGAGCAGCAAATTGCGAACAAACGCGCCGAGGCGGATCTGAACTTCCGCCGCGTGGGCATTACGTTCGCCGTCTATGGCGCAAAGGACGAGACCGGGGTCGGCACCGAGCGTACGATTCCGTTCGACGTCATTCCGCGCATCTTTCCGGCACACGAGTGGGCGGCCCTCGAGCGGGGCCTGCGCCAGCGCGTTTGCGCGCTGAACCGCTTCATTCACGACGTCTATCACGATCAGGCGATCATGCGCGCGGGCGTCATTCCCGCGGAGCAGATCCTCGCCAACGGGCAGTACCGTCCGCAGATGCAAGGCGTGGATGTGGCGCGCGATATCTACGCGCACATCGCCGGCATCGACATCGTGCGTGCGGGTGCCGGCGAGTTCTACGTACTCGAGGACAACCTGCGGGTCCCCTCCGGCGTGTCGTACATGCTCGAGAACCGCAAAATGATGATGCGGCTCTTCCCCGATCTCTTTGCGCGCAATCGCGTCGCGCCGGTCGCGCATTATCCCGACCTGCTGCTCGATACACTGCGCTCGGCGGCACCGCACGGCGCGGCCGACCCGACGATCGTCGTGCTCACCCCGGGCATGTACAACTCGGCGTATTTCGAGCATGCGTTTCTCGCACAGCAAATGGGCGTCGAGCTGGTCGAGGGGCAGGATCTGTTCGTCGAGGGCGGCTTTGTCTATATGCGGACCACGCAGGGGCCGCAGCGCGTCGACGTGATCTACCGGCGGGTCGACGACGACTTTCTCGACCCGGAGGTGTTCCGACCGGATTCGACGCTCGGCGCGGCCGGTTTGCTCGCGGCCTACCGCGCTGGCAACGTGACGTTGGCCAATGCGGTGGGCACCGGTGTCGCCGACGACAAGTCGATCTATCCGTACGTGCCGGACATGGTGCGGTTCTATCTCGGCGAGGAGCCGATCCTCAACAACGTGCCGACGTGGATGTGCCGCAAGCCGGACGACCTGCGCTACGTGCTCGATCATCTGTCGGAACTCGTCGTCAAGGAAACGCACGGCGCGGGCGGCTACGGGATGCTCGTCGGTCCCGCGTCGAGCGCGGCCGAGATCGAAGCGTTTCGCGCCGCGTTGATTGCGCAGCCCGACAAGTACATCGCGCAGCCGACACTGGCGCTCTCGACCTGCCCGACCTATGTCGAGGCAGGCATTGCCCCGCGCCACATCGATTTGCGGCCGTTCGTGCTCTCGGGCAGCGAAGTGCGGATGGTGCCCGGAGGCCTCACGCGCGTTGCGTTGCGCGAGGGCTCGCTCGTCGTCAATTCTTCGCAAGGGGGCGGCACCAAGGACACCTGGGTGCTCGAACAGTAGGTCGCGCGGTACCGCCGCATTTTCGCTCTTGCCACCGAACGCATCGCCACGAAGGCATCGAGACTGTATGTTAAGCCGCACCGCCGACCATCTCTTCTGGATGGCTCGCTATACCGAGCGGGCCGAGAACACGGCTCGCATGCTCGATGCGAACTATCAAATGGCGCTGTTGCCGCAATCGGACGAGTACGCGGCGCTGGGCTGGCGCGCCATGCTGTCCATTTCCGAGCTCGCGGACATCTACACGGCCACGCATCCGAGCATGACGAGCCGCGATGTGATCGCCTTCATGTCGAGCGATCGCGACAACCTCTCGTCGATCGTCAACTGCTTGCGTGCCGCGCGGGAAAACGCACGCGCCGTGCGCGGCGCGATCACGACCGATCTTTGGGAAACGCTCAACACGACGTGGCTCGAGTCGCAGCGCATGCTAGCCGACGGCGTTCTCGATCGCGATCCGGGCCAGTTCTTCGAGTGGGTCAAATACCGCTCGCATCTATCGCGCGGCGTGCAACTCGGCACCATGGTCAAGGACGAGGCGTTTTACTTCATGCGCCTGGGCACGTTCATCGAGCGGGCCGACAACACCGCGCGCATTCTCGACGTCAAGTACGAGATGCTCGAGCAACGCGGCGGCATGCTGACCCAGCCGCTCGCGCAGTCGCTCGATTACTATCACTGGGCGGCAGTGCTGCGCTCGGTGTCGGGCTTCGAGGTCTATCGCAAGGTCTACCGCGATGTGATCACGCCGGAGCGCGTCGCCGACTTGTTGATCCTCTTCGCGGACTGGCCGCGCTCGCTGGCGGCAAGCCTCGACGAAGTTCGCCAGATCATCGCGCGTGTGCGTAACGCGCGCTCCGCGCACGCCGAGGCGATGGCCGTGCAGCTTCATGCCGATGTGCGCGCCGCGTCGATCGGCGACATCCTGAGCGGGGGCCTGCATGCCTGGCTGACCGATTTCCTCGTGCGGATCAACGAACTCGGCAGCCGTGTCAGCCGCGATTTTCTCGTGCCGCTCGCGCCGGAACCCGAGGCTGCCGTCGTTCAAACAGCATCTCAGTCCCAGTCGCAATCATCGCAGTCGCAATCGCAGTCCCAGTCTCAGCCGCACGCGGCATGAGCGCCGCGGCCGAAACGTTTCCCGCTTACCGCTTCGAGGTACTCACGTGTCGATTCGCGTCGCGTTAAATCATGTCACGCAGTACCGCTACGACCGCCTGGTCACGCTCGGACCTCAAGTCGTCCGGCTGCGACCGGCGCCGCATTGCCGCACGCCCATCCTCGGGTATTCGATGCGCGTCGAGCCGGCGGACCATTTCGTCAATTGGCAGCAGGATGCCTTTGCGAACTACCAGGCGCGCCTCGTCTTTCCCGAGCCCACGCGCGAATTCCAGGTCACGGTCGATCTCGTGGCCGAAATGTCCGTCTACAACCCGTTCGATTTCTTCCTCGAACCGGAGGCGGAGAAATTTCCGTTCACTTACGCGAGCGCGCTTGCCGCCGAACTGGCGCCGTATCTCGTGCGCGCGGCCGAGCCGACGCCGCGGTTCGCCGCTTTCGTCGAAAGCATCGACCGCACGCCGTGCGGCACGGTCGATTTTCTCGTTGCGATCAACCAGCGTCTCGCGGACGAAATCGGCTATTTGATCCGCATGGAGCCCGGCGTGCAAACGCCGGAAGAAACACTCGAAAAAGGCTCGGGCTCGTGCCGCGACACCGGTTGGCTGCTCGTCGAAACGCTGCGCCATCTCGGCTTTGCCGCGCGCTTCGTCTCGGGCTATTTGCTGCAGCTCGCCCCCGATGAGAAAGCGCTCGATGGTCCGAGCGGAACGGAGGTCGACTTCACCGACCTGCACGCGTGGTGCGAGGTCTATCTGCCGGGCGCCGGTTGGATCGGCTTCGATCCCACATCGGGGCTGCTCGCCGGCGAAGGGCATATTCCGGTCGCGTGCACGCCGCAGCCCGGCAGCGCGGCGCCGGTAGCGGGCGCACTCGACGAATGCGAGGTCGAGTTTTCGCACAGCATGTCGATCACGCGCGTGCTCGAGACGCCGCGCGTGACGAAGCCTTACGACGAAGCGCTCTGGCAGGACATCGAGCGCGTCGGCGCGCACGTGGACGCCGATCTTGCGTCGATGGACGTGCGCCTCACGATGGGCGGCGAGCCGACGTTCGTCTCGGTGCGCGAGCGCGATGCCGCCGAGTGGAACACCGATGCGCTCGGGCCGACCAAGCGTGGCTATGCGGTCTCGCTGATGGACAAGCTGCGAGACCGATACGGCGCGAACGGCTTTTTGCACGTGGGGCAGGGCAAGTGGTATCCGGGTGAGCAACTACCGCGCTGGGCGCTGTCGCTCTTCTGGCGCGCGGATGGCGAGCCGTGCTGGCAGGATCCGACGCGCTTCGCCGACGAACGCGAGACGATGCACTACACGGCCGACGACGCAGGCCGGTTCATCCGCCGTCTGGCGGACAAGCTCGCGCTCGACGACACGCATATCCAGCCCGGCTACGAGGATGTCTGGTATTACCTATGGCGCGAGCGACGCTTGCCGGTGAACGTCGATCCGTTCGATTCACGTCTCGACGACGAGCTCGAACGCCTGCGGCTGCGGCGGATCTTCGATGCGGGCCTGGCAGCCGTGACCGGTTACGCACTGCCGCTTGCGCGTGAACGGGACACGGCGGCAACACTCGCAGGCCCGCGCTGGATCACGGGACCTTGGTTCTTTCGCGACGAGCGTATGTACCTGATCCCGGGCGACTCGCCGATGGGCTATCGGTTGCCGCTCGATTCACTGCCCTGGGTCGGTGCGGCGGACCATCCCCGGCTGCACGAGCACGATCCGTTCGGGCCGCCGGCCGCGTTGCGCAGCGCCACGCAATTGCGTGCGCAGTATGCGTCGCCGCAAAACGCGGCAGACGACGTTGCGAAGCCCATCCGGGCCGCTGGTGACGCCGGCGCATCGCGAGCGGAAGGCAGCGGTGCTGCCGCGGCCGATGAGCGGATGCCGGAGCACGGCGAGTCGGCGGCATGGCTGCATCGCACGGCGCTTTGCGTCGAAGCGCGCGATCCGACGCGCGCGGCCGGGCCGCAGGCCGAAGCCGACGCCGCCGCGGCGGGCCGCAAAGGCGGCGCGCTTTATGTCTTCATGCCGCCGCTGGCCGCGCTCGACGACTATCTCGATCTGCTGGCGGCCGTCGAGGCGACGGCTGCGGACCTGCAGGTCAAGATCGTGATCGAAGGATATCCGCCGCCGCGCGATGCGCGCCTGAAGCTGCTGCAGGTGACGCCCGATCCCGGCGTCATCGAAGTCAACATCCACCCGGCCGCGACGTGGAGCGAGCTCGTCGACAACACCGCATTCCTTTACCGCGCCGCGCACGAATCGTATCTGGGCCCCGAAAAGTTCATGCTCGACGGACGCCATACGGGTACGGGCGGCGGCAATCACATGGTGCTGGGCGCCGCGACGCCGGCCGACAGCCCATTTCTGCGCCGCCCCGATCTGCTCGCAAGCCTCATCGGCTATTGGCACAACCATCCTTCGCTGTCGTACCTGTTCTCCGGGCTCTTCATCGGTCCGACGAGCCAGGCGCCGCGCGTCGACGAGGCCCGCAACGATCAGCTCTACGAGCTCGAGATCGCGTTTCGCGAGCTGCAGCGTCAGCTCGACGGACTCGCGGCGCTCGGCGAGGGCGAAGAGTCGGTGCCGCCCTGGCTCATCGATCGCGCCTTGCGCAACATCCTCATCGACGTCACGGGCAACACGCACCGCGCCGAATTCTGCATCGACAAGCTCTATTCGCCGGACGGTCCCACGGGCCGGCTGGGCTTGCTCGAGCTGCGCGGCTTCGAGATGCCGCCGCATGCGCGCATGAGCCTCGCGCAGCAGCTCCTGCTGCGTGCGCTCGTCGCGCGTTTTTGGCGCACGCCGAACACGACGCGTCTCACGCGTTGGGGCACGGAATTGCACGATCGGTTCATGTTGAGCACCTTCGTGCAGATGGATTTCGACGATGTGCTCGCCGATCTTCGCGCGGCCGGCTACGCGTTCGATCGTGCCTGGTTCGCGCCGCATTTCGAGTTCCGCTTTCCGCTCGTCGGCGAGTTCGATGCGAGCGGCGTCGCGCTGACGCTGCGCCATGCGCTCGAGCCCTGGCACGTCATGGGCGAGGAGGGAGGGCCGGGCGGCACCGTGCGCTTCGTCGATTCTTCGCTCGAGCGCATCGAGGTGCGCGCGCTCGGCCTCAACGAAAACCGCCATACCGTAACGGTCAACGGCGTGCCGCTGCCGCTGCAGCCCACGGGCCGTGCGAGCGAGTACGTGGCGGGGGTGCGCTTTCGCGCATGGCAGGCGACATCGTCGCTCCACCCGACCATCGGCGTGCATGCGCCGCTCACGTTCGATCTCGTCGACAACTGGGCCGAGCGCTCGCTCGGCGGATGCCAGTATCATGTCGCACATCCGGGTGGACGCAATTATCAGACGTTTCCCGTCAATGCCTACGAAGCCGAGAGCCGGCGGCGTGCGCGCTTCTTTACGATCGGTCACACGCCCGGGCCGATGTCCGTAAAGGCGCGCGAGCGCAGCCTCGAGATGCCTTTTACACTCGATCTGCGGCGTGTCGGCGGCGACGACTGACCGAAGCCAGAGAGCCTTTTGCCTTTTCAATCGACCCTGCCGTTCGATGCCGCGGCCGATGTCGCCGATGCGCTCGCGCGATTGCTCGACGTTCCGGCGCGCGCCGGCCATTGGGACGAGCTGCGCGATGCCACGGGCGCGTTGCGCACGCCGTGGCGGCGTTTTTTCGGCCTGCTGGGCGTGGACGGCGTCGCGGGCCTCGAGCATGCGGCCGCCGCTATCGCGCGGCAGATCCGTGACAACGACATCACCTATAACGTCTATGCCGACAACGGCGAGCCGCGGCCCTGGGCGCTCGATCTGCTCCCGTTCATCGTCGACGAGAACGAATGGGCGACGATCGAGCGCGGCGTCGCGCAGCGCGCGCGGCTGCTGGAGGCGCTCATCGCCGATATCTATGGAGCGCAGACAGTGCTGGCGCGCGGCTTGTTGCCGCCGGCGCTCGTATTCGGGCATCCGGGCTATCTGCGGCCGATGAAGGGATGCGTGCCGCCGGGCGGCCGATATCTGCAGATCGTGGCCGTCGATCTGGCCCGCGGGCCCGGTGGCGAATGGACCGTCATGGGCCACCGCACGCAGGCGCCGTCGGGGCTCGGCTACGCACTGGAGAACCGGCTCATCGTGTCGAGCCTGTTCGCTCAGCCGTTTCGCGCGCTCGGCGTGCAACGGCTCGCCCCGTCGTACTCGCAGTTGATCGCGACGCTCGCGCAGGCGGCGCGCGCGACGATGACCGACGACGAGCGGCAGGCCCGCGCCGGCTCGCCGCATATCGCGCTGTTGAGCCCGGGGCCGTTCAGCGAGACCTATTTCGAGCATGCGTTCCTGTCGCGCTATCTCGGCCTCACGCTCGTCGAAGGCAGCGATCTCACGGTGCGCGGCGACAAACTCTATCTGAAGACGTTGGCGGGCCTCGAGCGCGTGCACGGCCTGCTGCGCCGCCTCGACGACAGTTTTTGCGATCCGGTCGAACTGCGCGCCGACTCGAGCATCGGCGTGCCGGGCCTGCTGGAGGTCATGCGCGCCGGCAACGTCGTCGTATCCAACGCGCCGGGGGCCGGTGTGGTCGAGTCCGCGGCGCTGCACGGTTTCTTGCCCCGTATCGCCGAAGCGTTGTTCGGCGAGCCCCTCGCTTTGCCGAGCGTCGCCAGTTGGTGGTGCGGCGAAGCGGCCGTGCTCGAAGACGCATTCGGCCGGCTCTCCGATGCATGGCTCGCGCCGACCTGGGCAGGACTGCCGCATCCGGCCTCATCCGACATGCCGCCCGGGCTCGCGGCCGGACCGCAGCGTCTGGCCGACTGGCGCGCGCGCATCGAGCAGGCGCCCGATGCGTTCACGATACAGGCGCCGCTGCCGTATTCGTGCGCGCCGCGCTATGAGGACGGCACGTTATCGCACCGGCCCTGCGCGCTGCGCGTGTATGCGATCGCAGGGGCGTCGGGCGGCTGGCAGGTGCTGCCGGGCGCTTTCACGCGCATGGCGGGCGACCGGCAAACGAGCGTCTCGATGCAGTCCGGTGGCAGCAGCGTCGATACCTGGGTGCTGTCGAGCCGACCGGGCTCGACGTTTTCGCTGTTGCCCACTCCGATGAAGCCTGGCGATTTCGCGTATCGCCGCCGCACCGTATCGAGCCGCGCCGCCGAAAACCTGTTTTGGGCCGGGCGCTACAGCGAGCGCGCGGAAAACAGCGTGAGGCTCGCCCGCCTCATTCTCGGCTCGCTCGACGGCCACGATTCCGAGGAGATGCTGGGCACGCTCGTGGAGCTCGCCGCGCGCTTCGAGCTGATTGGACCTGCCGAACCGGCGGCCCAGACCACGCGCCATGCGTTCGAACGCGCGCTGGTGGCCAGTTTGCACGAGCACTCGGGCACGGCCAGCATCGGTCGCATCATCGCGAGCCAGGCACGAGCTTGCGGCGAAATCCGCGCGCGGCTCTCGAACGACCACTGGCGGACGATTCTCGCCGCGCGCAACGATTTTCGCGATGCGCTGCATGCGCTGTCGCTCGTGCCGCCATCGAACACGCAGGACGAGGACGCGGGGCAGGGCGAGCGCTACGATTCGTACGATCGGGTCGCGCTGATGAACGCGCTGGAGACGCTCGCGATGCAGCTTTCGGCCATCAGCGGGGCGCAGGGCGATCGCATGGTCCGCGACGAAGCATGGCGGCTGCTCTTCGCGGGCCGGCACATCGAGCGCGTGATCGGGATGACGACGCTGTTGCGCGTCGTGGCCGACGCCGGCGTGTTGGCCACGCCTGCCGGCTTCGATCTGCTGCTGCAGCTTTTCGACAGCACGCTGACCTATCGCTCGCTCTATCCGGGGCGGCTCGAGGTGCCCGCATTGATCGATCTCGTCGTCGTGGACCCGACGAATCCGCGCGGGCTCTACGGAGTCTACGAGCGGCTCGCGAAGAAACTCGACGAGATCGCCGCGGCTGCGGGCGGCGCGGTGCGGCGTCCGTTCGGCGAGGCCATGCCTCCCGTATCGTCGCTGCCGACGCTCGAGCGCCTTTGCAGTACCGACGCCGCGGGGCGCTATGCGACGCTCGCCGCGCTATGCGACGAACTGGCCTCCCACGTGGCCGCGGCGTCGAACGAGATCAGCAGCCGCTACTTCTCCCATGCGGACAACCCGCTGGCAGCGAGGCTATCGACATGAGCGGCGAGCTGAAGTTATCGGTTTCGCACGTCACGACCTATCGCTACACGATGCCGGTCGAGACGGCGCAGCATCTCGCCACACTCCGTCCGCTCGATTGCGCCTGGCAGCGTGTGGTCTCGCATCGTTTGAAGATCGACCCCGCGCCCGCTTACGAGAGCGCTCACATCGATGCGTTCGGTAACGAGGTGCGTTACTTTTCCTTCGAGGCCCCGCACGACTACCTCGAAGTCACGAGCGAAACGACAGTCCAGTTGGCCGAGCGCTGGGCGGCGCTCGATGTGTGGGCGACACCGGCCTGGGACACTGTCGCCGCCGCCCTGCGGTATCGCGCCGGCGAACCCTATATGCCCGAGAGCGAATTCCTCTTCGCATCGCCGAACATCGCGCTCGCACCGGAGCTGCGGGCGTACGCCCAATCGAGCTTCGCGCCTGGCACACCGCTCGTCGTGGGGGCCACCGACCTCATGCATCGGATCCATGCCGATTTCGTCTACGCGCCGCAGGCCACCGAATTCGATACGCCCGCGCTGCGCGCGTTTCATTTACGGCAGGGGGTCTGCCAGGACTACGCGCAAGTGATGATTGGATGCCTGCGTTCGATCGGCTTGGCGGCTCGCTACGTGAGCGGCTACTTGCGCACGGTGCCACCCGAGGGGACACCGCGGCTCATCGGCGCCGACGCTTCCCACGCGTGGGTATCGGTGTTTTGTCCCGGGATCGGCTGGGTCGATCTCGATCCCACCAACGATGTGCTGGCCGACCTCGATCACGTGACGCTCGGCTATGGGCGCGACTATACCGACGTATCGCTGCTGCGCGGCATCATCCTCGGCGGCGGGGAGCATACGGTCGAAGTCGCCGTCCATGTAGCCGCGCAGTAGTCGCGTCCTCGCGCGCTACCACGGCATCCGATAGACGGCCTGTCCGTTTGCATTGCCGTTGGCCGGGCCCTTGAACGCGTCGCGATAGGCGGCTTGCGCGGCGGCTTGCGGCGTGCGTGCGGGCCCGTTGTCGGCCCCGGCTGCGCCCCCGTTCGCGGCATCCACCGGAGGCGGCCGGCGACGACCGCCCGGCGGCAGCGGATCGTAGCCGAAGCCAGGGCCGCCGCCTGTCGGCACGCGCTCGGCCTTCATCAATTCCGTTTGGCGCGTTTCGTCCGCGACGCCAGCTGCCTGATACGGATCGCGATAAGCGGAGGGCCCGCCCATGAGCGCTTCCTCGTTACCGACGCCGCGCAACTGATTGGCAGTGGTCCGTGCGGCTGCCGTCCGGTCCGCGGCCGTGGGGGGCGCGGCTTCCGGACCCGGCGCGGCAGCCGGGTTGTTGTTGCGGGCATTGCCGGCGCCGGGCGCAGCAGCGGGCGCCGCGTTGGGTGGCTGCGCGGCGAGGGGCGCAGCGGCGCAGAGCGCAACGCATGCTGCGGCAGATACCAACGCGGCATGTATGGCCTGCGCGAGTTTGCTTTCCGGCACGCCCGCCAGTCCCTCACGGTGCGCTTTCCCGCCTTGTCCAGGTTCGGCTCGAGATCGATGCTGCGAAAACAGTGTCACAAGAAAACCCCCTTGTGCAACTTCTGACACTTCCCATGCTCGCGCGGGCAGACCCTGCCGCGCCGCCAAAACACCGTGCCGGCCCGCCATCCGTGCGGCTGCCGACAAATCGTGGCATGTGGCGCGCTCGATAATCACCCCACGAGAGCAAGAACATTCGAGGGCATCGGCGATGGAGCGCCATATCGACCACGACGAGGCCGCGCAAGCGCGCCTGGACAACGACGACCTGTCAGCGATGCGGGCCGGCAGCGCGGGCTTTGCGAGCGCACCTGGCGGCTCGGCCGCCGCGGGGCGCGTCATCGACTTGTCGCGGGCCGGCAAGGGCAATTACGTTGCACGCCGCAGCAGGCTGATCGAAGCGATCTGGTTCCTCATCGAAGCGTGCGTGATCAACAACAAGCTCCTGCCGATTTCCGCTGTCCGCGTTGCGCTGTTGCGGCTGTTTGGCGCGAAGATCGGCACCGGCTGTCGTTTCGTGCATCCGCTGCGCGTGAAGGCGCCGTGGAATCTCGAAGTCGGCGATCACTGCTGGTTCGGCGTCGATGTCTGGATCTATAACCAAGCGCCCATTCGAATCGGCTCGCACGTTTGCATCTCGCAAGGCACGTTTCTGAGCGCGGGCTCGCATGACATGTCGACGACGATGGATTTGCACGTGGCACCGATCGTCATTGAAGACGGCGTCTGGATCACCTCTAAATGCGTCGTGCAAATGGGCGTCACCATCGGGCGGTCCGCCGTGGTCACGCCGCTGTCGGTCGTGCATCGTTCGCTGGATGCGGAGGGCGTTTTCGGCGGCAATCCGTGCCGACTGCTGCGCAAGCGTTTCTGATAATGCAGATTAAAGGAGCAAAGGTGACGGTATTGCGTAATTCATCGGATCGTATGCGCAATGCTTTTTTGATTTTTAGCTTCGCTTTGCCGCTTATTAGTGATTGAACTGCAATTTCGTTGGCTGGAGGCGGCGCGAAATTGGCCGACGACGAAAATGCGCCGGCTCATTATTCCAATAAAACTGGGGAAAAAGAATGTTTGTCGATACGCGGACTGTCGATGAGGGATACATCGTCGAAGCTACGGTATGTATTGTCGGCGCGGGCGTGGCGGGGATTACGCTCGCACTTGAAATGAATCGGCTCGGCATCGATACATGCCTGCTCGAAAGCGGCGGATATAAGGCCGACGACGAAACGCGGGATTTGTATCGGGGAGAGAATGCCGGCCTGCCATACTCTTTCGCCGATGGCAGCCGCAGCCGTTTTCTCGGCGGGAGCAGCAATTGTTGGGGCGGCTGGTGCCGCCCGCTCGATCCATGGGACTTCGACAAGCGCGAGTGGGTGCCGCATAGCGGCTGGCCTTTCGGGCTCGACGAGCTGGCGCCCTACTATGCGCGCACGCATGCGTGGCTCAAGCTCGGCCCGAACAACTTCGATCCGGACTTCTGGGAGCGCGCGATCGGGCGGCCGGACGTGCGCCGCATTCCGCTCGTGACGGGCAAGGTGCGCGATACGGTCGCGCAGTTCAGCCCGCCCGCGCGCTTCGGCAAGCTCTATCGCAGCGCGCTCGAGCGTTCGGCATGCGTACGGGTTTTTCTGCATGCCAATGCGGTCGATATCGAGACCGACCGCACCGCCTCGCACGTGACGGGCATTGCAGTCGCCACGCTATCGGGCCGCCGCATCGCCGTGCGTGCGAAACAGTACGTGCTTGCCGCGGGCGGTATCGAGAACGCACGCATTCTGCTCGCTTCCAATCGCGTGCAGCCGGCGGGGCTCGGCAACGGCAACGATGTCGTCGGCCGGTTCTTCATGGACCATCCGCGCATCATGTCCGCGAGCGTCCGGTTCTCCGACGCGTGGGCGCGCAACAAGCTCTACGACATCAAGTTCCATTACCAGAACGCCGCCGTGGCCGCGTTGGGCACACCGATCTCGTCGCAGTTCGCGTTGACGCCCGACGTGCTGCAGCGCGAGCAACTGTTGAACTCGCGCGTCTGGTTCTTCTCCCTGTTCTACGGCGAGGGCAGCGCCGGCGCCGAGGCGCTGATCCGCTGCAAGCAGGCGCTGTTGAAGAAAGATCAACCGGGGTGGCGCTTGCGCGACGATGTGGCCACGATGGCCGCCCATCCCATCGATACGATCGGCTTTGGCTTGACGCGGCTTTTTCAGCCGCGTGCGCTGATCACCGATGTCAAACTGCAGGCGATCGTCGAGGCGGCGCCGAATCGCGATTCGCGCGTGACGTTGAGCGAATCGCGCGACCGGCTCGGCATGCCACGCGTCAAGGTTGCATGGCGGCTCGATTCGCTCGTGCAGCGCACGTTCGACCGGACCTTCGCCTTGCTGGCCGAGGAACTGCGTGCGACGGGCGTCGCGCAAGTGCGGCTCGACGAGCCGCTCGAGGGCCGTGCGTGGCCGTCGTCGCTCGAAGGGACCTGGCATCACATGGGCACCACACGCATGCACGATTCTCCGCGCGAAGGCGTGGTCGACCGGGACTGCAAAGTTCACGGCGTCGACAATCTGCACATTGCCGGCTCGTCCTTGTTCCCGAGCGTGGGCGCCAATTTTCCCACCATCACGATCACGGCCCTGGCGCTGCGGCTGGCCGAGCGACTGGCCTCTTCGCTCGGCAGGGTCGATGCATTCCCGGCGAGCAACGATGCTTACGCGAACGCCGGCGGCAACAACGCGAAGGTCGATTCCCTGCCGTTCGCGGCCGCGACGCTCTCGCGCATTGCAAAGGAGTGAAGAGCGGCCGCTGTGATGTCGCGCGATGTGCGGGCTGCCCGCGCGATCGCGCGGGCATTCGGCGGTTACGGGCGGACATCGTCTATGACGACGATAATCGCGCCGAACGCTCGAGCGGATAAGTCGGACGCGCCGCATCGGCCTCGAGCACGTCGATCAGCCGCCTGGCGTGCGCTTCGACAGTGAAGCGCTCGCGGAACGTCGCGGCAGCCTGCGTGCGCATGCGCGTGCGCGCTTGCTCGTCGAGTGCGAACCAGCGCCTCAAGTTGCGCTCCGTACCCGCCACGGTATCGGGGGCGACGAACCCCGCACCATCGCCGGCCACTTCGCGCCAGATGTTGACCTTGTCCGAAATCAAGACGGGCACGCCGCACGCGAGCGCCTCCACGACGGCGATGCCGAAGTTTTCCTGATGCGATGGCAACACGAACGCATCGGCGGCATAAAAGGCGCCCCATTTGAGGTCGCCCGTGAGCATGCCGGCCCAGGTGACGCGTGCTTCGATGCCGGCGCGTCGTGCTTCGTCGCGCAGCGCGGCGAGTGTGTCGTCGCTGCCCGGGCCTGCCAGCACGAGATGCGCATCGCCCGCGAGCTGCGCGAGATTGGCGAACGCGCGCAGCAGCAGGTCGCAGCCCTTTTTCGGGTGGATGCGGCCGAGAAAGAGAATGAGCCGCTTGCCCTCGAGCTCGGGCCGCGCCGCGAAGAACGCTGCGCGCAACGGGGCCGCGTGAGCGGGCGGTGCCGCCGTGCCATATGAAACCACCTGCTCGCGCGCGCGATACAGCCAGAACGATTGGCGTGCGAGTACGCGTTCCTCTTCGGTCGTGAACAGGACCGCGCGCGCATCGCGCAGCACGCGATATTCAGCCCAGGGCCAATAAAGCCACTTCTTCAAATGTTTGAGCGGATACGCACGCTTGAACCAGGGGTCGAGCATGCCGTGCGCGAACACGTAGTACGGCACGCCGAGGCCTCGCAGCGCGCGCCACGCGGCAAAGCCGTGATACTGCCAGAGGCCGTTGACGACGACGGAGTCGAAGCGCGGCCCGTGCTCGCGCAGCCATGGCACCGCATGGGGCGTGCGTCCGTATTTTCCTTGCGGCGGGCCGAGTCCGGTGACGGTCGCACCCGGCTGAGCGAGGAACGGCGCATCGGGCGCATCGAGCGAGGCGATCTCGACACGATGCCCGAGCGCGGCAAGCGCCTGCACGCTTTGCCGCACGCCTTCGGCCGGACCGCCTGCTTCCGGATCGAGCGTGGCTGTCAACTGGAGGATTCTCATAGCGTCTATTGCGGCTCGATACGGTCGTCGTCGCGGCGCTGCGTGAGCGCCGGCGTCGCAGGCATTGGCGGCGCGAGCGACGGCTCGTGCCGGTCGTCGACGCCGTCGCTCTGTCGCCGTTGCGCGCCGAGCGCGGTCTGCGGCACGGGCCGACCGACCGCCGGTTGATGTCGCACCGGTGCCGGCCTCATCTGCGCTCCCAGTCGCCGTAACTGCACGTGCATCGCGATCATCAATCCGAGCGATACACCGAATACGAGGCCGGAGAAACGCGGACCGAGCGGATTGCCGCCGATCGAGGTGGCGGGCAAGGCCGCCGTGAGCAGAATCGCGCGGCCGAGCACGGGTAGATAGGGAACATGCGGCATATGCATGCGCCATCGCCGGTAGGTGATCGTGCAACGATAGAGCGCGAAAAGGATGGCTACGGGCATGGCGACGCCGAAGAACAACCCGCCCGCGAAGAACTGATAGACCCAGAAATTGTGTCCAGCCGACCAGTCATGAATCGCGTAGAAGTCCTTTTTGGTCATCTGCCCTTGCAAATCGGGCAAATAGCTCGGCGAATAGCGGTACTCGTGTCCGTAGCCCATACCGAAGAGCGTCGATACCGGCGAGGACGTGACTTCGTCGTACTGATATTTCATTTCGGCCAGACGTGTGACGGTCGTCGGATCCTTTCCCGTCGTCGTGGCCTTTTCGGCGAAGAAAAGCCGCTGCGTCCAGTGGCCGGCCACTTCGGGAAAAAGCGTGGCTGCCCCGAATGCCATCCCGCCGAGCAGGATCGTGGCGACCGTCGCGCGCAGGAGCGCCCGCACGAGATAACGCGGCGAAGGCGCGCTCATCCAGACCGCAAGCGCAAAGAGGAGCGCCGTGCCGACGAGCAACGAGCGCGTGACACTGAGCAGTTCGATGAGGATCGTCCCCATGAACAGGACGAGCGTGAGCGCCGTGAACCGCTTGGCGATCACGAACTCGTGCAGCAGCACGCCTTGCAATCCAAGAAACGTCGCAGATACGATGCGGTAGCGCACGTCTTCGAGCGGCCCGCCCGTTGCCATGCCATAGACGAACGTGAAGGCCAGCGCAATGACATTGGCCCAAAACATGGCCTTTTCGAATTGCTCGACACGGCTTTCCTGCCACGGGCGGCAGGCGACGATGAAGCCCATCTGGAACAGCACGAAGGGCAACAGCACACGCAGGTATTGCCCGATCGGGTTGTCCACGATCAATTGCGTGACAAGACTGCCGGGCACGGCGAGCGCAATCGCGAGCCAGACGAACGAGCGCAGGCTCGAGCGGTCCGTGAGGCGCGGAGCGATCAACATCAGCATCGCTCCCCCGGCCAACGCCGGCACCGCCAGCAGGATTTGCGCGAGATGGCTCGAGGTATCGCTGACGGCCTTGTAGTCCATCGCGAGCGGGCAGATGAAGATCCAGATCCACAGACTCGCGTAGCGGTTGTTGCGTGACACGGGATGCCCGGCCAATGTCGATTGATAGGGCGGAGCGGCTGCCATTGGAGTGGTTTCTCCCTGATCGTTGTACGAGCGCCTTCGCTCGACCTTCCTCCTTCGGCCGGCGCAAAAAGCAAGCCACGGGGAATGGTTTTCCTGTCCGACTATAACGTTGGCAGGCTCTTCGAGAGCGCGGCTGGCGGATCGCGACTATCGTTCGGCGTCGCAAGGCAGACGGCACTGATGCGCGAGCGCAACGGTCAGGCCCCATGTCGCTCGTTGGCGCGATATTGGCGGACGAAGGCGGCGGGAGCATCGGAACATCCCTATAGGCAGCGCGCTTCGCAAGCAACCTGCGCGCAAAGAAGATAAAGAGAGAACGAGGTGAAACAGATGGGCACTCTCTTCGGAGGAGCCAAGGCGATCGTACGGAATCGAACGATCGAACTGGACTTCCTGCGCGGCATCGCGATCATCGCGGTGATGGGTTATCACTTTCATACAGTCGATACCGGCTTTCGTGTGATCCCCATCATCCAATACCCATTCACGCATTTCGGCCGGGAAGGGGTGAACCTGTTTTTCACGCTGAGCGGTTTTCTCGTCGGCGGGTTGCTGCTGCGCCAATACGCGAGCACCGGCGTCATCGATGCACGCCGCTTCATCGTCAGGCGGATTTTCAAGATCTGGCCTGCCTACTATGTACTCATTGCGTTTCATATGGTGGCGGGCCGTCATCCGCTGAGCACGTTCGCCGTGCAAAACCTCACGCATTTGCAGAACTACCTGGGGACGTCGATTTCCCAGACCTGGAGTCTCGCAGTCGAAGAACACTTCTATCTGCTGCTGCCGGCGCTGCTGCTCGTCTTCGCGCGGTGGAAGCTGCGTGCCAATGCGATCCTCGCGATGCTGGGCCTGATTTGCCTCGCGGTACTGATCGCACGCTCGATCACCGTCGCGCACGGCGGGCTCGAGGCCGCATTCTTTCAGACGCAATTCCGCATCGACAGCCTGCTAGCGGGTGTCATGCTCGCGGCAGTGTATTGGATGAAGCCCGATCTCTATCGCCGCCTCGCGCAAAAGAGGGGCCTGCTGCTCGCGATCGTCGGTTTCCTCGTGGCCTGGCTCGCGTTCGCGACACGCCATAATGCGCTCGACGAGAGTATCGGCTACAGCATCCAGTCGGCTGGGTACGTGGCGCTCATCGTGCTCATGCTCGAACATACGGGCTCGATGTCGCGGATGTGGCTTTTCCGCGCCATCGCATGGGTCGGCGTCTATTCGTATGGGATCTATCTCTGGCATTCGATCGCGTTCGCCCCGGCCGATATCCTGATCGCGAAGGCGAGCGCGCTCGGCTTGCCGGCGCTGATCATCTGGGCGCTCGCGCTGGCGTTTCAGATCGCGATCGCGATATCCGCGGGCTACATCACGACGCGGCTCGTCGAGTTTCCGTTCCTGCTTCTGCGCAACGCGCTGTTCCCAGCTCAGGGTGCGGCCAGCACCGAGCCGAGCGCACCGGTGCCCGTCGTGCCGAAGACGACGGCGGCTGAGCCCGAGAGCGTGCCTGTCGTCGGCAGCCAGCCGTCGTAGGCGCGGTGCGCTCAGGCCATCGCTTCTTGCAGCGTACGTTTGAATTGATCGAGCGTGTTGCGTTCGAGCAGACGCTCGTGCGCGCCTTCCGGCGCTTGCGTGCGATCGGCCGGAGCCACGCCTCGCGCAAACACCCTTTCGATCGCGGCGGCGATGGACGGTGGCGAAAGATCGTCGATGACGGGGCCCAGCGTACCGCCGCGGCAAAACCAGCCGATGAGGCCCTCGGCGGTCGCTATCACCGGTTTGCCGAACCGGTAGGCCTGCACCAGGACGCCGCTCATGCCGTAGTGCCCCTTGTAGCCCAGCCAGACGGCATCGCATGCCGAGAAGAGATCGAACTCCATCTCGTTCGTGATGAAGTGGTCCAACACGACGGGCGCAGGCGTCAAGCGCGGCGCTCGCATGCGCAGGAATTCGCGCGTCTCGCTGTCCTGTTCCCCGGCGACGACGAGTGTCGGCGCGTCATGCATCGTTTCCAACGCCGCGACGAGTTCTCGAATGCCCTTGCGGTCGGTGATCGAGCCGTACACGAGCAGATGACGCGCGTGGGGCGCGAGACCGAGCTTTGCGCGGGCCGCGGCAGGGTCGTCCGCACGCGCATCGGGAAACGGGTCGGCCAGATAACGCACGACGGCAGCACGCTGGCCGAGCGCCTGCGCGCTCCATTCGCTGAGCGTCGGGTCGATCGACAGCAACGCGCGCATGCCCTTCACGCGCACGGCCTGGCGAAACAGGTAAGCCTTTACCGCGTTGGCGACGCGCCGATCGGGGGCTTTGACGCCGACCGTTCTGTGGTGAAACGACGAGCGCATCGTGATGCCGACCCAGGGAGCGCCGCCGAACGGCGAACCGAGAAACGGCAGCGCGTAAAGAAAGTAGTCGACGTAGGGCACGACGACGAGCGAGACCGGCTGGAACTGTGCGATGAGCCGGTACGCGTAGCGGAAATAGCGGTGATGGCGCACATATGAAATGCGCTCGAGACCGGCCGCGCCGCCGGGCCGCTCCTGCTGCGGATCGACGAACGCGATTTCGAGATCGTCGCGCGCGGCGCTCGTGATCTTGCGCGCGAGGCGGTGGTCCTCGTTACGCGATTCGGTCACCACGACGCAACGATACCCCGCATCCGTGTACGCTTCGGCCGCCCACTGCGCGTACCGCCATCGATGTCCGGTGAAATTGGGCTCGATGACGAGCACGGTTTCGCGCGGTGTCGGTTTGCACGTCGCATCGGGCAGCGCCGCCGGTACCGCTTCGGGTATGGCGCGTGCGCCGGGGGGAGAAATGTCGTTTTGCATCGTCTCGTCGCTCTCGTCGCTCTCGCCGGTCTTGCGGCCTGAAGCTGTTGGGACACGATGACCGTACCACCGGCTGCGCTCCGTCATCCGTCATTTTTGCTCACGTCATGGCGGAAAAGAACAGGTCGTCTCGCCAGGATGGCGGGTTCGGCCTACTAGATGGCGCGCCGAGCCGCCGCCTACAAGGTACTTTGTGCTTTCTACTTCTGAATCGGGGCAGTTTTTCCAACGTGAGCGCATCGTGGGGCAGGGAAGTGAGATCGAGCATGTTTGCGACGCTATCGATGCGCGCGGGGCTGGGCGCGAGCGCGGCCACGTGGGTATTGCTGCAGCAGGTCGCGGTGCGGGGCCTCGTGGCGCTCAAGTTTCTCGCCATCGGGCGCATCCTGGGGCCGACCGCTATCGGTAGCGTCAGTGTGGCGCTGCTCGCCGTGGCGATCGCCGAGTCGCTGTCCGACACTGGGCTCGCGCAGGCGGTCATCCAGGGGCGGGAAGCACCGACGCACGCCGAACTGGGCGCAGTATGGACAACGCTGATGGCGCGGGGCGCGTTCGTCGCGTTGTTGCTGCTCGCGCTCGCGCCGGTGATGGCTGCGCAATTCCATCTCGATGGATCGATCCTGCTGCTGCAACTCGCCGCGGTGCTGCCGCTCCTGCGCGGCGTGGCGTCGCCGGCTTACTTCGTCGTGCAGCGCGAGCGCCGTTTCCAGCACATTGCCGCGGTCGAGATCGCCGCGGCGTGTGCCGATTGCGCAGTGGGCCTGTTGCTGGCCGTCGCGGGTGCCGGCGCGATATCCGTGTTGATCGGCATGGCGCTCGGCGAGGGGCTCAAGAGCACGCTGACCTGGGCCACGATGCGGCCGCGCCCGCCCATCGCGCTGCGCTGGCATGGCATCGGGCACTATGTCGCGTTTTCCCGCTGGATCTGGGCGAGCAGTGTCGTGAACCTCGTGCTCAATCAGTTCGACAAACTGGTGGTCGGCAAGATGCTGGGGCCGGCGCAGCTCGGTGCCTATCAGATGTCGTCGCGCCTCGCGCAGATGCTGCTCGCGGACGCTGCGATCGCCATGTCGCAATACCTCTTCCCGACTTTCTCGGCCCATCACCGCAGCGACGCGGCCCACGCCGCACGCATTTTTCACCTCTATCTCGTGGCCGCCGGCTTCGGGCTCGCGCTGATCGTCGTGCTGTTGCGATGGCTCGCGGCGCCGCTGTTTTCGCTCGTGCTCGGACCGCAATGGATGCCCGCTGTACCGCTGTTCCGAATCTTTGTCATCAACATGGCGTTGGGCGCATTGATCGCGGTGCTCGTGTCGTACCTGCGAGCCGTCGGCGACGCGCGCGCCGCAACGCAGGCGTCCGTGATGCAGGTCGTCGTACTGTTCGCGGTCGTGCCGCCCGCGACCCACTACTGGGGCGTGACCGGCATTGCCTGGGGAATGACCGCGGGACTCGCCACGGCAACGCTATGGATGCTGTACCGAACGGTAAAGGCCCGATGATGCGGATTCTTCATCTCGTGCTCGCGCCGCGGCTGTCCGGCGCCGAAGTGCTCGCTACCGAGCTCGCCTTGCATCAGCGGGCCGAGGACCACCATGTCTCGTTGACCTCGCTGTTGCCCGCGCACGACGATTTCGAGCAATTGCGTCGCGAGCTTGCGCAAGGCGATGTACCGTGCCGCTTTCCGCTCAAGCGGCACGGCATGGCCGGCAAGCTCTGGCATCTTTACCGGGTCATTCGCATCGTGCGGCCCGACGTGATCTTCGCGCATGCAACGATACCGGCGTTCTATGTCCGTGCGCTGCCGATCGCAACGCCCATCGTCTACATCATGCATTCGGCAACGAATGACTTCGAGCGGAACCTCTTTAGACGTGTCGAGCGGATTTTGTCGGCGCGTGCGCGTGCGGTGGTCGGCGTATCGCGCACGAACGTGGACGACTACATCGCCATGGTGGGGCCGCACCCGCACATGATCGTGATTCCGAACGGGGTCGACCCGGCGCGCTTTCTCCACGAGGCGCCGGCCGAAGCGAGCGGCGGCGCTCCGGAAATCGTGCAGATCGGACGCTACAACGCAATCAAGAACCAGTTGCAGACCGTGCGCGCGTTCGCGCAAGTGAAACGCGAAGTGCCCGACGCCCGGCTCGTGCTGTGCGGCGTGATCGAGGATCCCACTTACCACGCGCAAGTGATCGAGCTCGTTGCGACGCTCGGTCTCACGCATGCCGTGGCGATAGAGGGCCCACGCACCGACGTCTCGCGGATGCTCGCGCAAGCGAGTGCGTTCGCGATGCCTTCGCGCTCGGAAGGGCACAGCATCGGGTTTCTCGAAGCGCTTGCATCGGGCATTCCGGTGGTGGCGAACACCATCGAGCCGTTCCGTTTCGCGAGCGACTTTCCGGGCGTGCAGCTCGTCGACACGGATGACACGGCCGCCTATGCGAGCGCACTCGTCGCGGCGCTCAATCAAAGCCGCGTGCAACGCGAACTGACGGGGCTCACGCTCAAGGATTCGGCCGAGCGGTATCTCGACGTCGCTCGCAAAGTGGTCCGTCAAGGCGTCGTTTTCTGATTATCCGGATACCGCGCGCACCGCGTACGCCGCCGATATAAACATGGCGTTCAGGGCGACGTCACAGCACGACGAGCCGCACCCCGATCAGCACGAGCACGGCCGCCAGCAGATTGCGTAGCAGCGTTTCGGGGGCGCGAGCCGACAAGTGGCTGCCCAGCGCGATGCCGGGCAGCGAACCGATCAGAAGCGAGAGCAGCATCATCCAATCGACCGAGCCGAGCAGCCAGTGCCCCATGCCCGCGGCGAGCGTGAGCGGCACGGCATGGGCGATGTCGGAGCCGACGATGCGCGATGTCGGCAGCGACGGATAGAGCAGCAACAGCACCGTCACACCGATGGCGCCCGCGCCGACCGAAGTCAGCGAGACGAGCACGCCGAGCACGGCGCCCGTCAGGATCGTCAAGGCAGTGGTGCTGCCGGCCGAAGGCTGGCGTCGTGTGCGCGCCGCGAATCGCATCAGTTGCGGGCGGAACACGAGCGCGATCGACGTGATCAGCAACGCGGTGCCGAGGATATGCTGCAAGAGCGCTGTCGCGCGCGGCGAGTGGATACCGTGATGCTGGAGCCACCACAGCGTGAGTGCCGCTGCCGGCACACTGCCGGCGGCGAGCCGGCCCGTGATACGCCATTCGACCGATCCCTTGAGACCGTGCACGAGCGTGCCCGCCGATTTGGTCGCGGCCGCGTAGAGCAGGTCGGTGCCGACGGCCGTCGCCGGATGCACCCCGAACAGCAGCACGAGCAGCGGCGTCATCAGCGAGCCTCCGCCGACGCCGGTCAATCCGACCAGGAATCCAACCGCGAGGCCGGATATGGAGTACATGAGATCGATATGGGGCAGGGCCATGTGCGATAGGGTGTGGCCGCGGCAAACGGCGCGAAAGGACCGGAAAACGGATCGATAGCGGCGACGCGGTGGCGCGGCACACGCACGATCGACGCGCGAAAAACAGCCATTGTCGCAAAAGTGGCGCCGGAACGCTCGATAAGGTCAGATAAGACCGGTCTGTCGACCGGTCTGCCGATTTTCGCCGGCCGTGCCAGGGCGGGCCGAAACCTACTACAAGATGGCGAGCGCACTCGCCCTGCCGCACGTTATTTTGGTGCGCGGGCGGCATGCGGCAACGTCCAATGCATGCCGTGGATGGGGCAAACTTCTGCCCTTATTCGCCACTGGGACACTATGCGCATTTTCCAGCTGATCCTCGCGCCGAGGCTTTCTGGCGCCGAGATGCTCGTGAAGGGGATCGCGATCGACCATCAGCAAAGCGGACACAGCGTTTGCGTCGCTTCCCTGCTGCCGGCGCACGGCGACTTCGCGCCGGCAGCGGGCGAGCTGGCGGCGCATCGTGTCACGTGCGTCTTTCCGCCTCGGCGCTACGAAAAGCTTGGCCGCCTGCTGTTTCTCTATCGCGCGATTCGCCGCTTCAAGCCGGACGTGATCTTCGCACACGCCACGATTCCCGCGCTGTACGTGCGTGCGCTACCGGTACGCGTGCCGATCGTCTGGGTCATGCACTCGGGCGTCGATGATTTTCAGGACAACCGCCTGCAGCGTGCCGAGCGGCTTTTGTCGCTGCGTGCCAAGGCGGTGATCGGCGTATCGCAGAAGAACATCGATGAATATCGGCGCGCGATTGGCCGGCATCCGCCGCTCATCGTCGTGCCGAACGGTGTCGACGCGGAACGTTTTCGCCATCGCGAATCGGTGCGTGGGCCGCGCGGCGAGGCGGGTTCGGCCGGCGCGGCAAAGGGCGGCGATGCCGCGAAGCGCATCGTTCAGATCGGCCGTTATATTGCGGAAAAGGGGCAGCTCGACACGGTACGCGCGTTCAAGCGGGTGCTCGATGTCGAACCCGAAGCGCGGCTCTTGCTGTGCGGTGTCGTCGAAGATACCGCTTACCATGCCAAAATCCGCGCCCTGGTCGACGAGCTGGGCCTCGCTGCGCATGTCGAGGTCAAGGGGCCGCAGACCAATGTTGCAGAGATTCTGGCCGCCTCGAGCGTCTTTGCGATGCCCTCGCGCTTCGAAGCGCACAGCATCGGCTTTCTCGAAGCGCTTGCGTCCGGTATCCCCGTCGTCGCCAATACGATCGATGCGTTCGCCTTCTCGCGCGGATGGCCCGGCGTGCAGCTCATCGACACAAGCGACATCGACCGCTATGCCCAAGCGCTTGCATTAGCGCTCGGCGAGCCTCGCGCGCAGCGCTCGCTCGACGGTCTGACGCTCGAGGATACGGCCGAGCGCTATCTTGCCATTGCGCGGCAGGTGATCGGCTAGGGCGGTGCCCATCCGGTTCTCCCTCCGGCTTTCGGCAGACGCCGGCCGAGGCTTATTGCAGACGGTCCTGCCGCAGCGTCTCCGTGTATCGGCCCGGTAACGTGCCGAGCCGTTGTTCGGTTCCCAGCGCGTGCCCGTCGGCCTCGAAGTCATAGCGCGCCAACGCGGGAGCGCCGCCCCAATAGTGATACTCGTCGAGCTGGGCATCGGTTCGTTCGAACAGAACGAGCCGCGAGCGTCCGGTGCCACCTGTGCCGCTGCCGCTGCCCGACTCGCGCGTCAACGCAGGCAGCGCAGGCAGCGCAGGCAGCGCAGGCAGCGCAGGCAGTGCATCGGTCCATGCCACGTCGAGGGTGCCGATATGCGTGGGCGCCGATAACCGTTGCTCCGAGCGGTCTGTGGCAATCGTCCAGACGTCGATGCCGCCGCGACCCTCCGGTGAGGGCGCGCGCGCGCCAAGCAGTACGAGGCCGTCCTGTCCGCTCGAGTCGATCGGCCCTGCCGCGATACGTGTGAGCGCGGGTTCGAACGACGCCGGCAGCACGCGGCGATCGTGCTGCGAAAATGCCCGGCCCGAGCTTGTCCAGTGGGACAGTGCAAGCGAACGATCGTTGCGTTCCGCGGCGACCATGTCGGCACGCGGCCAGCCGGCGACGCGCAGCGCAAAGAATTGCGTCGCGGCCGCGAGCGGCTCGGCCGCCCGCCATCGCGACGGGGCATTGCCCGATGCGCCACGGCTCGTCAGCACCCAGAAGTCGAAGCCCCGGCCGTCGACGGTGCGTTGCACCGCGAGGAGATCGGCGCGGCCGTCGCCGTCGAAATCGCCCGCCAGATACTGCTGCGCGCGCACGGGTGCGAGCGTGGCGTCGCTGCGGTACCAGAGGCTCGGCGCGGCGAACGCGCTTCCAGTACTCGCGAAGCGCCAGAACGCCGTCCCGCCGCGGGCGTCCGGTGCGATCGCCATCAGGTCGGCGCGGCCTTTGCCATCGAAATCGCCGAGCACGAAGCGCGTGCTGTCGAAGCACAGTGCGTCGCCGCGGCAGCTCGGCACCATCGCGTCCGCGTCGAACCGAATGGGGTTGGCGTACCAGCGAGCCGCCCGCGCGCCCGGGGCGAGCGGCGCGACCCAGATATCGAAGCCGGGGCCGTCGGTCCGGCGCGCGAGATAAACCGCGCTGGACTGGCCCGTGCCCGAGACGTCGCCATAAAGCGCAGCATCGAGACGCAGGTCCCGCCACGGCGCCGCCAACTCCGACGTCCAGCGATAGGCGGTCGTGCGTTGCCCGCAAGCGGCGAGCGTGGGCGTGTCTCCGCTTGCGCCGAGGCAGTGGCCGAGCGGCGTACGGACGATGCCAAAGTCCCAGGGGGTGAAGCGCTGCGCGAGCGTTTCGTCGTCGCACGGTTCTTCGACGAGCCGGCCCGCGCGCTCCGCGACGCAGCGGCCGCTCGCCACGCTCATGAGGGCCGCGTCGTGCGGATTGCCGGGGTAGCTCGGCACGGGCCGCCAACGCCATGCGCGTGCGGGGGCGCCGTCGCAGGCCGCGAGCGTGATCGTACGCGTGCCAGGTGCGACGCTCGCAGCGCTCGCGGTACTTACTGTACGCGCGTCGGCACCGCTCAAGCATCGGCTCGTGCGCACGTTGACGAGATTGAAGGCGGCCATGGCGC
This sequence comes from Paraburkholderia sp. NMBU_R16, assembly GCF_013282575.1. Classification (GTDB taxonomy): domain Bacteria; phylum Pseudomonadota; class Gammaproteobacteria; order Burkholderiales; family Burkholderiaceae; genus Trinickia. The sequence continues at coordinate 75,354 of NZ_JAAAYE010000011.1, forward strand.
CAGGCGACGAACGCGCTGGCGACGATAGGGGCGAGGGGTCCGAGCGGTCCGCGAACGAGGACTTGGCCGGTAGAGCCGGCGACGACGCAACGGCTCCCGACGCGCCGAATGCATAGCGCCGGGCCACCCAATTACCGTTCCATTCGTATTCACCGAAGACCTGCGCGATGTCGCCGCCGTCCATCGCGAAATAAGTGGCGACCTGATCCCGCTTCGTCTGGATTGCCTGAATGGACAGGTTCGCCGGCATGCCGGCGCTCACGTAAGTGAGGTGATAGGCGATCGGCACCTGCACGCCGGCGACGCGTGCGGCCTCGCGCGTCGCGCGTGCAGCATAGATGTGATCGGGGTGTTCGAGAAACGGAACCGTGTCGGGATTCAGCGTATAGATTTGCGTCGCATGCGCGAGTATCGCGCCGAGCGTCGCCGTCAGCGCGGGGCGATCGTAGCGGGTCGCACCGCGGCCATCGGCCGCCATCGGGTAGCTGGAAACGGATGCGCCCTCGTCCCACAACAGCGCGAGCGGCGCGCGCCCGCCGCGCACTTGCGCGCCCGGCAGCCGGAGCTCGTAGAGCGCGACGCGCGGCATCGCGTCGAGGACCATACGATGCACGGGCCGGCCGGCGATCGATACCGTCGACTCCGTCCATGCGTTACGCACCCCCGCCATGCGGGCATACGTCCGGCGGATCGCCCGCTCGCGTGTGAGCACGTAATCGAATTTCGAGTTGTCTGCACCGCCGATCAGATGGACGGTGACGATGCACCATCCGGCGCGCAGCCGGTCGGTGATGCCGGGATTGACGAACAGCAGGTCGTCATCGAGGTGCGCGACCACGGTGACCAGCGTGCCGGCGCTGCATTCGCGTGGCAGGGACATCCCCGCCTGAGCAATGGACTGACGGGTGACGGCCGCGACCGGATGCGTCGCTCCACGCACCGCGGCGAGGCCGGCCGCAACGGCGAGCGCGGCGAACGCCGCGCTCGACCGCGCACGCAAACCAACGCTCACAGCGGATGCGCCTGCGACTGACCGGCCGTGCGAGACTGAGTGAGCGCGCTGACGATGAGCAGCACGAGAATGTTGACCGACAGAGCGACGAGGCCGATGTTCGTATCCTTCAGCCGCTCGGGCAGAAACGGAAACCATTGGCCGAGCGTGGCATGCGTCAGCGTCGTGACCGTGACGACCGCTACACCCGCGACGACACCCGCGAATGCGCCTTGCCACGTCACCCAGCGCCGCGCCGCGAGGCTCGCGAGCACGGCCGGAAAAAGCTGGGTGACGAAACTGTAGCCCATGAGCAGCAGCGCGACGATCGTTTCGCCGCCATGCAGCGTGAAGCCGACCCCCACGAGTGCGATGACCGGCACCAGCACGCGGGCAAGCCGCGTCACCTGCGCATCGCTGGCATGACGCGCGACGCCGCCGCGATAGATGTCGTTGGCGATCAGCGTGGCCGCTGCATTCAGAATCATCGAACCCGGCACGAGCGCGGTCAGCACGCCGGCCGCGCCGATCACGCCCACGAACCAGGGGTCGAACGTTGCGAGCGAGAGCCGGAACAGCGACAGATCGATGTCGCCGCCCTTGAGGCCGGGCACCTTGAGCGTTGCCGCGAAACCGACGAAGAAGACGAACAGCAGAATCAGCTGATAGACGGGCAGCACGGCCGCGTTACGCCGGAAGATGCGCTCGTCGCGCGCGGTGAACACCGACGCGAACGTATGCGGCCACATGAAGAAGCCCAGTGCGGTAAGCACGACCGTCGATTGGAACCAGGTCACGCTCGAGCCTTTCTCCGGGAACGAGAGGAATCCCGGCTTCGCGGCATCGATGGCGTGGAACATCGGCGCATATCCGCCGTAGTAGTGCAACGGCAGATAGATGCCGAGGAATACCACGACACCCAGAATCATCAGGTCCTTCGTCACCGAATTCCAGGCCGAACCGCGCACGCCGGAGATCGTCACATAGGCCGTCACGACCAAGGCGCCGATCCAGATGGCGGCCGCGGGCGAGATGGCACCGTACGAAGTCGTCGCCACGATGATGCCAAGCCCCTTGAACTGAAGGACGAGATACGGCACGAGGGCGACCACATCGACGATCGCGACGAGTACGCCGAGCGCGGGGCTCGCGTATTTGCTCGCGAGAAAATTCGGCTGCGAGACGACGCGGTTGGCCTTGGCATAGCGCCAGATCGGCGGTAGCAGCCAGTACGAAAGGATATAGGCGAGCGTGGCGTAGGGCAGGATGTAGTAGACGGGGGCACCCTTGCCATATGCGAAGCCGCTGCCGCCGAGGAACGTGAACGTCGTGTAGATCTCGCCGGCCATCAACAGAAAGACGAACGCCGTGCCAAAGCTGCGTCCGCCGACCGACCACTGCTCGAGATTCATGTCGTGCCCGCGGCGGGCGCGCAGGCCCAGGCCGAGCGCCAGCAAAGTGAACGCCGCGATGATCAGGAGTGCGCTGCTCATGGGCGCACCTCCTCACCGGGCGATGCGGCCGTGCGGTTGGCCGGGTCGAGCCGGTAGACGAGCGCCATGATGACGGCGGTCAGCACGACCCAGCCGACGATCCATGCGAGCACGAGCGGCATGCCGAGCACGAGCGGCTCGACGCGATTGACGAACGGGACACCGAGCAAAATGCCGATGAACGGCAGCGCGGCGAGCAACCTGAGAACCATGATGAAATCACTCCTGGAAGGGGTGCGACATGATCGGACTGCGCGCCACACTCTATGCCCAACATCGGTGCGCCGTAAACACTTTCAAAAAAGCACTCCGGCGCCTGTCCGCCACGCTTTTTCGTAGGGCGTCAAATCGACAATCCCTGCATCCGATGGGCGAAATGCGCGCGCTCGGCTTGCTCCATCAGGGCGAGGAACTGCTCGATATCCATGTGAACGAGCGCTTCGTGGTCGCCCGCTTCGAAGTAGACGTCGGGCTCGCGCACGAGGCTTTCGTCGAGATACGTCTGCATCCCGTAAGCCATGCCGACAGGGGGCAGCGCACCGATATCGCAGTCCTTGAAGATTTCGCGAACGTCGGCCTCTCTCGCCACGGCGAGTTGCCTGCCCGTGCGCGAGCGCAGCTCGGACAGTCGGACCGCATGCGTCGATGGGAGCACGGCCGCGACGTAGCCGTTTTCGTCCGCGAGGAGCACTGTCTTGGCCAGGCGCTCGCCCGGCACGTGCGCGGCGGCGGCCGTTTCGGCGCTCGAGTGGCTATAGGCATGATGCAGTACATCGTAGCGGGCACCCCGGTTGTTCAGACACTGCTCGAGCGTAGCTGACATGGACATGGCACACCTCCGTCGTTCTAGCGAAAAACGCGTTTGAAACGCGGCCTGCATACGGTTCTCCTAGCATAGGTCGTTTGCCGCGGTGCTGCGGTGCTACGGATATCTGGAGCATGCCGCGGCGCTGCGCCGGCGTAACAGTTTTTACTCATATGTAAATGACAAGGCGTTGGAACGCGCTACATTGAACGCCGAGCCGATATGCGCAGCAGCCGGCGTCCCATGCGAGACAACATGGCCAATACAGAACATATGAGCGGCGCGGCGATCGCGTTGAATCGATTCGGGCTTGGCGCGCGCGCCGGCCAGGCCGCCCCCGACGACCCCAACGGCTGGCTGTTGGCACAACTCGACGCCTACGAGCCGTGGCCGGCCGCCTGGGCGCAGGAGCCCGGCTCGCATGCCGCACTCGAAGCCGTGACCGAGGCGCGCCGCGTGCGCAAGGAGGCGAAGATGGCCGCGAGCACGGCGGCCGCGAGCCAGGCCGGGCCGGCGGCAAGTCAGGCGGCCATCCAGGCGGTGCGCAAGGAGCTGCGCGACACCTATGTGTCGGCCGTCGACGCTCGTGTGAACAGCGCACTCGCGACGAATACTCCGTTTGTCGAACGGCTCGTGCATTTCTGGGCGAATCATTTCGCCGTGTCTGCGGACAAGCCGGAGGTCGCGTCGCTTGCCGGCGCCTTCGAGGCCGAGGCGATTCGCCCATACGTGCTCGGATCGTTCGAGGACATGCTCGTGGCCGTGGAATCTCACCCGGCCATGCAGATTTACCTGGATCAGGTCCGTTCCGTCGGCCCGAACAGCCCGGCCGCATTGCGCGCCGGCGCGCGCAACCCCGCAAAACGGCCCGGGCTCAACGAAAACCTCGCGCGCGAGATCATGGAGTTGCATACGCTTGGTGTGCGCACGGGCTACACGCAAGACGACGTGACCGAGTTCGCGCGGGCCCTGACAGGCTGGAGCATCGCCGAGGCCCCGGGCGCGGCGCCGGCGATGAGGCGCGCCGCAGGCGCCAAGGCTGTCTCGGGCACCGCGATCGCCGGCACGTTCGTGTTCCGGCCTGCGCTGCACGAGCCCGGCGGACGAACGATCATGGGCCGGCGCTATGCGGCGGCCGAAGCGGATACCGGTGCGACGCAAGCGCTGGCCGTGCTCCACGATCTCGCGCGGGCACCGGCGACGGCGCGTCATATCGGTTTGAAGCTCGCGCGCCATTTCTCGACGGACAACCCGAGCCCGGCCATGGTCGAGCGGCTCGCGCATGCATTCGAGGCAAGCGGCGGCGATCTACCGAGCGTCTATCGAGCGCTCGTTGTGTCGCCCGAGGCATGGCAGCCCGTCGCGACGAAGTTCAAGAGCCCCTGGGATTGGACGATTTCCGCTTGCCGCGGCATCGGCCTGACCCGACTCGACAATCTGCATGCGGCGCCGCTTCTCGCGCAACTGGGACAGCCGGTGTGGCGGTCCGGTTCGCCGGCGGGCTACGACGATACGAGCGCGAGCTGGGCGGCGCCCGATGCGCTGAGAGCTCGCCCACGCGCATGAGGACGTGGCGCTGCTGCCGCGCGACGCGGCCCAGGCGATCGCGTTCGCGCCGACGGGCAGCGTACGGCGCAGTTCTCGTTCCCACTTCGACGGACAGAACGTGCAGCGCCAGCGCGGTCGGCAGGCTTTCGGCATGCGCGATCGCCGCCGCGGTGGCCGGCATCGGCGCCCCGGCGAGCAGCGTTGGCGCCAGCGTGCGCGGATCGAGACCGGGGGCTGGGATACGCATAGCGCGCAGAACCCGCGGCTCGCCGCGCAACTGAAAGCGCTCGACACGATGCTCGGTGCACTGCGCGACGGGCTCGGCACCGTGTGGTCCGACACGACAGTGGTGGTCGCCACCGAGTTCGGGCGCACTGCCGCGGCGAACGGCACCGCGGGTACGGACCACGGTACCGGATCGCTGGCGATGCTCATGGGTGGGGCGGTCGCGGGCGGACGCGTCATGGCGGACTGGCCCGGCTTGCGCGCGGGCGATCTTTACGAGGGCCGCGACTTGCGCGCGACGACGTCGCTCGATGCGTTGGTCGCCGGGGCGGCAGCCGAAACGTTCGGCCTCGATCCGGCCCGTACCGTGGCCGCGCTCTTTCCGAAGCGTCGCGCGCTCGCACCGGTCACCGGTGTCGTTGCCGAAGTGGGGACAGCGCGACACGCGTGAGCCGCGGCACGGGCGTTGCTTGCCGCGCTAAGGGTATCTACATGGAGACGCTTCATGAGCAACGCCGCTCGCGCCCCTATTCCGCGGCGGGACTTCACTGAACATTTTGTCCGCTTCTACGACGACGAGTTGCCGGTCATCGACGAAGTCGTCCAGTTTGCCCTGCGCGCCTTGCGCGACAAAGGTGTAGCGATCGTCATCGCGACGGACGCGCATTTGTCGGCGATCGTGCCGCGCCTCCAGCGCGCGGCGCGGGGACCGCGTTCGGGCAAGCTGATTTGCGCGGAGGCTCAGGCCGCGCTGGCCGGGTTCATGGTCGACGGTTGGCCCGACGACGAGCGATTTTTTGCAACGATCGGCGCGCTCGTGGCTGACGCGGCGGCGCGCGCGGACGCGGCGCCGATTCACGCATTCGGCGAGATGGTGGCGATATTGGGCGCAGCCGGACAATACGATGCCGCCCTGCGGCTCGAAATGCTCTGGAACCAATTGGCGCGGCGCCATGCGTTCAAGCTCTTTTGCGCTTATCCGCAGGCGCTTTTCTCGCATCCCGAGCAACTCGGTGCGTTCAGCGAAATCTGCCGTGCGCACGGGCGCGTGCTGCCCGCCGAAATCCTGACGGACGTGGGCGCCGCCACGGCCAACCGGCTGATCGCTCCGTGGCAGCGAAAGGCGGCTGCGCTCGAAAGCGAAATACAGCGGCGGCGCGAAGCGGAAGCGGCGCTGCGCCGCCGCGAGTGCGAACTGGCCGACTTCATCATGAATGTGCCCGTGGCGGCGGCGTTCCTCGCGGGGCCCGACCACGTCTTCAGATTGGCCAATCACGGATATCGCGAGCTCGCCGGCTGTGCCGAGCCGATCGGCCGCACTTACGCCGACGTATGCCCGGGCGAGAAGCTCGGTGGAGAGATCGCTCAGTTGCTCTCGAAATGCTATGCGAGCGGCCGCTCGGTGTGCCGTGAGGAGTACCGCATCGAAATGACGCGGACCGACGGCGCGTTCGAGCCACGCTATTTTTCGTTCAATTTCAAAGCTTCGCGTTCGGACAGCGGCGAAGTGGACGGCGTCATTGCCGTCGCCGTCGAAGTGACGGAGCAGGTGCACAATCGCGAGCGCCTCGAAAAATTGCATGCCGAGCGCGAGCGGCTGCTGGTGGAACTCGAGCGCGCAAGCCGCGCGAAGGACGAGTTTCTGGCCATGCTCGGCCATGAGCTGCGTAATCCGCTCTCGCCGATCGTCACCGCGCTGCAGTTGATGCGCATGCGCTCGGATGGCCGGACATCGCACGAGCAAAGCATCATTGCGCGGCAGGTGGAGCATCTCGTGCGGCTCGTCGATGATTTGCTCGACGTCGCCCGTCTCACGCGCGGCAAGATCGAACTCCGACGGCGTACGGTGAAAGTCTCGGATGTGCTCGACCATGCGATCGAAATGGCGAGCCTGCTGCTCGAGCAGCGCAATCACCGGCTGACGGTCCAGGCCGAGCCGGACCTCGTCTGGTCGGTCGATGCGGCGCGCATGGCGCAGGTCGTCTCCAACCTGTTGACCAATGCGGCGCGCTATTCGGCGGTGGGCGAGGAGGTGCGCCTTGCCGCTTCGCACGGGCCCGGGGATACCATCGAGATCAGCGTACGCGACAACGGTATCGGCATTGCCGAGAAGATGCTGCCGCGCGTATTCGATCTGTTCTTTCAAGGCAAACGCAATCTCGATCGCGCGGAAGGCGGGCTGGGCATCGGCCTCGCGCTGGTCAAGAATCTCGTCGAACTGCATGGCGGCAACGTGAGCGCCGCCAGTGCGGGGCCGGGCTGCGGCAGCGCATTCACGATTCGCGTGCCGGCCCGGGCGGCGGGCCACGCACATCGGTCGCCGGGCGCGCGCGGTCCCTCGGTGCCGTCCGAGCGAACCGCGTCCGCTGCGCCGCCCCCGAAAAACGGCTGCCGCATCCTGCTCGTCGACGATAACGTCGACGCCGTCGAAGCGCTCGCGCTGCTGCTCGGCGAGTCCGGTCATCGCGTCGAGGCCGTCCACGATCCCGCTGCCGCGTTGCAGATCGTCGGGCGCTTCAAACCCGAGATCGCGGTCGTCGATATCGGCCTTCCCGTGATGGATGGCTATGAGCTCATCGGCAGCCTGCGCGCGATGCCCGCCACGCGTGGCTGCATGTTCATCGCGTTGACCGGGTACGGACAGCAGGCCGATCGCTTACGCAGCGAGGCGGCGGGTTTCGATCATCATCTCGTCAAGCCGGTCGATCTGACGCATCTGACGCGTCTCATCGACGCATTCCAGGCTGAGAAAGCGGCGCACTCGGCCGAAAGCCACGGCCCGTGATCGCTGCTTGCCCGGCCGGCTGTCACATCGACTCGCCCGACGCCGGGCGCCCGGCAGCCGTGTTTTGCGCGGCCTGCAGTTTCGTCTCGAGCGCCGTCTCGAAGCTGGCCAGCACATTCGGCTCGGCGTCCGTCACGGCCCACCAGACCATTCCGTTCGCGCGCCAATGCAAGAGGGCATAGCCGTCGCGCACGAGCGTGGCGGACCCGCTTTCGCCGCCGCTGTCCGACGCCTCGCGCTCGGGCATCACGTAGACATCGATCACGTGCAGGCGATAGCGGTAGATGAGCACGGCAACACGCCGATGCGCCACGTAATCGAGGCGTCCGCCCGCCAGCGCGAAGCCCTCCGCAGCGAGATCGACGACGGGCGGCGTGTAATCGAGGCGGCCGTTGAACCACGGCTTCACCGTATGCTGATCTGTCGAGATGACGTCGATGCCGTGCCCCGACAGTTGCGCGCGGACATGCGCGCCGACGAGTTCATCGACGAAGAGCTCGCCGCGATTCGGGCCGCGTAGCGAAGGCGTCAACGCGAGCGTCGCGGCAACGGCCAGCGCAACGGCAACGGCGCTCAGCCCGGCGAAGGCTGCGACCTGGCCGCCGCCCATTCGCCCGGCGGCGAATCCCTGCCATGCGGGCCGACGCGAAGCGGGCCGATCCGAACGGGGCTGACGCCAAAGCTGCTTCAACCAACCGAAGCGCGCGTCTCGCGGCGGCGCGGCGCGATCGGCGGCAGCAGACGTTCGGCCGGCTTCGCGCTCGAGCGCGGCCGCGATGCGCGTACGCAGTGCATCGGGCGCGTGGTGATACTCGGCGCGCCGCACGCTGCGGCGTATCGCAAGCAGGGCTTGCTCTTCGGCGCGGCACGCGGCGCACGTTTCGAGATGTTGTCGGACCGCGCGCGCTTCGCCTGACGGGAGTTCGCCGTCGAGGCTCGCATCGATGCGAGGACGGATGTCGTCACATTCCATCAGGCCTCTCCTGCTGACCGTCGGTCGTACGCACGTGCTCGGCCCGGCGTTGCGGCTCGCGCGACGTGACGATGGCGGCGAATTTGCGCCGCGCGCGGGCGATGCGCGACATGACCGTGCCGATCGGCAATTCGGTGACCGCCGCAATTTCGCGGTAGCTCAAGTCCTCGAGCTCGCGCAAGATCAGAACCTCACGGAATTCGACGGGCAGCTCCGCAAGCGCCTCGTGCACGAGCCGCGTGTCCTGCTCGCGGATCATCAGCGTTTGCGGATCTTCGGGCGCCGTGCCCCAGCCATCGATCGGCGTGTCGTCGAGCTCCTCGTCGAACTGCACGACCTCATGCGACGATGCGCGACGGCGCCACTCCGAATACCAGGTGCGGCGGACGATCGCGAGCAGCCACGGCCGGGCGCTGTCGCCTTCAAACGAATCGAAAAAGCGCAGGGCGCGCATGAATGCCTCCTGGACGATGTCTTCGGCATCGGCCGAATTGCCACTCAACCAGCGCGCAAGGTTGTATGCCGCATCGAGATGCGGCAACGCCAACGCCTGGAAACGGCGAACCCGCTCACCGTCGTCGCGCTTGCGCGCGGCCTGTCGATCGCTGCTGGTCACCCCGGCTCCTTCGCCTCCACCGATGCACCATCGGCCACCCGTCGAGTGTAGTTCGCTTTTGGGCATATCGAGGGTCCGTTGCACCACGACGTTTTCACCGGACCACGATCTTGCCGACCATCATCGGATGAATACTGCAGAAGTAGGTGTACGTGCCCGACTTCGTCAGCACGGTCGCGTACGAATCGTTCGTATCGAGCGCGGGGGAACTCTTGAACGCGCCACTCGTGCTGACGACGATATGCGGCTCTTCATCGCGATTGACCCAGACGATCCGCGCGCCGGCGGGCACGTGGATTTCGTTCGGCTTGAATGCGAATTGGCTGATTTCGACGCGATAGACGGCCGGTTGCCCGGCGCCGGCGCCACTCCCGCCGGCCGGTTGCGCGTCGCTGTCCGTTGCCGCGCGCGAGGCGCTCGTGGCACATGCCGCCATGGCGGCGATACAGAAGGCGGCCGCGAGCCGGCCGCGAGGATACCGTGCTTTCATCCGAGTTTGCTCCGAGAAACGTGGGACTTTAGTCCGAGGAGGACGGGAGCGCCGCCGCAAGGCGGCATTCCCAGGGTAGATTCGGGGGAATGATTCTTGTCTATCGTTACCGCGTGAGATCCCTGAACGGCCTGCTCAATCGGCAAAGCCGTGCGGTGAACTTCGTCTGGAACTTCTGCAACGACACGCAAAAGCACGCGCTTAAGTGGAACAAGAAGTGGCCAAGCGGCTTCGACCTGAACGTGCTGACCACGGGCAGCAGCAAGGAACTGGGGATTCACTCGGGCACGATCAACGCGACGTGCGAACAGTATGCGAAATCGCGCAGCCAGCACCGGCGTCCGTACCTGCGCTATCGCGGAAAGCGTAGCCTCGGGTGGGTGCCGCTCAAGGGGCGTGACCTCAAGCGCGAGGGCACGGCGTTTCGCTTTGCCGGCAATACGTTTCGAGTCTTCTATAGCCGCCCGCTGCCCGAAGGCAAGATCAAAGACGGCACCAGCTTCGCGCAGGATGCGCGCGGCAACTGGTTTCTGAACATCGTGATCGAGGTGCCCGAGCCGCCGGCGCGTCCCGTCAGGCGTGCAATTGGCATCGATCTTGGACTCAAGGACTTTGGAAAGCTGTCGAACGGCGAAACGCTGCCGAACGATCGCTATGGTCAGCGCGCGGCCGAGAAGCTCGCCAAGATGCAGCGTGCGCGCAAGCACAGGCGTCACCTCGCCAAGCTGCACGCGAAGGTCGCCTACGCCCGCGCGGACTTTCAACATAAGGCGGCGCTCGATCTCGTGCGCCGGTTCGACCTGATCCGTGTGGGCAACGTATCGGCTTCGAAACTCGCCAGGACCAAGATGGCGAAAAGCGTCTACGACGCATCCTGGTCGTCGTTCCGAGACAAGCTCCGCTACAAGGCGATTGCGCACGGGGTGCTGTTCGAAGAAGTGAACGAAGCGTTTTCTTCCGTAACCTGTTCTGCGTGCGGTACGCGCAGCGGCCCTACCGGGCTGAAAGGCTTGCGAATGAGAGAGTGGCAGTGCGGTGCCTGCGGTTATGTACATGATCGTGATGTCAATGCTGCGCTAAACATTCTCCGATGCGGGCGTGCATCGCCAGTGGTGGGAATCCACCGCCTTTAGGCGGCGGAAGACGTCAAGACAGCGTCTCCTCGGTGAGGGCGAGCGTGCGTGCCGTCTCGACATGGCGCACGACGCGCACGCCGAGATAATCGGCCAGCTTGCCGGCCGGAATCTCCTTCAGCGGCCCGGGTCCCGGGCCCACGCCTGGCGCGGGTTGCGGATAGGCCGTCGAACGGGCCGTGAAGAACGTCACGTTGCCTTCGACCTTTTGCTGAATCTGATGAATATGGCCGTTGAGCACCGTCACCGAACCGAAGCGGCGCAGCAAGGCGAGCGCTTCGCCGGCGTCGTCGGTGCCCCAGCCCCATGAGGGATACAGCGACCACAGCGGCATATGTGCGAACACGACGATCGGCGTTTCCGACGTGCGGCTCGCGAGATCGCTGCGCAGCCAGGCAAGCTGGTCGCTGCCGAGCGAGCCGAGGCCGCCGGCTTTCAAGTTCAGCACGTTGATCAGTGCGACGAAGTGCACGCCGCGATGATCGAAGCTGTACCACCCGCCCCGCGTGGCTTCGCTCCCGAAGCGACGGAAAAATTCCGCTCCGTTGTCGCCGATCACGTCATGCTCGCCGGGAACGAAGAACTTCTGCTTCGTACGCGTCTGCCGCATCAACTCGGTGACCGTATCGAACTCGTCGGGCTTGGACAGATGGGTGAGATCGCCCGTATGCACGATGAAGTCGGGCTGTACACGTGCCGCATCGATATGGGCGAGCGCCCGTTTGAAGGTCCCGACGACATCGTCGTTCGGCGCCTTGTTGAAGCCGATGTGCGAATCGCTGACCTGCACGAACGTGAATGCCGCGTTTTTGGCATCGTCTTGCGCGCCGTCGCCCAGCGTGCGCGCCTGAAGCACACCGCCTTGCATGAACCAGAGCGTGCCGGCTCCGGCCAACGCCATACATTTGAGAAATTCGCGCCGCGCGCCGGCCGGCTGCACGTCGCGGCCGCCGTCCTTGTCGTCTTGCTTGCCATCCATGATCGGACTCTCCTGGTCGTGGCGAGCGCGGCCGGCAAGACCGCGCTCGGAGGACCGGCACTGCGAGCGCAGCGGGCTCGATGAGCTGTCCTCATCAAGCGTTACCGCGCCATGCGCGCGCTTATTCCCGCCAGGAGAAAAAAAGCGAATGTTTCGGACGAGGGCGTCCGATGAGGATGAGGGGCGCTTCCGGCCTATTCGTCGTTGGAGGCGCGGCCGAGCCCGAATGCCGCGGGCAACTTGCGGTAGATCGTGGTCCGGGAGACCCCGAGTGCGCGCGCGGCTGCGGAGACGTTGCCGCCGTGCCGCTCGATCGCGGCGACGATGACGGATACGGCCACGTCCTGCAAGCGCGCATCGCGCGGCACCGCGCCAAGGAGGGGCGATGCGGCCGGAACGTTGGCAACGTTTGCGCTGGTTTCGGCTGCGGCGATATCTTCGAAGAAATCGTCGGGCAGATGCTGGCGGTGGATCTCGCCATCATCATCGACCATGGCGGCGGCCGTGCGCAGCAGGTTGCCGAGCTGCCTGAAGTTGCCGGGCCATGCGCATTGTTCGAATAGCGCCATGACCTCGGGCGAGACGCTGAGGCTGCGGCCGTTGCAGCTCGCCATGGACTCCTGTTCGAGCATCTTGTCGATGACGACCGCGAGGTCGGTCCGCTCGCGCAGCGGCGGGAGTTTGACGACGAGTCCGTTCAGGCGGTAGTAAAGATCCTCTCGGAAGCGGTTCTGCGCAATCATCTCCCGCAGGCTGCGATGGGTTGCGCAGACGACGGAAATATCGACGGGAATCGATTTGGCCGACCCGAGCGGGTTGACGATGCGCTCTTGCAGTACGCGCAGCAGGCGCACTTGCAGCGGATACGGCATATCGCCGATCTCGTCGAGAAACAGCGTGCCGCCGTTCGCCTGCACTAGCTTGCCGAGGGCGCCCTTGCGCCGCGCTCCGGTGAAGGCCCCTTCCTCGTATCCGAACAACTCCGATTCGATCAGCGTTTCGGGAATCGACGCACAGTTCACGGCGACGAACGGACCGTCCCGGCGCGGCGAGTCGTTATGGATCGCCTGCGCGAGCAGTTCCTTGCCGGTACCCGTCTCGCCGGTGATCAGAATCGGAATGTCCTTGCCGATGACCTTGCGCACTTTCGCAATCACGGCGGCAACTTGCGGATCGCCCGTATCGAGGCTCGAAAGCCGCACACGCGTGCTCGTCGACGCCGCCTGTGCGACCGCGCGCGATACGCGTTGTACATCGGCTACGGGGCCGTCGGCGAACGACGTGCGCTTGATGCCGATGCGCGCGCGGACCACCGTGCCGTTGTGCAGATTCAGCGAGACGACTTGATCGGGATGGGCGCGCACGCGATCGAAGAGCTGTGCGCTCGTGAGACCGAAAAGCGAGGCGAGGGTATGCGCGCGCAATCCGGCGAGCGGGACGCCGAGCTGGAATTGCGCGCTGCGATTGGCGGACAGAAAACGGCCGTCGAGCGTGAAGGCGGCGATGCCTTCCATCAGCGTGCCGAGGAATTCGGGGCGGCCATGAAAGGCGATTTGCAGCGTGTCCTGGAACGTGCTCGTGAACAGATGATTTTCGATCATCTGCACCGACATCTTCGCGAGCGCCATCGTATGCTGGTGATAGCTGCGGCAATCGCCCGTCACGTCGAGCACGCCGACGACCTCGCCGTAAGGGGCGAGGATCGGCACGCTCGAACAGGTGAGGAACCGGTTGGCCGCCAGATAGTGCTGATCGCCATGGACGACGGTCGCGCTGCGCTCCGCCAGCGCGGTACCGATGGCGTTCGTGCCCTGGCGGTCTTCGGCCCAGTTCGCGCCCGGGCGAAGCGCGACCTTTTCCGCGCGCTGAAGGAAATCGTCGTCGCCGATGGAATGGAGGATGAGGCCTTGCGCATCCGTCAGCACGATCATGCTCTGCGTATTGACGATCTGCTCGTGCAGCGTTTCCATGACGGGCAGGGCGTGCGCCGTCAGTACGCGGTTTTGTTCGAGCTTGAGCGTGAGGTCGGCACCGGTCAGCACGTCGTAGTCGGGCCGCGTGCACGTGTGCAGGCCGAAGCCTTCCGAGCGTTCGTGCGCTTTCTGTATGCAAGGGGTCAACCAGCCGCTTTCGCCGTTCGTGAGCGAATTCGGGGCGTGACGGGCGTCGTCCGGCATTGTCTCCTCCATTGAGGCCTCAGGTAGGCCCTCGTACCGGCGCGTAGCCGATACGTTGTGGTGCCGCTTGGAGCAAGTTACGCGCCAGAAACGCCACTTCGAGCCGAAGCCGGGCTGAAACGCCATGCTGCGACCGATCACGGCGCGGCATCGACTTTCGACTGCATCGTTTACGATGGCGCCATTGCCGAGTAGGCGGAATCGGGAGTTATCCGTAGTTTCCCGAGGTTTCCGCCGCGGCCTCTCAGCCTCCCGAACCGGCCTTCAATGAACGCGTCTCATTCGAAACTCCGAGCGCTCCAGCAAGCAGCAACGCATTACGGTATCACGCGCGATGGCCATCGCATCGCGTTTGCCGTCGCAGGTGCGCTCGACGGCGTGCCCGTCGCCGTCCTGCACGGCGGGCCCGGCAGTGCCAGTGCGATGAGCGTGCTTGCGCGCTTCGATCTCGCGCGCTGTCGCGTCGTGCTGATCGATCAGCGCGGCGCCGGCGCGTCGAGACCGCGCGGCAGCCTGCGGCATAACCGCACGGACCGGCTCGTCGGCGACATGGAAGCCGTTCGCGAGCGGCTCGGATTCGCGCGATGGGGTATCGTCGGTGGATCGTGGGGCGCGGCGCTTGCGCTCGCCTATGCGGGCGCGCAGCCGCAGCGGGTGACAGGCGTCGTGCTGCGCGGCCTTTTCCTTACATCGCGGCGCGAAGTGCGAGGCTTGTTCATCGGCTCGCGCGGCCGCGCCCCGCACGCATGGCGCGCGCTCATGCGTGCGGCACATTGCGACCGGCCGGCAGCGCTCGTCGCATGCTGCGAGCGGGCGTTGCGCCAGGGCGCCCCATGGCCGCGGCAGCGCGGCGTCGCGCTTGCGTGGCGCGATTACGAAGACGCGGTACTCGCATCGGCGCATATCGGCCGTCCACGCGGCACCGCGCGGCGGACGCGCACTGGGCACGCGAACGCGTTGCGGCTGACGAAGAAATACCGCATCCAGGCGCACTATCTGACCCATGATTGTTGGCTCGGCGAACGGCGGCTGCTCTCGCTGGTGCGCCGCGCCGCGACGAACGGCATACCGCTCGCGGCCGTTCACGGCATGCGCGATCCCGTATGTCCGCCCGGCAACTTGCGGCGCCTCGCGCGGGCCGTTCCGAACGTCAGGCTCACGCGCGTAAACGCAGGCCATCTCGGCAGCGAATCGGCGCTTGCGGCGAGTCTCGCTGAAGCGATTCGAGCGATGTTCGGCTGAAGCCGTTCGGCTTCGTTTGGGGTCGACGCTCTCTCGGCCCTCTGCGGTTTCCCTCCTGCCTGTTCCCAACGTGAACAGTGTCCGCACCGCCTGTACCGAATTGGAACAGCTGCGACGTAACGACACATCGAACGACCCGATTCGGCGGGCACGCGCATCGGCTGCAATGCCGCGCGGCACCGGGCGATCCCACCTCAATGGCATACGACTTGCGTTGAGCCGCCCGCCGCGGTTGCCGAATGAAGCGTGAAGCGCGCAGTTCGAAATACCGCCGCAATCAATCGATAAATCCTCGGCCGCGCGTGGCATCGGACTCAGGCGGATTCAGCGCTCGGCAGGGAGCCTTGGAGAGAGACATGAAAAGAAGTTCGGCTTCGGCCTTGTTGCTCACGGCACTTGCGAGCGCGCTCGCGGGCGTTCTCGGTCTCGATGCACCTCGTGCCGGCGCGGCCGACACGTATCCCCCGGTCACGTTCGAGCGCATGACGAACGCGCAAGAGGACGCGGGTTGGCTCACCTACTACCGCACCTACAGCGGGCAATCGCATTCGCCGCTCAAGCAGATCGATACCTCGAACGTCAAACGGCTCGTGACGGCATGGAGCTACAAGTTCCCTGCCGAGCTGCAGCAAGGCTTCGAAGCCACGCCGATCGTCAACGGGCGTTATCTCTTCGTCAGCACGCCCAAGGACAACGTCTACGCGTTCGATGCCGCAACGGGCAAGACGCTCTGGAAATTCGAGCCCAAGCTCGGCGCCGAATCGTTCAAGACGGCCTGCTGCGATGTCGTCAACCGCGGCGTCGCGCTCTACGGCAAGAACGTCTATGTGGCCATGCTGAGCGGCGAGGTAGCCGCGCTCGATGCGCAAACGGGCAACCTGGTCTGGAAGAAGCAGATGTTCGATCCCGGCCTGGGCTATGCGTTCTCGCTCGCACCGCTCGCGCTGGACGGTGCGATCGTCGTCGGCAGTTCGGGCGGCGAGTATGGCGCACGCGGCTTCATCGCCGCGCTGAGCCCCGAGGATGGCAAGGTGCTCTGGAAGCGCTTCACGGTGCCGGGTGCGAAGGAGAAGGGCGGCGACACCTGGCCTGACGGCATGCAGGATCACGGCGGCGCGCCGGCCTGGCTGACCGGCACCTACGACGCGGCGACGAAAACGCTCTACTGGGGCGTCGGCAACCCTGGACCGTGGCTGGCCGATTTGCGTCCCGGCGACAATCTTTATTCGGACTCCTTACTGGCGCTCGACCCGAAGACCGGCGCGCTCAAATGGCACTTCCAGTACACGTCGCACGACACATGGGACTACGACGGCGTGAATACGCCGGTGCTCGCGAAGATCAGCTACGAGGGTAAGGACTACGACGCGATCATCCACGCGGATCGCAACGGCTACTTCGATGCGATCGATCGCAGCAACGGCAAGCTCATCTATGCGAGGCCGTTCGTCAAGGCCACTTCGGTGACGGGATACACGGCCGAGGGCAAGCCGATCCAGGACGGCGCGAAATATCCGAAGGTCGGCTCGACGATCGATACGTGTCCGAGCTTTCTCGGCGGCAAGAACTGGTGGTCGATGTCCTACGATCCCGAGCGGCATCTCGCGTTCGTGCCTGCGCTGCACGCCTGCATGAGCCTGTCGGGTAAATCGGTGAGCTACATGGAAGGGCTGCCCTATCTGGGCGAAGGCTTCGAAATCAAGGCCGAGCCCGGCAGCAAAGGCTATGGCGAGCTGCAAGCGATCGACGTGAACACGGGCAAGAAGGTCTGGAGCCATTGGACGAAGATGCCTTGGAACGGCGGCGTCGCGAGCACGGCAAGCGGCATTGCGTTCAGCGGTTCGCTCGACGGCCATCTCTATGCGTTCGACGCGGCCACGGGCAAGGTGCTTTGGCAAAGTCCGAAACTCGCGAGCGGCATCATCGCGCAGCCGTCGATCTTCGAAGTCGACGGCAAGGAGTATGTCGCCGTGCTGGCCGGCTACGGCGGCGCGAATCCGATCTGGGGTGGCCCGATGGCGAAGATTGCCGAGAAGGTTCCGCGCGGCGGCACGCTCTACGTCTTCGCGCTCGGTCGCAGCTGATCCGTCCTCTGCATTGCAGCCTTTATTGGTCGCGAGTCTGCACGGTATTCGACGCATGACTCGCGGCACCGCCTCACGCATTCATCGGTAGCATCGCCATGAAAATCTCTTCGTTGCCTCTCGCCGCCGCAAGCGTCTTCGCTGCCGGCGCTTTCCTCGCCTCCGCGCCGGTCCCCGCGGCCGTGCGTGTCTGTACGTTCCCCGGCAGCCCGTCGGCCAGCCTCGATCGAGCCGTCGCACGCGAAGCGTTCAAGCGCGCGCGAATCGATGCGTCCATCGTCAGCGATGCGCTCGGCTCCAGCGATGACGACGGCGTCTCGCTCAAGGAACTGCGCCGCGCACTCGCGAGCCGCTGCGACGTCATCGCGGGCTTTCCGCGCTCGCCGACCGCCAACGCCGCAAGCCCCGAGTTGCAATTCTCGCGCGGCTATTTACGAGCGGACTATGTCGACCTGAGCGTGGCCGCATCGTCGTCGACGCCTCGTCCTGCCAATGTCGTGGCCGCGACCTATGCGAGTCCCGCGCAGCTGATCGCCGTGCAGCAGTTCAGCGGTGCGCGGCTCGACCTCGAAAACACGCCGGAGTTGACCGTCGCCGCGGTCGCGGGCGGCCGCGCTGAGCGCGCGATCGTCTGGTACCCGGCTGTGGTGGCCTATCGACGCTCGCACCCCGAGCAACGCTTCGAGCTCGGCGCGACGCGCTCGGTCTACGCGCAGTGGCAATTGGTCTTTGCATTCGATGCGAAGCGAGCCGGGATGCATGAACGCATCGACAAGGCGTTGGCGGCCATGCAAGCGGATGGCCGGCTCGCCGCGCTCACGCGCGACTGGGATCTCCCGGCGTTGGCCGAAGCCCGGGCTGACCGGCCTCTGCATAAGCCCGAGCTTGCCTATCGCGATGGTGCCGCGCGGTATGCCGACGGGGCAGTACGCACGGCAACCTACGATCCATCGATAAAAGGCGCTTTTGTGCGCGTGTCGGCGACGTCGCCCGGCGACACGCCCGCGTTCGACCATGCGCAGATCGAACACGGCAAGCGTCTTTATGCGAGCGCGTGCGCCAAGTGTCACGGTGCGACCCTGCAGGGCGTGACGGCGCCGGCCTTGACCGGTCCCGCGTTCGCACCGGCCAGCAATTCCCACCTCACGATCGGAGGCATCTTTGGCTACATGTCCACGAACATGCCGGCAGACCGCCCGGGCAAGCTCAAGCCGCAGGACTACGCCGACATCATGGCGTTCCTGCTCTATTCGAACGGGTATCGACCGAAAACCGAGAAGCTCACGGCCGATGTCGCGCGCGCGTCGGTGACGCCGCTCAACGCGGGGCCGGGGCAATGATCGATCGCACGCGCGGCGATCGGTTCGTTCGACCGTTCCAGTTGTTGTTCCACTTGTTTCAGTTGTTCCAATTCGGAACGGTCGTCGATGCAGCTTGGAACACTGTTGCAGTCGGCACCGATCGATGCAGGTCTGTATCGATGCCCAGGCGGGCTTCAGACACGTGGGCATACATGTTGCCTCGTTGAGCCCACCGCCGGATGGCGCACAACCCAACACAATTTTGGATTCAAGGAGACACGCGATGGACATGTTAGACCTCAAGAAGCTGGGACTCGACATCGAGTATCCGTACCTTCAGCAGTACGAGAACTACATCGGCGGCAAGTGGGTCCCGCCCGTTGCAGGCGAGTACTTCGAAAACGTCTCGCCGATCAACGGCAAGCCGTTCTGTCGCGTTCCCCGTTCCAGCGCAGCCGACGTCGAGCTCGCGCTCGATGCGGCTCACAAGGCGCGTCGCGCCTGGGGCAAGACTTCGACGACCGACCGGGCCAATCTGCTGCTCGCGGCAGCCGATCGGATGGAGAGGAATCTGAAGCTGCTGGCCGTGGCCGAAACGATCGACAACGGCAAGCCGCTGCGCGAGACGATGGCCGCCGACCTGCCGCTCGCGGTCGATCATCTGCGCTACTTCGCCGGCTGCATTCGCGCGCAGGAAGGTGGCATTTCGGAGATCGACGACAACACCGTCGCGTATCACTTCCATGAGCCGATGGGCGTCGTCGGCCAGATCATCCCCTGGAACTTCCCGTTGCTGATGGCGGCATGGAAGCTTGCCCCCGCGCTTGCGGCCGGCAACTGCGTCGTGCTGAAACCGGCGGAGCAGACGCCGGCTTCGATCCTCGTGCTGATGCAGATCATCGGCGATCTGTTCCCGGCCGGCGTCGTCAACATCGTGAACGGCTTCGGCCGCGAGGCGGGCGAAGCGCTTGCCACGAGCAACCGCATTTCGAAGCTGGCCTTCACGGGCTCCACGCCGACGGGCAAGCACATCATGCGCGCGGCCGCCGAGACGTTGATTCCGACGACGGTCGAGCTCGGTGGCAAGAGCCCGAATATTTTCTTCGCCGACGTGCTCGATCGCGACGATGCATTCCTCGACAAGGCGCTCGAAGGCCTCGCGATGTTCGCGCTGAACCAGGGCGAAGTCTGCACGTGCCCGTCACGCGTGATGATCCAGGAATCGATCTACGAACGCTTCATCGAAAAGGCGATCACCCGGGTGCAGGCGATCAAGGCCGGCCATCCGCTCGATCCGTCGACGATGATCGGCGCGCAGGCTTCGCAGCAGCAGCTCGACAAGATCCTGTCGTACATCGATATCGGCCGCGGGGAGGGTGCGCAGTGCCTGACGGGCGGCGAGCGAAGGAGTCCCGCCGAAGGCCTGTCGAGCGGCTACTACGTGATGCCGACGATGCTGCTCGGTAACAACAAGATGCGCGTATTCCAGGAAGAGATCTTCGGGCCGGTCGCGTCGGTGATGACGTTCAAGGACGAAGCCGAAGCGATCGAACTCGCCAACGATACCTACTTCGGACTCGGCGCGGGCGTCTGGACGCGCGATGGCACGCGCGCGTACCGGATGGGCCGCGAGATCGAAGCGGGCCGCGTATGGACCAATTGCTATCACCTGTACCCCGCGCATGCGGCATTCGGCGGCTACAAGCAATCGGGCATCGGGCGCGAGACGCACAAGATCGCGCTGTCGAACTACCAGCAAACGAAGTGTCTGCTCGTGAGCTACGACGCCAAGCCGCTCGGCTTCTTCTGATCGCGGGCAGTACGCGATGCGGTGCTGTTCACAAAGAAAAACGCCAGGGTCGTGAGACCCTGGCGTTCAAGTGCTCGCACCGAAGTTTGAGCAGCGCGGCGTCGACGAAGCGATGCCGCGCAGTCGTTGTTGCTTAGAAGCGGTGGATGATGCCTGCGCCGATCGCAACTTGGTTCTGGCTCGCCGACGCGCTGATGCCGTCGCCGATTTGTGCCGTTGCGTTGATGATCGCTGCGCCGTTACGCGTCTTGCCCGTGGCGTGCTGGTACGCTTCGACCACGTAGAAGCCCGTGCGCTTCGACAGTGCGTAGTACTGCGACAGGTTGAACTGGTGGTACTTGGCAGCGCTCGTGATGCCGTTGGCTTCCGATGCGGCCGTGTAGCTATAGCCTGCCGCGAGGTCCAGAGCAGCCGTCGCCTTCCAGTGCAGCACTGCGCCGAACGTATTGAACACGGCTTCGTTCGTGAACGTCGAACCGGCGCCCGGCACGTAGATCACGTTCGTGTACGACGCGGAGACGTCCCACGCCGGCGTGAACTGATAGCCCGCCGTCACGCCGAGGCGGCGCTGTGCGACAGCCGTCTTGTAGCCGTTGTTGATGGCCGACACGGCTTCTTCAGCACCGTTGTTGCTCGCAGCCGACGTCCACGTAGCACCGTTGGCGTTCTTGATGTTCTGGTAGCCGACGCCGATACCGATCGGGCCGTTCTTGTATTGCGCAGCCACGCTCCACACCGAGTTCGCTGCGACGCTGCCCGGCGTGCCGCCGAACGCGTAGCCGCCGCTGAACGTGAAGCCGTAGAGGTTCGGCGACGTGTAGATGACTTGGTTGTTGGTACGGTAGTTCGTATCCAGCGAGTCGATATCGCCCGGATGCGCGCCGAATGCGCCCGTCAGCCACGTCGTCGGGCTCCACGGCGAGAGCAGCGTGTAATACGGCGTGTACTGACGTCCCATCGTGACCGTACCGAAGGCGTCGTTCGTCAGGCCAACCCAGGCTTGACGGTGGAATTCGAGACCGGCCGTGCTTTGCGTGCCGTTCATGATGTTGAAGCCTTGCTCCAACGTGAAGATGGCCTTCGTACCGCCGCCGAGATCTTCGCTGCCCTTCAAGCCGAAGCGGTTGCCCGCCCACACGCCGTTGTTCATCTTGACCAGCGACTTACCGCCCGACGTGGCGCCTGTCGAAGGCGCGACGTTGTTGATATAGGCGAAGCCGTTGTCCACGATACCGTAGAGCGTAACGCTGCTTTGCGCTTGCGCAGCGCCAGCAACGAGGCTCGTCGCGGCTGCGGCCACCATCGTGGCGAGTACTTTCTTCTTCATCAGATCTCCGTGCAGGTGCTGAGAGGGACTTCTTATCGATACCGATACGCGGTGGCACCGGTACTTATATGTCATCGTATGACTGTAACTGCCAGTAAAATTGTCGGGGCGGCCCCAAGGTGGGCATACTAGGGAAACTACTACGTGCAAACGCGCTAGCTCCTGCTTGTAAGACAACGTATGATGTGCGCCGCCGCGTATTTACGTCCGAACTAAACGGCCCGGGCTTGATTTAAGTCATTCAAGAAAACCCGAATAAGACCGATAAATAGGGGATCGACGTAATACGGGGGACACAAGATGCGCAACTGGACAGTGCGACACAGCCTGCTCGCGGTATTGACCGTCTTCGCGGTCATGATCATCGTGGGTGGCGTAGTGGGCGTCGTGGCACTCGATCGCTCCAACGGCAACGCCCGCTTTCAGCGCCAGGTCGCGCGTCAGGTCATTCTCGCCAACGACGGCTACAAAGACACCACGCGTACCCGCTCGGCGCTCACCCGCGCCTACGCCGCGCTCAAAGAGAACAACGACAAGGCGACGCGCGACTCGGCGCTCAAGAGCGCCCAGACCACGATCGACCGCGCCGCCGAGGAAACGGAGGCGTTTCGCCGTGCGGACCGGTTCGAGGGGCAGGATGACGCGTTAAAACAACAGTTGCTCGACGCGTCCGATCAGCTCGCAACCCACCTGAAAGCGGCATTCGTGGCGTTGCAAAATGACGACACTGCGGCCTACGTGACGATCAACGATGGGGACATCCGGAACGCCGGCATCGCCTATTCGGCGGCTGTGGAGAAGTTTCAGCGGCTTGCGCGCACGTTGGCCGATGCCTCGGCCGAGCGCACCGAGGCGGAATTCAAATGGGTATTCGGCATGGTGATCGTCGGCGTGTCGTTCGCGCTCGTCCTCATCGTCGCCACGCATTTCGCGCTTCGCCGCATCGTGCTCGGGCCGCTGCGGCAGGCAGTCCACATGCTCGATCGGATTGCCGCGAACGATCTGACCGTCGAGGTGCCCGAAGCCGGCAGGAGCGAAGTCGGCCAGTTGTTCGGCGCCATGCGGCGCATGCGGCTCGGATTATGGCGGACCGTTTCGGACGTACGCACGAATTGCGATGCGATTCACACCGCCGCGCGGGAGATCGCCGCCGGCAATCTCGATCTGTCGAGCCGGACCGAACAACAGTCCGCGTCGCTGCAGCAGACCGCGGCGAACATGGAGCAACTCACCTCGACCGTCAAGCGCAATGCCGATAGCGCGCAGCAGGCGAGCAGCCTCGCGTCGAGTGCCGCGCAGGTGGCGACGCGCGGAGGCGATGTCGTCGCGCGCGCGGTGCAGACGATGAACGCGGTGTCCGAAAGCTCGCAAAAGATTGCCGATATCACCGGCATGATCGACAGCATCGCGTTCCAGACGAACATCCTCGCGCTCAATGCGGCTGTCGAATCGGCCCGGGCTGGCGAGGCCGGGCGCGGCTTCGCCGTGGTCGCGTCGGAGGTGCGCGCACTCGCGCAGCGCAGCGCCGCCGCGGCCCACGAGATCAAGACGCTCATCGGTACATCGGTCGCGGACGTCAAAAACGGCAACACGCTCGTGGTCGAGGCGGGGCAGACGATGAACGAGATCGTGACGGCCGTGAGCGAAGTCGCGGGCATCATGGCCGAAATCACCGCGGCCACGGCCGAGCAAAGCGTCGGCATCGCTCAGATCGGCGACGCCGTCAGCCAGATGGATCAAGTCACCCAGCAAAACGCCGCGCTCGTCGAAGAATCGGCGGCCGCGGCCGGCGCGCTCGAGCAGCAGGCGCAAGCCACGGCTTCCGCAGTCGCCGCCTTCAGGCTCGCAGCCTCCTGATACCGCGCGTTCAGTCGAACTCCGTCGGCGCGTGCTGATTCGCGCGGCGCAGCCGCTCGCGGCTGTTCGAAAGATGCATGCGCATGGCCGCGCGCGCGCTTTCGGCATCGCGCCGCGCAATCGCATCGAAGATGCTCTCGTGCTCGCGGTTCACGAGCGAGAGATAGGCGCTCGGATCTTCGCGCGCGATGCTGGCGGAATCGACGCGCTCGCGCGGAATCAAGGCCGTGCCGAGCTGCGCGAGAATATCGACGAAGTAGCGATTGCCGGTGGCCTGCGCCACGGCGACATGAAAGTCGAGATCCGCTTCCACACTGTCCGAGGCATTCGCGCGTTTGGTCGCGATCATATCGAGCGCGGCGCGAATGCGCGCGATGTCGGCTGACTTCGCCCGTTGCGCGGCAAGCCCCGCGCATTCGGTCTCGAGGCTGATTCGCAGCTCGAGAATCGCCAGTACGTCGCGCAGCGTCGTGCCCGGGATCACTTCAAGGCCAATCGATTGTTTGGTCGGCTGGAGCACGAAGCTGCCGATGCCATGGCGCGTCTCGATCACTTTTGCGGCCTGCAAACGGGAAATGGCCTCGCGAATGACGGTGCGGCTGACGCTCATCGTTTCCATGAGCTGGGATTCCGTCGGCAGCTTGTCACCGGGCTTGAGGACGCTTGCCTCGATTTGCTCCGTCAAGCGGCTGACGACGAATTCCGCCAAGTTTCGAGCCCGTCTTTGTGGGACGGCAGGGGTGGGCGGCGCGGACATCGATGTACCTCGTGGGGACAGCATTTTATGAGTGTGAATGCGTTTTCATTATAGCTAGTCACGCCCGCGAGTTGTCTGATGACGGACGTTCGATGGGCGAGTAAATCGCATGGACCGGCCGAGGCGCGCCATGGGCGGCCCAAGCCGGCTTCCCCGATGCTGCCTGCGTTACTCGAACGTGACCACTTCGACCCAGTTCGGATTCTTGCCTGTATCGGCACCGCCGTTCCCCGTCAGTGCGCCGGTCTTGCGATCGATACGATACTCGGTCAAATGATTCGAGAGTTGTCCTACCGCGAACAGATATTGACCGGATGCGTCGATGCCGAAGCCGCGCGGCTGCTTTTCGGTCGGCCATGTTCCGATGCGTTGCAGCTTGCCCGAGCGGCGATCGACGCGGTAGCCCCCGAGCGTGCTCGATGTGCGCTCGGATACATAGAGGAAGTTGCCGTCGGGCGTCAGATGAACGTCCGCGCCCCACGGTTTTCCGGTGAACTCGGACGGGAGGATGGAGATCGTCTGAACGGGACGTGCCATATCGGCCTTCTTGTCGAAGGCCAGCACATGGAGCTTGCCGTCGAGTTCGTCGATCAGATACACGAAGCGTCCATCGCCCGAGAACACGAAGTGGCGGGGGCCCGAGCCGTGCGGCAGCGAGTAGGCCGGCTTCGGGTCGAGCGTGAGCGTGCCGGTGTCGCCATCGAGCGCGAGCTTGAGCCAGGCGTCCGCGCCCAGCACCGAAGCGAAAGCGTACCGATTGTCGGGCGAGGTACGAATGGCGTGTGCCATCGGGCCCGTCGGGACGGTTTCATGCGCATCTTCAGGCATGCCCTTCGCATCGATGCGGCTCATCGACAGCAGGTTGCCGCCGTACGATGCGCCGAACAGGAAGCGGCCTGTGGCGTCGGTGGAAATGTAAGCCATGCTCTCGGGCAACGCCGCGGTGCCGATCCGCGTCAGTGTGCCGTCGAGCGGATTCATGAACAGCGTCGCGACGCTGTACGGCTTCGAGCGCAGTCCGACATAAAGATGCGGCCGGTTCGGCGAACGCGCCATCGGCATGGCCGTGCCGCCGACCGCGAGCGTTTGAATCGATGTGAGCGCGCCCTGTCGTTCGTCGAGTTTGAATGCCGAGATGTCTTGGCTGTCAGCGTTCGAGACATAGATATAGGTACGGCTCGCATGCGCGGTGCCGGCGAGCGCGCAAGCCATCAGGCCGGCTAGCGCCACGCGCACGAGCGTCGCGCGTTTGGCCGCAATAGCAGGGCCCCTCCGGCGCATTGAAATACGACTCAGCATATCCATTTCTCCTCACTGTTATTGATGACGGTAATGTACGTCATCTTATGTCTGATAACTAGACGGAGAAAGTGGGGCGGCGCGAGTGGGCCGGAGGAGGGGCACGACGATTGCTCGAGACCCGTTACCTGAAACGTCGGGCGACTCGGCTCGCAAGGGAGGACTTCCATGAAACGACTCATCGCGCTCCTGGTACTTGCCGCAACGGCGGCGCTGACAGCCTGCCACACCGTTGCGGGAGCGGGAGAAGACATCTCGAAGGGCGGTCACGCCATCACGAACTCGGCCGAGAAGCATTCGGATTGACGTCGGTCGAAGCTGCAATCGGGCGGCGTGTTGTGCGCCGCCCGCCATTTACTTAGGCCGCGACATTCCCCAAGGGTGCTCGCGGCCGCGTCATATCAGGCCGAAGTCCGGCCCCGTCGGCGCGGGTGGTCTCGCCGCGCTCGGCCGTCTTCAGACGCGATCTGCCGACCGGCGCGCCGACCACATGCGGGCCGCTATTTCGCATGCGCGGCGCTTGCTGGCGGCCGCCGCGCGATTGGGTCGTTCGTCGGCTTGGTGGGGCGCTTGACCGGCATGTTGTCGGGGTTGTGAGCGTTCACTCCGCTTGCGGGGGACTGTGGGGGCTGGACCATGGACGCGCCGGCATTGGTCGGCGCGCTTTGGCTTTGTGCGTGGGCCAGACCGACTCCGGCCAAGCCGGCCCATGCAACCGTGGCAACCGCAAAGGCGTGCCCGAGATCTCGATCGATCGCACTCATCATCGGCTCCTCGGCGGGAAAAGCCGCCGTGTTCATATGGAGCAGCAATCGGAGGACCCGTTTCGAGGCGAACCGCGCCGCTAGGGGCGCGGGTCATTCAATGCATCGCTGGGAAGCCCTGAAATTGGTAGTACCAAAGCACGCGTGCGATTTGGCGACCGCGGCACCGCGCGCCGTCATGAGCGGCGCGCGAGCCGCCAGCGGTGAAACGCCAGATTCAGTACCCAGACTATCAGCGCGGCGGCAGCGAGAGACAGCAGGATAATGACCAGCAATCCGACCGTCTCTATGTCATCTGCGTTGTTGACCGTATCGACTCCAAGCTTGCGCATGACCAGCGCAATCACCGCCGGCAGCGGCGGGAACTCATAGGGAAGGCTGGCGATGAACCGCGACAGCGCAAAGCCGATGACAACGGTTGCCAACATGTTGGCGCCGTAGCGGACAAGCTTCATCAACGAACCTCCAGCGTGCCGTAAGCCTTTACACTCGTACCGGGAACGGTAAGCGTTGGTCCGCCGCTTCTCAGGTACGTGCTGAGCTGTTTGAATTGTGCCGGGTTGACGAGCGCGATGCATCCTTCGCTGCGACGCTGCGGCCCAATGGGATGCAATCGAAACGCACCTCGTCGTACGCCGTTGACGTAGGTCACATCGTCGATGGCACCGTCGTTTCTGTACAGCGCGAACCATTCATTGCGGTCGGTATACCGTAGCCGTGAGTTCGAAGGAAGTCGTAAAGCCACCCTAGGTGCCCGCCAGATTGACGATCAAGGATGTAGTATCGCCCCCGTGGAAGCGGTCCGGACTCGGCGTTGCCTTCGGCGGCAGGATTATTTCGGTCGGCCGGCATACCGGAGAAGGCTGCGAAAGTGCCAACGCCAGAACACGAGAGCGACGTAAGCGGTTGGTTATTCAGCAAAAACGTGCAGTTGATTGGCATTACCCGGAGCTTGTGGTCGATCAAGCCGGCAATGTTGACATGCTCGCCGACCGAGCCGCAACCGGCGGCTCGGTCTGTCTATCGGTGCTGCGGACGAGCAGGGAGCGGCGCATATGTGCCTAAACCTCCATTTTTCGGGCGCGATGCGGCACTTACCTAGGCGCTGCACCACGCGATTTTTCATTGTTCAGCACGTCAGCGCCGTGTCGATCGCGCCGACATCGGCAGCCCCAAACTCGGACGCAGACTACCAAGTCGACAGATGAACGAATCAAATCGCAGGCAGCAGGCTACAGGAGTGCCGTCCTTTCGCATCCGCCGACCCTCCGAATTGGAGATAGAGACGGTCGTCGTCGCGGCTGGCGGAAAGCGCGCGCATCTTGATGCCGACAGGCGGAGTCTGCGCGGTGCCGACTTTGTCTTAGGCTCCAGTGTCATTGAGTTGAAGATTCTCGAAGACGAGGGCTTCAACAAGCCGGAGCGGCAAGGGAAGCTCGCAAAGCTGTTTCGTGAACATTATCCTGTTCGCCTACCATCGTACTTGATCGGGGCGTGCTCGATGCCCAAGGGCGACGCGTCTACGACAGGATAGTCGAGGGGCCGGTGAAGTCCGCTGTCAGTTCGGCGCGACAGCAGCTCCGGCAGTCTCGTTCCGAACACGGTGCGACGAACACGGTTCTGTGGGTCATAAATAATGGTTACTCGTCATTGAGCCATACCGCGTTGATGGAATTGGTTGCGAAACGCGCGAGAAATGACTCAAGCGACATCGACACTAGAGAACGATAATTATCTTGGCCGGTCGCATTGACTCAGGTTTCCGAACTAGGCTCGTTGCCTCAAGTATTTTGCTACCTGTCAGACGGCTGATGGGTGCGACGCCGTCGTTCTGAGGCGCAGTTGCCTTGCGGCGCGCGTCGACTGGCCGTTACGGACGGCGGGCGGATCTAGCGATGCGACGACGCTACAAGCAGGCGCCAACGGATTGGGCCCAGATTGGGCTCGTGCTGATGGTGATTCTGGGGTGGCAGAGAATGGCCATGGGCCGATACCGCCTCGATGCCACAGCCCGCGCATTTGTATATGCCGGAGAACGGCGCGGTTGCACCGGGATTATGAAGTGTGTCGAACGCGTCGTTGTTGACGTGTGACAGCTGATTCCCGTATTTGTATTGCGCCATGAAGTCACCGGCTCGGTTACACCGCAAAGTTTTGATTAAGTTCAGCAACATCGGGTGTCGGCAACG
Source organism: Paraburkholderia sp. NMBU_R16 (assembly GCF_013282575.1). Lineage (GTDB taxonomy): Bacteria > Pseudomonadota > Gammaproteobacteria > Burkholderiales > Burkholderiaceae > Trinickia. Next base: position 104,199 of record NZ_JAAAYE010000011.1, read on the forward strand.
CCAAAGGCGTGTCCCCTTCCGGTGAGTATAAATCGCGGTACATCAGGACGGTACGAGGCGCGTCGTCCTGTGCGCCGCGCTGTGGACGTTTCTTGCTCACCGTCGACTGACGCACTTTGTTGTGCGCGGCGGCTTTAAACCCATTGCGTTCATAGAACTGGATCGTGCGCGGATTGTCGTCCGCATCGACCGTCAGTAAGCGCACCGATACGCTGTTGCCGTAGGCAATCGCCTCGATCGCTCGGGTCAGCTCGCGTCCGATTCCGGCCGATTGCAGGTCTGATCGCACTGCGAGCTTGGTGATCTTGATTGCGGGGAAATACTTGATCGAACACTCGAACGGCAGTCCCAGCTCGAACGCCTCCGATAAGTTCAACGGAAGCCCATCGGCGGACAGACTGAAAAATCCCACAGGGACCACGTCGTCCTGGGCGTAGGCGACAACCGTTTCAGTCAGGCCGTGTATGGAATAGTCGCGAGCGCTTTCTGTCAGGAACGAATCCAGGCCTTGATTGCCGCACACGAAACCCGCGAGCTGTGCGGAGGTCAGGTCACAGATGTTGCGGAGCGCAAGCTGCGCGAGAGTCGGCACCGACGAGCGTTAACCGCGACGCACACCGTGCGGCAGGGGTGCCGCGAACGCTTGTTGGAGATCCGCAGCATATCGACGCAATTGTTCGCGGCGTTCGTCCGTCAGAGTGACGGACGCGACGCTACGGACGAGCGCGCGACTATCGCGGCGCGTCAACCTGCGGGTGGACTGAATGATGGGCTTGGCTGCCATGTTGTTACTTCAGATTACGTAAGCACATCGCGCAACCGCCGGTTTTGCGGCACCTGCGCACATTATCGGACGCGATACGAGAACCTAAGAGCGATCCGCGAAAAGGTCAACCGCAAAACGTACACTCTGCACAGCGGGCGTTGCGGTAAAAGATTCCGATCGAAAACCAGCCGCGATTTTCGCACGACCTTGTTGGGTCGAAGCGATTAGAGCACACGAATGATACATGGTTCACTTAACGGACGCAGCAGCGCCGAATGGCCGCGGCCACCGACGTCCAACGCATCGCCGGTGGCCTACATGGCCGGTGTCCTACCTCTGATTTGCAACGATTCTCACTTCCTCGTCCGACCCTTCTTGAAATCGGGGCAACCCGTCCATATAATTAGCACTCGCTGCACGTGAGTGCTAACAAGTTCCGTCCGGGTCGCTGGGCGGCCTACCAAGCTAAGCGTTCTTCAGTCTCAATCAAGAGAGGAGTGTTGTATGAACCTTCGTCCTTTGCACGATCGCGTCATCGTGAAGCGTCTGGATCAAGAAACCAAGACCGCCTCGGGTATCGTGATCCCCGACGCTGCGGCCGAAAAGCCGGACCAGGGTGAAGTGCTCGCGATCGGGCCGGGCAAGCGCAATGACAAGGGTGACCAGATTTCGCTCGACGTCAAGGTCGGCGATCGCGTGCTCTTCGGCAAGTACGCAGGCCAGACCGTGAAGGTCGACGGCCAGGAACTGCTCGTCATGCGCGAAGAAGACATCATGGCGGTCGTTCAGAAGTAATCACGCTTCCGATCCATATTCACTGAGATTTCAAGGAGTTAGAAGATGGCAGCTAAAGACGTCGTATTCGGCGACAGCGCACGCGCCAAGATGGTCGAAGGCGTGAACATTCTCGCCAATGCGGTGAAGGTCACGCTGGGCCCCAAGGGCCGTAACGTCGTGCTCGAGCGCAGCTTCGGCGGCCCGACGGTGACCAAGGACGGTGTCTCGGTCGCGAAGGAAATCGAGCTCGAAGACAAGCTCCAGAACATGGGCGCTCAAATGGTCAAGGAAGTCGCTTCCAAGACCAGCGACAACGCCGGTGACGGCACGACGACGGCCACGGTGCTGGCTCAGTCGATCGTCCGCGAAGGTATGAAGTATGTCGCGTCGGGCATGAACCCGATGGATCTGAAGCGCGGCATCGACAAAGCGGTGATCGCCGCCGTCGAAGAGCTGAAGAAGATCAGCAAGCCGTGCACGACGAACAAGGAAATCGCCCAGGTCGGTTCGATTTCGGCCAACAGCGACACCTCGATCGGCGAACGCATCGCCGAAGCGATGGACAAAGTCGGTAAGGAAGGCGTCATCACCGTCGAAGACGGCAAGTCGCTCGCCGACGAACTCGAAGTCGTCGAAGGTATGCAGTTCGACCGCGGCTACCTGTCGCCGTACTTCATCAACAACCCCGACAAGCAAGTCGCCGTGCTCGAGAGCCCGTTCGTGCTGCTGCACGACAAGAAGATCTCGAACATCCGCGATCTGCTGCCGGTGCTCGAGCAAGTCGCGAAGGCTGGCCGTCCGCTGCTGATCATCGCCGAGGACGTCGAAGGCGAAGCACTCGCCACGCTGGTCGTGAACAACATTCGCGGCATCCTGAAGACCGTTGCGGTCAAGGCGCCGGGCTTCGGCGATCGTCGCAAGGCGATGCTCGAAGACATCGCGATCCTCACGGGCGGCCAGGTGATCGCCGAGGAAACGGGTCTTTCGCTCGAAAAAGCCTCGTTGCAAGAGCTCGGTCAAGCGAAGCGCATCGAAGTTGCGAAGGAAAACACGACGATCATCGACGGTGCGGGCGACGGCGCCAACATCGAAGCACGTGTGAAGCAGATCCGCACGCAGATCGAAGAAGCCACTTCGGATTACGATCGCGAAAAGCTGCAAGAGCGTGTGGCGAAGCTGGCCGGCGGCGTGGCAGTGATCAAGGTCGGCGCTGCGACCGAAGTCGAAATGAAGGAAAAGAAGGCACGTGTCGAAGACGCGCTGCACGCTACGCGCGCGGCCGTTGAAGAAGGTATCGTGCCCGGCGGCGGTGTGGCGCTGATCCGCGCTCGCGCGGCGATCGCCAACGTCAAGGGCGAAAACGCCGACCAGGACGCCGGTATCAAGATCGTGCTGCGCGCGATGGAAGAGCCGCTGCGTCAGATCGTGTCGAACGGTGGCGAAGAAGCCAGCGTCGTCGTGGCAGCCGTTGCCAATGGCAAGGGCAACTACGGCTACAACGCAGCCACGGGCGAGTACGGCGATCTGGTCGAAGCAGGCGTGGTCGATCCGACGAAGGTGACGCGTACGGCGCTGCAAAACGCCGCTTCGGTTGCCGGCCTGCTCCTGACGACGGACGCGGCTGTTGCCGAGTTGCCGAAGAAAGACGCGCCGATGCCTGGCGGCATGCCCGGCGGTATGGGCGGCATGGGCATGGACATGTAAGTCTCGCGCAACGGCGAGCAGCATGAAGGACGCGCCTTACGGCGCGTCCGTCCAGACGAAACCCCGCAGCGATGCGGGGTTTTTTTTTGTGCCGATGCAAGGTTCATTGGCCGTTTGGCGGATTTCTACGCACCGCACTTTGCGGGAGCATGAGCCTTTCCACTTTCATCGGAGAAGGCCATGTTTCATTGCGCGACAAGCCCTGCGCTTGCGCTCCTCGCCCCCTTGAGCTTCGCCGAAACGGCGTCCGAATTCTGCAGTTGTCATTTGACAACCTCGTCATTTCCCCCTATTCTGGGGCTCGTATGACTCGTCCAGTGCATCCGAAGAAGGAAATCGAGGAGGCGCTGCGGTACGCGCAAGCGAACGGCTGGACCATAAAGGTCGGTGGAGCGCACGCTTGGGGAAGGCTTTACTGCCCATACAACGATGCGGAGTGCCGTTGCGGAGACTTCTGCATCGTCGGTATTTGGAGCACCCCGAAAAACGCGGGCAACCACGCGCGAGCGTTACGGCGGGTCGTCGATCACTGCACGACGCACCAGACGAACGTGCGGCAATAAAAGGCTGTGCCAAGGAATAAGCCAATGGAATACGTATTCACGTTGAGGTATCAACTGCCGGTCGAACTGTGCGATCCGGCGGAACTGATGGAGCGGCTCGGGGCGGCGGGGTGCGAAGATGCGCTGGTCGGGATGGGCTTGCCGGGGCGAGTCGCGCTGGAGTTCACGCGTGAAGCCGTATCTGCGCAAGTGGCGTTGGTGACTGCCTTGTCCGACGTACGTCGCGCCCTTCCTGGCGCAACGTTGATCGAGGCGGTGCCGGACTTCGTCGGCCTGAGCGATGTCGCGGACGTTGTCGGCGTGAGCCGGCAGAACATCCGCAAGCTCATGCTCACCCACGCGGCGAATTTCCCTGCCCCCGTGCATTGCGGCACCACCTCGATCTGGCACCTCGCCGAAGTCCTCGCATGGTTGCAGGACAAGGGCAGCTATGAACTGAAGGCCGAACTACGCGAGACGGCTGCCGCCGCAATGCAGATCAACCTTGCCAAGGCGGCGCGTCAGGCATTGCCGCGTGTTCAGCAGCAAGTGAGCGGCCTCATCGCCTGAACGAGGCATACGGCGAAACGGCACAGCCGCGCATCAAGGCGGCGGCTGCCGATAACGGGGCACAGCGGCGGCGCCTTCGACCCGCACTTCTTCGTTCTCGTCGTCATGTGCCCAAAAGAAGCGATCGAGCAGGTAGGCGCCCATACCGGGACGGAACGCATGTAGCGTTGCCTGATAGAGATATTCCTGGGCTTCGCGGGCGGCCTCGGCGGGCTCTTGCCCGTTCGCGAGCAGTGCGGCAATGGCCGCGCCTAGCGTATCGGTCGTGCCCATCAGCCGGTGAGGAGGGCGGTCCCACATGTCTTGCCGCAGTTGCCCTTCTTCGCCGAACAGCGTGTTGACGAGCCGATGGGTGCCCGTCTGCATCGACAAAATGTACTCGGCCCCTTGCGAGAGCAAATGCGCAATCGCAGCATCGAGGCCCGGGGCATCGGCGTCGCCGTCGGGTTGCGCCAGCGCGGCGAGTGTCGCCTGATCCGCCACGAGCAGGGTGGTTTGCGGCGCGAGCAAGTCGGCGATCGACTCTCGCAAGTCGTCGGCGGCGAGGACGTGCTCGTCATCGACGGTGAAATCTGGCGCAAGGATCAGCGGGATGTCGTCGTAGTCGGCTACGACTTCGGCGATCGCACTCACCACCTCCGCGCGCGTCGCTGCGCCGATTTTGAATGCGGCGATCGGCATGTCTTCGAGCAGCATGCGCGCCTGCGTGGCTACCACCTCGGGGTCGAGTCCTGTGACTTCGTCGCAGTTCGCGGAGTCGCGGACCGTATAGCCGGTGAGAACGGAGACGCCGTGGCAGCCCATGCTCGCGAGCGTAAGCAGGTCGGCCTGGATGCCGAAGCCGCCGGTCGGATCGGAAAGACCGAAGGTGAGAACAATGGGAGGAGCGGCGCTGGGCATGGCGGAGGTTGAGGCAAGGACGGGGTTGGGACGTCGCAAAAATGCGGTCGGCTCAATTATGCGGCTTTATTGATTCGGATGGCACGATCGGCGCGCTCAATTCACGGGCGTAGCCAGTGCGGCATCAAAAACGGTACCATCATGGCTCTTTTAATCAACGGACCTTTCGACGCGGCATACGAATGGAATATAAAAGCTGGATGTGCCTCATTTGCGGCTGGATCTACGACGAAGAGGCCGGCCTTCCGGAAGAAGGGATCGCTCCCGGAACGAAGTGGGAAGATGTCCCGCTGAACTGGACCTGTCCCGAATGCGGAGCCCGCAAGGAAGACTTCGAAATGGTTCAGATTTGATCCGCGACGCGAGCGGCTGTCGGCAGGCCGCTCGTCATTTTGCGAGCGCGCGCTGCCCCTATGAGTTCTCCTCTCACGTCGAACTTCGAAGCGCTGCCGAACCCCCGCGGGGCGGCAGTGCGACCGGCTGAAAACGCTCTTGCTGAAGCGCGCCGAGCCCTCGATTCTCATGCTGCGACCGGCGCGCCGCTGCGTCGCGCAGCCGAGGCGTTGGCGCATGCCGGCTGGTTGCCGGCGCAACGGTTCGCCGAAACGCTGGCGCTCGCCTCGCCGTTCGCCGACGGCGCGTTCGAGGAGCGATTCGGTGCAGCGCTCGCCGATTTCCATGCCGCGCTCGTGCGGCGCAATCTGCGCGAGCTTGCTTGCTCGACGGTCCTGTTCGAGCACTACCGCGATCTGCGCTCGCGCATCGCGGTGCATGCGGGCTCGTCGGACATCGCTTATGAGGATGTGGCGCTGGCGGGCAAGCCGATCGCCCCCGCAACGATGAGATCGATTGCGACGCCGCAGCTGGCGCGTTTGCGCGCGTGCTACGAAAGTGTGCTGCTCGAGTGGCTGCGCGGGCGGGAATCGGCGCACGGGGCGCTGGGCGATCTGGACGGTTACATCGAGCAGCTCGCCGGGCCCGATCCATACGACGTTTGGCGGCTCGCGGCCGCGTGTGCGCGAGCGCTGCGGGTGACCGGGCGTACCACCACGGGCGATGCCGATGCGAAACGCTTCTATGCGCGATGCAACCTGCTGCTCGGGGAGCAGGCGCATGGACTCGTACTCGCGCCGAAGTCGTTCGTTCGAATGGCGCTTGCTTTGCTGTGGCGCGACTATGCGCTTTACGGCGCTGCGGCGGAAGATGCCGATCAGGTGGCGCTGCTCAACGACTATGGGTTGACGGTCGATTGGCATGTCGCCGGCAACATGGATTCCGAGGCGCTCTGGGAGGCCGAGGCGGCACGCGAAGGGGCGCAAACGGGCGTTCGAGACGGATCGACCGTGCGCGAGCTCGGAGTGCTGTCGATCCATGCGAACGCTTACGAGGATTTTCTACAGACGGCCGATATCGCGATGTCGGCACTCGGGAATCGCCCGGAGTCCGCGGACGCATTGGCGGCGCTGAAGCTCTCTGAGGCAGCTTATCGGCTGGGGAGCGCCGGCTGCGCGCTGGGCCTCGGACACATCGCCGCGCTTGCCGACGCACTGGCGCTCGCCTGGCGTCTGACGGCGTGCGCGTGGCAGTCCGCCGCGCCGGAACGCCAGCCCGACCCCCAAGCCGTGGACGCGGCTGCCCAGGCGCTGCGCGCGATGCTGCTGCGCGTGGCGGCTGGCGTGGCTACGTCCGAATCTGGCGCGCTTCATGCGTTGACCCAGTCGATCGAGCGCGCCGCGCCGGCGCCCTCGCGCCCGGCCCATTTCTGATCTCCCGCTCGCGGCCCGTGCGGGCGGGCGCCCGCGTTGCACGGGCGCGGACAGCCGGCTGCGCGGCGCGGCTGAAAGGCAGGGCCGACGTGATAGAGTGTGCAGTAATGAGGCATGTCGCCCCTTGGCGGCACGGCGGGCGGCGCCCGGTGCGCGGACGTGCGCTGGCGCCCGAAGTCGCGGGCCGGTCCCGCACTGTCTTTGCTAGAATTCGAACCATGCCCAAGAGTAACGATCGCATCAACCTGACCAACCAGTTCCTGATCGCCATGCCGAACATGGCCGATCCCACGTTCTCAGGGACCGTGGTCTATCTTTGCGATCATAGCGATCGCGGAGCGCTCGGCCTCGTCATCAACCGGCCGACCGACATCGATCTGGAATCGCTTTTCAGTCGCATCGATCTCAAACTCGAAATCGAACCGCTGTTGCACGTGCCCGTCTATTTCGGCGGCCCGGTGCAGACCGAGCGCGGCTTCGTGCTGCACGAGCCTGTCGAGGGCAGTGCCTACACGTCGTCGATGTCGGTCACGGGCGGCCTCGAAATGACCACCTCGAAAGATGTGCTCGAGGCCGTCGCGAGCGGAAAAGGGCCGCAGCGCTTTTTGCTGACGCTCGGCCATGCTGGCTGGGGGGCGGGTCAGCTGGAAGAGGAAATTTCCAAGAACGGCTGGCTCACGGTCGAGGCCGATCCGCGCATCGTGTTCGATGTGCCGGCGGAAGAGCGTTTCGAGGCTGCGCTGGCATTGCTCGGCATCTCCGCATCGATGCTTTCCGGTGACGCAGGGCACGCATGAGCAAACCGGTCGGGCGTGAGGCGACGCTGCTTGCGTTCGACTACGGCGAAAAGCGCATCGGCGTGGCTGTCGGCAATATGCTGACGCGTCAGGCGCGCGCGCTGGTGGTCGTGCCGAACACGAACCGTGAGTATCGTTTCGAAGCGCTCGGCAAGCTGATCGGCGAATGGAAGCCCGATGCCCTCGTCGTGGGGTTGCCGCTGCATCCCGACGGCACGCCGCACGACATGACCCGGCTCGCCAAGCGTTTCGGCAATCAATTGAACGGCCGCTTCAATCTCCCGGTGGCATGGGTCGACGAACGCTACAGCTCGGTTCAGGCCGCCGCCGATTTGCGCGATGCCGGCGTGCGTGTCGACATGATCGATGCCGAAGCGGCCCGCATCATTCTTCAACAATATCTGGACGGACTTTCCGATGAGCTGCATTGACGCCGAAGCGTCTTATCGCGCTTTGCTCACGCAAATCCGCGATGCATACGGCCACCTTTTCGGCAGTGCCGACGCGCCGGAGCTGGCCGGTATCCATAGCGGCGGCGCCTGGCTCGCGAAGCGGCTCGCGAGCGATCTGGGCATCGAGCGATTCGGCGTGATCAATGTCGCCTTGCATCGCGACGATTACGCCAAGAAAGGCCTGCATAGCCAGGCGAGCCCCACGTCGTTGCCGTTCGATGTCGACGGGCGGCGAATCGTGCTCGTCGATGACGTGCTGTACACCGGCCGAACCGTGCGCGCCGCGATCAACGAACTCTACGACTACGGCCGCCCGGCGGCGATCGAACTCGCCGTGCTGGCCGAGCGCGGCGGCCGGGAGTTGCCGATTGCGGCGCGTTTCGTCGGCGCCCATGTGGAGCTCGCCGACGACACCACGCTCGTGCTCGTGCGCGAGACGCAGGGCGAAGGCGCAGGCGAAACCGAGCGCTTCACGTTCCGCACCGAGCCGCGTACCGATTGACGCGATGAACGCGCGCACGCTCTTGCACGCTACCCGACCCACGTTTGCAGCAGGCAGAATATGAACACCGTCACCCCGGGGCAGGCCGACCATGCAACTTCAGCAGACCGTTTTCGCTACGGTTTCCTGAAGGGCAATCCGCAACTGACAAAGAACGGCGAGCTCAAGCATCTGCTGACGATCGAGGGATTGCCGCGCGCGATCGTCACGCACATTCTCGATACGGCCGAGCAGTTCGTGAGTGTCACGGATCGCGAGGTGAAGAAGGTGCCGCTCTTGCGCGGCAAGTCCGTCTTCAACCTGTTCTTCGAGAACTCGACGCGCACGCGGACCACCTTCGAGATCGCGGCCAAGCGTTTGTCGGCCGACGTCATCAACCTGAACATCAATGCATCGTCGACGAGCAAGGGCGAATCGCTGCTCGATACGATCAACAATCTGTCGGCGATGCATGCCGATATGTTCGTCGTTCGCCATGCGTCGAGCGGGGCGCCCTATCTGATCGCGCAGCACTGCGCGCCGCATGTGCACGTCATCAATGCCGGCGACGGGCGCCACGCGCATCCGACGCAGGGCCTCCTCGACATGTACACGATTCGTCATTACAAGCGCGATTTCACGAATCTGCGCGTGGCGATCGTTGGCGACATTCTGCATTCGCGCGTTGCGCGCTCCGATATCCATGCGCTCACCACGCTCGGCGTGCCGGAGGTACGCGCGATCGGCCCGCGCACGTTGTTGCCGGGTGGGCTCGAACAGATGGGTGTGCGTGTCTTCAACAATCTCGACGAGGGATTGAAGGGGGTCGACGTCATCATCATGCTGCGGCTGCAGAACGAGCGGATGAGCGGGGCGCTGTTGCCTTCGGCGCAAGAGTATTTCAAGAGCTGGGGGTTGACGCCGGAGCGCCTTGCGCGTGCGCAGCCCGATGCGATCGTGATGCACCCGGGGCCGATGAACCGCGGCGTCGAGATCGATTCGCAAGTGGCGGACGGCCCGCAATCGGTGATTCTCGATCAGGTGACGTTCGGCATTGCCGTGCGCATGGCCGTGATGGGCATCGTGGCCGGCAACAACGATTGAAACGGTCGGCCCGATTGGGGGCACTGACCCGCGCCGATGCACCGGCGGCAGGTACGCGCACGGGAATGCGAAAACAAAGACGGACGGAATAAAGAAGGCAGCGCATGAAGATTCATATCGAAGGCGGCACGTTGATCGACCCCGTGGCGGGCAGCGAGGCGCGGGCCGATGTATTCATCGACGAGGGCAAGATCGCGGCGATCGGTACCGCACCGGCCGGTTTCGATGCAGCGAAGCGTGTCGATGCGAAAGGCCGCCACATCATGCCAGGGCTCGTCGATTTGTCCGCGCGGCTGCGCGAGCCCGGCTACGAATATCGCGCCACGCTCGAATCCGAAACCGCCGCGGCGCTGGCCGGCGGCGTGACGAGCCTCGTATGTCCGCCCGATACGGAGCCCGTGCTCGACGAGCCCGGTCTCGTCGACATGTTGAAATTCCGCGCGAGCAGCCTCGAGCGCGTGCACGTCTATCCGCTCGGCGCGTTGACCGTCGGCTTGAAGGGGCAGGTCATCACCGAGATGGTCGAGCTGACCGAAGCCGGTTGTATCGGGTTTTCGCAGGCCGACGTGCCCGTCGTCGACACGCAAGTGCTGCTGCGCGCTTTGCAATACGCGAGCACCTATGACTACACCGTGTGGCTGCGGCCGCAGGATGCGTATCTCGCCAAGGGCGGCGTGGCAGCGAGCGGCGCGGTTGCTTCGCGGCTCGGTTTGCCGGGCGTGCCCGTTGCGGCCGAGACGATCGCGCTGCATACGATCTTCGAATTGATGCGCGTGACGGGTGCGCGCGTGCATCTGCCGCAATTGTCGTCGGCAGCCGGTATCGCGCTTGTCCGCGAGGCCAAAGCCGAAGGGTTGCGCGTCACATGCGATGTCTCGGCGAACCACGTCCATCTGATCGACGTCGACATCGGTTACTTCGACGCGCAATTCCGGCTCGATCCGCCGTTGCGCGGGCAGCGCGATCGCGAGGCGATCCGTGCAGGCCTGGCGGACGGCACCATCGATGCGATCGCATCGAATCACACGCCTGTCGACGACGACGAAAAGCTGTTGCCCTTCGGCGAAGCGACCCCGGGCGCGACCGGCCTCGAGCTGCTGCTCTCGCTGACGGTGAAATGGGCCCAGGAAGCGCGCATTCCGCTGGCGAAGGCATTGAGCCGGATCACCGCCGCACCGGCCGATGTGCTCAGGCTGCCCGCGGGGCGGATCGAAGTGGGTGCCGTGGCCGATCTTTGCGTTTTCGATGCGAGCGCGCACTGGCGCGTCGAGCCGCGCGTGTTGAAGAGCCAGGGTCACAACACGCCGTTTCTGGGCTACGAACTGCCGGGCCACGTGATGGCGACGATCGTCGCGGGCCGTCTCGCCTACGAGCGCGTGTGAGCGCGTCCCTGCCGATCCGGATGGACCGACTCGAATGAAACTCGCGCTTGCCAAGGCCCGGCTGGGGCTGCACCTGCTGCACGGGATGTGGATCGTCGCCACACGCTTTCCGCATGCCTCGCCCGAGCGCAAGCTCGTGCTCACCCGCGCGTGGTCGCTCAAGGTGCTGCGCTTCGCGGGCGTGAAGCTCGTCGTGCATCATGACGAGGCTCGGCTCGACCACGGTGCGCTGGTGGTCGGCAACCACGTCTCGTGGCTCGATATCTATGTCATCAATGCGTGGCGGCCGACGCCGTTCGTGTCGAAGGCCGAAGTGCGCCATTGGCCCATCGTCGGCTGGCTCGCGCATCAGCTGGGCACGATCTTCGTGCACCGGGAAAAGCGCAGGGACGCCCATCGCACGATGCACGAGATGGCGGCGCGGCTGCGAGCGGGCGAGGTGATGTGCATGTTTCCCGAAGGCACGACATCGGATGGCCTCGACTTGTTGCCGTTTCACTCGAATCTGTTTCAAGCGGCTGTTTCGGCCGGCTGCCGCGTGCAGCCCATCTGCCTTTTATACGAGGATGCCGAGGGCCGGCAATCGACGGCGCCCGCTTATATCGGCGATATGTCGCTGGGCGAATCGGTCGATGCCGTCTTGCGCGGCGGCCCGTTGACGGCGCACTTGTATGTGGGCGACGCAATCGAAGCGGTAGCGGATAGGCGCGCGCTGGCGGCCATGGCTAGAGATGCCGTAGCGGCCGGTCTTGCTCGATTGAAGCCATCGCAACCGGCGCCGGCCATGGCGCCGAGCGATTCGCTCCCGGCACCGCTCGGGGCCGAATACGATCAGCGTTAAACCGCAAAGCGCATCGGCGCGATATTCGCTTGAATGAATGCCTCTAACCGCGCGACGGAAGCATCGATCGCGAGACCGGCCGTATCGATCGTCAGATCGGGCGAGACGGGGGCCTCATAGGGCGACGATACGCCCGTGAACTCAGGCAGCTCGCCGCGTCGCGCACGTGAATAGAGTCCTTTCGGATCCCGCGATTCGCATACGGCAAGACTGCTGGCGACGTGCACTTCGAAGAAGCGCTCGCCGACGATCGAACGCGCAAGACTGCGATGCTCGCGCGCCGGCGAAATCAGCGCGCTGATCACGACGAATCCCGCGTTTTTGAACAGCGCGGCCACTTCGGCGGTACGGCGGACGTTTTCCAGACGGTCGGCGTGGCTGAAGCCGAGGTTCGAATTCAGGCCGGTACGCAGGATGTCCCCATCGAGCACCACTACCATGCAGCGCCTCGCTTCGAGCCGTTCCTTGACGGCATGCGCGAGCGTCGATTTGCCGGCGCCCGAGAGGCCCGTCATCCAGAGGACGCCGCCGCGCTCGCCGGACGAAACGACGGGCTGCGGGACGCCGCTTACGCTCGCCAGGTTCTGCGGAAGCTCGCGGGACGCTACGTCTGTTGATGGAAAGGGGGTGCCTTCCAATGTGACTCCTGCTCGATTGCGAAACACTGCATTCTATGAAAATTTGCGCACGCGCAAAGCGCGGCGCGGTTACCGATTGTTTCGGCAATCGGTGCATTCCTCTTGCGCGACGGTGCGCGCAGCCGGATCGCGCGTGAGGCGGACGGCCGTCAGGCGATTGCCCCACACGCAGCCCGAATCGAGCCCGATCAGGTTGTCGCGCATCAGGACGCCGAGCGCAGCCCAGTGTCCGAACACGATGGTGGTGTCCGACGTACGGCGCTCGGGAGCGTCGAACCACGGCACAAAACCCGTCGGACCGTTTTCGAGGGTGCCGTTCCCACTGAACTCCATCTCGCCGCCAGGGGTGCAGAAGCGCACACGCGTGAACGCGTTGAAGGCGACGCGCAACCGGTCCACGCGCGAGAGATCGGGCGACCAGCGATTGGGCCCCTTCTCGTAGAATGAAGCAAGCGTTTCCCGCCAGTTCGGCGCGCGCAGCGCGCGCCCCAACTCGTCGGCGAGTTCGAGTACGAGCGTCGTGTCCCACTGCGGCAAGACACCCGCATGGACCATCAGCGTGCCGTTCTCCAGATGAGCGAACGGCCGCTGCCGAAGCCAGTCGAGCAGCTCCTTAGCATCGTGCGCCGTCAGGACATCGCCGAACGTATCATCCGCCTTCTGACGACGTATGCCAGCGGAGACGGCCAGCGCATGCATATCGTGATTGCCGAGCACGACCTTCGCCCGCGAGCCGAAGCCTGCTATTTCCCGTAGTGTGGCGAGCGAATCCGGGCCGCGGTTGATGAGGTCGCCGGCGAACCAAAGCGGTGTATCGCCGGGCGGGGAAAGCTTGGCGAGAAGGCGGCGAAAGGGTGCGAGGCATCCCTGCAGATCGCCGAAAGCAATGGGGGCGGCAAGCGTGTCCATGGTCGGATAGGAAAATGGAATGGACGGCTCTCTAAGGTCTTGCAGGCCTGCAGCCGTATAATTGGCTGATTATTTGGCCAAACTGAGCAGCGGCGCGGGCGGTATGCGGATCACCGCACCGTCAGCAAAGAGCGAGCCGTCGAACGGAATTTCGGCGAGGGGGCATTGTACGCAAAGTCCCGCTGACGCGTCGCGGGCTGCGCAATTTTGAGGAACCCCATGATCCTGGTCACCGGCGGCGCCGGTTTCATCGGCGCCAATTTCGTGTTGAATTGGCTGCGCGATTCGGAAGAAGCTGTCCTGAACGTCGACAAAATGACGTACGCGGGCAACTTGCGCACGCTCGCGCCGCTGGCCGACAACCCGGGCCACATCTTCGTGCGCGGCGATATCTGCGACGGTGCGTTGCTCGACGGCTTGCTCGCGCAACATAAGCCGCGTGCCGTGGTGCACTTCGCGGCGGAAAGTCATGTCGACCGGTCGATCCATGGCCCCGCCGACTTCGTGCAAACGAACGTCGTCGGCACGTTCACGCTGCTCGAAGCCGTGCGCCGATACTGGTCCCCGCTCGACGATGCGGCTCGCGCGGCCTTTCGATTTTTGCACGTTTCCACGGACGAGGTGTTCGGCTCGCTTTCGCCGACGGATCCGCCGTTTTCCGAGACGACCGCTTACGCGCCGAACAGCCCGTACTCGGCGACCAAAGCAGGGTCGGACCACCTTGTGCGCGCCTATCATCACACTTATGGGTTGCCGACGCTGACGACGAACTGCTCGAACAATTACGGGCCATACCAGTTTCCCGAGAAACTGATTCCGCTGATGATTGCCAACGCGCTCGCCGGCAAGCCGTTACCGGTCTATGGCGACGGCCAGAACGTCCGTGATTGGCTTTACGTCGGCGATCATTGCGCGGCAGTCCGCGAGGTGCTCGCGCGAGGCGAACCCGGCGAGACGTACAACGTCGGCGGTTGGAACGAGAAAACGAACATCGACGTGGTGACGACGATTTGCGAATTGCTCGACGGCATCCGTCCGAAAGCGCACGGCTCGTACCGCGAGCAGATCGCGTTCGTGAAGGACCGTCCGGGGCATGACCGGCGTTATGCGATCGATGCCCGCAAGCTCGAGCGAACACTGGGATGGAAGCCTGCCGAGACGTTCGAGACGGGGATGGCGAAGACAGTACGGTGGTATCTCGACAACCCGGCGTGGGTGAGCGAAGTGGCCTCCGGCGATTACCGGAAGTGGCTCGAAACGAACTATGCAAAACGCGACTGAAGGAGCCTCCATGGCGCGCAAAGGCATCATCCTCGCGGGCGGCTCCGGCACGCGGCTCTATCCGATTACCCATGCGGTGTCGAAACAGCTGCTGCCGGTATACGACAAGCCGATGATCTACTACCCGTTGTCCACGTTGATGGTCTCGGGGATTCGCGAAGTCCTGATCATCTCGACGCCGCAGGACACGCCGCGTTTCGAGGCGATGCTGGGCGACGGGAGCCAGTGGGGAATGAGCCTGCAATACGCCGTGCAGCCGAGCCCGGACGGTTTGGCGCAGGCGTTCGTCATCGGCAAGGACTTCGTCGATGGCAAGCCGTCGACGCTGATACTCGGCGACAACATCTTCTACGGGCACGATCTAGTCAGCCAGCTCGAGCGCGCCGACGCGCGGACGTCGGGCGCAACGGTTTTCGCGTATCACGTTCAGGATCCGGAGCGGTACGGCGTCGTCGAATTCGATTCGGCATTCCGCGCGCTATCGATCGAAGAGAAGCCCGCGCAGCCGCGCTCGAACTATGCCGTGACCGGGCTTTACTTCTATGACGAGCACGTTTGCGAGATTGCGAAGAGCATCAAGCCCTCGGCGCGCGGCGAGCTCGAGATCACCGATGTGAACTCGCATTATCTGCAAGCGGGCAAGCTCGACGTCGAGATCATGGGCCGCGGCTATGCGTGGCTCGATACGGGCACGCACGATTCGCTGATCGAAGCGGCGAGCTTCATTGCCACGCTGCAAAAGCGGCAAGGGCTGATGGTGGCTTGCCCCGAGGAAATCGCCTATCGCCGTAACTGGATCGATGCCGAGCAACTGCTGAGGCTGGCGAAGCCGCTTTGCAAGAGCAGCTACGGCGCGTATTTGACGGGCCTTCTCACCGACCAGATCGCATGACAATTCAAGTGACCTCGATGTCGCTCGATGGCGTGAAGCTCATCGAGCCCAAGGTGTTCGGCGATTCGCGCGGCTTTTTTTTCGAGAGCTTCAACGCTCGCGAATTTGCGCAACAAGTGCAAGACGGCGTGACGTTCGTGCAGGACAATCACTCGCGTTCCGCCAAGGGTGTGCTGCGCGGTCTGCATTATCAGATCGCGCATGCGCAGGGCAAGCTCGTGCGTGTCACGGAAGGCGAGGTGTTCGACGTGGCCGTCGACCTGCGCCGTTCGTCGCCTACGTTCGGCAAGTGGGAGGGCATCACGTTGTCGGCGGAGAACCATCGGCAGTTGTGGATCCCGCCCGGCTTCGCGCACGGCTTCGTGGTACTGTCCGAGTCCGCGCAGTTTCTCTACAAGACGACCGATTATTGGTATCCGGAATTCGAGCGCTGCCTGCTTTGGAACGATCCGAGCGTCGGCATCGAATGGCCGATCGGATTCGAGCCGATCCTGGCCGCCAAGGATGCCGCCGGCCGCTTATTGGCCGATGCCGACCTGTTCGAGTGAGCGACCAGGTTCGTAAAAAAATCGAAATCTAAGATGGGTGTTGGATTGGAATCTTCTTCTCAGCCAGGGCGCCGGCGTGTGTTGCTGACCGGTGCTCGCGGCTTTACGGGCGTCTATGTCCGCAACGAACTCGAGCGCGCCGGCTATGAGGTGATCGGCACGCTCGCGCGCGGCGAAACGGCCGGCGCGCACGAGCATTTGCTCGATATCTCATCGCTGCACGATTGCCGCCGCGTGATTGGCGAAGTGCGGCCCACGCATCTCGTGCATCTGGCCGCGATCAGTTTCGTGGCGCATGACGACGCGCTCGACATGTATCGCGTCAACGTGCTCGGCACGCTGAACTTGCTGCAAGCCTGCATCGACGTGGGATGCCATCCCGAGAAGATTCTCGTCGCCAGCAGCGCGAACGTCTACGGCAACGCCGCGGGCGTGGTGGACGAGAGCGTTGCACCCGCGCCGGTGAACCACTATGCGGCCAGCAAGCTCGCAATGGAGCACCTGGTGCGGACCTGGTTCGACCGCTTGCCCATCGTTGTCACGCGGCCGTTCAACTACACGGGACGTGGGCAGGAGCCGCGCTTTCTCGTGCCCAAGATCGTTTCGCACTTCGTGCAGCGCAGGCCGTTCATCGAGCTGGGCAACCTCGACGTGGCGCGGGATTTCTCCGACGTGCGGATGGTGGCGAGCATCTATCGCTCGCTGCTTGCGGGCAAGGCGGCCGGTGAAGTCGTGAATGTCTGCAGCGAGGTTGCGTACACGCTGCATCAGGTCATCGACATGGTGCGGGAAGCATCGCATCACGATCTCGACATTCGGGTGAACCGCGCGTTCGTACGGGACAACGAGGTCAAAATGCTGATCGGCTCGGCCGAGAAGCTGCGGCAGCTGGTTCCCGATGTCGAACCTATCGAGTTTGCCGACACCATTCGTTGGATGGTTCAACGCGAGCATCACCATCACTGAGCGCAGCCCAAAAGCGGGCGGTGGGGCGGCAATTTATACCTTGCTGCGGCCGTGGATCGGCAAAATCCACCCGATCGCGGTGTTTCAGATTGTTAGGCATCTTCGGTTACCCTCCGAGTGCTTCTATAATCTCGTGTCCTCGCGTCGTGGCGCTTTCGTCGGCTGGCCTCTGTCCGGTATCTGTCCTCGGGGTGCACTCGTTCATGTCCGATTTGAACCAACCGATCATTCTCGTTACCGGCGCGTCGGGGCAAGTAGGGTTCGAGCTTGTGCGCACGCTTCAGGGGCTGGGAACCGTGATCGCGCCGCGGCGCGATGTACTCGATCTCGCCGATGCGCGTTCGATCGAGGCGGCGCTGGATGAAATCCGCCCTTCGCTGATCGTCAACCCGGGTGCCTATACCGCTGTCGATCAGGCCGAGAGCGATGTCGATACCGCAATGCGCATCAATGCGCATGCGCCTGGTGTACTGGCTGCGGCGGCACATGAGATGGGCGTGCCGCTGATCCATTATTCGACGGACTATGTCTTCGATGGCACGAAGCAAGGGGCGTATGAAGAAGACGACCCGCCCGGCCCGTTGAATGTCTACGGTGCGAGCAAATTGGCTGGCGAGCGCGCCATCGAGCAGGCTGGCGCCGCGCATCTGATTTTGCGTACGAGCTGGGTCTATGGCGCGCGCGGGCGCAATTTTATGAAGACGATGCTGCGCCTGGGCCAAGAGCGCGACGAGCTGCGCATCGTCGACGATCAACGCGGCGCCCCGACGTGGTCGCGTACGATCGCGACACTGACGGCGCATATCGTCGCGCAGGCCATGGCGGTGGCGCCTGAAGCGCGGGCGCAATGGTGGTCCGCGCGCAGCGGCACGTACCATCTGAGCGCGGGCGGAGAGGCCTCGTGGGCGGAATTCGCGCGGGCGATTTTCGAGCTTGCCTCGCCGGAGAAGGCGCCGAAGGTCGTACCGATTGCGGCGAGCGAATACCCGACGCCGGCGCGGCGGCCTGCCAACTCGCGGCTTTCCAATGCGAAGTTGGCAGCGGTGTTTGGAATTCGGCCCCCGCACTGGCGGGACGCTTTATCGCTCTGCTTGCAAGACCGGCAATCGTGGTGAGGCCGGACATGGGCACGAAACATCGAGGAAGATAAATTGGCTGCATTGTTGAATGCGCTGCTGCGATACAGGGGCTTTGTCGTCGGCAGCGTGAAACGCGAATTCCAGACACGGTATCGCACGAGCATGCTCGGCGCGTTGTGGCTCGTGCTGCAACCGCTGGCGTTGATCGTCGTGTACACGGTCGTGTTTTCGGAGGTGATGAAGTCGAGGCTGCCTGGCGTACAGAGCACGTTCGGCTACAGTATTTACCTTTGTGCGGGCGTATTGACGTGGGGGCTTTTCGCCGAGATCGTTTCGCGCGCGCAAAGCGTCTTCGTCGACAATGCCAATCTGCTGAAAAAGCTCAGCTTTCCGCGCATCGTGCTGCCCGTGATCGTCACGTGTTCCGCACTGATGAACTTCGCGATCATCTTCGGCCTGTTTCTGGTTTTCCTCATCGTCACGGGAAACTTTCCGGGTGTCGTATTCGTGGGCCTCGTGCCGCTGCTGTTGACGCAGGTCCTTTTCAGCATCGGGCTCGGCATCACGTTGGGCGTGCTCAATGTATTTTTCCGCGATGTCGGTCAATTCATGGGCATTCTTCTGCAGTTCTGGTTTTGGTTCACGCCCGTTGTCTATCCGTGGCATGCGCTGCCGGAGCAGGTCAAACCGTTGATCCGGCTCAACCCGATGGCGCGATTGATCGAGGGATACCAGACGATCTTCGTGAATCGCCTTTGGCCCGACTGGTCGCTCGTGTGGCCCGTCTTTGTGCTCGGTGTGCTGTTTTGCCTGCTCGGCATGCATCTTTTTCGGCGGCATGCGGCGGAAATGGTCGACGAGCTGTAGTGCGCCCGTTGTGCGTGCGATATGCGCCGTTGCGGCGAGCCGCTGGCTTTGAGCGTTTTTGGCAAGGAGCGCTCGGCTATAATTTGCGGCGTTCGATTTCGGTATTTTGATGATTCTTCGCGGAATATGGCGCGGAGATCAGCTTTCCAAAGGAGAGGGAATGACAAGGGCAGTCGTAACCGGCATCACCGGTCAAGATGGTGCGTATCTGACGCAATTGTTGCTCGAGCGCGGGTACGAAGTCTTTGGCACGTACCGGCGTACGAGCTCGGTGAACTTCTGGCGCATGGAGGAGGTGGGCGTTCTCGATCACCCCAATCTGCATCTTGTCGAACACGATCTGACCGATCTCGGCTCAACCATTCGCCTCATCGAAACGGCGAAGCCGCGGGAAGTCTACAACCTCGCTGCGCAAAGCTTCGTCGGCGTCTCGTTCGATCAGCCCGGCACGACGGCGCAGATCACCGGCGTCGGTGCTTTGAACCTGCTCGAAGCCATTCGTATCGTCGACCGCTCGATTCGCTTCTATCAAGCGTCGACGTCTGAGATGTTCGGTAAGGTGCAGGCAGTTCCGCAAAAGGAAGACACGCCTTTTTATCCGCGCAGCCCCTACGGTGTGGCCAAGCTGTATGCCCACTGGATCACCGTGAATTACCGCGAGTCGTACGACATTTTCGGATCGAGCGGCATCTTGTTCAATCACGAATCGCCGCTCCGTGGGCGCGAATTCGTCACGCGAAAGATCACCGATTCCGCGGCCAAGATCTCGCTCGGCAAGCTCGACGTACTCGAACTCGGCAACCTCGACGCCAAGCGCGATTGGGGTTTCGCTAAAGAGTATGTCGAGGGCATGTGGCGCATGCTGCAAGCTGACGAACCCGATACGTTCGTGTTGGCCACCAATCGGACGGAGACCGTGCGCGATTTCGTCTCGATGGCATTCAAGGCAGTCGGCACGGAGTTGAAGTGGCGCGGCGAAGGCGAGAAAGAGGAAGGCGTGAACGCCGCCAATGGCAAGGTACTCGTGCGCGTGAACCCGAAGTTCTACCGGCCGGCCGAAGTCGACCTGCTGATCGGCGATCCGGCGAAGGCGAAGGCTAAGCTTGGGTGGGAGCCGAAGACGTCGCTCGAAGAGCTCTGCAAGATGATGGTGCAAGCCGATCTGCGTAGAAACGAAGCCGGCTTCTCGTTCTGATCGGATGAAGCGAGAGGGCGTTTCGGCGCCCTCGAGCCCGCGCCGATTCGAGCCTGGCCGAGAAGAGGCCGGGCCTTTTTCTCACAGCGTCCAACGCTTCGACTCGTAACCGCGGACCCGATCTCATGGGTAGTATTTCCGTACAAAACGTCAGCAAGGCCTACAAGCAATATTCGTCGCGTTTCGGGCGGTTGCTCGAATGGGTCGCGCCTGGGCATGCTGTCAGGCATCAGCTCAAATGGATATTGCGCGATATCAGCTTTGACGTGAAGCAGGGCGAGGCCGTGGGCATCGTCGGTATCAATGGCGCGGGCAAGAGCACGTTGCTGAAGATGATTACCGGGACGACGCAGCCCACGCGCGGCAGCATCAGCGTCAACGGACGCGTTGCGGCGATGCTCGAACTGGGGATGGGTTTCCATCCCGACTTCACGGGCCGCCAGAACGTCATCATGGCAGGGCAACTGCTCGGTCATTCGGTTGAAGAGATCATGGCGAACATGCCGGCGATCGAGGCGTTCGCTGAAATTGGCGATGCCATCGACCAACCGGTGCGCGTCTATTCGAGCGGCATGCAGATGCGGCTCGCGTTCAGCGTGGCCACGTTTCGCCGGCCCGACATTCTCATCGTGGATGAGGCGTTGTCTGTCGGCGATGCTTACTTCCAGCACAAGAGCTTCGATCGCATCCGCTCCTATCGCGAGCAGGGGACGACGCTGATGATCGTCTCGCACGACAAGACGGCGATTCAGTCGATTTGCGATCGCGCCATCTTGTTGAACGAGGGACGCCTGGAAAAGCAGGGCGAGCCCGAAGAGATTTTCGATTACTACAACGCGCTGCTGGCGGACCGCGAAGGCAAGACCGTCAAGCAGGTGCGCGGCGAGGATGGCAAGACGCGGACCGTTTCGGGCTCCGGCGAGGCCACCGTCGACGCCATTCGTCTTGTCGATGCCCAAGGCAAGAGCGTCGAGGTGATCGATGTGGGGAGCCAAGTGGCGCTGGAGGTCGACGTTTGCGTCCATGAGAGCGTGCCCGACCTCGTGCTTGGATATGCGATCAAGGACCGGCTCGGTCAGCCGATATTCGGCACCAATACGAGTTTTCTTGCGCACGCGCGTACGGCGTATGCTGCAGGCGAGCGCATCAAGTACCGATTTGCGTTTACCGCGAACCTCGGTGAGGGGAATTATTCGATCGCCGTGGCGTTGCATGCTGGCGATACTCACGTCGAAAAGAATTACGAGTGGCGCGATCATGCGATCGTTTTTCAGGTGCTCAATATGTCGAAAAAGAAATTTGTCGGCTGCGCTTGGATGGAGCCGGAAGTGAGCACCGTGAACTATCAACTATAGAAAATTCGGGGACCTATGCTGTCAGACGATTTTTACCGGGCGCTCGAAGATCGCTTTCGGGGAAGCCGGGAGACGATCAAGGCGCGGCAGAGCGTTTATTTGCCGGTCGTCGAGGCGCTGCATGCAAAGGTGGGCAAGAAGGCGCTCGATGTGGGGTGCGGCCGGGGCGAGTGGCTCGAACTGTTGAAGGAACGCGGCGTCCAGGCAGAAGGAATCGATCTTAACGAGGAGTTTGTCGACGCGGGACGGGCGGCGGGGTTGGCCGTTCAACAGGCCGACGCTATGCAGTTCCTCGCGTCGCAGCCCGATGCGACGTACGAGCTTGTTAGCGCCTTCCACGTTGTTGAGCACCTCGGCTTTAACAACCTGTTGGCTTTTTTAAAGGAAGCGTATCGCGTTGTCGACGACGGCGGCGCGATTCTGCTGGAGACACCTAATCCAGCCAACCTCGTGGTCGGTGCCTGCAACTTTTATATCGATCCGACGCATGAGCGGCCCATTCCCTCGGTATTGCTCAGTTTTGCGGCCGAGTATTCAGGCTTCGAAAGTGTGGTGGTGGTGCCCGTCAATCGCGCGTTCATCCACAACGATCTCGAACTGATGCCGTCACGACTCGCGGGAGCGGCCGTGATCAACAAAGTGGTATCGGCGCTGGATACGAATTTGATGCAAGCACCCGACTACGCGGTTGTCGCGTTCAAGAAGCGCGATCCGCGATTGACTGAGATCGCAGAGTCGTTAGTGAGCGGTTCGTCACTGGCGACTTCGACGGCAGAGGAGGAGATCGTGGGCTCGTTGAATCTGACGGTGATCGAGGCCCAGCGCGAAGTCGGAAAGTGGCAGGAGCGAGCCTATCAGGCGGAAATTCTGGTTCGAGACCTTGAGCTGAAGGCGAGCGATGCGAAGCTGCACGCGGAAGAAGAAATGCGCAGGATCGAGCAGCGGGCGGCGGCGGCGGAAATGGAAGTTGCCAGGTTGCACGAACATATCAATGCGATATACAGAAGCCGCAGTTGGCGGTTGGCCGCCCCGATTCGCGCCGGAGGCAATGCGCTGCGGAAAGCCGGGATATCGAGGGCTGGGTTGCTTCGGATCGCGAAGCCTGTGCTCATGCGCGCTGCTGACTACCTGCGTGCCCATCCGGCGCTCAGGGCCAAGGTCTCCGGCGTCTTAGCTCGGTATCCCGGAGTGCGGGCTCGACTGGTCGGCATGCTCGGGCTTGCGGTTATCCACGGCGCTCCGCCGGCAACCAATGAGATCGAGACGGTGGACCGACTCACAGCTCGCGGGCGAAAAATTCGCGACGATCTATTAAACGCTAAGAGCAACAACGCTCGATAACCCACTGCCGAGATCAGCATGCGCATCGTTTTGGATCTTCAAGGATGTCAGTCGGCCAGCCGGCTGCGCGGCATCGGGCGTTACAGCATGGCGCTTGCAAAGGCTATCGTTCGTAACGCTGGCGATCACGAAGTTTGGATCGTACTCAACGAGCTGTTCCCCGATACGATCGAAGAGATCAGGCAAACGTTTTCCGGCTTGTTGCCGCAAGACCGGATTGCTGTTTTTTCCGTTCCCATGCTCACGCCATACCAAGGTGAGCACGATTGGCGAACGAGGGCTGCGATCTTGGTCCGTGAGTACGCGATAGGCGAGCTAGAGCCGGACATCGTCCATGTGAGCAGTCTGTTCGAAGGATACGTCGACCACTCCCTTACGTCTGTCAAAGAGCTCGATTCTGACGTCCTTACCGCGGTGACGCTCTATGACCTGATCCCGTATCTGAATCCAGATCGCTATCTCACCGACGCCGGGTTCAAGCAGCATTACCTGAAGAAGATCGATGCGTTGAAACGAGCCGATGTCCTCCTTGCCATCTCCGAGTATTGCGGGGAAGAGGCATCGAGGGAACTCGGGATTGCTGGAGAGAAGATCACTAACATTTCGTCGGCGGTCTCAGAGAGCTTCCGGACGGTCGAGCTGACCGGCGAGCAACGCGGGGATCTTTGCGCACGTTACCGCCTGACGAAACCGTTTGTCATGACGACGGGGATTGTGGAGCCGCGTAAGAACCTTGAGGGGCTCATCGTTGCCTATTCCAAGCTGCCGATCGAAGTCCGCCGGGAACATCAGCTCTTCATGGTGTGCCAAGCGACCGAATCTAATTCGGCTAAGCTCCGCAGCCTCGCTCAGGCGAACGGCTTGAACGCTGACGAACTCGTTCTGGCCAGTTTTGTGTCGGACCACGACCTGGTTGCGCTGTATAACACCTGCCGCCTGTTCGTTTTTCCGTCGCTTCATGAAGGCTTCGGACTTCCAGCGCTTGAAGCGATGGCTTGCGGTGCGGCAGTCATCGGCTCCAATGCGACTAGCATCCCGGAGGTAATAGGTCGCGATGACGCCCTTTTCGATCCGCGCGATATTGCGCAGATGGCGTCCACGATGCAACGCGCACTATGTGATGAAGCGTTTTGGCGCTCGCTGCGTGAACATGCGGGGCAACGCGCCGGGCTTTTCTCGTGGGACGAAACGGGGCGCCGTGCGTTGCGTGCGTTCGAAGCTGCCTATGCCAAGCGTTCCAGCGCACGGCATGCGGCTGTAACAGACGACGCCGGGACGGCTGAGGATGTCAACCATGCGGATAGCGAAGCACGCTACCTCCATTTGATTGACGCCTTAAGTAAGCTGAATCCTGGTACGGCCTCGGAGCGCGACTATATCGCGACAGCCGATGCTATCGCAGCGAATCAACGAGGAACTCGCGCGCGTCAGCTCTTTGTTGATGTCTCGGTCCTCTGTGAAGTCGACGCAAAATCGGGCATTCAACGCGTGACGCGTGCCATATTGCGTCAACTGATCATTGGGCCGCCCTCCGGTTGGCAAGTGAGGCCCGTGCGACTTGATCGTACGGTCATGGCATATCGATACGCCAATCATTTTCTGCGCGAGCTGGACCTGGGCAGCCATGTTGTCGAACAAGAGGACGACTGGCTCGATAGCCAGCAGGGCGACGTTTTTCTGGGGCTGGACTTGGTGGCGGACTGCGTGCCACCGGCACAGCAATGGTTCGAGCGGCAACGTAGGCGTGGAATCAAGGTTTATTTTGTGGTCTATGATCTGCTTCCGGTTACGCGGCCTGACTGGTTCCCGGAGGTCATCGCGCAGTGTTTCCCGTTGTGGCTGCAAACGATCGCGACGGTCTCGGACGGCCTGATCGGTATTTCGCGTTCGGTCGCAGACGACATCAAAGTATGGCTCGATGCTGCAAAAGTCGAGCGCAAGCGGGATCTTAAGCTAGGGTATTTCCACCTGGGCGCGGACATTGAAAGCAGTCAGCCTTCACGAGGGCTGGCCGACGATACACCTCAGGTTCTTGCTGCGTTACAGGCCAGACCTACCATTCTCATGGTGGGAACCGTGGAGCCTCGAAAGGGGCATGTCCAAGCGTTCGCGGCATTCGAAAAGCTGTGGGCCGACGGCATCGACGTCAATCTTGCTATTGTTGGTAAGGCCGGCTGGCGTTTGAACGGTTTCGACGATACGCTGAAGCGTCACCCGGAACGGAGCAAGCGGTTCTTCTGGCTCGAAGGCATCACCGACGAGTACCTGGAGAAAGTCTACGAGGTTTCTTCTTGTCTGCTGATCGCATCAAAAGGCGAGGGGTTTGGTTTGCCATTGATCGAGGCGGCACAGAAAGGAGTGCCGGTGATTGCCAGGGATATTCCGGTGTTTCGCGAAGTCGCTGGCGATTATGCGTTTTATTTCGACGGTGACGATGCAGACACCCTGGCACGAGCGCTAAGGAACTGGCTCGATTTGCATGCCGATGGAAGGGCGCCTTCATCGGTGGGAATGCCGTGGCTGACATGGCAGCAAAGTGCGGAGCAGATTAAAAATCTGATCTTCGATGGAGCATGGCACAACGAATGGAGGCCCGCGGCCCTAGCAGCTTGCTGAAATACCCCTCGTCAGCGAGCGCGTACCTTTCGTCGGCTCGTCGAGCCAGTCGATTTTTCGGGATATGGAAATCTGGGCCTCATTTCAGGGATTTCTGATGGTCTGAGGCTCGTTTTTTGCCCGGCTCCCTCCCTTTATGCCGCCGCCGGACGGACTGCGCCCAGCGAGCGCATACGCACGAGGTTGTAGGCGGCCATGTTCAGAACGAACATCTGGTCGACCTTCTTC
>NZ_JAAAYE010000012.1 GCF_013282575.1 Paraburkholderia sp. NMBU_R16
ATCCGGCTTCGCGCGTGCACGAACTCACGCCGCGAATCTGGAAATCGCTCTTCGCCGACAACCCGCTGCGCTCGCCACTGCATCAGATCGCCTGAGATCGCAACGACGTCGGTCAATTACCGATTACGTGGGCTCGACGGCGAAAGTATGCAGTTGGCGCGGGTTGAGAAAGCCGCGCGTGGCGGTGGCAACCCATTGGGTGTTCTCGCGCGAGGCGGCGGTACGCGCAGCAGGGTTCGCATCGGACGCTGCCTCGATAACGGCCGCCGTTGCCTCGACCGACACTGACACGGCAGCAAGCGCCGCGCCGAGGCATAGCGGCGATATCGACCGCATTAATTTTGCTCTCGATTTCAATTCGACCTCCTAATGGATTGCGCTTTGCCAGAAAAAAGCCGGCATTCGTTTCAAGCTGCTCGATCGATTTTGATGAGCGCATCCAACGTAAGAGACAAAAGGTTGGCCGTACAGCTGTCAGATGTGTGAGGGAGTGTCCTGCGCTCCTCGCGGAGGGCTATGGAGACTGCAGCGAGCGTGTGTGTTATCGATAGACGCGTATGCGAATTCCGTGGTTTTTATCGCCCATATAAATTCGGAATATCGCTTGATACATGCGAAACGCGTCTTTTGAATTTCGGCAGGGTAGCGTTGGCGAGTCAGCGCCGGGCGTGCTGTCGATATGAGGCCGCATTGCCGATCGCGGGTGCGCTTGTCATTCCGAGCGTTCCGACATGCTCGCTCGGACAGGCCGGCGGCCGTCCTGATTCCATTTCCGCCTTGGCATGCGTACGCGCCATCAGCGTCAACACGTGAGCGAATTGAGCGCGGGCCTCGCGCAGAAACTCGCTGGTCAACCGCATGGTCCTGCGCGACTGGTCGTGCGAGAGCGCGCCGCGCACTTCCGCGCCATTGAGCACGTTGCGCACGTGCGACTTCGACAGTCCCAGCATGTTCGCCACAGCCGCGCCGCTGATCGCGAGGTCCAACGGCTCGTCAACCGGTGTGTGCGCGGCGAGACACGCCTGATAGTGCGCACGCAGCAGCGCATAAGCAATGCGTTGTCCGCATTCGTGGTCCTCGAACCACTGCCACTGCGTAAAGCGCTTGCCTGCTTCGGCCACGCCGTCGATGACAATGATCGATGCCCTGACGAAGCGCTCGAAGTAAGCGTTGTCCTCATACAGCCGGCTCGCGCATCCGGCAGGCATGATGCCGATGGCGTGCGCGAGTTCGAGATGATGCCGCAGCCAAGTCCTCAGTCCCTCGACGATCCGCGGGCCGGGGACGAGGAATTTCTGCCGCCGGTCCGTGGGGTCCGGTTCGACTGACACGAGTCGTGCCACCTTCGCAATGGCGATGAAAGCGGCCAGGGTACGACCGCTCCCCGTTTGAGCCTGCAAGCCGGCCACGGTGGGACGCGGCCCCACGCCGGCTCTCCAGTCGAAATGTGCAATGACGAGTCGTCCCATGGCGTGCGACTGGAACACGCGCGCAAAAATCTTATTGATCAGCCGCTCGCCGACGAATAGTTGGAGCACATGCTCGGTGTGGCGCAGCACGGCGCGGGCATAACGATCGTCGTCGATCATAAGGTCCTCATGTTTTCGTGAGCGTAGCGCAATACATGCAAAGTTTGGACTTGTTGCGCGCTTGCTCGTCGTCCGATCATTGGCACGCTTCGACCCGCAACGAAATCACTCACGAGGGGGCCAACCATGTCAAGCCATGACGTTACCGACGCACCTGCTGATACCGACGACCTCGGCGCACCATATAGACCGGTTCGTTTTCGCATTCGCTCTGCACTCGCGGGGGGCCGGCCAGTGGGCACCCGCTTTTTCGACAGCGCCGAACATTGGTCCATCGTCGACGGTATATCGCTGCCGATGGCAGATGGCTCATCCGCCGATGCCGCTTCCTATGAATTCAAGTTGAGCAATGGTGCCAAGCTCAAGTTCGGACAGATTCTCGCATTGGCCGGCGACTTCTACGCCATTCCCACCAAGCCGATTTCGGACCAATCCGACAAGGAGCGCGCATTCAAGGATGCGTTCGATACCCTCGACCATGGCGACACGGGCGAGATCGGGCGGATTCTCGCAATCATGCAGGAAGAGTTCCAGGCGTTGACAGAAGCGATTCTTTCGGGCGATCCGGCCCACGTCGCCTACGAGAAGTTCGGCGATAAATGGAATGCCCAGTACAACGAGGCGACGGGTGGCTCCGGCAAATCGAACTACTACCAATCCGTCAGCGACTGGGGCCGCTTTATGTGGCTGGTCTCCTACAACTGGGATCATTTCGGCGAGCATGCTCGTATAGTCTATTCCGCAGGGCTCTCGCTCGCGATGAAGACGGCGGCCGAAGGCCACGGGCAGTCCGGTCCCGCTGGCAACACGGCGCTGCTGCGAGCCTACATGTACCTCGCGTTCGCGTGCCACTACCTGACCGACAGCTATTCCGCCGGTCATCTGCGTACGCCGCGCCGGCATATGCATGATTTCGACGCAGCGCATACTTCCAGTGTTCATTTCGCGCCCGATGCGTGCTCGAACCTGATGCACAACGAGGACAGCTATAACGGCCTTTGGGTGCGCAACCCGGCGGGCGACCGTTGGATCGCCTTCGGCGATGGCCGGTACTTCGACGAAGTCAATCGGGCGAACCGAAACGTAATGCGCGCGGCTCTGCGAGAAGCGATTCGCGACGTCTACGGGGCATTCGAGAGCGGCGCATTGCCGGCCTCCGCCCGGTCGCACCGCCTCCTTCCAGATTTGCCGCTCAGGGCCGATGACAAGGACAATTACTCGCCACTCTTCACCGTCGTGAAACCGGGGGAGATGGCGTATCGGCGGGAATTTCCGACGGACCCCAAAGGCTACCGATGGCTGAAAGTGGGCGACAGCTATCGACGCTGGGTGGGTACCTTGCTCGACTTCCACAGCATTTTCAAAATCGCGATGCGAGGCGCGCCGCCGAAGACCGGGGAAAGCAGCGGCCCGAATGTGCATGACCGCGATGACGTGGTCGCCTGGCTCGCGCAGGGAGGCCTGCTGCAATCGCAAGGCGTTCCATTACTGACCGACGCGACGCCGTCGTTGCTGGAACACGGCGGCCGACTTTGGGTCTGCGTGAAACAGGGCAGGCGGTTGCTTGTCGGGACTCATACCGGTCAGTGGAGCGACTTTGAGCCGATAGGGGTTGCCGACGCGTCGACGGGCGGTTGCCTCGTCGCTCATCAAGGCGTGCTCAATTGCTTTTATGCCGATACAAGCGGAGCAATTCAATGGTTGCAGCATCAAGATGGCGCATGGTCGTCCCAGGGGCCGGTGACCGCGCAGGGACAGATGGCTCTGACGGACGCCATGCCGGCCGCGGTTTCGCTCGCGCTCAGCAATCAGTTATGGCTGGTCTGGAAAGCGCGCGGCGACAGTTTGCTGCGCCGCGCCTGGCGTCAGGGGCCGGACTCGCGCTGGTCGCCGTTCGACAACATGTACGGGGTGGGGCAACCCCCCTACGCCGCGCGAACCGACGATCAACCGGTTGCGGTGTATACGCCCGGCAATGCGTACTTCTACTACCGGTCGCACAACGGTTATTCGTTGTACTGGCTGACACTCGTGGACTATAGCGACGGCGCGCTGTCGACTTTCGGCAATGAACCCGTCGCAACCGCCGACGGGTGGCAGCCCACGACGACCGGTGCAGTGGCGGCGGCCTCAGCGGGCGCAACGAACCGGTCGCTGATGGTGTTTCCCGCGCACTCGGACGGGAGCCTTTCTTCCGTCGCCCAATACCAGGGCAAGCAGTCGAACGTTCCACAATTCCTGGTCGATAGCGTTGTCAGTTCCGACGGTCATCCTTTAAGGAGTCGCATCACTCCTGCGCTGACGCGCTTCGCCGACAAATATTGGCTCCTCACCGTCGACCCCGATTCGCGGCAGGTCATGCTGGCTTTCGGATTGCAATAGACAACGCAAGGAAAATGCCCGCCGCTGCCGGTCATCGGCGGGCATCGCTCCTTGTCGCCGTATCGTAGAAACGCGCCAGATCTCGTTTGAGCTCGTGCAGCGCCGCATCGTCGAGATAGATCATGTGACCGCTCGCATAATGCGTGATCTCGATGTGCGCGCGCAGCGAGGGTTCCAGGCCCAGATGAGCCAGGTCGTATTCGGTCGAGAAGAAGGGGGTCGCGAGATCGAAGTAGCCGTTGGCCGACAGCACGCGCAAGCCAGGGTCCTGTCGCATGGCCTCGGCAAGGTCGCCCGCGGCATAGGGCACTGCCAGCGTTTCGCCCCACCACGTGCGGTGTTTCGAGTTCCAGGCGCTGAGCACCTTGTTGTTGAAGACCAGGTAGGACAGTGGCGACTGGTAGTTCAGGTCGCGCGCGAGATGTTCATGGAAAGCGGCATCGAAGGCGCTGACAATGTATTTCTCGGATGGATCGAAGTCGGGCGAATCGAATGTCGAATCCGCTTCGACGCCCTTGAAACGCCCGTCGTAGCGGCCGACGCTGCGCGCCTCGTCGCGCAACAGTACCTGGCGGAAGTGCGATGGCCGAATGCGCAGGTGGGCAGCGATCACGTATTGCTCGTCGAGTCCGGTATAGTGCGCGACTTTCGCTGCGATCGCATCGCGCTCGCTGTCCGGCAAGGCGTCTCCCTTGGCCAGTGCGGCCGAATAGGCCCCGGCCGCGAATGCGCGCACCTCGTCGAGGAATGCGGGCAGATCAGCCGCGCCCGTATCGCGGACTTTGCCGTGGTACCACGCGACGGCTGCGTACGACGGCAGATAGCGCACGCTGGCGAGATCGTAACCGGGTGCATGCACGTTCGCATTCAGCACAGACGAAAGCAGAGCGACGCCGTTGAGCGCAATTTGATGCTGGCCCAGACGGTAGGCGAGCATGGCGGCCCGCGTCGCGCCGTACGATTCGCCCAGCAGAAACTTCGGCGAATTCCACCGCTGGTTGACGGTTAGATACCGGTCGATAAAGCGGACGAACGCATCGAGATCGCCGTCGACGCCATAAAACTCCTTGCCGCTCCCGTGGCCGATCGGGCGCGAGAAACCCGTCCCCACCGCATCGATGAACACGAGATCGCTCTTGTCGAGCAGCGAATCAGGGTTGTCGGCGAGCAGGTAGGGCGCGGCCGGCGTGGGCGCGGGGCTTTGCGTATGCACCCGTTTCGGCCCGAGCGAACCGATGAGCAGAAAGAGGCTGCTCGCGCCCGGGCCGCCGTTGAAGAGAAACGTCACGGGTCGATGTGCGGCGTCGCCGCCGCGCGTCGTGTAGGCGACGTAGAACATGCTGGCATCAGGCTCGCCTTTTGCATCGCGTATCAGCAGCGTGCCCGCGGTTGCGCGATAAGCGATCCGGTGGCCGTCGATGCCGACCGTGTGCTCCGTGACCTTCGATGTTTCTTTCGGCGCCTGCACTGCGGTCGATGTCGCCACGGCGGCGGAGGCCCCGGACGCGGTCGACACCGGTGCCGACGCCGCATGTGCACTGGCGGGCGTATCGGGCGAAGCGGCCTCGTCGTCGTCGGCCGCGCGCGCGAGCGGACCAGCGAGGCAAAGCGCCGTCAATAGGCAGGCAACTAGGGCGCTCGCCGCGCGAGCACGGCGGCTCGGACACGCGGTGCTCAGGGCAGGGCGATGCGGCAAGCGAATGCAGCGAGGACGCATGGAGACTCCCGACAAAAGTGAGCCCCGTCGGGCGTCGCACTCGTAGGCGAACGCTGACGGAGTCAAAGCAGCATAGATCGTGGAATCGATCCTATAACATGTGGTCCCATCGTCCCCCAGATGCGAGCGTGTCCGATGTCATCCAATCATCCTCTCCTTTCCCCGATGCGCGACACCCGCAAGGCGCAGCGGATCGCATGGCTCGTGCTCAATGTGGTGCTCATCGGGCTTGCGCTCTGGGTGATACGCGATTTCATCGGGCCTGTCGTCTGGGCTGCTGTCGTCACCATCGCCCTGTGGCCGCTGCTGTTGCGGATATCCGGCCCGCAGCACGAGCCGCGCAGGGCGAGCGCGATCGCGCTGTTGCTGACGATCGTCGTCGGCTTGTTCGTCGTCGTGCCCGTGGTCGTCGTCTTCGCCCAGACCGTGAGCGAGATGCATGACCTTGCCGCATGGTTCAAGGACGCCATCGCCAACGGCATTCCCGTGCCCGTGTTTTTGTCGAAGCTGCCGTTCGGTAGCCAGGTCGCCGACTGGTGGAGCGCCAATCTCGCGCGCCCCTTGCTCGGTTCTCCGGCCATGGAACAGTTGCACGGCACGGCGACGGTCGTCACGGTCGGCCGGCACGTCGGCTTTCTTGCGTTGCGCGGCATCGTGCACTTGGGCTTCATGCTGCTGGTTTTGTTCGTTCTCCTGAGGACCGGCCCTCAACTCGCCGATCAGTCGGTCAGAGCGGTGCGGCGTCTTTTCGGCATGGCGGGCGCGCGCCTTGCCGTGCGGATGGCCGCGGCGGTCCGCGGGACGGTGACCGGACTCGTTGTCGTGGGCTTCGGCGAAGGTGCCTTGATCGGCATCGCTTACGGATTCGCCGGTTTGCCGCACGCCGCTGCGCTGAGCCTTTTGACGGCCGTCGCCGCGATGTTGCCGTTTTGCGCGCCGATCGTCTTTTGCATTGCAGCACTGTGGCTTTTCTCGCACGGTTCGGCGACGGGCGCGTTCGCCGTGCTGGCGACGGGCGCGGTCGTCGTATTCGTGGCCGAGCACTTCGTGCGCCCGATGATGATCGGCAATACGGCGCGATTGCCGTTTTTGCTCGTGCTGTTCGGAATTCTCGGTGGCGCGCAGACTTTCGGGCTCGTCGGCCTCTTCATCGGCCCCGCATTGATGACAGCGCTTGCGGTGGTATGGCGCGATTCGGCGCAATAGGGCGGGGCGTCGCGACGCACATGGCTGGCTCCGGCGCGGCTGGCACGCCCATGCCCGTGCCTGTTCCTGCTGCGCGCATTTTCTTTTCGGCCGCCGAAAAGAGATCCTTGATGTTGCCGGCGCCGAAGCCGCGAGACCCTCTGCGCTCGATGAACTCGAGAAAGAGACTGGCCGTATCGTCGCTGAAAGGCGTCACGAACGCCTGCGCGAGTTGTCCATCTTCGTCCTCGTCGAGCATGATGCTCGATGTGCTCGCCTGAGCGAGCGCGCTGCGATCGGTCAGGCGGCATGCCATCGACGCATAGATCCCTTCCGGGGGCTTGAGGAAATGAAACGGTGTGCGGCTCAGGCGCTGCGCGAAGCGGAAGATGTCGCTGACGCCGAACGCAATATGCTGCACGCCTGCGCCGTGCTTGTCGATGAAGTCGTCGATGTGGCTGCGTCGGCAATGTGCGAGCGGGCAATTGAGTACGTAGGTCATCGAGGCGTCTTTCGATCTCACTGCGCGGGTGACGAGTCCGAAGCCGCCTGTTTCGATCGTGTCGCTATAAACGGCATCGAATCCGAGCACCTCCTGCGCAAACCGCACGGCCGCGTCGAGCGCGCCCGGCGGCAAGCAAAAAGCCAGGTGATCGATGCTGGCGAGCACGTGCTTCGTTTCGACGGCAGGGCGATATCGCATGCGTGTGGGCGACGATGTACTCCGCACACGTTCCATCAGTGTATGGGGCGGCAGACCCACCGGGTGCACGCGTGCACTGAGCGCGTCGATCTCGTGAGGGTGCGCGTCCGGTGAAATGGAAGGTGCCCGCAGTACCGTTGCCCCGGCGCGGACGGCCCGGCGATAGCATCCGTCGAAATCGTCGGTGGCGATCGCGATATCGTCGACGATCACTTCACTGTTGCGTACTGGAGCCAACGTGCGGGCTCGATCGATCGCGAGCCGCGTTCCGGCTATGAGGAAATCCGTCGTGTCCCCGACAGCCGAAACGCCAACGGTGCCGGGCTCGAGACCTAACAGCGTGACGAGACGCCTCGCCGTTTGACCCGGATCGGTCGATCGCAAACTGATCTGCTCGCAATGCACGCTGCCTCCGTCGCTCGAAAAGCGGGTGACACCAACCGTGCATCGATGGTAACGAGCCGCGGAATCGATTTCACCCGGCGCGCGAAGCGAGAGAAGGAAACGCGAAGCGTCCGCCCTTGGCGTCAGACCGTTTGCGGCACTGGAACGCGCAAGCTTACGTTGAGGCGATTCCATGCGTTGATGGCTGCGATCACGAATCCGAGCTCCGCGATTTCCTCGTCGCTGAAGTGCTCGCGCAACCTCGCGAACGTTTCGTCGCTGGCATCGCTCGTCGCGATCGTGGTGACGATTTCCGCCCACTCGAACGCGGCGCGCTCGCGCGCGTCGAAGAACGGTGCCTCGCGCCAGCCCGCTACGGCGTTCAGATGACGCGGCTCGACGCCGAGCTCGATCAGATCGCGCCAATGCATGTCGATGCAAAATGCGCAACCGTTGATCTGCGAGACGCGCAGGAATACGAGATCGATGAGCCGTTGGCTCAGCAGGTCGCGCCGCAGGCCGGTCGAGAGCTGATACAGGGTCTGAAATGCCTTCGGTGCGAGTTTGCGGTAGTCGATACGAGGCGAAGCGGTCATGACGTTACCCTTTTGGATGAAAGCGGAGTGCCGCACCGTGCGGCCTCCATATCTCCAAGACGGTATCGCGCGCGCGTTTGTGACAGTGCGATGTGCCCGCTTGCTCGCGCAAGGCGCCGGTCCGGGCGGTCATTGCTCGAGCGGGGGAATGTGGGCAAGCTTGTCGGGGTTGCGCACGAGATACGCCGCGACGATCCGTTCGCCGTCGACGACGAACGTCTGTGCCGATTCGAGCTGGCCGTCGACATAACGTAAAAGGCCGGCCTCGCCGTTGATGCGTGCCATGCGATAGACGATTTGCGGGTTGCGCCGGTGGGTCGCCCAATAAAGATTGGCGATGCGATAGGCACCGCGCAAAATCTTGAGCGTCGACGGCACTTTGCCGCCGCCATCCCCGACGAGCTCGACATCGTCCGCGAGCAGCGCCTGGATAGCATTGCGATCCCCACTTTCCGCGGCTTTCTTGAACTTCGCCACGACACGCCGGTGCGCTTCTTGGGAGACATCGAATCTCACGCGCTCTTGCCGGACCCGCTCCACTGCACGGTGCACCATCTGCCGGCAGGCCGTTTCGCTCTTGCCGAGCAGCGCGGCGATCTCTTCGTAGTCCTGATCGAATGCCTGACGCAACAAGAACGCGGCGCGCTCTTCGGGAGCGAGTCGCTCGAGCACCCAGAGCAGGGCGACCGAAAGCTCGCTTGCGAGCTCCGCAGCCGTTTCCGGCGTGCGCTCGTCGATTTCGACTAGCGGTTCAGGTAGCCAGGATCCAACGTAACGATCGCGTTCAGCCTTGGCGGCTCGCAGCCGGTCGATGGCCAGGCGCGTGACGATCGTGACGAGCCAGGCCTCGGCGGACTGCACTGCGGCGCGATCAGTCTGATGCCAGCGCAACCAGGCGTCCTGAAGTACGTCGTCCGCGTCGGCACGTGTGCCCAGCATGCGGTAGGCAATGGCGAAAAGACGCGGTCGCAGCGCGTCGAACGGATCGGAGGGTGAACTGAGATGTGGCGTATCCATGCTGATGAGCGGCGTTGCCGCCGGTGACGACGAGGGGACACTCTCAAGACGAGGGCGGCCCCGGTTTTGTGACATCGGGGCCGCTCATCCGTCCGGCCACGCCGTCCGTCGCTAACGTGGCGCGACGAGCCCGAATTCACCGAGCAGGAGGGCATCGCGTTCGTGCGGCGCAACGCTGCGTGACTCCATTTTCCCCCGTGCGATGACCTTGAACGTATTGTCGAGGAGAATCTTGCGCCCTTCGTCCGTCTGCCGGACAGCAACCAGGTGCTGGACGAAGATCGAATCGGGATGTTTCGAATTCAGAAAATTGGCCGGCACGAAATCGACCCATTCCTGCGGAGAAAGATCGAACTCGTATTGATCGGCCCATTTTCCTTCCACGACGGTTCGTAACAAATACCGATCGTCGCCGATTTTCTCGAGCCGGTAGGTATCGAAGTCTTGCGCGACGTCTGTGTCGGGGCGATCGAGCGATATGGGCGCACGGATACCGTGGCTGCCGAAGCCGAGGTCGAAAAGCCACCGCTCGCCCTCGAACGTGAGAATGAGCGCCATATGCGTCTTCGGCCGACGGCTCGCATAGGTGCGCGGACGAGCGCCCACCATACGATAGGGCACGCCAAGCGCCTGCACCGCCATGGCGAACAGCCCGTTGACCTCATAGCAGTAGCCGCCTCGCCCGTTGCCGAGAATTTTCTCGACGATGTCTTCCGGCACGAGCGAGACGACCTTGCCCGCCTGCACGTCGAGGTTTTCGAACGGCACAGTGCGCAGCTGATGCCGCATGATTGCCGTCAGTGTTTGCCGATCGGTCTCTTCCGGACCCCGGTAGCCGATCCGCTCGAAGTACGCGCGCAAGGAAAAATTCGTGGCTTCCATGATCTGCTGCCTGCTCAATCAGGTCTGCATCGAAAAGAATTCCGTCGCGACGGCGAGCGTATGCTCGACCGCTTCGCGATCCACATCGAGATGGGTCACCCAACGCTGGCGCGTTGCGCCATATGCGGACGTGATGCCGATGCCGTGATCGGCGAGATACGCGGCGAATGCGCTTGCGTACCGCGGCGCGATCTCGACGAATACGATGTTCGTATCGGGCTCGGCAACCGTCACCCCGGGCAGCTTGCCCAGCCCCAGTGCCAGCGTTTTCGCGTTCGCGTGATCGGCGGCCAGCCGCGCGACGTTGTGCTCGAGCGCGTAAAGGCCCGCGGCGGCCAGTATGCCGACCTGCCTGAGGCCGCCGCCCAACATCTTGCGCAGGCGGCGCGCCTTCGCGATCAGCGCGGCTGAGCCGACGAGCACCGACCCAACGGGGGCACCGAGCCCTTTCGACAGGCAGACCGAGACGGTATCGAACGGTCGCGCGAGCCGGGCGACCGGTTCGCCGAGCGCAACGGCCGCGTTGAACACGCGGGCCCCGTCGAGGTGGCAGGCGAGCCCGTGGCGGCGCGCCAAGGCCGCCGCTTCTTCCATATAGGCGATCGGCAATACCTTACCGCCGATGGTGTTCTCGAGCGCCAGAAGCCGCGAGCGGGCGAAGTGCGGATCGTCGGGCTTGATCGCGGCTTCGATGTCGGCCAGACGCAGCGTGCCGTCGGCCTGATTTTCGATCGGCTGAGGCTGGATGCTGCCGAGCACCGCCGCGCCGCCCGCTTCCCAGCGGTAACAGTGCGCCTGCTGCCCGACGAGATATTCGTCGCCGCGTTCACAATGAGCCATCAGCGCGATGAGGTTCGATTGCGTTCCCGACGGAACGAAAAGCGCGGCTTCCTTGCCGAGCCGCCCGGCGAGTTCCGCTTCGAGGCGCTTGACGGTAGGGTCGTCGCCGAATACGTCGTCGCCGACGACGGCTTGTACCATCGCGGCGCGCATGCCCTCGTCGGGCCGGGTCACGGTGTCGCTGCGAAAATCGTACTGCAGTACTGCGGTCATCGTTTGTTCTCCGAATACGCTCGCGCTACTTGATCGACGATCGGACCGCCTTCAGGAACCGGTCGATATCGCCGGCCTCGATCGCGCCCATTGTCGAAATACGAAAGATGCTGTCGTACAGCGCACGCTGACCTGGATAGATCACGAACCCGTGCGACTTGAGGCCATCGTGGAACGGCTCGAACGGCACCCCAGCCGGCAGCCGATAGGCGCGCAGCACGACGGACGAACGTTCGGGCGGCAGCACGGCCTCGATTCCGAGCGCGGCCAGACCGGCGCGCGCTTGCTCGGCGAGGGCCGCGTAACGCGCATGACGCGCTGGCCAGCCGCCTTCGTCGCGAAATTCGCGCAACGCTTCGACGAGCGCATAGTAAGCGTGCACGGCCGGCGTGAACGGCGTGTTGCGCTCGGCTTGCAAGCGCGCCAAGCGGCTCAGATCGAGATAGTAGGTCCGGCTCGCCGCGTGTTCGAGTGCATCGTGCCGGGCAATGACGAATGCCGCTCCGGGCACGCCGTGGAGACACTTGTTGGCGCCGGCCGCCACCGCCGCAATCGCGCCGCTTGCGAAATCGATCGCCTCGGCGCCGAAGCTGCTCACCGCATCGACGAGCAGACGCACGCCCCGCTCGTTGCAGAGCTTGCCGATTGAGTCGATGTCATTGAGGCGCCCGCTCGTCGTCTCGTGATGAATCACGGCAACGTGCGTGATCGCGCGATCGGCCTCGAGCTGCGCCGCGATGCGGCCGAGATCGGGCGCGGCCGTCCACTCATGGACAAGCGCGTCGTGCGCAATGCCGTACTGGCGCGCGATATCGACGATCCGCTCGCCGTAAACGCCGTTTTGCACGACGAGCAGCTTGCCCTCGCGCGGTACGAGCGAGGCAACCATGCTTTCGACGGCGGCCGTGCCCGATCCGGTCAGCAGGGTGGCAGACCATGTCGCGGTGTCGAGACCATAGACGTCGAGCAAACGCGCGCGCGCTTCGTCCTGCAAGTCGTAGAACTCGTTTTCGCGATGGCAAAGATCGGTCCGCAGCAGGCTTTGGCGGACGCGCTCCGTCAACGTTACGGGGCCAGGGTTGAGCAGCAGCATCATTAAACTCCGTTAGGCGTGCCGAGATGGCGCATGAGCCGCGTCTTGACGTCGACCGGGGAGACGGTGGGCCGCGGCAGTCCCTCAGGCGTGCCGCGGCGCACGGTCAGTCGCGCGAAGCGGGGCGCGTCGGGCAAATTGTGGCCGGCATCGTCGAAGAGCGCATCGATCACGCTCGCATCGTCGCCCTCGATGGCCGACGCGTAACCGCAGGCGGCGGCAATCGCGGCGAAGGAGATGTGCGGCGAGACTGTGGCCTGGCCGCCCGTCGAATCGTGCACGCCGTTATCGATGAGCAGGTGCAGCAAATTGCCCCGGCCGTAAGCGCCGAGCGTTGCAAATGCGCTCATGCGCATCAGCGCGGCGCCGTCGCCGTCGAGCGCGACGATGCGCAAATCGGGCCGCGCGAGCGACAAGCCGAGCGCCAGCAACGTCACGCAACCCATCGAACCTACCATATAGAGCTGATTCGGGCGGTCATCGATCGCGTAGAGCTCGCGTCCGGCGAAACCTGTCGATGCGAGTACGACGGTTGAATCGGGCGGCGTGCGCCCGATGACGCGCTTTAACGCCTCGTGCCGCGTAGGCAGCGAATCGACCGGCAGCCCGCGCCACTGCGCGCCGGGCTGGCAGTGGGTCGCACGCGCGGGGGGCTGCTGGCTCAGCGGATACGGCGCGACGCTGCCTTTTTGCATCACTAAAGCATACGGGCGGCCCGTCTCGTTCATATAGGCGACGGCGCGTCCGAGCGCGGGCTCGATCTCGTGCA
Organism: Paraburkholderia sp. NMBU_R16; assembly: GCF_013282575.1. Lineage (GTDB taxonomy): Bacteria > Pseudomonadota > Gammaproteobacteria > Burkholderiales > Burkholderiaceae > Trinickia. The sequence goes on from NZ_JAAAYE010000012.1 coordinate 13,371, forward strand.
CTTCGCAAGGAAAGCGCTCCCACGGTATTTCCATCGTCTCGAGCAGCTTCGGCGTGATCGGACCCATCAACGCATGCTGCGGCTCGTCCGACACGCCGGGCTCTCCGCGCCAGGTGACGATCAGCAGTTGCGGTAGCCGGAACGTCCACGTCAGCGAAGTCAGCGGACTCACCGCATTGCCGAGCCCGGAGTTCTGCATCATCGTGACGGCCCGCACGCCGTTGCGCGCGCCCAGTGCGATGCCTGCCGCGAACGCCACGGCGTCGCCTTCGTTGGCCGCGCTGAGATAGTGCAGTCCAGGATCTTGCAGCACATAGTTGATGAACGGCGTCAGAAACGAACAAGGCACGCCCGCATACCAGTGGAACCCATGCCGGCGCGCCGCTTCGACGAACTGTTGCGCTTCGATCACCGCGGGCCTCCGTTGGCCCCGCCGTTGCGTGCGGCGCCCAGCGGCGCTTGTGCGTGCGCAAAATCGCCGGCGCGGCGGAAATCCTCGAGATCGTTGACGCCGCACCAATGCCCGTGAACGTACTGCACTTCGATGCGCTCCCCCGCGTCGATCAGCGCATTGATCAGCGCCGGCATATCGAGTGCATCGAAATCGGGCTGCCGCCGCATTTCGTCCAGCATGGCCGTCAGCCGTGCGCATCCGGCGCCCCGCACGCCCAGCAGACCGATCCATCGGCCATGGGCAGCGGGATCCGCATGCGAGCCCGAGCGGATCCGCTCGAGATAGGTTTTCTGTCCGAACAGCGCGCGGTCGTCGGCCGCCGAGCAGTACGCGAAATCGCGCACACTACGGTTCGACGGTTGCGTTTGCGACGAGTCGACGACGACCGTGAACGGCGCATCGCTTTGAACGAGATCGCGCAGGATGTAATGGCGAAAGAGCAGATCGCCGTACGAGATAACCGTGTCGCCGTCGAGCGCATCGCGTGCGCAGGCGAGCGATGCCAGCTCACCCGTTTGAGCGTGCTGCTCGTTGACGACGAGCCGGATGCCGGTCGGCTCGATTGCATCCGCGCGATAGCCTCCGACTACGGTGATCTCATTGACTCCTTGCTGCTTGAACGCGTCGACGAGCCAACGCAAAAGCGGTTTGCCTGCGACAGGAAGCATGACTTTCGGCCGATCTTCCGTGACGGCTTCCAGCCCGCGGCCGCGGCTGGCAGCCAGTACCACGGCGCCGCCGGCGCGCCGCGCACTGGACAGATAAAGGCGCTCGGCGCTCGAGTATTCGTCGGCGTCTTGCAGGCGGAAGATCTCGTCGACGGTCGCGATGCGTTCTTCCACGTTCACGAGCGTTTCGCTGTCGTGAATCTCTCTTGCCACCGCCTGCATCGACGAAGCGGCGGCACGGATCAAATGATTGGCCCAGATGACGAGGCTGATGCCGGCCTTGCGAAATACCTCGGTAGGCGTGCTGTAGTACTTCGTCGGCACGATGACGAGCGGCGCACGCTCCGCCCATTCGCGCGCGAAGGTCAGGATTTCGTCGGGACGCGACAGTTTGCTGTGGATGAGGATCGCATCGGCACCTGCGGCGCGATAAGCTTCGGCACGTTTGAGCGCTTCGTCCATGCCCCAACCGGCGATGAGCGCTTCGACGCGCGCGACGATCGAGAAATCCGCTTCGCACTGCGAATCCTTGCCGGCCTTGATTTTGCCGCAGAATTCGTCGATATCGGCCAACGGCTGGCGCTCGCCGCCGATGAAGCTGTTCGTCTTCGGAAACTGCTTGTCTTCGATGCACACACCCGCAATACCGCGCTGCTCGAGCTTGCGCACCAGCCGGCGCACGTTGTTGAAGTTGCCGTAGCCGGTATCGCCGTCGAGCAGGATCGGCAGATCGCTCGCATCGGCCATGAATTCGAGTGTGTCGACCACCTGCGTCCAACTGGCTTCGTTGTTGTCTCGCACGCCGAACTGCGCGGAAATGGCGAGGCCCGAGGCCCAGATGCCTTTGAAGCCAGCCTCGCGCACGACGCGCGCGGACAAGCCGTTATGTGCCTCCATGATGAATTCGAGCTCCTGGCTCGCGAGCATCTCGCGCAGCCGCGAAAAACGCGAGCGTGCCGGGGCGGAGTTCATCGGGTCGCGTGCATTCATTGAATGGCTCCTGCAATCGGTGCGAGGCGCGGCAGCACTTCCTGCTCGGCCCGCTTCACATCGTTGGGAAAGTCGATTTCGACCCAGGGCATGCCGGTGACATCGGCCACCTCGAAACGATTGCCGCTTTCGAGCAGCAGATCGCGTACCGCTTCCTCGTGCGGCATGTTGGTCCGGCCGTCCTCGACGTATCGAGCGACGATCTGCGCGAGTCGCCGCGCCGTGTCTTCGCGAAAACGAAAAAAGCCTACCGACTCGCCGATCGTGTCGTAGTCGAGCCCTACCGCGAGCTGCTTGCGAAGCTCGATGGGCACGCCGTTCTTGAGACAGAGTTTGACCGGCTCGTCTCCTGCCTCGAACTCGCGATCGAGCAGCAAGCGGTCCGCGCTGGCACCGGCCGTCAAGGCCCGCAGGATCGCTTCGTCGTAGAGGACATCGGCATCCATCAGCAAAACGTCGCCGCCGCGCGTGAGCGCATCCGCAACGGTGTGAACGGTCAGGACGCTGCCGAGGTCGTAGCGCGGGTTGAGGACGATTTCGGGCGCCGGCTGCCACTCGATGCGCGCCAGTTCGGCGCGCACCTGTTGCGGCTCGAAACCGAGCGCAAGGACCGCTTCTGTGACGCCCGCGCTGCGTAGTGCACGCAGGTGGCGCTCGAGCAACGTGATGCCCTGAAAGCGCAGCAGGCATTTTGGATGCTGCTCGCCGGCCGGCATCTGCAGACGCAGGCCGAGCCCGGCAGCGAGAATGATCGCTCGCATAGCGATTGTCTCCTAGGTCCGGCTGGTGTGACCGGTTCGTGAAGTCGAAGCTATAAAATCGATGCCCGGGGCCGCGACCCGTCGTCATCGACCGGGCCCGTTGCGGCCGCGCGGCGTTGCCGCCATCTGCGTTCGCTCCAATGCAGATAAGCGAGACCGGGCAAGCCGAGCGCGAGTTCGCGCGCCCGTTTGGCCAGCGAGAGCGCCAGCGCGGTTTCGGGCGGCAGCCCCACGAGCGGTGCAAGCAGCAGGTAGCCGCCTTCCTGTGCGCCGAGCGAACCCGGAATCGCGAATGCGGCGCCTCGGATGGCCTGCCCCACGCTTTCGAGCAGCAACGCATCGAGCCAGCCGACCGGATGACCGAGAAAGCGCAGCGCGAGCCAGACTTCGCCGGTGCCGACGACCCAGCCGGCCAGGCTGAAGGCAAACGTGGCGGCGACGCGGCCCGGGCGAAGGTAGAGCGAGCGTACGTGTTCGTCGATGGTATCGGCCCGCGCGGCGAGCGCGCCGCCATCGCGCTTGCCGAACACCTTCGACGCCGCACGCACGACGCGGCCGAACACGCCGCGCTGCTGCGCGATGAAAAATGCCGCGACGCAGACGCCGAGCGCAACGCCCGCGATCAGCATCGCCATGCGCACGCCTGGTGTGGCCAAGCGGGCCGGAACCGCCGCGACGGCCGCGAACGCGGCGAGTCCGAGGCAGGCGAAGACGATTTGCGCCACGGCCTGCATCGTGGTGCTGACCGTGACGGCCGCGGCGGCGCTCGGCATCGGCATGCCGCGTTGCGCCAGATGGCGGGCCATCAGCACCGGGCCGCCCAGCTGGCCGGCCGGCAACAAGCTGTTGACCGATTCGCCGGCCCAGCGTGCGAAAACCGTATCGGTCAACGTGGTATGCCGCGTCGCGAGCACGCGAATCGCACCGGCATCGATGACGAGCGGCAGCAAATGAAAGAGCGCGACGAGCGCGAGCCCCCATCCGGCCGCGGCGAGCGTACCGGCCACCGCGCCGAATCCCTGCCACGCAATCAGCGCGATGAAGACAGCGGTGCCGAGTGAGAGCAACGCCAAGGCCGCCCGGGTCATGCGGAGTCCCCCGGTGCCCCGCTCGCGCTCGCGCGCAGCGATGACTTGCTGAACACCTGCCGAAAGCCAAAATAGGCAACGGCGTCTTTCATGTTCGAAATGAAGCGCCGCCAGGGGCGCATGCGCGCATCGGTGACGTACTCGAACGTGAGCGAAACGCGCATCTCGTTGGCGCCCGCGGGCGTGATCCGGTGTCGCAGCTTGTCGCCGTCGAACAGCACGAGCGCTCCTGGGGGATATTGAATCGAGCCGGCGACGGGGGAGACGTTCGGCGTGCGAGTATGCAGTTCGTAGTCGAGCCGGCACGACGAATCGTCGATGACGCCGAGCAATACCGTATAGCGCGTGCCTTCGTAATAGGAGGTGTCGTAGTGCCAACCGATATGATCGCCGGCGCGCGTGTAGTAATAGAGGGCGTAAGCGTGCGGGTCGCCCTCGGGCGATGGCAGCAGGCGGGCGCCGGTGATCGATGCGAGCCATGCCATCAGTTCGCGCGACCGATAGAGCTCGGCGATGAACGGCGCGAGCCGGTCGATCGTATGACGGCTGACGCTGCCGCCTTGCTTATGTCCTGGCAGATAGTTGCGATTGACGGCCGGTAACAGCGAGCGTGCGAGCGCGGCCAGTTTTGCGGTCACCTCGGCCGGCAAGAAATCCTCTAGATAGAGGAATGCGCCCTGTCGCGCGAACTCGCGCTGCAATCCAGCGGGAGCAAGCCGATCGAGCCGCGCGGCCAACTGCCGATCGAGCGAGCCGACATCGGCGGGATCTTGCGGCATCGCGGGCGCTTCGCGCGTGGCCAGCGCGTCGTCTTCGGAGGCGGGCCCGCTCATCGCGACATCCGCAACTCGGCCGCTTGACGTGCAGGGCGCCCCCGCCGCACGACTCGCCAATAATCGAACGTGACCCAGACAGCGAAAAGCGGCGCGCCGATCGCGGCCGCATCGATGAACGGTTCGATCCCATGCGCAAGCGTGACGAGCGGCAGCAGATACAGCACGTCTTCGGTCTCGAAGCCGCCGGCGAATGCCTGGCGCGTCCCCGCTTTCCCCGCGATCGATTCGATGCGCATGCGCAGATAGAAAATCAGCGCGACGGCAACGCCCGCGATCGCCCCCAGCGCAATGGGCAACGCGAATGGCGATTCGCCCGGGCTCGCGATCCCGACGCCCATCGACACGAACAGCGCGACGGTGACGAGGGCATCGCTCGCGAGATCGTAGAGATGCCCGAACCGGCTCGACTTGCCGCTGATGCGCGCGAGCTCGCCATCGGTGTGATCGATGAAATTGGACAGCACGATCAGCAACGCGCCCGCATTGGTCCACGCAAAATCGCCCATGGCGAGACAGGCCGCCCCGGCCAAGCCTGTCACGAGCCGCAGCGTCGTGAGGTGATTGGGCACGATGCGCGTGTCCTTGAGCGGCGTGACGAGCCAGCGTGCGAGTCGAGCGTCCCAGGTACGCGGCGGCGGGACTGTCGGGGCGGCTTGAGCGTTCGTATCGGCGCAATTATCCATCCGTGCAAATATATACGGTTTTCACTTTCAGTGCGTTCATCCTTGCATCGCGCGATTACGGACTGTTTCAGCGAGAGATCGATAAAAACGGTAAAGTGCGTGCCTTCAGGCGCCTTCGAGTGCGTCAATGTCGGCTTCGTCGCGTTGCCGGGAACGGCGGATCGCTCGTTGTCCATCTGCGCAATCCGCCTCGTCGCGCGTTTCGCCGGACGGTTCGATCGACTCCATCCACTTGCATGAACAAGTATCTCGTTACTGCCACCGCCGCCGCTTTTGCCGTAGCGCTGCCCCGGGCGGGCGCATGCGCGCAGCTCGACGACGCGCTCCATTGCAATGTATCGGCGCATACGTTTATCCACAGCCTGATCGACGCCGGACAGATCGATAGCGAGCCGACGCGCGTGGAATCGAATTCCATCAACGCTTTCGACCTCGTCAAAGGGGTGGACTTGCACGCGTTCGGCTACCCGGTGTTCGCGATAGTCGGCTACGAGGAGGGCGATCCGATCTTTCGCAAGGGCAGCGGCACCCGTCTTTCGCGTTCCGCGTACGGCGCCGTGGTGTGGGGCTCGACGCCAAAGGTCAAGGCCGCGGTCGATGCGGCGCACAGCAATGCGATCGTGCACCACGTCGCGCCGTTCATCACCGCCATTTTTTGCGATCGGGATTGAGGCCGGCGTTTACCGCCCGCGCAGCGCCGTGTCAAACGGTCGTTTGATGGGCGAGTGGCGATTGGGCAACGACTCCGAGCGCGACGTTCGTCTCCCGATAGACGCAACGGATCAGTCATGCCACCATCGTTCCCATGACTGACTGACTGACGGCGTCAGGCCGGCCAAACAACAAAAACGCAACAAAAACGCAACAAAAACGCAACAAAAACGCAACAAAAACGCAACAAAAATGACCCAAGCGGACGGTTGGGAGGCTTCATGAAAAAGCATATCGTGGCGCTGGCGGTGCTGACGGCATTCGCCGGGCCTGCGTTCGCGCAGAACAGTGTGACGCTTTACGGTCTGATCGACGAAGGCTTCGACTTTACGAACAACGTACTCGGTCATCACGACTACGAGTTGCAAAGCGGCTTGGTGCAGGGCAGCCGATGGGGGCTCAAGGGCACCGAATCGCTCGGTAGCGGTCTCAAAGCGGTGTTTCAGCTCGAAAACGGTTTCAATCTGAGCAATGGACGTCTGGGCCAGGGCGGCCTGATGTTCGGCCGGCAGGCTTATGTGGGGCTGGCCAGCGATTCCTACGGCACGCTGACGGTAGGCCGCCAATACGATTCGGTCGTGGACTTCCTCGCGCCGACGACGGCCAACGGCAGTTGGGGCGGTCTGCTGTTCTCGCATCCTTTCGATAACGACAACACCGACAACACGTTCCGCGTCAACAATACCGTCAAGTATTTGAGCCCCGATTTCGCGGGCGCGCAATTCGGCGGTACTTATAGCTTCAGCAATAGTACGAACTTCGCCAATAATCGCCAATACAGCATTGGCGGGCAATATGCGAATGCCGGATTGCTCTTTGCCGCCGCTTACTTGCAGGCGAACAATCCTTCCGCCAATGCAACGGGGGCGATCGGCAATGGCGGCGATTCCAATTTTGTAGCAAGCCGGCTGCGTATTTTCGGCGCGGGCGTCAACTATACATTTGGCCCGGCGACCGCGGGCTTCGTCTACACGAATGCGGACGTACGCGATCCGACTGCCAATGGCTATCTCAATCAGATGACGACGGGCGAGACGCTCGCGCCGGTCACCGGGCCGCTGGCCGGTGCGGCCGTGACCTCGATCCGGTTCCAGAACTTCGAGATCAACGGCAAGTATCAGCTCACGCCCACGCTCTATGTCGGCGCGCAATATGTTTATACGCTGGAGACGTACAACACCGCGCTCGGCAGCGCCAGACCGAGGATTCATTCGTTCGGTTTGATGGCCGATTACAACCTTTCCAGACGGACCGATGTCTATATCCAGGGCGCGTTCCAAAAAGTCGGAGGCGACGCGACCGGCTCGAGCCTCGATAATGCCTACGTGCCGGGCGCGGCCGACTTGTCGGGCAGCTCCCGGCAGGTGGTCGGACGTGTCGGCCTTCGTCATAAGTTCTGATCCTCCGACGGAGTCGGGGCGGGGTGGGCCCGTTGTTTGCGAACGCGCTGACGAGACGCTGGCCCGGTGCCACCGCAGGCCATTCGAATTGAGGAGACGCGAATCATGACCCCGACACAAACGCTCGCCGCTCAACTGATCGAAGCACATCGCACGCATCGGTTGATCGATGCGGCATCGATCGGTGCGTTGACGCCCGCGGATGCCGACGAAGCCTACGTCGTCCAACAATCGGTGCTCGCCGAGTTGGGCGGATGCGCCGGTTACAAGATCGGAGCGGCCTCGCCCACCGCCGAGCCGTCCTATGCGCCATTGCCCGCGCGCCGCGTTTTCGGCGCGGCGAAGGGCGTGCGCCTGGCCGACTACACGCGGCTCGGGCTCGAGCTCGAGATCGCGTTCAGCTTTGCCGAGGATATCGACAGGACGTTCGCCGAGCGGGCCGAAGACACGCTGGACGCGATCGATACGATGTCGGTGGTCGTCGAGGTGGTCGATAGCCGCTATAAAGGGTGGCCCAAGATCGATCCGCTGCTGCAGTTGGCGGATTTGCAGAACAACGGCGCCCTGGTGATCGGGGACTCGCGGCCCTACGACAAGCACTTCGATTTCGCTTCGCCGCAGGTCTCGTTTTGCTGCGGGGAGCACGAGATTTTCAGCGGACGCGCGAAGCATCCCGCCGGCGATCCGCGCCGCCTCGTTGCATGGCTCGTCGCGCAGACCTTGCGCAACGGTCATTCGATTCCCGCGCGTACCGTGCTGACAACCGGCTCGTACACGCCGCTTTATATGGCGAAAGAGCCCGCGCGCGTGCACGGCACGATCGAAGGGTTCGGGAAAATCGAGTTCGAGATCGCATAGCACGCCAGCGTGCAGCGGTTCGGGAAGCGGCGTCGTCCGCTTCCGGAAATCAAAAACGCCGCGGCTGCGCGCCTTTCAGTTCGCCGTGGCGGCCTCGCCCGGCAGCACTTTGTTGCGGCCTGCGGCCTTCGCGTGATAGAGCGCCTCGTCGGCCGCCTTGATCACTTTGGCCGCATCGGTTTGCTCGTCGACATCCCGATCCGGATCCCACGTCGCAAAACCGATGCTCGCCGTCACGCGGCCGAACTCGCTACTCGCATGGGCGATGTCGAGGTTCGCAATTGCATTGCGAATCCGTTCGGCGATTTCGGCAGCCTCGTTCGCCGGCGTGTCGGGCAGCACGATCAGGAATTCCTCGCCGCCGTAGCGTGCCGCGCTGTCGCTCGGCAAACGGATGTTCGCGCTGATGCAGCGCGCGACCTCGAGCAGCGCGTTGTCGCCGGCCTGATGCCCGTAGGTATCGTTGTAGGCCTTGAAGTGATCGATATCGACGAAGAGCAGCGAAAGGGCACGCCGTTCGCGCCGCGCTTCACGCCATTCGCGCTCGAGGATTTCGCCGAGCATGAGGCGGTTGTTCAACCCGGTAAGCCCGTCCACGCGCGCAAGCAGTTTCAATTCGGATTCGGCAAGCAAACGCCGCCGCAGTTGCATGCTCAACATGATGGCGATTGCGACGAACGCCAGCGCGAGCACTACCATCAGTCCGAGGACCGGCAATGCCCGGTGCTGCCAACTGGCGTAGACATCGTCTTCGCCTTGTGCCGTCATGATGATGAGCGGCAACCCTTTCAGGTGCTTGAAGTAGTAGAGCCGGCGCACGCCGTCGATCGAAGCGGTGTCCGTAAAAGTGCCCTCGGGCGCCGACATGAAGCGGCGAAACGTGCTGGCGGACCGGATATTGCGGCCGATGATCTTCGGATCGAACGGTTGGCGCATCACCATCACGCCGTCTTCGCCGATCAGCGACATCGAGCCGTGCGGCCCCAGAGCCAGCCCGGCGAACAAGTCGTGAAAGTACTCGAGATTGATCGCCATGAGCGCGATGCCGGCGAACGAGCCATCGGGGCGCGAGATCCTGCGGCTCAGCGCAATGCTCGGCGAGCCGCCTCGCAACTGAGACTCGAACGGGTCGCTGATGTAAAGCCCGACGTCCGGGCGATTCCGATGGATCTGGAAATACTCGCGGTGGTAAAAGTTGCCGTGCCGGGGCACGGGACCGGCCGCATCGAGGACGATCTTACCTTTCTCGTCGAGCACCAGCACTGAACCCAGATATTGGGCCGTCGTCGCGCGGTCGAAAAGCACGTCCTGGCGCACCTTCGGCGGCAAGCCCATCGTCACCGGATTGCTTACACCGTCGACGACGGCCTGCAGCGAGAGCGCGTAGATTTCGAAATTGCGCGTAATGTCCCGCTCGGCAATCAATGCGAGGCTTTTGGAAATGTCTTCGGCGCGCTCGAATGCGCTGAGCCGCCCCTGATAGAGCGAGACCACCGACAGTGCAACCATGATCATCGCGATGACGATTGCGCCGAGTACGACCCCGCTCGGCCCGCCCCAGCGCGAGAAGACGCTTCTTACTCGTCTGATTCGCGTGCGCATCGTTTTACCGCCATCTGTCTCCACCATTGGGGTGCATTCTCGGACTTCGCTGAGATTCGATCGGATTGACCCTACGATATGGATATATACGCTCTTGCGTCAAGCGGTCCGTTCGATCGAAGCGCGTAGGGCCGGGCATTCTCGCACAATCGAGAATGTGCATCGCCGATGCGTCTATCTGGTTTCTTGGGCGAGGCGTTTACGCAACACCGGAATGAGCCGCGCGTCGGGCATCGCGCACGCCGAAAGCGCGGGGACCTCCGGATAGGCGATTTGTGCGATCGATGTCAGCACCTGGCCGGGAGGCGCTTCGACGAGCACCGTTGCCCCCAGTTCGACAATCGATGTCAGTGCGTCGAACCAACGCACGGTATAGCGCATGTTGGTCGCCAGATCTTCGCGGATCGCGTCCGGGGCGCGCAGCGGCCGTGCCCGGCGATTGCCGATGTAGAGTGCGCGCGGCGCATGAAATGGAATCGGGGCCGCATGCGACAACAGCTCGTCCGATTGAGCCGCAAGCAGCTCGCAATGCGACGGGACGCTGACCGCGAGTCGTCTGGCACGATGCGCGCCCGCTTCGATCGCACGCGCATTGAATGCTTCGAGCGCGTCATCGGAGCCCGCGACGACGATCTGCCGGGGCGCGTTGACGTTGCCGACGTAGACGCGCACTGCATGCTCCTGTGCCATCCGATCGGCCAGTGCCTCGACTTCGTGCTCGGTGAGCCCATCGATGGCGGCAAGGCCGTAGCCGCTCGGGTAGGCGGCTTCCATCAGTTCGGCGCGCCGCTTCACGAGCGCGAGCGCGTCTTCGAACCCGAGCGCGCCGCAGGTCACCGCGGCTGCGTACGCGCCGACGGACAAACCGGCGCACATTGCGATGTCGAAGCCCTCATCGGCGAGACGGCGCGCCGATGCCACACCGGCCACGACGAGGCCGATCTGCACGGCTACGCTCGAGCGCAGCGCATCGGACGTATCGAGCGAGAGGACATCGATCGAAAGCGCCGCCGATGCCTGGTCGACGGTCTCCCGGATGACCCGATGTTCAGGCAGCCGGTGGAGGAAGCCCGGGCTTTGCGCTCCCTGGCCCGGAAAAAGACAGGCGAGCATCATGCGCCCCCAACGGGCGAGAGGTCGAGCGGCTGTGCCGACCAGGGATTGTCGACCAGGCACGGGCCGTTTGGAGTCCTGAGCATCGTGCGCGGTTTGGCCGCGGCCCACTCCGAAAGCGCGATCGCGCCCGCCGGCGTTTCGAGTTGAACGTCGATGCGTGCGCCGGCCATGGCGCCTTCGGCTCGAATGTCCGCCATGAGGGCGGCCGCCTCGCCCGGCGCCATTTCGTCCGGTGCGCGCACGAGTAAATCGAGGTCGCTCGATGCGCTGACGGTGGGTCGACGCGTCGCGAGCTCGAAACCCGCGCTGCCGGTCGGCCCCCATTCGTAACGCGCGAGGCGGCGCACCGCGCACAGCCTGGCGAGGGCGACAAACGCGCCGAGGCTGCGGCGGTCGGCCGAAGGAGACGCGGCCAATAACTGCTCCGGCCCGACGATTGCTTCGATGTCCTGACGATTCGCGTAAGCCGCATAGCGTTGCGTGCGCACGTCGCCGCGGATGCCGATGGGAATCGCATCGTCCGCGCCGACCGCCCGGCGCACCACGGCAAAAGGTATGCGGCTCAGCGCCGTGTGCGCCCAAGCCGGCGCGTCGCTCGCCAGCGATGAGCGATTCAGTTTCAGCAGGTCGTGAGGGCGGACCATCGTGAATGCCACTCCCGCGTTCACGCCGCGTCCCATTGCGCTGCGAGCCGACGTCGTACCTCGATGGAGGCCGCGCGCGTCGATCGGGCCGCTTCGTTGTCGAGCCGTCGGGACAGGTCGCGTTCGCTACTGCCTATGTCGGCGATGGCTTCGACCAGCGCGTCGCGCACGCGGTCGATCTGCGCGGGGGTGGGCGCATCGGCATCGACATCCGTGATGAGACGATCGAGCAGGCCGAGTTTGGCGAAAGCGGACAACGAGTACGACATCGGCGTGACGGTCTCGCCGAGCGCGTCGAGCGCTTCGACCGAGCGGCGCGTGACGCGCGCCGCCGCATCCTTGCCCATTGCGTGGACCATCGTGCCGGGCGCATCGAGCGCCAGGATCCGGTTCGCCTGATACCCGTGCGCGAGGAATGCGCCCGACATCGCCGGGCCCACGATCAGCGCGACGACACGATGCCCTGCTACACGCGCGCTCGCATAGGCATCGACGGCTGCTGCGCAGGCGAGATGAATGCCGAGCATTTCCTCGCGATAGCCATAGGCCTGGCTCTTGACGTCGACGATGGCGACGATCGGGCGAGGCCGTGCGCCCGCGGCATCTTCGTCGATGGCCTGCCGCACCGCACTAGCGAGCAGCCATCCCTGCTCCAGTCCGACCACGTTGTCGCGCGCGCGCACGAAGCGGTTGTGTTCGTCAGGCACGACGGCGATGAAGCGCGTGCGCGTGCCGCCAAGCGGTGCATCGGCGCACCAGACGGGGGCCGGTGTCGCCGGCTCGCCCGCGAGTGCCCGCATCCAGCGCTCGCCGCGGGTCATGGGGGCTTCGTTCATTGGGACTCCTCACGATTCGCTTGTGGCGCGGCGCTCGGCTCGCAAGCGGGGTCATCGCATGCGTCTTGCCGGCCGCACGGGCGGAACAACGCGCGCATTGCCTCGGGTGCGACCGTCGCCGGATCGATGCGCGCGAGGCTGTCCAGATAGCGCTGGACCGCCTCGCTGCGGTGCGGACGCGCCACGCCTTGCGAAAAGGCGACATGCACCGCCGTTGCGATCGCGCTGGCGTCGTCCTCGACGAGCATATCCGCGAAACCCGAAGCGACCCGTTGGGCGCCGCCGATCAACTGCCAGATGCGCAGACGATCGCTGGCGTCGAGTTCGTCGATGCCCGCTTCCTGTTCGATGACCTCCGGGCCATTCATGCCGAGGCGCCCCTGCCGCGTCATGACGAGCCGCGTGCAGAGCGCGGCGGCGAGCGACATGCCGCCGAAGCACCCCACCATACCGGCGATCACGCCGACGACAGGGACGTGGCGGCGCAACGAGACGATGGCGGACTGTATCTCCGCGATGACGGCCAGGCCGAGGTTGGCTTCCTGCAGACGTACGCCGCCGGTTTCGAAGACGATGACGGGGCGCACCGGCCGCCCGTTTTCGCAATCGCGCAGCGCCAGCTCGAGAGCCCCGGCGATTTTGCTGCCCGCCACCTCGCCGATGCTGCCGCCTTGAAACGCCGATTCGATCGCCGCCACGACGGCCGGTACGCCGTCGATGGTGCCGCGCGCGATGACGACACCGTCATCGGCTTGGCAGACGATGCCTTGCAACGGCAGCCAAGGGGAAGTAAGCCGATCGAACGGTCCCAGGAGTTCGCGGAATGTGCCCGCGTCGAGCAAGGCACGAGCGCGTTCGCGCGCACCCAGTTCGATGAAGCTCTCGCGCGCGACGAAGGGCGCGGCCGTGATTGCCTGATCGGTCATCGCGAGGCTCCCGGGTCAGCCGCGTCGCCAGCGTCACGCGCCGCTTGCACGGCCTCTACCGCTTCGGCGAGGCGCAGCGAAACGACACCCGGCGTCGCGCCGAAATCGTTGATTTCGATGCGCACGGCGCCGTCGAAGCGCGAGAAGAAGCGATCGAGCACGCTTTTCCATATATGGCCGTAACCGTCGACGCTCGTTTGAACGGCGACTTGCGTGCGCATTGCGTCGTTCGGCGACAACAGCACTTCGAGATCGCCCGAACCGACCACGCCAACATGTGCGCGCGATGTCACGGCATGTTGCGCGGGATACTCGAACGTTAAATACTCCATTCGTCTGGGCTCCTGCCGGTGCCGTACCGCACCAGCTTGTCGATGAAGAGGGTGGCTGCGAGAAGATCGGCCGCACCGCCCGGCGATGCGTTCATCGCGACGAGGCGGCGATCGAGCCGGTAAAGCGCCGCTCGGCCCGCGAGGCTCGCACTGCCGCCGCAGGCGAGCACTTCGCGTGCGCCGCGTTGGGCGGTCTCGAGGGCTGGCCGGCCTGCGCGATGCAGCAAACAGGTGTCGTCGAGCGAGACCATGATGGCGAGCAGGGCGTCGATGCGCGCGGCGTTTTCGCCGTGACCGCGCCGCCGCGCCGCCTCGAGCGCAGGCAGTCCATGCTCGATGACGTGTGGAAAGCCGTCTTGCGCCTCGCGGCGCGCGCCGCCCACGCCATACCGCTGGCGAACGCGCGCACCGTTGCTGTCAGCCGGCAGCAACGGCGCCGCGTAATCGGGGAAGCAGGCGATTCGCGCACCGTATGCGCAGATGCTGCGAGGCTGCCAGGCGCGTTCGGTGTCGTGCGCGATCGTTGCGCCCGCAACGAGCAGCCCGATGATCCAGATTGCACCGCGATGCGCATTGCTGCCGTCGGTGGCCTCCATCATCGCTCTCTCGCCCGCGCGGCCGAGTGCAGCGAGCTCGCTGCGCAGCGCGGCGGACGGCCGCTGCCCGCGGGTCGCGCGAGCCAATGCGGCGAACGTGGGTTCGAGCGCGTGCGCCGAGCGCAACATGCGCGCGAGATCGAGATCGCGGTGAGCGCCGCTGCCGCGCCGGTCCACGAGCGCGGGTTTCGGCGTCAACTGCGCTTCCTCGATCAGCGACTCGAGCGCAAACGCGGCGAGCAGGGACGCCGGATTGGCCGCGCTGTCGCGAAGCTCTCGGGCGGTGTTCGCCGGGACGCGCATCGGGGCGGGGGGCACGGGTTACCAGCTCCTGAAACGGGCAGGGGGCGCGTACAGACCGCCCGACCATGCCACGAGATCGTCGATGCTGCGTGCCGCGAGCAGAGAGCGTTTCGCCTGTGCGCGACGGATACCGAGGTCTTCCGGATAGGCGACGATGCCGCGCCGCCGCAACTCGGCCGTGCGCTCCGGCTTTGCGCGCAGGCCGATCGGCGTCACGCCGGCCACGGCCGCGAGCGCGGCGCGCCGCTCCTCGATACCTTGGGCCTTGTGCAGATAGGCGATGCCTTCTTCCGTGACCACGTGGCTGACGTCGTCGCCATAAATCATGACGGGCGCGATCGCCATGCCGCTTTTTGCACCCACGGCCACGGCGTCGAGTTCGTCGACGAAAGTCGGCTCTCCGCCTTTTTTGTACGTCTCGGCCAGCTGGACGACGAGCTTGTGGCCACGCGCGATCTCCGCGCGTTCGGCGCCCGCGGCCGGCGCCTGCGCCGTCAGAAGCTTCAGCCACGGTTGAGTCGCATGACGGCGCCCGCGCGGATCGTGGCCCATGTTCGGCGCGCCGCCGAATCCCGCCAGCCGCCCGCGCGTGACCGTCGACGAATTGGCATCGGCGTCGATCTGCAGCGTCGAGCCGATAAAGAGATCGACGCCGTACTGCCCCGCCAGTTGGCACAGCACGCGGTTCGAGCGCAGGCTGCCGTCGCTGCCGGTGAAGAATACGTCGGGCCGCGCGGCGATATAGGCTTCCATGCCGACTTCGCTGCCGAAGCAATGAACGCTCTCGACCCAGCCGGATTCGATCGCCGGGATCAACGTGGGATGCGGGTTCAGCGTCCAGTTACGGCAGATCTTGCCCTTCAGGCCCAACTCGGCGCCATAGGTCGGCAAGATCAATTCGATCGCAGCCGTGTCGAACCCGATGCCGTGATTCAGCGACGTGACGCCGTAGGCTTCGTAGATGCCGCGTATCGTCATCATCGCGGTGAGCACCTGCAAATCGCCGATATGCCGGGGATCGCGTGTGAAAAGCGGTTCGACGGCAAACGGCCGGTCCGCAACGACTACGACATCGACCCACGAGCCGGGAATGTCGACGCGCGGCAAGACGTCGACTATTTCGTTGACCTGAACGATCACGATGCCGTGCCGGAATGCGGCCGCTTCGGCAATCGTCGGCGTGTCCTCGGTGTTCGGTCCCGTATAGAGGTTGCCGTGACGGTCGGCCTTTTCGGCGCACAGCAGCGCTACGTGCGGCGTCAGATCGACGAACATGCGCGCATAGAGTTCGACATAGGTATTGATGGCGCCGATTTCGAGTTGACCGTCTTCGAGCAGTTGCGCAACGCGCAGGCTCTGCGGCCCTGCGAACGAGAAGTCGACCTTGTGCGCGATACCGCGCTCGAACAGCGTCAGATGCTCGGGGCGGCTGATGCTCGAAATCAGCAGGTGCACCCCGCTGACCGTCGCCGGATCCACTTGCGCGAACGAGCGCGAGAGAAAGTCCGCCTGCTTCTGGTTGTCCCCTTCGAGGGCCACGCGGTCGCCGGGGCGAATCAGCGCTTCGAGTGCGTCGACGATGCGCTCGCGAGGTAACACCCCGTCGGCGAGCCACGGCGAAACGACGGCCATGCGCCGCGCCTTTTCGTCCCGCAAGGTGGTCCATGAGCGTTTGGCGGTCGTGTCGGCAACGGAATTCATCGGCAAGTCGGCTCGGGTTGGCTCGAAATGGGTCGCTCGGTGAGGGAGCGCACGGCGATCAGTCTTTCAGCAAATTTGGCGCCGCCGCGCGGCGCTTGCGTGCCGCGTTGGCATTCGTTGTAGCGACGCCAGATGCGTTCATGCTCTCGTTCCCGCTTTCGCTCAGGAGGCGGTAGAGCAATTCTCCGGTACCGAGCAAATGCGCGCTCAGCAATTTCTGCGCCGTGGGGACGTCGCGCTTGCGCACCGCCCGCATCAACGCCGCATGCTCGCGGTCGGACACGCTTTTGTGATCGGGCAGGCCGAACTTGACGCGCAGGTAGCGCTCGCCGCGGCGATGCAGCGTGGTGATGAGTTCGATGAGCTGCGGGCGCCGCGACGGCGCGTAGAGGCTCATATGAAACGCTTCGTTGCGCGCGACGTAGAGCGCCGGATCGGGCTCCAGGCGCGCCGCTTCGCAAAGCGCTTGAGCGTCGTGCAGTGTAGCGTCGGTGTGCGCCGGAATCGCGCAGGCGATGGCGAGGCTTTCCAGCGAGGCCCTGATCTCGTAGATCTCGCGTGCTTCGTCGGCGCTCAACGGAGCCACTGTCGCGCCCTTGTTCATTTCGACCTTCGCCCAGCCCTCGGTTTCGAGCTGGCGCAGCGCCTCGCGAACCGGAATCGCGCTGACAGAGAAGTGACGCGCGAGCGCGTCTTGCCGGAGCGGCGCACCGGGTGCAAGCGTGCCGTCGACGATGGCCGCGCGTAACGCGTCGGCCACCATTTTCGCGGCACTCGTGCGCGGTGCGATCGACAGGGTGCCCCGCGGCAGCGCGTCGCCGGTGCCCGAGGGTAAACGATCCATTGCTTCGTTCATCATGCTCGATATTATATACAAAATATTCGATATAGGAATGGGACAAACCCTTGCGGTATGCAGGGGGAGTTCCGCGGGGCTGAACCGTCGAACGGTACCTTAGGAGGAGTTTGATGAATTCGATAACCGATAGCGCGCGCGCCGCGCGACGTCGCACGCCGCTCAACCGTTCGCAGATTGCGGGCTTCTGGGGCGCGTGGGCCGGATGGACGCTGGACGGGATGGACTCGTTCATCTATGCGTTGGTGCTGACGCCCGCGCTGACGGAATTGCTGCCGCGTTCCGGCTACGCGGCAACGCCGGCCAACATCGGGCTCGCGGGCTCGATTCTCTTTGCTCTGTTTCTCGTGGGCTGGGGGTTGTCCTTCATCTGGGGGCCGCTCGCCGACCGCTTCGGGCGCACCAAGGTGCTCGCCGGGACGATCTTCACGTTCGCTATTTTCACGGGTCTTTCCGCCACCGCACACGATGTATGGCAACTCGGCTTCTATCGATTCCTGGCGGGGGTCGGCATCGGCGGCGAATGGGCGCTTGCGGGCACGTACGTCGCCGAAGCATGGCCCGAGGATCGCCGCAAGATGGGCGCGGGCTACCTGCAGACCGGATACTATGCGGGCTTTTTCCTCGCGGCCGCACTCAATTACACCATTGGCGTGCATTTCGGCTGGCGCGCGATGTTTTTGACGGGCGCTGTCCCGGTCGTCGTCGCCATTCTGATCCTGCTGCGCGTGAAAGAGCCGGAGAAGTGGCAGAAGGTCGAAGCGCGCGTCGTGCACTCGCACCCGCTGCGTGAAATTCTCGGCGCCGGCTATCGGCGCCGAACCTGGGTGGCCTGCGCATTGCTGACCATTGCCATCGTCGGGCTCTGGGCCGGTGCCGTTTATGAGCCGTCGGCCGTCATCCAGCTCGCCGTCAAGGCCGGGATGGGCAAGGCCGATGCGATCAAGACGGCATCGCTCGCAACGGGTCTCCTGTCGATCGGCACGATTCTGGGCTGCCTCGCGTTGCCGCCGCTCGCCGAGCGCATCGGCCGTAAAAAGACGCTCGCCTTCTACTTTAGCGGCATGGCTGTTTCGATCGTCGGAAGCTTCGGCTGGGCCTTCTATTTACCGAACGGCCTTGCGCCGTTCATTGCATGGCTTTTTGCGCTGGGCTTTTTTGGCGGAAACTTCGCGCTGTTCAGTCTGTGGTTGCCCGAGCAGTTCGAAACGCGCGTCCGGGCAACGGCGTTCGCCTTTTGTACTTCGTTCGGCCGTTTCGTCGGCGCCGGGGTGAATTTTCTGCTCGGCGCCGCCGTCGTGCAGACGCACACGCTGGGCGTGCCCGTTGCGCTGACGGCGATTGCGTTCGTCGTCGGCCTTTTCATCATTCCGTTCGCACCGGAGACGCGTGGCGAGACGTTGCCGCAATAGAGGCAGGAGCGCGCCCGTCAACCCGCCGCGTTGTCCTCCTCGGGGGCGGTTGTTGCGCTCCTCGGCTCGCCGAGGATGCTGATTTTGAACACCGGGGTGGCCGCAAGCGATTGCAGAAGCGGATCTTCCGGAATGCTCAATAAAAGCGGAAAAATCACCGAGCCGCCGATAACGGCGCGCCGGCTGTTATCGGCCGGCCGCAGGCCCCAGATGTCCTGATAGACGAGCGGAACGGTCTGGCCGTCTCGAACCGTATTGCCCAGGTAGAGCATGACGTGGCCTCCGATATAGACGAGCGTGCGCATCGGCGCGCCATGCTGGACGAGGAATGCAATGCGCTCGGCGGGCGTCGCGTCGGATAGATCGGTCATGCGGCCCGCGCCCATCTGGGTCGATGAATGGCGCGGCAACCATACGCCGAACGCGGCAAAGATGCTCTGCAGTTCCGACGAGCAATCGTTATAAAGGCCGACGTTGCCCCAACCGTACGGGCGCCCGATCAGTGCTTTCATGAGCAGCGCCAAATGTCTCGGCGTTGCGGCGAACGGCATCGGCGCGATCTCGGAAGTGCGCAGTGTGGCGCGATGGAGGACGGCATGACCGTCGATGTCGCGCACGGGGACCCATACCGGATAAGCGCCCGTTTGGGCCACGCCAGCAGCCGGCAAACTCGGCGTCGCCAACGGCAGCAGGGTGCCTGCGGGGGCGTAAAAGCGGAACGCGCCGGTGTCGTCGCTGACCGGGACCGACGCGGCGATGACCGCGCCCCATGCCGCGCGCGCGGCCGCACGCCATCGCGTGACGAAGGCTTCGTCGACGCTCGCGACACCCGGCGCCTGCACCCATCCCTGCACATCGGGTGTCTGGACGTAAGCCCAGGCGCGATCCGCGCTGCGGCCGATCACATAGAGCGGCGTGCCGGGCCTGACGGCCGTCACCTGCAGGTTATCGAACGGATAACCCTCGCCGGCGATCTGGTGCGAGTAGTACGACGGGTCGGTCGTCGGGAGTTCGCGCACGAATAGATTGTCGGTTGCGATCGCGCGCGCCGCGTCCCGGTAGCTCGGGGCTTGCGTGAACTGTGCGATATCCATGTTCGTTTCGATGGAATCGATCCACGCGGCGGTATGCGGCCGATAGTTCTGTCCATAGCCGATGCGCCGTTCGCTCTTGCCCGTGTTGTCGTAAAGCGCGATGTGCCTGCGTTGGAGATCGGCGATATCCGTTCCCCCCTGACCGTAGAGCCGCGCCGCGATGAACGCGCCGTTCCACGGCGAAGGAGCGTTGGCTTGCGTGCCGAAGTAGCGCGCGTAGAGCGCGTCGAGATGGGCCCGTTGCTCGCGCGAGTTCAGAAACGGCTGATCGTAGTTGGGGCTCGAGGGGTCGATCCAGCGGTCGACATTTTGGTCGTAAGCCGCGAGCGGGAACAGCGCGATGGGATCGCGATAGACCGCCTCGCGCGAACTCGGCGATAGGGACGCACATGCCGCGAGCGCAATACACAGCGACGCGATCGCCATGCGAGCCGCGCCGCGGAAAAGACAGGTTTTCGACATCGTCAAGCAGTCCGGAGAATCGGCGCGTACGCTCATGCCGACGATACACCGGACCGAGGTGCACGCGCGACGCGGCGCAGCACTTCCAACGGGCCGAGCTGCCGGATCGTATCCAGTTGTGCGGCATCACGTACGACGAGCGAACCGGCGAAGCCCAGCGCATTGATCGAAATGCCTTCGACGCATTCGGTCGTCCGCGGCACGAGCAGCATCCAGCGCGGAGTGAACAGCAGGCTATAGGGCGCGCGCTGCGGCGGGCAAGCCGAAGCGTCGTGGCGCTCGACGCCGAGTTCGAGCGCGTCAAGTAGTGCCTCATAGCGCTCGAACGCCACCCATGCGGCATGCTCGGGCGCCGAGGGCGTAAGCCAGGTGAATGCATGCTCGAAAGGCAAGTGCGGCAGCGTACTGGCCTGCTCGCCCTGCTGCGCATCGGCAAAAAGCGTTTCGATCGGTACGCCCGTGCCGTCCAGGCCGAGCGGCAACGGCAAGATCTGCATGTGTTTGTGCCGCTGACTCGCTCCGGCTGCATCCCCGCCGTTATAGAAGCCGAGGCCGTCGAATTCGGCGAGGCAGGCACACCACGCTTCGAAATCGGCCAAGCCGAGCAGGTTCTCCTGCTCCTCGAAGGCACGCGTGGGGATCACGAGGTGGTGCTCGACGATATTGAATTTATTTAGCAGCGCGACATGCGTTGCCGATACATCGGCCACAAATAGATCCGGATCGTAAGGGAGGAACGGATCGGCCGAAGGCGCATCGCGTTCGCCCGCCTTATGCGCGAGGCTCGACACTTGCCGTATCACGAAGCGCACGCCGCAAGCCTCGACGGTCGTCGCGACGGTATCGATCGAATGCAACGCACCCGACTCGATGGCATGTTTCGTTCGGCGCACGATCGAAGGCCAAAGCGTACCGGGCGTAAACGGTGTAAACGTGGAAAGCGGCATGGCGGAAAAGGGACAAAAGGCGTTGGGCCGGTCTCGCCATTGTGGCGCAAATCGCCCCCAGCCCGCGATTCGAACGATGAAACGCGGGTAAAGCGTTCGATGGCTCACATCGTTGGGCGCACGGTGACGCCAACATGGCGAAAACGGCAGGGTAATAGTGAAGATAATCGTGAAACCAACCAAAGAGAGCCTGCATTGCCATCGGACCCGGGTCGGCGAATCCGGTACGGGGGCCGCGCCGCTCGATGCATATGTACCGCCCTGGCGGGCACGGGGATTGCGTCGGCGGTCGTGTTTCAGGGCGGCGGATACCGCAAATGACGAGACGACACATCTCTGATCCTTGGCGCATCGCAGATTTGCAGCGCACAGCATCCCGGCAGATCATGCCGTGCTCGCTCGTCTATCTCGACAGCGGGGCAGCTGCGAGCCCGAACTGGCGGGGCAAGGATCCCACTTCGTATGTGCGGCAGGCCGTATGCCTGAACAGGTCGCTGCTGCGCGCCGGCATGCCCCGGCTCAATATCTATACGAATGCTGTCGATACGGTTCACGCCGTGCTTGCGGCGACGCCCGAAGACGCTCGGCCTGTCGTGCATGAGCTGGAGACGACCCATACGGCTCTGCCCAAGACCACGCCGTTTTATGCGGCGCATTTCAAACTCGATTTGATGGCGCAAGTGGCGAAGCGCATGCCGCGCGACACGCTGTTTTTATTGCTCGATACCGATATGGTGGCGTTACGCCCGCTTGCACGCGGGATCGTGGACCGGGCGGCGACGCTCGGCGCGGGTGTCTTCGATATTTCGGATCAGGTGTTTCCGGCGTATGGCAGTCCGCGCGTCATTGCCGATCTGGAGATTGCGGCGGGGCGGTCCCTGGTCAATCCGCGCTGGTACGGCGGCGAGTTTTTACTGTGTACCGCGACATTTCTCGAGCGCCTCGTCGATCAGGCGCGGCCTTGTTTCCGCCGTTATATCGACGAAATCGGCCACCTCAATCATCATGGCGACGAAGCGTTCATTTCGGCGGCGCTTTGCCTGCTCGTGGAACAGGGGCAATCGGTCGTGGAAGTCGGAGCCTATCAGGCCGTGGGTCGCCATTGGCCGGGCAATACACACCGTAATCTCTATTGGTTCAGCCGGTGCGAGTTCCTGCACCTGCCCGGCAGTAAGGCGCTCATCGAACGCGAGGCGCGCTATGCCGAATTCGATCCGGCCCGCTTATGGCGTGCGCTTTCGTATCGGCATCGCCTCGGGCAGATCCGCGCCGCGGCGAAGCTGCTTTTGCAGGCGTTCATGCGGACACCGGCTCCCGATATTGGCGAACAGCCGCGCCAGGTGCGCGACGCGCGCGACGCGGCCGGAATCATCCCCGGCGAAGGCGATGCTTCGAGAACGCGCAACCTGCAAGCGGAGTCCGGTCGGGCAGGTGGCCGTTAGATCGCCGGCCGGCGCGGGGCTAACCGCCGAAAGGATCGCGGACGTCTTTCGCCTCGCTGTCGTCGAATAGGTTGTATTCGGAGCGGACTGCTTTCAGCACCTCGGCGACGAACCGTTCGTAACCCACCGCATTGCCGAAATGCTTCATCGTCCAATTACAGCCTGAAGCATCGGGCTCTTGTTTGTGCGGCCGGGGCACGCTTATCTTGACGCCGTCCTCTACGATTTCGTGGATGCGGTGGATCCGACGGGACACCTCATCCCGCAAGCGGGAAGCATTGAGCGTTTTACGAATCACGGCTGGCTCCTTCGATGCACGCATGGGTTGAATGTTTGTTTACCATGTCGTGCCGCGAAGGGCCAAGTCGTTTCGATGTGGTTGGGTTGGTGGCTCGGCGTTAGCGTTTGGGGTCTCGTGATCTGCCCTTCGCTCAATGTATTCAACCGCCTGAGCCTGTCATGGTCGGCAGGAGGACCCGATAGACGTGAATGAACGCGGGTCCCAGCAATACGGTCAGCAACGCCGGGAAGATGCAGAACGCGAGCGGGATCAGGAGCTTCAGTGCGATTTTGGCGGCCTGCTCCTCGGCGCGCATGCGCCTGCGCGTGCGCAGCGTATCCGAGAGCACGCGCAGCGAATCCGCGATGCTCGTACCGAAGCGTTCGGCCTGAATCAGCATGGTCGCGAATGAATCGATGTCATCGACACCGGTGCGCAGCGCCAGATTGCGCAACGCTTTTTCGCGTGTGAATCCGGAGCGCATTTCAATCAGCATTAGCTCGAGCTCGCTCGCGACGACGACACTGCGTATCTTGATTTCCTCGCAGACCTTCATGAGCCCCGCATCGAGACTGAGACCCGCTTCGATGCAGACCGTCAGCAGATCGAGCGCATCGGGAAAGTCCTCGAAGATCGTGCGCTTGCGCGACTTCACGCGCCGCCTGAGGATGGTATTGGGCAAATAGTTGCCGCAGGCGCCGAGCACGACGAGCACCCCCGCCATTTCCATCGGCGTACTCGCGAGCGACGTGCGGGTGAGCCACGGCAACGCCGCCAGGGGAAGCAGTAGGGCAAGGGCTGTTTTCGCCGCGAAATAGAGGGCCGCGGCATTCGGCGAGCGCCAGCCCGCATTCATCAGGAGGACGCGCAGGGCAGAGTTTTCCCATCCTTCCTTGGGGGTAGAGAGCTTGGCGATCGGCTGAGAGATATCGGCGATCTTCTGCAGCCAGGCGCCGGTGGTCGTCTCTTCGGCAGCCGACAGCCCAGACGGGGAGATGCCTCCAGCCTGCTCGATGCGCTTTTTCATGTCACGAGGCGACATGATCAGCATGGCGCTTAAAACGCCCGCAGACACGAATGCAAAGAGGCCGATAAAAAGCAGTATGTTCATGGAGTTGGGCGATTGCACGATGGATCCTCCTTGCTGTCATCGACCGCGCCTCACTGGCGCGGATGTCATACGCGGATGCGAATGATGCGGCGCATCGAATAGATGCCAGCCACCATCAAAAAGGCCATCACGCCGATCACTTTGAAGCCTGCGGGGTCGGTCCACAGGACTTCGAGAAACGAACGGTTGAGGACCGACATGGCGCCGGCCGTGATAAAGGGCAGCAAGCCGAGCACCCATGCCGATAACTTGCCTTCGGCAGACAGCACGCGGACCTTGTCGAAGAGCTTGAACCGCTCGCGGATAAGAAACGCGATGCCGTCGAGCACTTCGGCGAGGTTGCCGCCCGTTTCGCGCTGGATCAGCACGGCGATCACGAAGTAGCGTAAATCCCGTATCGGAACGCGCTTGGCGAGGTTCAGCAAAGCATCGTTGAGCGGAACCCCGTAGTTGATTTCATCGAACACGATGCGGAATTCCCCGGCTGCGGGTTCGGTGAACTCCGTGGCCACCATGTCGAGCGCGCTCGGAAACGAATGGCCGGCGCGCAGCGCGCGGCTGATGGCATCGGCAGCCTCAGGCAATTGCTTTTCGATCTGCGCGAGCCGCTTGGCTCGGCGACGGCGGACATGGAGGTAGGGCAATGCACCCGTTGTGAGCGCAACCAGCGGAACGAAGAGAACGGGCACCGGGAGAAGCAAGCCGACGAACAACACGATGACAGGCAAGGCCGCACTGGTTGCGATGAGCCGGGAACAGGACCAACTCATGCCCGATTGATGGATGAATAAATCGAGCGTCTGCATGCGAGGCAACTGCACCAGAAGCTTTTCGAGCGTGTTCGATTCGCGCAGCATCCGGTCCTTCAGGATCGTCAGGCGTTCCTTTTGCACTTGTCCGCCGGCCGAGAGCGTGCGGATGCGGGATTCAATGCGGCGCGCAGCAGGGCCATGACGGCTATTCCACCAAAGGTAGCCGCCTTCGAGCGCAAGCACGACGGCTACGAACAGCAAGACGATAAACGCGTAGAAAATCGGGTCCATCTCGGCCTCCTTGGGCACGGGTCAGGTCGTCTCGTAGCGGCGGGCCGGATCGTAGAGCTCGTCGGGCAAGTGGACGCCGAACGCTTGCAGCCGCTCGGCGAACTTGGGCCGCACACCCGTCGCGCAGAAGTGCCCGCGCACCGAGCCGTTCTTGTCGACCCCGGAGCGCTTGAACGTGAAGATCTCCTGCATGTTGATGATCTCACCCTCCATCCCCGTCAGTTCCTGAATGCTGACGATCTTGCGACGGCCATCGGTGAGCCGCGTGGCCTGAATGACGACGGAAATCGCGGAGGCGACCTGCTGGCGCATCGTTTTGGGCGGCAATCCCATGCCGGCCATGCTGATCATATTTTCGAGCCGGGTCAGTGCGTCGCGAGGCGTATTCGCGTGGATGGTCGCGAGAGAACCCTCGTGACCGGTGTTCATTGCGGCGAGCATGTCGAGCGCTTCCGCGCCGCGCACCTCGCCGAGGATGATGCGATCCGGACGCATGCGCAGTGCATTGCGCACCAGTGTGCGCTGCGTGATTTCGCCGCGTCCCTCGATGTTCGGCGGCCGCGTTTCGAGCCGCAGCACGTGCGGTTGCCGCAGCTGCAATTCGGCGGCGTCTTCGATCGTGACGATGCGCTCGTCTTCGGGGATGAATCCGGACAGAATGTTGAGCAGCGTGGTTTTGCCGCTGCCGGTGCCGCCCGAGACGAGGATATTGACCTTTGCGCGGGCGAGTGCGTCGAGCAGCTCCGCCATGGGCGGCGTGAGGGTCTGCAGGTCGATCAAGTCCGAGATTTTCAGGGGATTGACCGAAAAACGGCGGATCGAGACCAGAGGGCCGTCGATAGCCGAAGGGGGAATGATCGCATTGACGCGCGAGCCATCCGGCAGCCGGGCATCGACCATCGGGCTCGATTCGTCGATGCGGCGGCCGACACGAGAGACGATCTTTTCGATCACCTTCATCAGATGAGCGTCGTCGTAGAAAGTCACATCGGTCAGCTCGAGCTTGCCTTTACGCTCGATGTAAGTCTGCCTGGACGTATTGACGAGAATGTCGGAGATGGTCGGATCGCGCAGCAGCGCTTCCAGCGGGCCGAAGCCGAACATTTCGTCGTAGACGTCGACGATGAGCTGCTTGCGTTCCTGGTCGTTGGCCGGCACCCGTTCCTCGTCCAGTATCCGAGCGATCAGTGCGCCGATTTCGTCGCGCACCTGTTCGGTCGGCATGCGTGCGAGCCGCTCCAGTTCGACGCGATCGAGCACCGCATGGTGCACGTCCCGTTTGAGCGTCTGGTAGGCGGAACGGGCCATGCCGTTGCCCGGCGCACCGTTGCGTTCGCCGAACGATTTCACGAATTGCCCGGATATCTGCTCACGTAACGACATGATCTTCTCCCCATCCTTGCTTACATTGTCTTGAGCTTCGGCGCCACGCTACGCCCGAAAAAACGCAGGGAACGCGCTTCGGTGCGAACGCGCCCGCGCGCGGCCGCGGGTACGCGATCGACGATGTTGTCCGCCAGTTGCTGCAGGGCGCGCGCGATGCCGCTCGAACGCTTGACGCTTGAAACGGGTACGCCTTCTTCTAGCGCTGCCCGAACGACGTCGGCGTCCTCGGGCAGCACCTGATAGGGCGACATGTCGAGTACCTCTTCGAGCGTTGCGCGCGCGCGCTCGGCATCGCGCGTGTGGCGGTTCAGCAGCAGCCGTAGGCTGTCGGACCCATAGCCGAGCGAGGCCAGGATTTCGCGCAGGCGTCGGCCGGCGCGCACGTGCGGCATTCCCGGTTGGAGCACCATGTGGATTTCGTCGCTTTTATCGAGCGCGAGCATCGACAGGGGGTTCACCAACTGTCCAAGATCGAATATGACGAAGTCGTAGCGGGGGACGGCGATGCCGAGAAGCCATTCCAGTTGTTCATGGTGCAGCTCACCCGCTTTCACGGGATCGCCCGCACCGGCCAGCACATGAAACGTCTCGCTTACGCGTAACAGGCTTGCGTCGAGAAACGCTGAGTCCATCCGCTCGATCTGCCCGCACATCTGCGGCAACGTCGACGGTGGTGTCTCGTTCGTCACGAGAAATGCCGCGTCGCCGTAAAGCTGATCGAGGTCTATCAATAGAACGCGTTTTTGCCGGCTCGCGGAGATCGCGTGAGCCACATTGCCCGCGATCAGCGTTGTGCCGTTGCCACCCTTGGACGCGATGAACGACACGATGCGCGTCTCGCGGCCACCGCTGAGCGAACGCTTGCTCTCGGCGCGAAGCAGCGCTTCGCCGAGCGAGTGCTGATCGAGCGGCCAGCCGAGCACATCGCGGAAGCCCGCGCGCATGGCGGCGATCAGCGTCTGCGGCGATGCGTCGGGCGTCAGCAGCACGCACGTGAGCCGGTCGTATCGTTGGTTGAGCTCCGCGATGACGGTAAGCTCCGCGTCGTCGAGGGAGATCGCGTCGACGATGAGAACGTCGAACGCATCGAGGCCGTCGCCGCGCTGTGCAAGCTGAGAAGGGCTGCCGACGGTCCGCGTGGTTCGATAGCTGCCACATGTGCCGATCAATCTCACGATCTCCGTGAGGCGCGAGGCGTCTTTCGAAATGCTGAGTATGTCGATCATGATCGTATGTAAAGCTGTCAGGGGTTATTGGCAAACCGTGCCGCCCGTCGAGGTGGCGAGGCTCTCGCGTGGCAACGTGGTGGTGAGCGGTGGCATGGTGAGCGTGAGCGGAATGAATGGAATCATGGTTTGCACGCTGACATTGGTGACGCTGACCGTGACGAAAGTGCAACTGTTGCGCGCGGTGTCCGAGTCGGAGTCGCAGCCTGACGGGGTATACGCGAGATCGACGTTCGCGGCGGAAAGCAGTGGCAGCAGCTTAGTGATGCGCTGCTTGACGACGGTCGCATCGGCGTCGCAGACGACTGCGGTCCTCGCCCCGAGGCGCACCGCCTCGCTGGCCGTATTCCAGTAATAGAGGACGCGGGCGAACTCGAAGATGCCGATGAGCAGTGTGCAGAACACCGCGGCGACGATGGCGAATTCGACGATTGCCGCACCGCGCTGCCGGCGGCGCGATGCAGCACGGGGATGAGCGCGCGCGTTCATGACACCTGCCTCATGACGGTGAATATGTTGTCGAAATTGAAGGTCCCGAGCTTGAAGTACGGCTCGATCGGGGTGTACGGGAAGCCCGAGATCTTCACCTCGACCAGGCTGATGCTGCCCGATTGCGTGCCGCCCGCAGCACCGTTGTTCGTGTCGTAGGTCGGCACGTTTGAAAACGCTGGCGGGTCGGTCGAATCGGTGCATCCCGCCGAGCTGCTCGCATCGCAAATGGTCACCATCGCGGTCGTCAGGCCGCTGACGAGCGGCGCCCCTCCACATGTCGTACTGCCATAGACGACGAGGCACTTCGCTTCCGAGATCGGGTAGGTGGGATCGGTCGGCAGATAGGTCGACAGATAACGCGCCGCGTCGCGGGTCCCCTTGGTCAGCGCATCGTATTGCCAGATGGCGTGGCCGAACTCCGCCACGCCCATCGCCAATACGATGAGCGGAATCAGGACGATGGCGAACTCGACCATGGCCGCGCCGCTGGTGCGCTTGTGGGATCTCTGTTTGAACTGGCGTGCTTTCATGGCGGCCTCGCTCATTGCACGAGCACGGGAACGAGAGGCCCGACGGAATTACTGTTGCCGGGGACGCCATGGGTCGCGCATGGCACGCTCGCGTCTGTCGATTTACCCTCGTATTCGAGGTGAACGGGCCCTGCGCCGCCGCCGCTTTCCATCGGATCGAGCATCAGGACGCAGTCCCACCAGAGAATCGATGCCTTGTGGCCGCTCAGCAATTGCGTGCAGTCCACCTCGGGTGCGAGGGCCAGCCGTCGATCGGCGCCCGCCGTATAGGCGGTTGTCGACGACGAACCCGCTGTTTTGAGCCCCGTGATGGCATCGCCTTGATAGGCGGAGAACTTTGCGCGCTGCTTGACGAAGTCCGGATATGCGTTGGACGGGGTTGGCCAAGTCTTGGGGTACGTGTAGGCGAAGCCCGTGAAGTCAGGCGTTGCACTCGCCTGCTTGTAGGGGTTCTGGTAGAGGCCGAAGCGGCTGTTCCATGCACCGTCGTCGGTCAGCTTGTTGCCGGGCGAGCCGACGGACGATCCGGTGGCAGGCATGCTGCAGTAGTTCGAGGTCAACTCGTTTCTGATCGAGACCGCGTTGTTGCTTCCGTCGAGTGCTGCCCATCCGAAGTTGCCCGCGCCATAGCTGGGGGGCGAGCCCGTCTTGGATGCGATCCATTGTCCAACCGAGTAGCTTTGTCCGGCGATGGGCGGGTTCACTTGCGTGCCTGCCTTGCAAACGAACACTGGAATCGCGCAGGTCGTCTGGGCTGGGCTGATCGTCGCGACTGCGAACGCCGATACGTCTGCATTGGCGATCGACACGCCAGGCAGCATATCGAGCACCTCGATGAACCAGTTCGATATATTCGTGAGCGCGGTCGTGCACTTGATGAACTTCACCTTGCTCGGATTCGAAACGGAGCTTTTCGGCAAGAACGGGTTGCTCAGCGAATCGCTGAACGTCACGTTGCTCTCGACCGACAACTGAACGGGATTTTTTTGGAAGAACGCGTAGTTATAGTGGCCGGCCGAGATGCCGGCCGCTTCCGGCACGGACAGGTCGATCGTTGCGCCGGTCAGGTCACGGGCACCCGCGAGCGCACACGAATCCGCACTGTTTTGCAGCTCGCTTTTGACGACGTAGAGCTTGCCGAGATCGAGCGCGAGCCCGACGAACCCGATGAGCGCGACGAGCGCGAGAGCGACCATGATTGCGACAGCACCGCGCTCTTTTCGTCTCGGCGCGCCGCGCATCCCCGTTTGACCATTGCAATTCATGATCGTCTCCCGCGCAGGTGCTGTCTCATTGATTGCTTCCGCCGCCGGCGCCTATGCCGATGACGAACGGGTTCCCCGACTGCTGCTGCGCGGGGCTGAACGATTTGTCGTAGCGACGCATCGCGGAGACTGCGGCGCTGCCGTCTACACCCTGTGTCGACGGGTGGTGCTCAGCCGCTTGCGGATCGATGATCTGCGCCTGGACGACGGAGCGGGCCGCTTCGCCGAAATGCGCATCCCAGATTGGCGTGCTCGTCATGCACCCGCCGAGCGCCGCGAAGACCGGCGCGATGGCAAGCACACGGCGCAACGAAGTAACGTAATCGCGTTTCATGAGATTTTCCCCTTCGTACTTTCGTACGTTGATATCGCATCAGTGCCGCACTGGGCTTTTCGACGTGCCCGACATCGCGACCGCCTGCTTGTCACGAGCCGCGATGCGCGCCGCCGCGGCCTCGATTCGAGCTACGCGTGCCGCCTGCGCGCCCTCTGCCGGCGTGCGCGCCGGATCCGCGGCTATCTGCGCCGTGGCGATCTCCGTTGCGGCAACAGGCGTCGTCGAGACAGGCGCGGGCGCATCGTGCAGCACTGAAGTCGTCTCGACCGGGGCGGCCTGCGGCGCCAGCTTGCGCGGCGCGGGCGCGGTGGCCGGCTCGCTAGTCTGCGAAGCGGGCGGGGCTGCGGGCAGGCTCGGCTGCGCGGGCGTATTCGCGGCGGACGGTGCCGCCGTCGCCGGCTGCATGGCCTTCGCGCCGCGGCCTTCCATGTTGCCGGTGGCGTAGACGTCGATATCCTTCGGTTGAGTGAAGCTATCGGTCGGCAACGGATATTGGCCGGCCGGCAGCGGTTTCACGAGGTGAGGGGTGATGATGAATACGAGCTCGGTCCGGTCTTGCTGGAAATCAGTGCTGCGCATCAGCGCGCCGATGACGGGCACTTCGCCGAGGCCCGGAAAGGCTTTCAGCGCGCCTGTGACGTTGTTGCTGATGAGGCCGCCGATCGCGAACGATTCACCGTCGTTCATCTGGACCGTCGTCGACGCACGCCGGGTCGTGATGAGCGGCAGAATCGCCGATGTGCTGACACCCGTGGCGCTGACCGCGACACCAGTGGGAGAGAGCTCCGAGACCTCGGGCGCGACCTTCAGATTGATGCGGCCGTTGCCGAGCACTGTTGGCGTGAATTTGAGCCCGACGCCAAACTCTTCTTCCTGCAGCGTGACGGTGGTCACGTTTCCGACATTGGTTTGGGGCACCGGGATGAAGACCTTGCCACCGGCGAGGAACGAAGCTTCCTGACCGCTGATGGTCACGAGATTCGGTTCGGCAAGAATCTTCGTGAGCTGGTCGCTCTTTTGCGCGTCCGCGGCAATCTTGAACGGCAATCTGTTGGATTTACTGGCCGCCACGATGGTGTTCACGCCTTGAAGCAGGCTCGTCACCAACGCCCCCGTCCACGACCCGAAACCGCCTTGGAGGTTCAACGCCGAGCCGAGCTGATCCATGACGGTCTTCGATACTTCCGCGACCTTCACCTCGAGCATGACCTGCTGCGGCGAATCGAGCGTCATCATATTGATGATGCCGGACGAGTTGCCGGAGCTGGAAACCTGGGAGTTCCCGCCCGACATACCGTTGCCCACTGCGTTCGAGGTGGACTGGGTTTGCTCGGACGGCTGCGCGTTGGCATAGGCGCGCGCGATTTCCGTCGCCTGCTGCGCGGCCGTGGCGCTCGAGACATTGCCCGCAAGAACGAGGTTGCCAGCTGCCGTCGACACGCGAATGCCGCGCTCGCCCGGCAGCAACTGCGCGAGCGATTGCTGCAGGCCCGCCGCATCCACGCCGACTGACACGTCGATCATCTGGCAGGCGCCGCTCGCGCCTTGCACGATCATGTTCGTCGTGCCGACGGACATGCCGACGAGATAGAGCGTGCGCGGCGAGACGAGCGTTGCCATGACGACGCCCGGGTTGCCGAGAGAGCGGTTGCGGGCGGGCTCGGCGAGGGGAACGAGCGTGGATTTGCCGACCGCCACCGAGACATTCGTCTGTTTGGCGATATCGCCCTTGCAGTTCGGGCCACGCAGGGGTTGCGCGGCAGCTGCCGCAGTGCCGGCGGCACCGGCGGCCGGCACCGGCGCCATGCTGATGGTCATCTGCATCGGCGCACCAGGCACTGCCTGCTGTCTGTTCGAATTCGGCTGTGCCGCCGCGGCTTGCGCAGCTGCAATGCCAAGGCCTGCACCCAGCAGTGCTGCCAGGATCGCGCTGCTCATCTTGCAGCGCCGCGGCAGGTGGGCTGCCGAGTGTTTCAGTTTCGTATTCATTTGGTGATGCCCCCCGGTTGTGATGCCTGTACCTCGTGAGTTCCGCTTTTTACGTGTCGTTTTGGGTCCCGGGCGGTGCGTGCCGATCCTCACGCGCGCCCCTCGACACTAGAAGCATTCGACGCCGCCCGAAATGCCCGACAGCACGCCGACGCAGTCGCGCTTGACCGGCGCGGCCGCTGTCTTGTAGTGCACGCGAGCGGGTTTGACCGGTGCGGGCGCCGATGCCGCGACCGTCGCAGCCGGTGTGCCGAGCAACGTGTTCTTCGTCGCGCCTTTCGTCAGCAGCGTGTCGTTGTCGACCTGGCTGCGCAGCACGAGCGACAGCGTGCCTACGCTGCGCGCGAGGTCGAGTTTTTCCGCCTGGTCGGGCGTCACTTCGAGCGTCACCGCGTTGACGACTTTCGGCTGCGTGTCGTCGCGGCTCACCTGCTGCGCAACCGCGAGCACGAGAATTTTTTCGAGCACGATCTTCGAAATGCTGCGTTGATCGTTGGTGCCGCCGGGCTCCTGCGTGTTCACGATCACGTCGACGTAGTTGCCGGGCAACGCAAATCCCGCAACGCCGATCACGTCGTTGACGCGCACGGTGATCGCGCGATCGCCCTTGTTGATGACGGCGGAGAGCCCTCCCTTCGTGCCGATGGGCGAGAGCTTCGACTCCAGCACCGGCTCGCCGCGCATGAGACTCGAGCGGACGACGCGTCCCTCAAGCGATTTGATGTCCTTGAACGTACCAGGCGGCACGCTGCCGCTTGGCCAGTCGACGATACGAATCAGATTGGTGTTCAGTGGCTGACCGAGGTTGATATCGTCGATGGCGACTGCCACAGGCCTCACTGCATTCGATGAGGTATGGATGAGCCAGCGGGAGGCGAACACGACGGCGGCCAAGCCAGCCAGCATGGCTATCGCCAACATGATGAGAGCGCGCGAATTTTTCATGAGAGGACTCCTAACGATTCGTCAAATGTCGGCCGCTTGGCCGGCGGCATGCCGTTTGCCCGTGGCCGGAGTCGCGGGTAGGGGCGGATGGCTGCGATCGATTCCGGCGTTCGAGCCGAAATAGCTGTGCCAGGCTTCGAGCAATCCTTCCGGGGTTGCCTCGAGCGGCGCGTCGCGATACCGGGCCGACGCGCTGACGAGGCTCAGCAGGTCGCGCGGGTAGCAGGCGAGAAGTGGCTTGCCGCTTAGTTCGTGCAGAGCGCGGATCAGATAGTCGAAGGTGTCCTGCGAGCTGGAGAGACCGTAGGTGAGGCAGCATCCTTCGAACACGGCTCGATAGTTCTCGAGCGACATCGGTCCCATATGGAGCTTCGAGCCCAGCCGGCGCAGGAACGCTTCGTCGCCGATGTCGGCCGGATCGAGGTTGGTCGAGAACACGGGCCAGACCTCGAATGGCGCTGAAAAGCGCATGCCTGAATGCAGCGTGAAGAGATCGACCCCGCGATCGAGCGGCATGATCCAGCGGTTGAGCAGGTCCTGCGCGGCGACGCGTTGACGGCCCAGATCGTCGACGATGTAAAGGCCCATGTTCGCCTTCAGGTGCGGTGGCGCCTGATAGAAGCCGGCGGAGGCGTCGAAGCGCAAATCGAGGCCGTCGAGCGTCAATTCGCCGCCCGAAATGACAACGGGGCGCCGACACAGGCGCCAGCGCTTGTCGCCAGCGGTTCCGTACGGCTGCGAAGGAGCGTCGTGATGCAGCAGTGGGTCGTAGAGCTGAACGATTTCGCCACTGACATAGATTGCATAGGGAATCGGGACGTCACCTCGCAACAACTTGCCGAGACGCTCGGCGATATACGTCTTGCCGCTGCCGGCAGGGCCGTAAAGCATCAGCGGGCGGCCTGCGTTGAGCGACGCGCCGGCGGCATCGAGCAGCGAGGGCTCGACGCTGACGTCGGCGAACGCTGCGCGTACGTAGTCGCGGCTGACATGCTGGTTGCGAATCGCGTGCGTGCGTACCGCTTCGACATACTGCTCGTAGGCGACAGGGGCTGGGCCGCAGTACGAGCATCGCGCGAGCTCGTCGGCTGCGACGCTCCGCCCGGCGTCGGTGAGGCGAAACTGGACATCGATGTCGGTCGCGCCGCGATGCGTGATCTCGGCGAGGTGTTCCCGAACGAGAAACGCGAGAACGTCCTCTAGAACGGAGACGGGAAGGCAATGGCGCCGGGAGAGATCCGCAAAGCTCGAATTGCCGTTCAGCATCGTCGACTTGAGTACGAGCCTGCCGACAAAAATCGGCGGCAACCCGGTGTCGGCAATGGAGCGTGGAGCCCGCGGCAGCTCATGTGCAGTGTCCTTCGCCTCCCGCGCCGAGAGCGGGCGCAACGCCTTGGTCACCCGCACTTCGTCTTGCTCTTCGACATTGAAGTCGCTCATGTTTCGTCTCCTGCCCGCCTCGACATCTGAGTCACCGTGAGCCGGCCAATCGATTCGATGGCTTGGTTTCGAACTTGCCAAGAATCCGTTGATCCGCCAAAAGCCCATGGTTTGCACCTTTTGCGTCATGCCGTAGCGATGAACAGCATTCCCAATGTCCCGGCCGCGATAGCGACGCCGTAAGGTAAAGAGCCGATCGAGGCAATCTGTCCGGGTGCGAGAGCGACACCAGCTCGTGCGACTCGCGCAGGACCGAAGCCCCCTCGAAGGATGGTCGCGAGGTTCAGATACAACTGCTGCGTCCGGCGACGCAGCACCGCCAGGCCTATCGACCAGACGCCGCCGATCACGAAGGTTGCGAGCGTGATCGCGACGATCATCTCGGGGCCGACCCAGGTGCCGACCATCAACATCAGCTTCACGTCCCCGGCAGACGTACCGCGAACGAGATAGAGTGGGATCAGCAATCCGAAGCCGGTGAGGCCGCCCGCGAGCCAGTTGCCGGTGCCGGCGACTATTCCGTCCAGGCATCCATGTACGAGGAGCGACGCTAACAGTCCCAGCAGAATCAGTGGGTTCGGGATTCTGCGCGCGACGATGTCCGTACTCGCGGCTGCCACGACGACGACGGCGACGAGAAGCGGAATCGGTTGATGCGGAAGAGTCGGGAGCATCATGCTGGCCTCGGCTGGTTCGATGACCCGCGCTGACTAGAGCGCGGCAGTAATTTCGTTGCTGATGTTTTCGTAGAGGGCTTGCAATTGCGTGCCGAAGTAGACGACAGAGGCAAATGCCGCAAGCGCGATCAACGACACCATGAAGCCGTATTCGACCATCGTCGCGCCTTCGTCTTCAAGGACGAAGCCCGCGGTCGATCCAGCGACACGTGACAGAAGCGAATCAATCCGTGGAGTCATGGCGGGCTCCCATCCCTGTGTGTTTCAAACTCCTGAAAGCGGGATAGACGCGGATGAATCGAAAGATCGAACCGCCCGCGTCTGCGCACCGCTCGTCAGAGAGAGCCCCCGATATCGACGAACACGGCGTCGAGGTTCGTGCCGATGGTGGTGACCGCGCCGATACAAACGATCGCAATCAGCGCAACCATCAGGCCGTACTCGACCATCGTTGCACCCTCATCTTCCCGTACAAAGCGCTTGGCTTGATCGATGATGAATTTCATTTGGATATCTCCTTTAGGATAACTAAACAAATTCCCTTGGCCGTGTGGTTTCGGGACTGGACTGCCGGTACTGCCGGTACTGCCGGTACTGCACGGAAATGCAAAAAAGACAAAAGGCGTCCTTGCAGCGGGTACGTTGCGTTTCTGTCAAAGCGACTAGATATGCAAGAGGCGTACGCCCGAGAGCCCGGAGGCTCTCGGATGTACCCGCGCAAAACGCGATGCCGGTTTCAATGTCGGGGCTTGACGGAAGAGAGCCGGGCGAGGCCTCGATGCACGTCCAACGGCGGGTCGTGACGAGGCGGCCGGTCCTGTGTTGCGGCACGCGAGATGCCGCATCCAAATGTCGTTTTTCATGCTTAAGCCCCCCGGCTTATCGTTGCTTTTCAGGCGTCGTCATGAATGACGACGCCACGGTCCATCGACTGCATTCTTCTTCCCTTGCATGTACCGATGCGTCGATTGGCGGCGACACAAACTCGGGTTTCCCCCCTGCGCTATGCCCGTTCGCCGTTTCCAACGATCCTCGTAGGGAACTCCGATTGGCGACCGGGCGTGCTACGTCGATTTCCGTGCGGCTCACATCGCAAGCGCTATGCCAATGGGCGTCATCGCCTTATCCGCCAAGCGATGTCCGATTCCCGCGAAGGAGAAAACACGCCGGCGGCGCACCAGATGTCTCATACGTGAGACGCCCGATAGCGCGCTCAGCGATGTGTGCAATTCGACCAAACGCGCGCCGCATATCGCGCTCGCCGTGATTCGTGTTGCCTATGGGACACGTCATGTTTGTCGCACATCTCGTAGCCCAGGCCCAGTAACCGGCCTCAATTCACGGGTGCATTCGATCCGAAGCGTTTCAACCTTGATACGCGTGTTGCATTGACCTCCAAACGGCGACAGGACGATATGTGGGGTGGCGTACGTTCGCGCACATCGAGGCTCGCTTAGAGGTCAAGTACGACTTGCAAGTCGCTTCGATTTATCTCAACAATGCCCCTATGTGATGTGCGGCGGTAGCAGTACGACCGAGCGTGCAGATAACGACGATCGACGACAAGGCCGTAGGACCGGATTGCGAAACGGCCGACCCAGGGTGGTGCGATGTATTTATCGAGTCGGGGGGCGGGCGGCGCTGTGAGCGGCCCGGTGAATTGGCTTACGCCGCAGCGGCTTCTCGGATGCAGCGGTGTGATCGTCTGCGTCTACGTGGCATTCCTCGCCACATGGGGGTGGGTGAGCCACGGCTTTGCGAGCGGCAACGCGGGGCGTCCCGGCATCGACTTTTCGATTTTTTGGGCCGCGTCGCATTTGGTACTCCAGGGTCATCCCGCGCAGGTCTATGAACACGTTGCGTTCATCGACGCGCAAAAGGATCTGTTCGGCGATTTTGCCGACGTCCATTCGCTCGGATGGGTTTACCCGCCCGCGTTTTTACTCTTCGTTTCTCCGCTTGGGCTATTACCGTTCTCGACTGCCTATTTGTTGTTTGTCGCAGTTAGTGCGGGCTGCTACGTGTGGGCGACAACGAGCGTATCGAAGGTCCACCGAGGCCTGGGCAGCAAGCGTGTCGCCGTGCTCCTGGTGGCAGCGTTGCCTGGCGCGTTCGTTGCCGCCATCGTTGGGCAGAATTCGCTGATCACGGCGGCGCTCGCAGCCTTGGCAGTATGCTGGGTCGCGGAAAAGCCGGTCGTGGCGGGACTGTGCATCGGTCTATTGGCGATCAAGCCGCAGGTGGCTCTCGTATTTCCGTTCGTACTGATCGCGTCGCGCGCCTGGAAAGCATTCGTTGCGGCCGCACTGACCGCGGTCGTCACGACCGCCGCCGGCACCCTCATGTACGGCATCCAATCGTTGACCGCATTTTTCACCAACGCGGGTGTCCTGCGTGATGCATTGCTGGACCACGGAGGCCAGCATTTCTGGTTTGCTTCGCCGACGACGCTGTCCGCCCTGCGTCTTGCCGGTGTGCCGCTCGGTGCGGCCTACGCCGGCCAGGCATGCGTCACTGCGGTGGCACTGGTTGCCGCTTGCGATGTCTGGCAACGCTGCGCCGATCCACGTCTGCGCGCGGCCGCCGTCGCGCTTGCCGGATTGCTCGCGAGTCCTTATGTGTGGCACTACGAGCTCGTCTGGCTAGGCGTCGCACTCGTTTGCCTGGCGGCGCTGGCGCTCGAAGGGGGCTGGCTGCGCGGCGAGCAACCGGCGTGGCTCGCCGGCTGGCTGCTGCCGATCTACGAACACTTCAATCGCATCGCGATGCTGCCGCAAGTCGGGCCGTTGGTTCTGCTCGTCTTGCTGTGGGCGGTGCTGCGGCGTGCGCGCTCAGGCGCGGCGAGCGAGCGGTAAGTATCAGTTCGGGGACATGACTATGACAGCGAAAACCATTGCATCGACGTTTTGGCAACGATTGGGCGGCCAGCGTGGGGCGCATTGGCTCACCACGGACCGCCTCAACTTTTATTCGGTTGGTGCGCTGATCTGCTATCTGTGCTTCTACGCGATCTATATCGCACGAACGATGATTGGGCCTCCGGGCCATATGAGTCCGCTGGCGATCGACTTCGTTCCATTCTGGAGCGCGGCGCATCTCGCGATCGCAGGGCATGCCGTCGACGCATACAACTTCGCGGTGCTCGAGCAGGTCGAGCGCGCCGCGCTATCGCACGAGCCGGGCGTGCTGCCGTGGCTTTATCCGCCGAGCTTTCTACTTTTCGTGTCTCCGTTCGCCTTGCTGCCCTGGAAAATCTCCGCAGCGATTTTTCTCGGTGGCACGTTTGCGACGTTCGTCAAGGCCATGCATCTCATCGTCGGGCGTCGCGAAGTCTGGATCGTCGCCGTGGCGTTTCCCGGCGCCGCACTTGCCGTGCTGACGGGGCAAAACGGACTCCTGACCGCGTCGCTCGTGGCGTTCGGGCTCGTCTTGCTGCCGCGCCGCCCCGTGCTCGCCGGCATCTGTTTCGGTGTCCTATGCATGAAGCCTCAACTGGCCGTGCTGGTGCCGTTTGCACTGCTGTGCGCGAGGTCGTGGCGGGCTTTGGGGGCGCTTGCGGTGACGGCGCTTTCGATGCTCGCGCTCTCGGTTGCCCTCTTCGGTATCGATACGCTCTACGCTTTTCTCCACAACATGGGAACGGCAGCCGGATACGTCGAGTCGGGGCGTGCAGCGCTGCATCGCGTTCCATCCGCTTATTCACTCGTGAAACTGATGCGTGGACCGACGATGCTGGCCAATGCGGCGCAGGCTGTGTCTGCGCTGTCGGCTATCGCGGCCGTATGGTACGCATGGTCGCGCGAGGCGTCGCAGTCTCTACGGGCGGCGACGCTCGTTTGCGCATCGCTAATGGTGAGCCCCTATCTCTACGACTACGACCTGGCGTGGCTCGGCGTCGTTGTCGCGTGGTACGCGAAGTACGGCATGGCGCGTGGATGGCGGCCGCTCGAACGCGAGTGGCTGATCGTGCTTTGGCTCACGCCGATATTCGGGATCTCGCTCGTCAAGATTCTGCACATTCAGTTCATCCCGTTGATCCTTGCGGCGACGCTCTTCGTGCTGATTCGCAGTATCGCGGCGCAGCGGCATGCGGCTCGCGCTGCGCGTGGGGCGTGCTGGGCGAATGTGCGCGAAGAAGGGCCGGCGGGTGCACACGGTTGAACCAAATGAAATGTTGCGCGCCGACAGCACGCGCATGACGGGGGAATCATGTCTTTTCGAACCTTCAAGCCGCTGGTTTCGATCGTTGTGCCGTTCTACAACGAAGAGCCGGCCGTCGATACGTTTTTCTCCACCCTCGTTGCCGTGCTCGAAACGATCGAGACGATACGCTTCGAGGTCGTTTGCATCAACGACGGTAGCAGCGACGGTACGCTCGACAAGCTCGTTCGGGCGAGCGCGCGCGACGCTCGCGTGCGTGTGATCGATCTCACGCGAAACTTCGGCAAGGAAGCTGCGTTGACCGCCGGGCTCGACGAAGCAGCCGGCGATGCGGTGATTCCGATCGACGCGGACTTGCAGGACCCGCCGGGACTCATTCCCGTCATGGTGGAGCATTGGCTCGACGGTGCTGAAGTCGTTGCGGCCAAGCGCAGCTCGCGCGCCAGCGATACGTTCGCAAAACGCGTGACGGCGGGCCTTTACTACCGCGTTCACAACATGCTCTCCGAAGTCAAACTTCCCGAGAACGTCGGCGATTTCCGCTTGATGGATCGCGCAGTCGTCAACGCACTGCGCAGCTTGCCCGAGCGCAGACGGTTCATGAAGGGCCTGTTCGCCTGGGTCGGATTCAAGACGGTCATCGTCGAGTACGAGCGGGAAGCGCGTAGCGTTGGCCATTCGAAGTTTTCGGGGTGGCGGCTCTGGAACTTTGCCCTGGAGGGCATCACCAGCTTCAGTACGGTACCGCTGCGCAGCTGGACTTACATCGGTAGCGCGATTGCATTGCTCGCGTTCTGCTATGGCGGCTTCGTCATTGGTCGGACACTCATCTTCGGCAATCCTGTGCCCGGCTATGCGTCGCTGCTCTCGGTAATGCTC
The DNA here is from genome assembly GCF_013282575.1 of Paraburkholderia sp. NMBU_R16. Lineage (GTDB taxonomy): Bacteria > Pseudomonadota > Gammaproteobacteria > Burkholderiales > Burkholderiaceae > Trinickia. The sequence continues at coordinate 53,850 of NZ_JAAAYE010000012.1, forward strand.
TTCCTCGGCGGCATCGAGCTGATCGGCGTGGGGGTGGTGGGCGAATATGTCGGGCGCATCTACCATGAAACGAAGGAGCGCCCGATTTACCTCGTACGGCGACGTTATCAAGCGCGAAAGAAGATCAGCACCCTGCCCGTGATGCGCAACGCGACGCGCGCCGACCACGGGCGTAAGCCCCTCTCGCTGCGAACCCGGGTCGCCGCCCGTTGAGCGTCAAGCAGTGTGAGCATCCGTGAGCGCATGCCGCCGGACGACCACTGCGAGCATGGCAATCATGACGGCTGGTGCGATCTGAACGGGCGTCTTTAGCGCGACGGCGAGCATGCCCTGGGCGGGCGCGAGCCATGCCGCGAGGAGAATGGCCCACTCCACGCGATTCAGCGGAACGGTCCTGCCATCGCGAATCAGGAAAACGATTGGCAGCACCAGCCAACAGAGCTCGTAGTACATGAAATACGGCTGGACCAGCATCGTGGCGACGACGAACGCCGCGGCGCGCAGGTCATGCCGTGCAGGCCGCACCCACAGAAACGCTACGACGGCGATCGCCGGTACCGCCACGATCGCTTGGGCGAGATACGCCGCATGCGTGGACAGGCCCGCGATGCGGCTCATGGCGAAAACCGTCGGCATACCGTTCCAGAGCCGGCCGCCTAGCTCGACGACGGAGCGGTTGAATTCCGGAAGAAACGCTGCGAACGACGTCCATGCTTCGAATCCCAGCGCCGCGGCGCTGATTGCAGCGAAAGCGAGACTGAAAGCGCCAGCCGCGATCAGGGTTTTCCACTGTCTCGCGCAGATCAGCACGACAGGAAAGAGCACGCCGAGTTGTGGCTTGATGGCGAACGCGACGATGCAGCCGGCGGCGAGCAAACCGTGTGCTGGCAACAACGCGAGCGCGCAGCCGGCCGCCGCCACGGTGAACAAGGAGTTTTGCCCGGCAAGCAACGTGACCGCAACCCCGGGGAACGCGGCCAGAAAGACGAGCTGCGTTCGATCGACGCCCCGGGCCAAATATCTCACCGCGAGGGTGTAGCAGATGACCCCGGCAATTGCGAAAACGACATATGCAGCGGCGAATGGCAGCAGACCGAGCGGGATGACGGCCAGCAGGAATGTAGGCGGGTAGGGCCATAACCCCACACCGCCCAAGTTGGTTACGTTCGCCTCCATCGCAGCCATGAGATCGCGCGAAAACACCATCGGCGCACCGTGTTGTAGCGCGACGCGTGCGGCTGACCAGAAAACCGCAAAGTCCCAGCCGACCATCGGAGTGTGCAATGGGTCGAGGACGAAATAGCGCGTCATCCAGATCGCGAGCAGCACCAACTGCGCCATCAGCGCGGTGGCGGTGTAAAGCTCTATTCGGCTTATGCCGCGATGGGCGTCCGATGCGATCGCCATGCTTTACCCCTGTGAGTATCCGATTATCCGCCGGTTTTCCCAACCGCAATCGATTGTTATTTGACTTTCCTTTGCCTGCGTGAAACTGCGTCGTCACTCGGCGCGGAAGACATTATTACAGGCGTTTTAATCTGTAGCCAGCTAGCAGAAAAATAATACTTCTGCAGGCGCTGAAAAGTATGCTCGTGCTTTCCCTTCCCGCTTCATGCACCACCTCCCATCTGGCTCGCGCCGTTTCGACCGCCTAGGCGTCGCTTTCAAGATTAAAAAGTCCGGCTAATTCAGTATGTCCGGTACCGTACACGTAGAAATTGCCGTCGGTGTTTGACCTACCGGTAATTTTCTTATGGAAATTCTGTCCACTCTCGTATATGTTGCAGTGCATGAGGGTTTGAAACGTGCGGTGTACGGCGCGTCTCTAGACGTGACGGCTGTACTCCAAAGCACGAACGAGAGAAAGAACTCCGAGGATAAAAGGGTAGGCACAGGCATGAGTTCGGTCCCAATGGATCTGCGGGGCCGGCTTTTGCATCTGTGAAATCGGACGTCCCGACAATCGAGGCGGGATGAAATAGGCAGGGTCGCGTGAGACGACTCGCCGCAGCGATGGCGAACGAATTCGGATATAGCGCAAGAGCGGCTGGTTGCCGAAGTTGATCGTCGTCAATATTGCATCGATGCGAACCAATTAGATTTGGGCTCGCGAGGCGCATGCGCATCGATACCGGGGAGCAGCACCATGCCTGACGTTGTGAATCCGCTGAAGGCGGAACGTACGGTTCTTTTCGTCTCGCTGAAGTCAGATCCGCTCAGCGTCGACGGCCTAGTGATGGCGGGCTGGCACGTCGTACATGCCAAGGCGGCACCGCAGGTCGAGCGGCTGCTCGAACGGGGTGCGGTCCGGGTGGGGGTGGTCTCGTTACCGCCTGATGTCACCGACGACCAACTGGCCGAGCTCGAAAGCTGCGTCTGCCATACCGAAGCGACGTGGGTTGCGCTCGTCCGACGTGGGCAGGCCGATCTTCCGTCGGTGAGACGGTTCATCGTCGATTACTGCTTCGATTTCGTGACGATGCCGTGCGGCGACGAGCGGCTGGCCATCGTTCTGGGCCATGCGCACGGGTTATCCACATTGCGTCTGAAAGCGACGGAGGCTCCGCCCGCGGCCGGTTGCTGCACGATGGTCGGGAGCAGCGCACCGATGCAGCAGCTTTATCGCGGCGTCGAAAAGTGCGCGCGCAACGATGCCCCCGTCTTCATCGCCGGCGAATCCGGTACGGGCAAGGAGTTGACGGCTCACGCGATTCACGAACGCTCGGCCCGCGCGGGCAAGCCGTTCGTGGCAATCAATTGCGCGGCGATTCCACCATCGCTGCTGCAATCCGAACTGTTCGGCCATGAGCGTGGCGCGTTCACGGGCGCATTGCAACGGAAAATCGGCCGCATCGAAGCGGCTGACGGCGGCACGCTTTTCCTCGATGAAATCGGCGATATGCCGCACGAGTGCCAGGCCGTTCTCCTGCGCTTTCTCCAGGAAGGGACGATCGAACGGCTAGGCGGCAACGGCTCTGTCCATGTCGACGCGCGGATCATCTCGGCGACGCACGTCGATCTGAATCAGGCCATGGAGGACGGCCGGTTCCGCACCGACCTTTTTCACCGTTTGTGCGTGTTGCGGCTCGACGAGCCCCCGTTGCGCGAGCGCGGACACGACATCAAGCTGCTCGCCTACCATGCGCTCGCGCTGCACAAGCGCGACGGCGCGCGCAAGATCCGCGGTTTTTCGAGCGATGCCGTGGCGGCGATGTTCAATTATGCGTGGCCCGGCAACGTGCGTGAGTTGATCAATTGCGTGCGGCGGGCAGTGGTCATGGCCGAGGGACGGTTTATTACCGCTGCCGATCTCGGGCTCCCGGACGCAGGCCCGAGGGCAGGGCGCACGCTTGCTGAAGTGCGCTGCGAAGCGGAACGCGCGGCGATACGCGAAGCGCTTGCGCGTCATGCCTACAGCCTGTCGAGTGCGGCGGCCGAGTTGGGTGTTTCACGCGCCACGCTTTACCGGTTGCTCAACGCGATGGGGCTGCGCTCGGAAGGCCCCCTCATTCGTCCTCTAGGCGTATTCGGCGCGGTTCACACCGAGGAAGGCGAGGCAGGGCATAGCCAGCACGTCGCTTAGGGCACGTTCGCCAACCTGTAATCAGCGTGGACAGGCCCTAACACGCGGGGCCTGTTCATGACCCCGCTTTTACATTTTCTTTCGGTCTTTACCGCTTCAGGAACGCGCGGCGCTTGGAAAACCCCGGCGCACCGCATATCCTGTCCAACGACGCGGGCAGCGACGCCCGCTTTTTCATTTGCTCGATCGAAGAAGGAGAAGGTATTCATGACGCGTCCCGTCGATTCCGGCGTCATTTTCATCGCTCGTCTCGCACTTGCCGTGCTGTTCCTGTGGGGCGGCGTGATGAAATTGCTCGGCTATTCCGGCTTCGTGGGCTACTTGCACACCAAAGGCGTTCCTTTCGTCCAGATTGCAGCGCCGATCGCGACGGCGGTCGAGGCGCTCGGCGGGCTGATGCTCGTGCTCGGACTCTGGACGCGGCCGCTGGCGCTCGGTATGGCTGCCTACACCATTTTGTCGGCCGTGCTGGGACACGATTTCTGGAACGTCGTCGATCCGACGATTCAGCACGATATGGTCATCCACTTCTGGAAAAACGTCTGCATCGCGGGCGGCTTCCTGTTGCTGTTCGTGACCGGGGCGGGCGGCATCAGCGTGGATGCGGCGCGTGCGCCTAAACGGCATTTGCTCTGACGTAGTGCCTCGGCGGTCCAACGCCGCCCAGGGCGTACGGTGTTCGCGCACGGAAATTGCTGCATAGAACATAACGTCCGCTGTGGCGCCATGAGGAGGGCATTGCGATGATCGAGAACTTCGAGCAGATGATCGACGGCCAGCCGATGCGGTTTTGCGCGAGCCTCGGCGAAGACGAGGGGGCTCACCACCGAGTGATCATCAGCCGCGACGATTCCGCCGAAACGCTGGTCGTGTTCGATGCCGCGGGCATGCTGGGCGCGCTGAAGGCCGATATCGCTCCGCCTGACAAGTTGATCGCCCATGCCATTCGCAAGGCGCTCGATGAAGGTCTCATCGAGCGCGCACTCGACACCGGCACGATCCAGAACGCTTCGCTTTGATGGCCCCGGCCGCGGTTATCAGCGGCCGCCCTCAACGCGGGCCTCGCCGGTTACGCGAGCAGCCGAACGTTCGCGAGCATGTGCATCGGGGTGGATGAAGCGGCCGAGCACCACCCCGACGACGAGCAAGCCTGTCGCGATCGCAGCTGAAACCTGCAAACCGTGCACGACACCGTCTGATCCCGCCCCTCCGGCCAGCGCACCGAATGCCGCCACGCCGAGTGCGCCGCCCGCCTGGCGCGCGGTATTGAGCAGCGCGGATGCGGTTGCGGCCCGTTTCGGATCGACGGAAGCGAGAATGGCTGTCGTCATGGCCGGAACGGCCAAGCCCATCCCGCCAGGAATCAGCAAGAACGGTGCAAGCAGTAGCGCAAACGGTGTGTTGGGCTGCGTAGCATGGAGCAGTGCATAGCCCAGCGCACCCAGTGCGGCCCCGAGCATCATCGGAAAGCGGGGGCCACGCCTGGCGACGACCCAGCCGCTCACGACGTTCGAGAACAGAAACCCTCCGGTCAGCGGCAAAAAGGCCAGCCCGGCCTCGAGCGGCGTATCGCCTCGCACGCGCTGCAGGTACAGGCTGATCACGAATACCGTGCCGTAGTACGCCATATTGACGCAAATGCCAAAAACGACTGCGGCGCTGAACGTGGCATCGCGAAACAGGAAAAGCGGCAGCATGGGTGCGGCGGTCCGTGCTTCCACGAAGAGCAGTGCAAGGGCGGCGAGTACTGCCGTCGCGAAACCGGCGATGACGAGCGGATGCGCAAGGCCCAACGGACGCAATTCGATCACCGCGGCGGTGAAAGCCGTCAGCGCGACGACCGAAAGCAGTTGGCCGGGCAGATCGATGCCGATTTTCTCGCCTTTGTGCCGACGCGCGGAGGCATCGAAGCTGCGAGGTATCCAGAAATGGATGGCCAGCAAGCCCGCGACGCAGATGGGCAGATTGACGAGAAAGATGCTGCGCCATCCCCACGCCGCGATCAATATACCGCCGAGTACCGGCCCGGCTGCGATCGAAATCGCGCCCGATGCGGTCCAAAGGCCGACGGCACGTGCGCGTAGGCCGGGGTCGTGACTGCAAGCCTGGTTGAGCAGTGCCAGGGAATTGGGCAGCATCGCCGCCGCACCCACGCCTTGCACCGCGCGCGCTGCAATCAGCGCTCCCGCCCAGGGGGCGAGCCCACAGGCGGCCGACGAAAGCGCGAAAAGCGCCAGTCCCCAGGCGAACAGCCGCCGCGGACCGAAGCGGTCGCCGAACACGCCGGCCGAAAGCATCAGTACGGCGAAGGCCAGCGTGTAGGCATCGACGATCCATTGCAGTTCCGAAACCGGCGCATGCAGCCGGCTGCCGATGTCCGGTAAGGCGACGTTGACGATCGTCACGTCGAGTTGCGTGACGACGAAGGCGACGCTGACCGTGGCCAAAACGAGCGCGATCGTCTTCGTGAAGGAAGGGGAAGTAGTGGTCGTGTCCATGAGGCCGATGTTAGCGAAGCGATCCGGGCGACGTTTCGGGGTTGCCTGAAACGTCGGATGCACGCCACCTGCCTCGATGCCGCGCTTCGCGCCGGCGGCTGGCGCCGGGCGAAGCACGCGATAGCCGGCCGTTGCCGGTTCCCGTCGATCAGAAGGCGGGCAGTGGCGGCCGCGTTTCGAGCGACTTGCGGATCAGGGCTTCGACGCTGGCCCGCTCGTCGCCGGCGAGCGGCAACCGCGGCGGGCGCACGGGCTCGGTCCCCAGCCCAACGATCGTTTCGGCCAATTTGATGTTTTGCACGAGCTTGACCGAGACGTCGAGCGCGAGCAACGGGGCGAACCAGCGATAAATCTTGAGCGCTTCTTCGATACGCCCTTGCTGAACGAGGCGATAAATCGCCACGGTCTCATGCGGAAAGGCACAGACGAGTCCGGCTACCCACCCATGCGCGCCCATCAGCATCGCTTCCATCGCCAGATTGTCGACACCGCACAGAATCGAGTAGCGCTGGCCCACTTCGTTGATGAGATCGGTCACGCGGCGCACGTCGCCGCACGATTCCTTGATCGCCACGATCTTCGGCTCGTCGGCGATCTCCGCGAACATTTCGGGGGTCATGTCGACCCCGTAGGCGAGCGGGTTGTTATAGATCATGAGGGGCAAAGGGCTCGCCTTCGCGATGCTGCGGAAATGATGCAGCGTCTCCCGCCGGTCGGAGAGGTAACGCAGGCCGGGCAAGACCATATAGCCGGCGGCACCATGCGCGGCGGCCCGCTCGACCTGCCGGCAGCCGTCGAGGGTGCTGTTTTCGGCGATCGTCAGCAAGACCGGCACGCGGCCGCGTGCGGCCTGAACCGCGATATCGAGCACTTCGAGCTTCTCGTCCAGCGAGAGCGTCGAGGCTTCGCCGAGCGAGCCGCAGACGATGATGCCGTCGACACCGGCGTCGATCTGCGCCTCGATATTCTTCGCGGTCCAAGCACCGTCTATGCTGAAATCCTCGTGAAACTTGGTCGTCACCGCCGGTAATACACCCTTCCATCCTTGTGCCATCTTTTCTCTCCAGAGCGAGGCCGATACACCGAAATCATTCCGGCAGTGTAAGCAGCGCTCGCCACCGCGTCTTGCGCGGATCGCGCATTCGCGATGCCGATTTCGGCACAAGGCCGCGCGAACGCAGGGTGTGCCGAAATCGGCATCCGGCACGCGCAACGGTACCAAGACGGACTGCCGTGCAGGTTCCTACCATTTGCTGCATGAAGACCCTACATATCATCGATTCCCATACCGGTGGCGAGCCCACGCGCCTCGTCGTGTCGGACGGCCCGGATCTCGGCAACGGCCCGCTTCGCGAGCGGCTCGAGCGGCTGCGCAGCCATCACGACGGCTGGCGCACGAGCGTCGTGACGGAGCCGCGCGGGTCCGACGTCGTCGTCGGCGCACTGCTATGCGAGCCCCACGACCCGAGTTGTACGGCTGGCGTCATCTTTTTCAATAACGTCGGCTATCTCGGCATGTGCGGGCACGGCACGATCGGACTCGTTGCATCGCTCGCCTATATGCAGCGGATCGCACCGGGCGCGCACCGCATCGAGACGCCGGTCGGAATCGTGGAGGCCACGCTCAACGCCGATCGCAGCGTGTCGGTGCGCAATGTGCCCGCTTACCGATACCGCCATGCGGTAAGTGTCGATGTGGCCGGCTACGGCCGGTTGACCGGCGATATCGCGTGGGGCGGCAATTGGTTCTTCCTCGTGTCCGATCACGGCCACGAACTCGAACCGGCACGTATCGCGGAGCTGACTGCATTCACGCACGAGATTCGCGAAGCGCTCGCCGCCGCGGGCATCGCCGGCGCGAACGGGGCCTATATCGACCACATCGAGCTTTTCGGACCGGGTTCGCGCGAAGGTATCGACAGCCGTAACTTCGTGCTCTGTCCGGGCGACGCCTACGACCGTTCGCCCTGCGGCACGGGTACGAGCGCCAAGCTCGCGTGCCTTGCGGCGGAGGGCAAGCTCGCGCCCGGTGCACGCTGGCGGCAGGAAAGCATTATCGGCAGCGTGTTCGAGGCGTCCTATGCGCTCGGCGCGAATGACGAAAGTGAAGGCGAGAGCGGCAGCCGCGAGGCGCCCGGCTCGATCGTGCCGACGATCACGGGACGCGCGCACATCATGGCGGACGGCAAGCTCTGTTTTGAAGACGACGATCCGTTCGCGGCCGGCATTGCGTTGACTCAAGGCGTATGAGCGCCGACGCGATCGTCGTCGGCGCGGGCATCGTCGGCGCCGCGTGCGCCGCGGAGCTGGCGGCGCGAGGAATGACGGTAGAGGTGCTCGATGCGGCCGGCATCGGTGGCGGCGCGACCGCGGCCGGCATGGGCCACATCGTCGTCATGAACGATTCTGCGGAGGAGCTTGCGCTTTCGCGCTATTCGCGCGGTTTGTGGCTCGAGCTCGCACCGCAGCTGCGCGAGCTCGACGCGTTTCGCCGCTGCGGCACCCTCTGGGTCGCGGCCGACGAGCATGAGTGGCAAGCCGCATGTGCGCTGCAGGCGACGCTCGAGCAGCACGGCGTGAGCGCCGAACTGCTCGATCGCCATGCGTTGCGCCAGTGCGAGCCTGCCTTGTCGCCCGCGATGGCAGGCGGCTTGCTCGTCGAGGACGACAGCATCGTCTACGCGCCACGCGCGGCTCAGTGGTTGCTGACGCAATCGTCAGGAGCACGAACTATCGGCGTGCGCACGGGCGCGGAGGCGATCGGCGTCAGCGCCCAAACGGTCTCGCTTGCGAACGGCGAGCGCTTGAGCGCGGCCTGCGTTGTCGTAGCCAATGGCATGCAGGCGCGGCGCCTCGTACCGTCGTTGCCGATCGAACCGAAGAAAGGCCACTTGCTCGTCACGGATCGTTATCCGGGATTCATCACGCATCAGTTACTCGAGCTCGGCTATATCGACAGCGCGCATCAGGCGAGCGGTACCTCGGTCGCATTCAACGCCCAGCCGCGGCCCACGGGGCAATTACTGCTGGGCTCGTCGCGTCAGTTTTCGACAACGAGTCCTGATGTCGAGTTGGACGTGCTCGCGCAGATGCTTGCCCGATGCGCGCGCTATCTGCCCGGGCTGACGCAATTGAACGGGTTACGCGCGTGGACCGGTTTTCGGGCAGCTACACCCGACGGACTGCCGCTCATCGGAAACGCGGGCCCGGGTGCGCCTGGTGTCTGGATCGCGGCGGGGCACGAAGGGTTGGGTGTGACGACTTCGCTTGCCACGGCCAAGCTCCTGGCTGCGCAAATACTCGGTACGGAGCCCGCAATCGATTCGCACCCGTACCGGCCCGAACGCTTTGGGGAGAGTGCATATGTTCATCCGTGACAAGCTATCCCGTACCGCGCATGCGCGCGACGGCGGGATGGCCGAGCTGAACGTCACGATCGATGGCGTGAAGGTCGGCGTCGCACAGTACACGACGGTCGCGGCCGCGCTGAGCATTGCGCAAGGCATCGGAGCCACGCGTGTGTCGGTCGGGGGCATGGCACGTGCACCGTTTTGCGGGATGGGCGTATGTCAGGAGTGCCGCGTCACGGTCGATGGGCGCGCGTACGTGCTGGCATGCCAGACGGTTTGCCGCGACGGCATGCGGGTCGAGACGGAGTACGCGCCTCGATGAAATTGGACTTCGATATCGTCGTGATCGGCGCGGGACCGGCGGGGCTCGCGGCGGCCTGCGAAGCGGTGCGGCTGGGCAAGCGGGTGGCTATCGTCGACGACAACCCCCGCCCCGGCGGCCAGATCTGGCGTCAGGGACCGCGCACGCAGGCTTCGCCGCCCATGCGTCGAATGTCGGGCGCATTGGATACGGCAGAGAACGCAACGATACTCGCGGCGACGCGTGTCGTTGCGGCGCCGGTGCCGCAGGCGCTGCTATTGGAGTCAAACGACGGTACTGCGCGGTATGTTTCGTACTCCGAACTGATATTGGCCACGGGCGCACGCGAGCGGTTGCTGCCTTGCGTGGGCTGGACGTTGCCGGGCGTCACGGGGGCGGGTGGCCTGCAGGCGCTCATCAAAGGGGGGATGCCGGTGCGGGGAGAACGCGTCGTGATCGCCGGCACGGGCCCGCTTCTCATGGCTGCCCTCGCAACCGCGCGCGCGGCCGGTGCGAACGTCGTCGCAGTGGTCGAACAGGCGCCGCTCGCTTCGGTTCTGCGCTTTGGGCTGTCGCTTGCCACTACGCCCTCGAAACTTTGGCAGGCCATGCGATTGACGCGCGGCTTTGCGGGCCTCGCCTATTGGACGGGCAGTGTGGTGCGCGAAGTACGCGGAGAAGGCCGTGTCGAAAGCGTCGTCGTGCGCCGGGGCATGCGCGATGTCGTGCTCGAGTGCGATCGGCTCGCTTATGGCTATGGGCTCGTGCCGAATCTGACGTTGGCATTGGCGCTCGAGTGCGATATTCGAGCCGGCGCGATCGCCGTCGACAAGTGCCAGCGTACCAGCATGGCGCACATCTGGGCTGCCGGCGAATGCACGGGTATCGGCGGCGCCGAGCTTGCCTGCGTGGAAGGGCGCATCGCGGGCCTGGCCGCGAGCGGTGCGCCAATACCGCCCGCACTCGTTCGGGCGCGCGAACGATGGCGCCGCTTTGCGGCACGTCTCGACGAAGCATTCGCGCTTGGCGAAGCGGCGCGCGAGCGGCCCTCGAACGATACGCTCTTGTGCCGTTGCGAGGATGTGCCGCTCGGCGCCGTTGCCGGGTACGCGAATTGGCGCGATGCCAAGTTGCATACCCGGTGCGGGATGGGGCCGTGCCAAGGACGCATTTGCGGCACGGCGGCTCAAGTCTATTTCGGCTGGGACAGCGCGCCGCCGCGACCGCCCTTCATTCCCGCGCGCATCGGCACGCTGCTCCAAGCCGCGCCGGCAGATCGCGCGCGCACCCTATAATCGGGCGATCTTCGATTGCCGCACGCGACGCGTAAGCGATTCGCCCGAAATGGACGTTGCCGCCGATGCTTTCCCTTCCCGAGATGCCCGCCGCCGCGACGCTAGCGGACATGTTGCCGTTCTTTGCGCAATTGGAGCCTGTCTTCGATGCACTTCCCGATGTCGTGTTCTTCGTCAAGGACGAACGAACCCGCTATGCGCTCGTGAATCGGACCCTGGCCTCGCGTTGCGGCTGCAAGGAAAAGCGCGCGCTGATCGGGAAGACGACGGAAGAGGTGTTCCCGAGCCGCTTCGCCAGTACCTATATGGCCCAGGACCGTGCGGTTCTCGAAGGCGGTCCGCCGATGATGGATCAGCTCGAACTGCATCTCTATCCGGGCCGTCAACCGGGTTGGTGTCTGAGTTCGAAGGTTCCATTGCGCAACAGCGCCGGCGCGATCGTCGGCTTGGCCGGCATATCGCGGGACCTGAAGGCAAACGAGAAAACGCATCCGGCTTATTCACGCCTTGCGGCGGTCGTTCAACATATTCAGGACAACTACGTTCAGCCGTTGAACCTGACGTATCTCGCCGAGATGGCCGGCATGTCGGTGGCGCAACTGGAGCGCTACTTTCACAAGGTGTTTCATCTCACGCCGCGGCAGGTCCTGCTGAAGACCCGGCTCGACGCCGCTACCGCGCTGCTGGTTTCCAACGACAAAGTGACCGACGTGGCCGCGCTGTGCGGCTACACGGACCATAGTGCGTTCACGCGGCAGTTCAAGGCCACCGTGGGCGTCACGCCCAGCGAATATCGGACACTGCTCATGAGCGGTGGCGAAGGTTGACCGAGAGCGCCGGCGCGGTTGTCGTTTCACGCAATATTCGCACCGTAATGTGAAAAAAGAAAAGGAGTCGGATCCGTATTGCGGCGAGCCGCTAACTTCTGACGGATCGGCGCTGATGCTATTCGGCACCGTCTCTTGACGCTGGCCCGGCCGCTGCCCGATAGTGGGCTATCCCCAGCTTCACGAACTCGGAAAGATGCCCTTGGTAGCCACCCTGAATTGTTGTCCGGCGCTGATTCAAGAGCGCGTCTTCGAGCCTGAACGTTCGTTGCTCGTTAGTTATAAGGAGTAGGAGTTGACGATGTTGAGCGAGACTGCCGCTGAGATTCAATTTCCCGCGACCTGCGCGCGGTGCGGAGTCCGCGTCGCGGAGCGCGTATCGTTCTGCCCGCATTGCGGAACGCACGCTCGACTCGCGTTCGCCAAGAGCCTGCGCGAGACGCAAAGCTCCCGTGCGCCAGCCCAAGGCGCACCCGCGCAAGAACGGAAAGAGCCTACGGCGGCGCGCGAAGGCGGCGTTCCACCGTGGAGCGCGCGTCCGCAACCGCTGTTCGCCGCAGCCGGCGAGGCCGAGCCGTTTGCAGGCATCGCGGCACCCATTCGTGACTTCGGCGCCGAGGGCGGCCGCCGATGGGGCGTGAAAGCGAGCACAGCCATCACGCTGGCCGCGTTTGTCGCGCTCTTCGGATCCATCGTGTTGCTGCATCGTCACGACGATGCTGCACCTTCACCACAAGACGAGCAAGCGCCTGTGCGGACGGTCGAAGGCAGCGTGCAGCCCGGTGCATCGGTGGGTGGCAAACCTTCGGGTCATGCCAATGACGCGCCGGCCGTGGCCCCAACGCCGCCCGCCGTAGCCGCCGCGCGCGTGCCGCCCAAGCCGGTGCCCGCTGCGCCGCCGCCTGCTGCTTCGCCGGCGCCGGAACAATCCGTGGCGGCCGTGAACGTTCGCCCGGATCCGGCTCGAACCTCCGTCGCCCCGGCGACGCCCGCCAAGGACAATGCGCAGAGCGCTTCGTCGAAAGTCGATGCGGCACCTGAACGCGGACAATCGAAAGAGGCGCCTGCCGTTGCGCGACGCCAGGAACGCAACCGCTATGCGTCGACTGCACCGAAGGAGGCGGCGCGCCGCAGCGTGAACGCGTATACCGACGCCGCGATACCCCCGCAGCCCGCGGTACCGATGCTGCCCGGCACCGCCTCGCCTAGCGACACACCTCGGGCCAGCATCGGCAACTCGTCGTATTCCCTCAACGACGCCCCAGCGGTCCGGAGCGCAAACGCACAGCGCGAGCCGCACCAGGCCTCGGTCGAGCGCTCGATCGCGCTCGCACAGGCGAGTCTTGCAAAGGCCAACCTCGCGGCGGCGCGCCGCGCGCTCGACGCGGCACGGGCTGCGCAGCCGGGCAACAGCGAGGCGTTCATGCTTCAGCAAGACCTCGTTTCGCGCGAAAGGGCACGCGATTCCGCTTTGAACTCGGCGCGCGTCTGCGCTGTGCAGCAGGAATGGAACTGTGCGTGGCACCAAGCCGGCAGCGCGTTGTCGATCGATGCGGGCAGTGTCGAAGCGAAGGCGCTCGTGCAACGCGCAATGATCGAATCGGGTGCGGCGTTCCGCCCGCCGGGTCCGGGGGCCGATGGCCCCGACGTTCCGCTACTGGCGCAATGACGGTGAGCCCCGCGCGCTCGCCGGCGCGGGCTCAGCGCGCCTGCCTGCCGATGCGCAAGCGCGCGACGTGCTCGGCCGCTACGTCGATGCCGATCTTCGTGAGGTAGTGGAGTTCGGCGGCGGCCAGGCCGAGCCAGCCGTACGTCGGAACGAGTCCGAACCGCGCGAACGCCGGTGCAATGGCCGCGCGGTTGGCGATGGCGGCCGCGAGCAATTCGCCGGCGACCGTAGTCGGCGCGACACCGTGACCGCCGAACCCGATCGCATGCCAGATTCCGTCGGGCGTCCGCCCGATCTGGGGCATCTTGTGCCGCGCATAACTCATCAAGCCGCTCCAGGCGTATTCGATCTCGACTCCACTCAATTGCGGATAGACGCGCAGCATGTCGCGTTGCAATAGCTGCGCGATCCGCCTGGGCGAACGGTCGAAGACAGAGATGCGGCCTCCCCAGAGGAGCCTCGTGTCGGGCAGTGGGCGGTAATAGTCGAAAGCGAAACGCGTGTCGTAGACGGCCGATACACATTCGATCGCTGTTTTGAGTCGTTCGCCGAGCGGCTCCGTCGCAACGACATAGGTGGCGATCGGTAAAATGGCGCGCTCGATCGCGCGGGAGACACCGCTCGAATAGCCGCCAGCCGCTATCACGACCTCGCGTGCCTCGATCGACCCTACCTGCGTGTGGACGCGCACGCCATCCTTTCGATGCTGGATCGAGACGGCGGGGCTGCCTTCGTAAATCCGGACACCGGCGGCGGTGAGCACGCGAACGAGACCGAGCAAATACTTGAGCGGATGAAAATGAAATCCGTGCGGTTCGAGCAACCCTCCGTGGTAGCGGTCCGACTTGAGCCGCTGCCGCAGTTCGATTGCGCCGATCGGTAGCCAGTCGACCCCGAAACGCTCACGCATCGTTTCGCGCAACGTCGCAAGCCGCGCGGGCCGGCCGAACCAGTCGGCCAGGATGACGCCCGCATGCACGGCGTCGCAATCGATGTCGTACCGGGTAATGCGCCTTCGAATCAGCTCGACGGCGGCCGTCGTCAGGGCGTAGAGCGCATTCGCATCGCGCTCCCCGAGGTGCCGCAACAGTTCTGCGTTCTCGAGGCTGTAGCCGCCGAAGACGAAGCCACCGTTGCGGCCCGACGCGCCGAAACCGACTCGTTCGGCTTCGAGGACCACGATATTGGAGAGGCCTCTTTCGACGAGGCCGAGCGCCGTGGCAAGGCCGGCAAAGCCGCCCCCGACGATACATACCTGGGCTGGCTCGGTCCGCGCACCGAGCGGCGGCAATGCGGGACGCGTGACCGTCGCTTCGTAGTAGCTCGATGGGAGCGGGTGTGCGGTATCGGTCCGTTGCATCAGGGTCTGTTTTTAACGGTCATTCATACGGCCGCGGTCCTTATCCGACGATCGACGCCGCGAGCCGGCCTACCTCGGCGAGCGCCGCGTTGCGTTGTGCCGCTGCGGCCGTCGTCGCGGTCAAATAAGCGGTCACGATGATCGGTCCGCGCCCGGGTGGCCAGACGATCGCGATATCGTTCGCCGTACCGCGCTCGCCCGTACCCGTTTTGTCGCCCACGCGCCAACCTGTCGGCAATCCTGCGCGAATGCGCTCGCCGCCCGTTTGGTTCGCTTCCAGCCACGCGAGCCATCGGTCGCGCGAGTTCGGCGAAAGCCGGTTGCCGAGCAACAAAGTCCGCAATGTCGCCCGCATGGCCGCGGGCGAGGTCGTATCGCGCGGATCGCCAGGTAGCGCTTCATTGAGCGTTGGTTCGTTGCGATCGAGACGCGTGACAGTATCGCCCAAGTGCCGCGCGAATGCAGTGAGCCCGGCAGGTCCGCCGATGCTGGCCAGCAGCAAATTGCCGGCGGTGTTGTCGCTGAGCGTGACGGCCGCTTCGCAGAGTTCGGAGAGCGTCATGCCTGTGCCGCCGGCGTGCTTGCCGGTTTCGGGCGAATAAGGCACGAGGTCCTCGCGGCTGAACACGATACGTCGCGACAGATCGTCGAGCTGGCGATCGACGCGTTCCAGCACGGCTGCCGCAGCCAGCGCCTTGAAGGTGCTGCACATGGGAAAGCGCTCGTTTTCGCGATGGCCTGCCGCGAATCCGGAATCCGTATCGAGGATCGATACGCCGAGCCGGCCGGCAACGCGCGTTTCGATTGCCGCGAGCCGCGCTTCGATCGATCGCGCGAGTTCGTTCGGCGAATCGTCGCCGGCGCGAGCCGTCGATTTCGCGTCTGCCGCGCGCGCCGCTCCGGGTACAGTCACAAGCCCAGCTATCAGGCCGCTCGCTACCGTGCCGATAAACTGTCGTCTTTGCATTCCTTGCCTCCTTGGGTTGGAGGCGACAATATCGCCGATGAGGCAGGCGGCCACAATCGACGTTATTTTTTTGCAGACGATAGAAATACTTGTGGGTCGATCCAAATGGGACGTTATTTGCCGTTGAATGCGCTGCGTGCTTTCGAGTCGTCGGCGCGTCATCTGAGCTTCACGCGCGCGGCGCGCGAGCTCAATGTCACGCAGGCAGCCGTGAGTCAGCAGGTGCGTATGCTCGAGGCGCGGCTCGGCACCGCGTTGTTCAAGCGGCTGCCGCGCGGCCTCGGGATGACGGATGAGGGCTTGGCGCTGTTGCCTGTGCTAAGCGATGCATTCGGTCGCATCGATGCCGTGCTCAGACAGTTCGAAGGGGGCCATTTCCACGAGGTGTTGACCGTGGGGGTGGTCGGCACATTCGCGGTCGGTTGGCTCATGCCGCGCCTCACGCACTTTCGTGCGGCGCATCCGTTCGTCGAGTTGCGGTTATTGACGCACAACAATCTGGTCGACGTGGCCGCGGAGGGCTTCGATTGCGCGATTCGTTTCGGCGACGGCACCTGGCCGGGCATGCAGACGACCGAGCTGGTGCCCGCGCCGCTCGGTGTGCTTTGCACGCCAGAACTCGCGGCCCGGCTGTGCACGCCGGAAGACCTCGCCAACGAGACGTTGCTGAGGTCGTACCGGGCCGACGAGTGGGCACGGTGGTTCGAAGCAGCGGGTATGGAGGCGCGGGCGCTCCGCGGTCCGGTATTCGACTCCTCGCGGCTGATGGTCGAAGCGGCGATGCAAGGCGCGGGCGTCGCGCTTGCACCCGTGCGGATGTTCGAGCACGAGTTGAACTCCGGCCGCCTCGTGCGCGCGTTCGATATCGAGGTCGATACCGGCAGCTATTGGCTCACCTGGCTGAAGTCCAAACGCGTGACGCCGGCCATGCAGGCCTTCACGAATTGGATCGTCGAACGATCGGCGTCGTCATGGTGAGCGCGCAACGGCGCGCGGTTAAGCCCTGAAGCGCCCTTAATCGCGACCGAGCCGCTTCGACAAATCGGCGACGAGAATGGCCAGCCGAGCGGGCTTCTCGTAGCAGGCCACGTCGAAACGGCGAATGACCTCGCTGATCTCGCTCTCGCTGGCTTTCCCCGTCAGCAAATCCCCGGTCAGCAGGAAGATGGGCACGTCGGGTCTTGGCGAGCGTCGGATCGCTTCGATCGTCACCGCGGCCGTCTGATGCCCGAAGCGCCAATCGGTTATGACGGCGTCAAACGTTTGCGCACGCAGGGCGATTTCGAGCATCTCCAGCCGATCGAGTACAGCGACCGCGAAACCGTTCTGCTCGAGATAGCCGCGCAGCGCTTCGGCCGCCGCGTTATCGCTATCGACAACGGCGACGGTGGGTCGGATGAGCTCGGCACGCTGCGGGCGGATCTCGATCTTGACGACTTCGCAAGCGTGCGGCTCCGGCGTGCCCTCGCAGTGCACCACGCGCCAGCGGTTGCCTTCGGGATAGGCGACGAATTCGCTGCGCCGATGAGCGTTGAGCGTGCCGGCGATCCAGGCGGTGCAAGGCCATTGGGCCGCACCGACGCTGAAGACCGCTTCGCGCGGGTGGGCGTCGCCCAGCCCAGTGCCGTCCGCCGATGCCGCGCCGACGAGCTGGGCGGCCGGCTCGTCGAACGCATCGGCGACCTTTCGGATCTGCGCAAGCGTCCAGGGGCTGCTGCCGCGCAACTTGCGGTGCCCTTGGGAAAAGCTCAACGCAAGGATGCGGCACAGCTCCGTCGTCTGCTGCCGTTTCGCGATGCCGTGCCGGCTCATCAATGCGCGTACGCGCTCAGCGACGGCCAGTGAGTCCGTTGAGGTTGCGTCGTTCGTCATGCTGCTGGGGCGCTGGGTCGTCCGATGGCGATAACGGGGCCAATGGGGCCAATGGGTGCCACCGCAGACGAACGCTGCGTGGCGGCGAAGATGCACTAGGCGGGCCGTATTTTAACGGGCAACGCGCCCCGTTTTTTCGTCAAATGTGTTTCTACAGGTTACGTCTGCAACCATCGGCTGCAAAGTACTTGTGTAGTAATCCGAAGTTTTTTCGTTCGACCCGGTGCAGCCGCATTCCCAGCTTGGCCTGCGGGCTGCAGCGCCGCGGCCCGCACCGGTCGTTGCACTGCAATTCGATACATTTGTGGGACTTTTCTTGCGCATTGCGGCGTGACTTTATGCTGCGGGTCGGGGTAAGCGCGGGCGCGACGGTCAGTGCGTGACCGAGAGAAAGAGATATGCGGCGAACAGCACGAGATGAACCGCGCCCTGAAGGATCGTCGTTCGCCCGGTAGCGAGCGTCAGCGTACTCACCAAGAGCGTGAGGCTCAGCAGGACCGTTTCCATCCCGCCAATGCCGAGCGCCAGCGGCATGTCGTTCCAGACAAACACCGCAGCCACAGTCGGAATGGTCAGTCCAATGCTCGCCAGCGCGGAGCCCAGGGCGAGATTGAGACTCGTTTGCAATCTATTGGCGTGCGCCGCTCGCGTGGCAGCCACGCCCTCGGGCAGCAGCACGAGGGCGGCGATCACGATCCCGACGACGGCTTCCGGCGCACCTGCCGCCTCGACGGCACGTTCCACGGCGGGAGACAGCCGCTTCGCGAGCAGCACCACCGCAACGAGACAGACGACGAGCGCGATCGCGCTCGTGAACGTCGTGCGCGTGCCGGGCACCTCCGCATGGACCGATTCATCTTGCGGCGCTTCGCCGCTCAGAAAGTAATCACGATGCCGGACGGTCTGTATAAAGACGAACACCCCGTAGAGCGCCAGCGACGTGACCCCTGCGAAGGCGAGTTGCGACGTCGACAGGACAGGCCCCGGCGCGGCGCTGAGGTAGTTCGGCATGACGAGCGTGAGAATGGCGAGAGCGGCGAGTACCGTCAGCGCGGTATTCGCACCGCTTACGCGGAAATCCTGCTCGCCATGGCGCAGGCCGCCGACTAGCAGACAGGTCCCGACGATACCGTTGCAGACGATCATGACGGCCGCGAAGACAGTGTCGCGGGCGAGCCCCGATTTTTCGGCGCCGGCTGAAAGCATGACCGAAACGATCAGGGCGACCTCGATGATCGTGACGGCGATGGCCAGCACGAGCGTGCCGAACGGTTCGCCGATCCGGTGGGCGACCACCTCTGCGTGATGCACCGCGGCGAACACGGCGCCGGCGAGCGCCAGTGCGACGATGGCGAGCACGAGCGGGTGTCCGTCGGCGAAGCCCGAGACGCCGAGTACGAGCCAGGCGAGCGGCGGAAGAATCAAGGTCCAATACGGCAAGGCGTTGGGCGAACGCGACATCGTCATTCCTTTCTTGTCGAGGGTTGGGCACGGTGCACGTCCGTTTATACATGAACTAACATGCCTCATCCGTAGATACGACCCGAACATGCAAACGAACGATCGTTTCCTGGACGCCCCACAGCCCGCGCATGAGGTATGCGCCCCGTCAGCGGCGATTGCAGCGGTGACCCGGCTCGAGCGCGAGGAACTGCCCGTCGATACGGTGGCGCTCGCCCGCTTCATGGTCGGCAAGTACCTCGTGCACGATTCGCGAGAGGGGCGCGTGAGCGGCAGGATCGTCGAAACCGAAGCCTATCCCGTCGGCGACTCCACGAGCCACGCCTACCGTGGGCAACGGCCATACAATGGCACGCTCTTTCGTGCGCCTGGGCACGCCTATGTGCGGCTCGTCTACGGTGCGTCGTACATGATCAATATGTCGAGCGAAGTCGAGGGGGTGGGCGCAGCGGTGCTCCTTCGCGCGGTCGAACCCATCGAGGGCATCGCGCTCATGCAGGTGCGGCGCCCCGGTGCCCGGCATGTGGACCTTGCACGCGGGCCGGGGCGGCTTACCGCTGCGTTCGCAATCGGGCCGGAATGGGACGGAGCCGATCTGTGCGGCGGCGCCGCGCTATGGATTGGCCGTGATGCCGGGGCGTCGCCCGACGACGTCGGCAGCCAGCGCGTCGCCGCGACGAAACGAATCGGACTTTCGCGGGAGATGCATGCGTTGCTGCGTTTTTACGAGTGCGGCAGTCCGTTCGTCAGCGGTCCGAAACGATTGCTGGCAACGTGAAGCGATATCCGACGTTGCCAGCCATCGTTCAAGCGGCTTCGGCGCAGTGCTCGAAGAGCGCTTGGTGCGTTTGCTCTCCAAGTTCGATCGTGAGTCCGACTGCGTTTTCGACACCGATTCTCATCGGCGGTCCGAAGCGACGCGTCTCGACGCCTGTTTTCCGCAGCAACCGTTCGATCGCCGTCGTCGTGACCGTCACATAGCTGGAAATACCCATCCGATCTGCAAACTTCACGACTTCGCGCATGGCATCGAGTGCCAGCCCTGCGAAGCCGAACCCGGGTGTTTCCGGCGCGACGATTGCAAAGCGGCTCAACTCCCAGACGTCATGCGAGGACGGCGCGGGCTGACCGTGAAGCAACTGCCCGAATGTGTCGCGCAGCATGTAAGGTCCGACAGTCGGCATGATCCGCCAGCAACCGCATAAGGTGTCGCTCTCGTCCTGCACGAGCATGTAGTGTGGCGAGAGCGCATCGTAGCCGTCGATCTCCATGCCCGAGAGGATGGCGACTTCCCATCCCATGCGTTCGCCGAACACCTTGGCGCGCAGGCGGTACATCTGCGCAAGTGCATCGAGACCGAAGCTCTGTTGCGACCCAATCGTGATTTTTGCGTTCATGTCGTCTCCATGGGTTGGCCCTACCTAATGCGCATAGACGATATGCACTTTGCGTGCAGTGCGTAACTGTCAAGCAAGATAGGTACAAATGCGCGCCGATAATTGGGATGATTCGCGCACCACGTACGGAACAAGGTGAAACCCATGACGACGATTGGCAGCTATCCAATGGAATCGGACGAATTTGCGCGCCCCGTTCGCACCGAAATCGACAGCAACTTTATTCAGGCGTATCGACGAAAAATCCGCGAGAGCCAGAAGGTCTTCTGGTCTCGTTTCGGTGTAACGCAATCGAGAGGCAGTCGATTCGAGCTCGGTGCGAATATCCCGAAGCCCGTCATGATGTTATTGAGGCTTTACTTCGACGGGCGGATCACGGACGACGATATCGCGAGCGTCGGCCTTCGTCGCCCAGCTGCGCATCGTCCGCCGATGTTCAATCGGGATCTATCAAACCCATTCGGGTCGCTTTGACCGCCGCTGCGCTTCGCGAACTCACACCGAACTTCGTTCGGATGTTCGCCATATGGAAGTTGACGGTGGCTTCCGAGCAGCCGAAGATCTTCGCAATTTCCCAGGTCGATTTGCCCTGCGCGGTCCATTGCAGGCATTCGTATTCGCGCGGCGTCAGTTTCGGTATCAGCGACGCCGTGTGGCTTGCGACGAAACGTTGAGCGGTATCGAACGCCACATCGCGTAGCAACGTGAGCATCGGCAGGTACCGTCGCACCTGGTTGTCGAGTTCGCGGGCCGACTGGTCGCCGCATACGAAGCACAGCATGCCGACTTCCTGTTTCGGTCCGTGAATCGGCAACGAGATGCCGGTGCACAGTCCGTGGCGCCGCGCTTCTTCGTACATTTCCTGTTGCCGGCGGTCGCTGAAGAGCGATGACGACCAAATCAGCGGTGCCGTCTGAGTCATGCAGTGCGAAACCGTGGGATCGATCCGCACGAAGGCTCGTTCGTCATAGGTTTCGCGCCAGGCGGAGGCGTAATCGCTGCGTAGATAGACATCGCTGAAGCGCATGCCGGGCCGAGGGATGACGGCGAACAACGTCTGGTCGAAGCCGCATCGCTTGCCCAGGACCGCGAGCGCATCAAACCAGGATTGCTCATCGGTTGCCCGCCATAACGGCGCCATGGGCTCGATAAATTGACGCGGCATATGTCCTCGATGACGAAAATGTTACTGCTGTTTCACCCGCATAGGTCGGCATTTTATTCTCCGTCCGTCAAGTATTTTCGCTTGCCGGGGAATCGGGATGGCTATCGCCTTATTGATGAGGTGCAAGGGTATATCAAAAATAGCGCGTTTGAGTAGGGTCTCGACGCAGGGATACGCGGTATCGATTTCAAATTGACTCACTTCATTTCCGGTATTTCGTAGGAATTAATTTTATGTAGTCTGTGAATTAGATTTTCGACTAAAAAGAGAATTCCATTGCGATAATTGGAATTGCGTCCGGATGAGCACCGGCGCGGGGCGTCGCAAAGCGGGCTGAAATCGATCTTGGATGGCTCGCGACAGCGAGCGGAAAGAGTCACGCCGGCGCTGCCGGCATTGGCACAGCGCAGCCGTCGGCGCGGTCTGCCGGTCGAAGTTGCCGCGGTTCGCAAGCGCGTGAGGGCGCGTCGCGTTCGGCGCTCAGTAACGGACGCCGGTGATGTAGTGTTCGAGCTGCTGAATGGTGAATTGCTGATCCGAGATAATTGTTTTCACGAGGTCTCCGATCGAAATCATGCCGACCAGCTGCTCGTTGTCGAGCACGGGCAGGTGACGCATGCGATGCGTCGTCATCAGCGCCATGCACTGCTCCGCGGAATCGGCTGGCGTGACGTAGCGGACCTGGCGGGTCATGATGTCGCGCACCGGCGTGGACTTCGACGAACGGTCCATCAGGACGATTTTCCGGGCGTAATCGCGTTCGGTGACGATGCCTGCGATCTCGGTGCCGTCCAGGACGACGAGCGCGCCGATGCGATACGCCGCCATCATCTGGACCGCTTCGTAGACCGAAGCATCGACGTCGATGGTGACGACGGGCCGATCTTGGCCGGGTTGGGGTTCGGTTTTCGATTTGAGGATTTGCGCAACGCTCGTCATGGCCGGGGTCTCCGCTCTCGTTCAATGGCAGCCGGGCCCCGTTGGCGGATCGAGCGCCCACGAACGCGGCTGACAGAGTGCAGTATAGGCGGTGGAGACGGCGACCGCCCGAATCGGCCGCCCGCCGGGCCACAGCGGGCGAATAGCGGTACACTCGCGTTTTGTGCGCGCCATCGGCGGCACCGGACGTTTAGTCGCATTCCACCCGATTCGAAAGTCATGCCCACGCATTCTGAGCCGCTGCCCGAGGGCGACGGCAGTGAAAATCGATGTGTCACGCTCGCCGCGACGGCGACGCTTCCGACCCGCTACGGGACCTTCACGTCATATGCATTCCATGCGGACGCGGAAAATGCCGAACACCTGGCCCTTGTCATGGGCGATGTGGCGAACCGGCAATCCGTGTTGACCCGGCTGCATTCCGAGTGCCTGACGGGCGACGTGCTCGGCTCTTACCGCTGTGATTGCGGCGAGCAGCTCGACCTGGCGCTACGCTACATCGCGGCAGAGGGGCATGGTGTCTTGCTTTATCTGCGAGGGCACGAAGGACGGGGCATTGGCTTGTCGAACAAGATTCGGGCGTATGCGCTGCAGGAGCAGGGCCTCGATACCGTCGAAGCCAACCTGGAGCTCGGGCTGCCCGACGATGCCCGCGAGTACGATTCGGCCGCTGCGATTTTGCGGATGCTCAAAGTCACGTCCGTGAGGCTCATGAGCAACAACCCGAAGAAGTTCGATACGCTCGCGAAACACGGCATTCCCGTTTGCGAGCGCGTCGCGCTGGCTATCCCGGCGCGCGACGAAAACGAGCGCTATATCCGGACGAAGCAGGTCAAGTTCGGGCATTACTTCGACGAGAACGAGTAGCAGTTTGTCTTAGCTCGATAAATGCTGGCTGGAGGAGCGATGTCGGATGAGGAGAATCCAATCGATGTCAACGTCCTGGCGGGCATCGGAATGAAACGCCTGGCGACGTTGTTGGCCGAGGCAGCGATGACGAATCCGTCCATACGGCGTCGCGTGCAATTCGAACTGTCTACGCAAGAAGCCTTCCTCTCTCCGAACCGGCTGTGTAGCGTAGGTGTTCTCGTTGAGAGAAACCTACGCCAGGCAGCCTCGAGAAAATCGCCCGGTAGGACGCGACACATTTGCCCCCCCGCGGCGGCGACGGTGAAACCAAGCGAACGACGAATGCCGCGCGCGCGGGGCGCCTGTCAATCAAGCGAGATCGAATCGGCCAAGGTTCATCACCTTGTTCCAAGCAGCGACGAAGTCCGTGACGAATCGTGCCCGGCCATCCTCACTGGCGTAGACCTCGGCGTATGCACGCAGCACGGAGTTCGATCCGAAGATGAGGTCGCTGCGCGTGCCCGTGTACTTCACGGCACCCGTCTTGCGGTCCCGGCCTTCGAATATTTCGGCGTCGCCGTCGACAGGCGACCACACCGTACTCATGTCAAGCAGATTGACGAAGAAGTCGTTGCTGAGAACACCTGGCTTATCGGTGAGCACGCCATGCTCGCTGCCGTCGAAGTTGGCATCGAGCACACGCAAGCCGCCAATCAGCGCGGTCAACTCGGGCAAGGTCAACGTCAACAACTGCGCGCGATCGATCAGCAGTACCTCGGTCGGTGCGCCTCCGCGATTCTTGCGGTAGTTGCGGAAACCGTCGGCAAACGGCTCGAGCACGGCAAATGAATCGACATCGGTTTGATCCTGCCTGGCGTCGACACGACCCGGCGTGAAAGGCACCTCGATCTTGACGCCGGCTTCCTGCGCGGCCAACTCGATACCGACGCATCCTGCCAGCACAATCACGTCCGCGAGCGAAGCTCTGCCCGACGCCCTTTGAATTTCGGCCAGCTTCGGCAATACCGCAACAGCGCGCGCGTTGACCTCCCAATCCTTCTGCGGCGCGAGTGCGAGCCGTGCGCCGTCGCTACCGCCACGCTTGTCGCCGCCGCGGAACGTGGAAGCCGAAGCCCAAGCGGCCGATACCAGCTCGCCGGTGGAAAGATTCGCCGCAACGATCTTCGCTTTGAGATCCGCAATGTCGGCCTGAGTCGGATCGTGTTCCGGCGCGGGCAGCGGATCCTGCCAGATCAAATCCTCGGCCGGAACTTCCGGACCAAGATAACGCGCCTTGGGACCCATATCGCGGTGCGTCAGCTTGAACCAGGCACGCGCGAAGGCATCGGCAAATGCCTGCGGGTCCTCGTAGAAGCGCCGCGAGATCTTACCGAACTCGGGATCGAAGCGCAGCGTCAGGTCAGTCGTGAGCATCGTGGGCCTGTGGAACTTGCCCGTGACATGGGCATCCGGAATGATTTCCGGTGCGTCCTTGGCCACCCATTGCTTCGCGCCGGCCGGCGATGTCGTGAGCTCCCACTCGTACTTGAACAAGTTTTCAAAGAAGTTATTGCTCCACAAGGCCGGCGTTTTGGTCCACGTCACTTCGAGGCCGCTCGAGATGGTGTCCTTGCCGTGGCCTTGTCCGTAGCTGCTCACCCATCCGAGCCCTTGCGCGTCGATCGGTGCGGCCTCGGGGGCCGGGCCCTTGTGCGATTCAGGCGCTGCGCCATGTGTCTTGCCGAACGTGTGGCCGCCGGCGATCAAGGCCACGATCTCCTCGTCGTTCATGGCCATGTTGTTGAACGTCGCACGGATGTCCTTGGCGGCTGCCAAGTAGTCGCCGCTGCCGTTAGGGCCTTCCGGATTGACGTAGATCAGGCCCATATGGGTCGCGCCCAGTTCGCGATCGAGATCGCGCTCTCCGGTGAAGCGCTTATCGTCGGCGAGCCATGTCTTCTCTGAGCCCCAGTTGACATCCATATCCGGCTCCCACACGTCCGCGCGCCCGCCCGCAAAGCCGAATGTGCGAAAGCCCATCGATTCCAGCGCCACGTTACCGGCGAGAATGAAGAGGTCGGCCCAAGAGATCTTTTGGCCGTATTTCTGCTTGATCGGCCAAAGCAGCCGACGCGTCTTGTCGATGTTGACGTTGTCGGGCCAGGAGTTCAGTGGTGCGAAACGCTGTTGTCCGCGCCCACCGCCGCCTCGCCCGTCCGACATCCGGTATGTGCCGGCGGCGTGCCATGCCATGCGGACCATCTGCGGACCGTAGTGCCCGAAGTCGGCTGGCCACCACTCCTGGCTGTCAGTCATGAGTCTGACCAAGTCCGCTTTCAGCGCACCGTAGTCGAGCGTCTTGAATTCCTCCGCGTAATCGAATTGCTCGCCGAGTGGATTGGATCTGGTCGAATGCTGGTTCAGCAGGTCCACACGCAGTTGATTCGGCCACCAATCGTTGTTGGTGGTGCCAGCACTGGCACCACCAACATGGTGAAAGGGGCACTTGGATTCGTTTGTCATCGGTATCTCATGGTAGGAGGAACTTGCTCGCGGCCGGCGCCCACGATTGTCCGCGGTCCGTGCGTCGTTCATGTGAACAACAGTGACTGTACAACCGCCCAGCAGGCGGGCCGACGGTCTACATGGATCATTGCATATCTATCGCGCTGAAAGAGGGGAATGTGACACATCATTGCCTAGCTTTGCGATAAACGTCATGAGCGGGCCCTGAAATGTTCTTAATCGCCTTCACATGCGAGCAGTCATCTCGGACGAGGCTTCGTGGGGGCAGGCTAGTTTTTCGTTGGCAACCCGCTTCTTGCCGTTGGCCCTGAAGCGCGGGGGCAGCAGCACAGATGGCCGCCAGCCAATCGACGAAGAGCTTGAGCTTGACCGGGACGTGCCCGCGGCCTGTGCTTTGCGCAGTGTCTCGGCGAGATCGGCCACTTCGTAGCCCGTCAATTCACATCCGAATGGATACGGCAAGTGTCCATCCGTCACGATCACCGTCATCTTGCCGAAGCCGGATTCCAGGCGAACACGGCGATAGGTGTCGTTCGGGCGACCGATTTCGATACCGGGCGCGTTGCGTACGTCGGAAACGATCCAACCTTGCGAGAACCCGGTGAACTTTTGGATCAGCTTGTCCGCGCTATCGGGCGAAACGTAAACGCGGTTTTCAGGAACCCTCTGCAACGGGCCGTAATGCGGTGTTTCGGGATGCCAGTTAGTGGTGACCCATGCCCCCGACGCGGATCCGTTCTGGAACGTCGTGAAGAATGGTATTGCCGACGCGCAGCAGGATTTTGGCGTGAAGGTCGACTACCGCAACCCGTCCAACGGCGATCTCGCCGACATGACGCGTTTGCTCGAACAGGCCGGAGCACGTCACTATGACGGCGTCGCGACGACGATCGCCGACTTCGACGTGATCCAGCGGCCGGTCAAGACGATCGTGGAGAAGGGCGATCCGGTCATCACATTCAACTCCGGAACAGGCCAACAGAGCCGCCAGCTCGGTGCGCTACTGCACGTCGGGCAGCCCGAGTATGAAGCCGGTAAAGAGGCTGGCGAGCGCGCCAAGGCCGCGGGTGTGAAGAGCTTCCTTTGCGTCAACAACAACGCGACCAATCCGGTTTCGTTCGAACGGTGTCGCGGCTTCGCCGACGCAATCGGTGCGGACTTCAAAAAAGCCACCCTCGATTCCGGCAACGATCCGACCGAGGTCGAAAACAAGGTATTCGCGGCGCTTCATGCGCGCCCGGAAACGCAGGCTGTGCTCGCGCTCGGCCCGACGTCGGCGGTGCCTTCGCTGCGCGCGATCCGCAAGCTCGGCCTCGTTTGCCGTAGCCGATGTCGTTGCCGATGCGGCACGAAAGCTTGCCGCCGAATACGGCGCCGAGGTTCGCTCGGTCGACGATATCCTTGCGGACTCAACGATCGACGCCGTGCTGATCGCAACCTCGACGGATACGCATGCCGGTCTGATCGAGCGCGCGGCAGCAGCAGGAAAGGCCGTGCTGTGCGAGAAACCCGTCGACTTGTCGCTCGAACGCGCGCAGGCGTGCGAGGCGAGTGTGAACGGCACCGGCGCAACGGTCATGATCGGCTTCAACCGACGTTTCGATTCCAACTTCAGTGCGCTGAAAGCCGCGCTGGATGCCGGGGAGATCGGCAAGGCGGAGCTGTTGACGATCACGTCGTTCGATCCGGCGCCGCCGCCGCTCTCGTACATCGAGGTCTCGGGGGGGCTATATCGGGACATGATGATCCATGATTTCGACACTGCGTGTTGGTTGATGGGCGGTGCGCCGGCGCGAATTTTTGCCAGCGGGGCATCGCTCGTCGATCCTCGGATTGGTTCAGCCGGTGATGTGGATACCGCTGTTGCGACGTTATCCTGGGCGGACGGACGGGTCGCCGTGATCAAGAATTCGCGCCGAGCCGGCTACGGCTACGACCAGCGCGTCGAACTGCTCGGCTCGGGCGGTCTACTCGCAGCGCAGAACCTGCTTGAAAATACCGTCGAAAGGATCAGCGACGCGGGGACGTTCTCGGCCAAGCCGGTCTACTTCTTCCTCGAGCGTTATCGGCGTGCATACGAAGCGGAGTGGAGTGCTTTCGTCGACGCGGTGCGGGAGGGATCGCGCGCCGCCGTGACTCTGGCGGATGGTGTATTGGCCCTCGCTTGCGCGGAAGCTGCCGCGCGATCGGCGCGGAGCGGCAAAACTGAGGCGATCGCGCCGGACTTGCGTGGCGCGTGATCGCGTGGAAAAGCTCAGCCGCTGGTGAGCTTCAGGGGCTGCACATTTCGCGCTATCGTGAAGGCGCAGAGCGCCGCTGACGGTAGCTCATGGCACCGGCCTGCTGGCGCGTATCCGCGACATCATAGCGAATGGCGAGGCCGAACAGGCGTTCGACTTCGCCCGCGATCCAGGCGCACGTCTCGCGCGTGGCCGCGTGTGCGCTTTTTCCGTTGAAACGATATTCGAAGCAGACGATCACATCGGCATTTTCAGTTCGACATGCCATATCGCGGAGTTCCGCCGGTGTCGATGCTGCCCGTGCGTGCGCGACGGCCTCGGCGAAGTGATATTCGAGCCACGCGGCAAAAAAAGCCGCGTCGCCTGCATCGGACAGCGCGAATAGCGCCTCCCCATCGGTCAGCGCCCGATTCGAGTCCGCCTGCAGCGCGTCGTAGCGCTCATTGCCGAGCGAGTCTCGGCGCGCAATCGGCTGCCCGCCCGCAGGGCTGCGCTGCCGCAGTCGATGAGCATAAAGCGCTTGCCAGAATGCAATGTCGTCATCGCTTCGCGACGGTTGCAGCACCATTTCGCGCACCGGCGTTTGCCCGTGCACGGGGCAGCGCGCCACGAGACGCGGTTCGCAAAGGGTCTCGCCGTCATACGTGACGCGGGCCTGGCGTGGCACGCCGAGCGGCGGCAACTGCGCGTCGTCCGTCACGCCGACGGTGAAACCGTGCCGGTCGATTGCGGCGAGCCGCATACGCTCATCGGAACCCGCGAATTCGATGGACAACCCGGCTCTCGCGACGAAGGCGTGGATCGACGACGAACCGGGCGAGGTGCACTGGGCTTGCAAGATGACTCTCCTTCGGGCGGCATTGCTGTAAGAGGTGCAGAGGTGCTATTCAGACCGTCGCCTGCTGCGGCAGCAACGCCGCATCGAGACCGAGGGCCGCGAGCGTTTGCGAATCGATGTCGATCCAGCACGCGACGACCATGCGACCGTCGATGCGTTGAGCGGGTCCGGCCCGGTGAGCATGGACGCCGATGCGCCGGAAAAGCCGCTCCATACTCAGGAATGTGACGCCGATCAATTGGCGCGCGCCCAGTCTGGCGGCGCACTCGACGACGGAAGCCAGCATCGGCCGCACGGCCCACGACGTGTTTTCGTCGCCCAGCGCGGCGGGATCGACATTTGCCGCACTCGCCGCGAAACGGGATAATTCCCAGACGTCGTCGGATACCGGGGCAGGCATGTCCGCGGCGAGCAGGAATGGGAAAAGATCGCGAAGCAGGTAGGGGCGGGTGGTGGGCAAAAGCCGCGCACAGCCGCAAATCGATCCGGATTCGTCGTGCGCGACGATATAGACGGTGTCCTGCCGGTCGTACTGATCGCGCTCGAAGCGGTCTTCAACGCACGGCAGCTTCCAGCCGAGCTGCTCGACGAAGACCTGGTGGCGATACTGCGCGAGTGCGTTGTCGAGGTCTTCGGGGAGGCGCCCATCGCCGTGAACGGAAGTCCGCATGGAGTCCTCGCATATGCTTTTTTGATGGACGCATTACAGCGCGCACCCCGAGGACCGGTAACTGTCAACGTTGACAGGGTTTTTTAGGCAATAGCTCTCCCGCGAGGGGGTGGCGGATTCCCCACGCTGACTGATGAAAATTCGTATCGAGATTGAAAAGAGGGCGTAATTTCCTTATAAATGAGTCCTGTAGAGGAATGATGAGATGATTGCGGTCGGGCCGACGGGCCGCCCGCGTTCCTTTTGTCGCTTATTGCAGTGCGGGCCCGGGTGCATCGACGCCGGGAGGCGGTGACAGCGCGATGCGTGCGACGGCGTTCGGCCAATTGAGCTGGGCAAGACGGCGCATCAGCAGTTGCGCGGTTCGCGCCATACCGATGTCGGTGCCGCGGGTGTCGACGCACATCACGTTGCTGCGCACATCGCCCCAGGCGATGACGAGCGCGCCGGAAGCACGGTCGACATACCAGTCCCAGCCGACCGTCACATGGGCGCGCCCGGGGGCGCGCGCACGCTGCCATTCGGTGTAGCCGGCGCTCACGGCATCGACGGCGTCGGCACGCAGTTCCTCCAACAGGCCTTCGTCGAGGCCAGAGTCGACGTGGACGAGCTGCAGGTGATCCAACGCCTGTACGGGAAGGCGCACGTAGCCGTCACGGGATGGGCCGGCGAGCAGGGTATTAGTTTGTCTCATGGGCCGGACTGTAGCAGTCGGACCCGGCCATGAGACCTGCTAACTATGACAGCATCGGGTGGGTATCGTAGGAACCGCGAGGTACAGGATGGAGTTGCTGCGCTGGCATGATGGCTACGAGAAGCTGAACGAAGCCAAGGACGAACGTCAGCTGTTCGAGCGGATGTCCGCGGTCGCCAAGGAACTGGGGTTCGAGTACTGCTGTTATGGCATCCGGGTCCCGTTGCCGGTGTCGAACCCATCGGTCGCGATTTTCGACACCTACCCCGCGGGCTGGATGAAGCATTATCAGGAAAACAACTTCATCGCGATCGATCCCACCGTGCGCGAGGGCATGACGAAAAGCAGCTTGATCGTCTGGCCCGAGGCCACGGTCAGCGCCCCGCGCCTTTGGCAGGACGCGCACGATTTCGGCCTGAGGGTCGGCGTGGCGCATTCGAGCTGGGCGGCGCACGGCGTCTATGGACTGCTGACGATGGCGCGGCCCGCCGAGGTGCTCACCCCCGCCGAAACCGATCGGCTGACGCTGCAGGCGAGCTGGTTCGCTAATCTTTCGCACGCGTTGATGAGCGAGTTTCTCGTGCCGAAGCTCGCACCCGAAGCGAGCGTCGAGCTGACTCCGCGCGAATGCGAGGTGCTCTGCTGGACAGGGGAAGGCAAGACGGCGAACGAGATCGGACAGATTCTCAGTATTTCCGAGCGCACGGTCAATTTTCACGTCAATAACGTGCTGTTGAAATTGAACGCGACCAATAAGATTCAGGCGGTCGTGAAGGCAATCGCAATCGGTTTGATCTCGACCGGATAGCCGCCCGCGCGCACCTCGGGCTCGCCGCGGCCGCGCAATGCGATTGCCGCAAGCGCTCCTCAGTTCAACTCGGGGAAATCCTCTTCCCGATACTCGTTAGGCAGTCGATCGGCTGCGTCGCCGCGGGCCTCTTCCCGGCGGCGCAATTCGACGCGGCGGATCTTGCCCGAAATCGTCTTCGGCAGCTCAAAGAGCTCGAGGCGGCGAATGCGCTTGTAAGGCGATAGCCGCTCGCGCGAGAAGCGAAAGACGCTTTGCGCCAGTTCCGGGCCGTAGGTGAAGCCGTGACGCAGCGTGACGTAAGCTTTCGGCACGGACAGGCGCAACGGATCGGGGCTCGGCACGACGGCGGCTTCGGCGATGGCTTCGTGCTCGATCAGCGCGCTCTCGAGTTCGAACGGGCTCAGGCGGTAATCGGACGATTTGAAGACATCGTCGGCGCGTCCGATATAGGTGTAATAGCCATCGGGCCGCCGCAGCGCGATGTCGGACGTGTGATAGAGCCCCTCGCGCATCACATGGCGCGTGGCATCGGGATTGTTCGCATAGCCGGTCATGAGCCCGAGCGGGCCGCGAGGTGCGCGGGTGCCGCCTGGGTCCGCCCCGGCGCCAAGCTCGAGCGCGACCTCGCCTTCGTCGCAAACGATGCCGTCTGCATCGACGAGCGTGACCCGGTAACCCGGCATCGGCCGGCCCATCGATCCGGGAACCACGGACTGGCCGGGCGAGTTGCCGATCACGCAGGTGGTCTCTGTCTGACCGTAGCCGTCGCGTATCGTTATGCCCCAGGCCTGTCTTACCCGTTCGATGATCTCGGGGTTCAGCGGCTCCCCCGCGCCGACGATCTCTCGCAACGAAACGGCGTAGGACGTCAGCGGCTCTTGAACGAGCATGCGCCAGACCGTCGGCGGTGCGCATAAGGTCGTTACGCGATGCTCGACCACTGCTTCGAGCACCGCACGCGGATCGAAGCGGGTGTATTGCAATGCGAAGACGCACGCGCCTGCATTCCACGGCGCAAACAAGCAACTCCACGCATGCTTGGCCCAGCCCGGCGAGCTGATGTTCCAGTGCATATCGCCAGGTTGCAGGCCGATCCAGTACATCGTCGACAGGCTGCCGACGGGATAGCTCTGGTGGGTATGCTCGACGAGCTTCGGTTTCGACGTCGTGCCGGACGTGAAGTAGAGCAGCAGCGGATCGGCGGCCCGCGTGACGCCGTCAGCCGTGAACTCCGCGCTGCAGGTATAGCCTTGCGAGAAATCGAGCCATCCCTCCGCGGCGCTCATGTGAGAAGCGAGCCCGACTGCGATCTTCACGAGCGGTCTGCCGCCGTTTTCGAGGCCATCGAATTTCGCGCGCTCGGCGGCGTCGACGATGGCGAACGTCGGCTGCGCGATGTCTACGCGCTCGCGCACGTCGGCCGGTGAAAGTTGTGTCGTCGCCGGCAACAGTACGGCGCCGAGTTTCATGACCGCCAGCATGGCATCCCAGAGCTCGACGCAATTGGGGAGCATCAACAGCACGCGATCGCCGCGCGCTACCCCGGCGGTCCGCAAGAAGTTGGCGATACGCGCGGATCGCTCCGACATTTCGGCGAACGAGAGCCGGACGTCCACTTGGGCGCCGTCGACGATCCGCAACGCTGCGGCGCTGTTGCCGCGTGCCATGACATCGAAGTAGTCGAGCGCCCAGTTGAATTCGTCGAGGACGGGCCACGCGAATTCATCGTAGGCGCGCCGATAGTCGGTTCGATGGCGCAGCAGAAAATCGCGCGCGGCCAAAAAGCGTTGCGATGCTGTCATTGCTGTCTCCTGCGGAGCGCGGGCTCCGATCCGTGCAAAGCGGCGTCTGCTTTTCGCGCATCGTCATCGCTTGGCACGTCGTGCGCTTGGTCTAGTTATAGCTGCCGCAGGAGAAACTTTTTGGGAGGAAATTGCCGTAGCCATGAATTCCGTCTGCGCCGCCGCAGCGGCTCGGTTTCGGCCCGCCGGGTACCGTCAGGAGACGCCGAGCCCCCGCAGCACGGCATTGCCATCCTCAGTCAACTGAAAGCGCGTGTCGCCTTGTTCGGTGTTGACTTGTTCGATGAGCCCGGCTTCCCTGAGTAACGGAATCTCCGGCTTCGCAGCAAGATCGACCGGCGCATGCAGCAGCAACAGCAGTGTTGCGATTTCATGGTGGCTCAGTATGCGCCGCAGCATGGTGCGGGGCTTTGGCATGGCGCGGTCGGTCGTGTCGTGCATGGCGGGCCCTTATCCCAAAATTCAGCCGAATCGATGGTGCGCAATCTGGCTTAAGCGGGGCTTAAAGTGGCGGCCCTGGTTTTGCAACGAGGCATTACGTCGTAATAATCCCGCGCGGTCCGACGAACCTTGCAATTACCCTTGCATCCACGCGTTGAATGAATCGACCAGGACGTTCGCGCCGCAGAGGACTACGGCCACCCGTTTACCTCGGTATCGCGAGGGGTCTTCGAGGATTGCCGCGATGCCAAGAGCGGCCGAGGGTTCGACGACGATGCGAGCGTGCCGGTAGATCATGCGCATGGCCGTCATGATGCTCGCTTCCTCGACCAGCGGGACGTGGTCAGCGACGGCCAGCAGGTCGTGGAGAACCGCCGGTATGGGAAACCTGCCCGCGACACCGTCTGCGATCGTATCGGTGCGCTCGGTGGTGACGATCGATCCTGCGCGCCATGACATGGCCATCGCGGGTGCGCCTTTGGGCTGGATGCAGACGACGTCCGTCGCCGGCGACAACGTTTTGAAGACATGGCCCACGCCCGTAGCGAGTGCGCCTCCGCCCAGAGCGAGCGCAATGACATCGATGCGATCGAATCCTTCCACGAGCTCCAGACCGATGGTGCCTGCGCCTTCACAGGTGTCCAGGTTCTCGCTGTCCTCAACGAGAAATGCGTCGCGGTTGGCGGCGATTTCCCGGGCACGTTCGCGCGCATCCTCGATATCTCCGTCCACGAGCTCCACAGCGGCGCCCAGCCGACGGATGCGATCGATCTTTGCGGCGTTGGCACTCGTGCCCGCGATTACCGTAACCGGGACCCCGCGCGCACGGCCGCTGTAGGCGAGTGCTTGCCCCAGATTGCCAGCACTGGCGCACACAGCGGCATTCGGCCCTCGGCTCGATGCGAGGCGTGCCATGACGACCTCGCTCCCGCGCCCCTTGAAGCATCCTATCGGGTTGGCGGTCTCTAGCTTGACGATCAGTTCGCAGTCCAACAGGTCGCCGAGAGCAGGACACTCGAATTGGGGCGTGTCGCGAAACACCTTTGAAATTTGGTGTCTGGCCTGCACGATCCGTCGGAAATCCAGTCTCGTGTCTGGTTCCGCGCCTTCGTAGCGTTCTGTGGACTTTCCAATGACGGCCTGCATAGACGATCTCCGAAACGATGGAAAATCATACCAGCGCGCCGGAGTGCCCCCCGTCTTCGTGAGCAATCACCGAAAAGGCTCTCGAGCACATCATCTGCCTGACTAACGCCGCGTCCGCGCTTGCGCGGCAAGCCTGACAGCGGCATTGGCCGCGCCATAGCCGTCGTACCCGCCGCGCCGCTCGGTGATTTCGATCGAGAAGCGCCCATCGATCTGTTCCGTGTACGCGTGCAAGAACTCGCCGCCGCGCTCGTCGCGGTCATACAAGACGTGATGCTCGCGCAGCGTTTCAACGAAATCGTCGGCTAACGCATAACGGGCCGAAAGGTCGTCGTAATAGTTCCGCGGTATCCCCAGCATGGGCACGCCGTTCGCGCGGAAGGCGGCCAGCGCGCCGAAGATGTCAGGCGTTTTGAACGCGACGTGGTCGAGCCCGGAGCCGCGATAGGTTTCGAGTGCCCGAGCGGCAGCCGTATGCCGGTCGAGCGATGCATTCAGCGCGATGCGCACCGATCCGTCGCGGCTGCGCATCGCCTTGCTGCGCACGAGGCCATACGGATCGGGAACGAGCCATGCCGGTTCCGCTTCGAAACCGAACGCGGTCCTGAAAAAGAGAATCCACGTATCGAGCGAATCGCCCGGCAGCGAGAGGCTGACGTGATCGATGCCGGTGATCCTCGATTCGTGTGGCTTCGGGCTGGGCGTGAGGACAAAATCGGATTCGAACAGCGTGGGCGCACCCGGTGTCTCGTCGACGAAATATTGAAGGCTGCCATCCGGCGCGAGCACGCTCGGCAGCACGCGCTCGTTCGGGCCCACTCGTCCCGAGAACGGCTTGTAACCGAAGCGTGCCGCGTGCTCGAACGCAGCGCCGGCATCGTCCACGCGAAACGCCGACGCGCAAAGCGACAGGCCGTGCCGCGCGTAAAACGCGCCGGCGAACGAATCGCGTTCGGCATTGAGCACGATTGCGGCCGAGCCCTGCTGAAACAGCGTGACGTCCTTCGAGCGGTGCTGGCCGGTACGCGCAAAACCAAGTTTGCCTAACCAGTCCGTCAATTGTGCAACCGCCGCATCGTCGACGGCGAATTCGAGGAACTGGAACCCCACGTGCGCAGGCGCTGCCGGCGGCGCGAACAGGTCGACACCGGGTGCAGCAGGCGTGTGCGCCTTTTCGAGCAGCGTGCGTGCGCAGTCCTCGAGATAAAGCAGCGAGCGATAGCCGTCCATTGCCGTACTGGCCGGCGGTGCAGCGCGAAATCCATCGTTGAATATCTCGAGCGAAAGCGGTCCCGCATAGCCCGATTCGACGACGCGCGCGGTAAAGCCTGCCACATCCAAGTCCCCCTGGCCGGGAAAGCAGCGGTAGTGGCGGCTCCATTCGAGCACGTCCATCGCGAGCTTCGGCGCATCGGCAATCTGCACGAAGGCTATCCGGTGCCCCGGGATCGAGGCGATGCCTTCGATCGAATCCCCGAGCGACAACGTGTGGAAGCTGTCGAGGGCGAGCCCCAGATTCGGGTGGTCGACCGCATCCACCATCCTCCAGGCTTGTCCGTAGGTCTTGACGTGGCGACCCCACGCGAGCGCTTCGTATGCCACCACGATCCCGGCGCTTTGCGCGGCGCATGCCAGCGCGCCCAACTGATCGGCGATGAGCGCTTCGTCTCCGATCGCATCGGGCGACACATTGCTGCAAACGAGCAGGCGATTCGCACCGAGCGCATGCATCAGTTCGAACTTGCGCCGCGCACGTTCGAGATTGCGTGCGAGGCGCTCTTCGCTCACGCCCTCGAAGTCGCGAAACGGCTGAAACAGCACGATTTCGAGACCCAGGTCGCTCGCCGCGCGCCGGACATCGCCGGGCGTTCCATCGAAATAAAGCAGATCGTTCTCGAAGATCTCGACGCCGTCGAAACCCGCTTGCCGAATAGCCTGCAGCTTTTCGAGCAGCGTTCCGCTGACGGAGACGGTTGCAATGGAGCGTTTCATGAATGACTCCCGACACGCGCGGTTTGCGTGCCTGCCGCAGCGGTCGATCAAGAAAAAATGTACGAGTTGATCACAGACTCATGCGCAGGAATGTCCATGCTGCACGCATTCGATCGATTGTATTCTAGGAACTAACTAGATGGTACAAATTCGTACAAACCCCAACCGACAAGCACGGGAAAAAGCGCGACACTTGCGTTCGACAGGAATCAGGATCCAGGAGTCAGTTGTGACAAGGACAATCGAACGCTCGTTTCTGGTCGGTTTGATCGGCTCGGGCATAGGCGGATCGCTATCACCGGCAATGCACGAGGAGGAGGCCCGCCGCCTCGGGCTTACGTACGTGTATCGCCGCATCGACCTCGAAATGCTGCGCCGCGATGTATCCGCATTGCCGAATCTGCTCGAAGCTGCCGAATCGATGGGGTTCGATGGCGTGAATGTGACATATCCGTGCAAGCAAGCCGTCATCGAGCTGCTCGATGAGCTTTCCGACGACGCACGCGCGCTCGGGGCCGTGAACACAGTGCAGTTCAAAGACGGGCGCCGGATCGGCCACAACACGGACTGGTCCGGGTTTCGCCGCGCTTTCCAGCGCGGTCTACCCGGCGCATCGTGCGAGCGCGTCGTTCAGCTCGGGGCGGGCGGAGCAGGCGCGGCAGTGGCGCACGCCGCGATGACGATGGGCGCGCGCGAGCTCGCGCTCGTCGATGTCGACTCCTCGCGGGCGCGGGCGCTTGCAGCCGAGCTCCAGGTGCGTTTTCCGCAAGCGCGGGTTCATGCGATCGACGGCTCGCCCGCGATACTGGGCGATGCGCTTGCGTCGGCCGATGGCCTCATCCATGCAACACCTACCGGAATGGCGAAGCATCCCGGTCTGCCTCTTCCGTCAGAACTGCTGCATCCGCGCCTGTGGGTGGCCGACGTCGTCTATTTCCCGATCAAGACCGAGCTGCTGAACGCGGCCGAAGCGCTGGGGTGCCGGACGTTGACCGGCGGCGGCATGGCTGTCTATCAGGCTGTCGAGGCATTCGAGATCTTTACGGGCATAGCGCCGAATGCCGAGCGGATGTTCGAGCACTTCCAAACCTTGCTGCGCTGAACATCGAACCCTCGCGCCGCCGCCTTACCGCACTCTCACCGCACTTATTCGATCGATACTGACAGGAGACATCAACCATGCGACAGCAGATTCCTTCCGGCGTGCCGGGGCAGCCGCCGGCCGCCGAACGTACGGCCTCGCGCACCATGCGCCGTTCGTCCGCGCGCTACGAGATCCTCGCGCTGCTCGCGGTCGGTACGATGATCAACTATCTCGATCGGACGGTGCTGGGCATTGCGGCGCCGCAGCTTACCAAGGAACTCGGCATCGGCGCCGCGGTGATGGGCATCATGTTTTCCGCTTTTTCGTGGACCTATGCCGCCTCGCAAATCCCGGGCGGGATTTTTCTCGACCGGTTCGGCAGCAAGCTCACGTATTACCTCGCGATGACGTTCTGGTCTGTCTTCACGCTTGCGCAAGGTCTTGTCCACGGCGTGGGATCGCTGCTCGCGTGCCGGCTCGGACTCGGCGTTTCGGAATCGCCTTGCTTTCCGACCAACAGCCGCGTCGTGGCAACCTGGTTTCCGCAGCGCGAGCGGGCATTGGCCACGGGGACTTATACGGTCGGCGAATACATCGGTCTTGCGTGCTTCAGTCCATTGCTGTTCGCGTTGATGGGCGCTTACGGATGGCGTTCATTGTTCTTCGTGGTGGGCGTGGCCGGTATCCTCTTCGGCTTCATCTGGTGGCTCTTTTATCGCGAACCGCACGAACACCCGCGTGCCAACGCGGCCGAGATCGAATACATCGAGGCGGGCGGTGGTCTCACGCGGGAAGAGCACAGCCGCGCGCGTGCATCGAGCGGCTTTTCGTGGAGCACGATCGGCCAGTTGCTCAAGCATCGTCAGCTCACCGGGATTTGCCTCGGCCAGTTCGCCGGCAACTCGACGCTGGTCTTCTTCCTGACCTGGTTCCCGACCTATCTGGCCACTGAACGGCATATGGGTTGGCTCAAGATCGGCTTTTTCGCCATTTTGCCGTTCATTGCGGCTTCGATCGGCGTGATGTTTGGCGGTTGGTTGTCCGACTCGCTGCTGCGGCGCGGGAAGTCGGCGAACGTCGCACGCAAGCTGCCGATCATCACCGGGTTGCTGCTCGCCTCGACGATCGTGCTGGCCAACTATGTGAAGAGCGACACGGTCGTCATTGCGATCATGTCGGTTGCGTTCTTTGCGCAGGGCATGGCCGCGCTGGGCTGGACGCTCGTTTCCGACATCGCCCCCGAGGGCTTGCTCGGCTTGACGGGCGGCATCTTCAACTTCGCGGCGAACCTCGCGGGCATCGTCACGCCGCTCGTGATCGGCTTCATCGTCGCGGCAACGGGATCGTTCGTCGGCGCGCTCGTCTTCATCGGCGTGGTCGCGCTGATCGGAGCGCTTTCGTACGTATTCGTCGTCGGCGACATCAAGCGGATTTCACTGGCATCGTAACCGCTCATCACGCCCGGGGCCCGGGCACCTCACTTTACGGCGGCGCAATGCCGCCGTCGCCGCTGGTGCGTCTGCGCTGATTGCATCACGGTTCGCGAACGAAGCGCAGCACGGCATCGACGATCATGTCCCGATGCCGTGTCCGCAACCGCGGATGCGACGGGTCACGGCCGAACGCCGCGCCGAACGTATAACGGTTCGACACGCGGTGAAAGCAGAACGAACTGATGAGCAGGTGCAGGTCGATCGGATCGATATCGGGCCGAAAGCGTCCTTCGGCGGCACCGCGCGCGAGCAAATTTTCGATCGTATTGACGATGCTGACGTTGCGGCTTTTGAATGCCTTCAACTGCGTGATGTATTTCGCGCTGTGGACGTTCTCGATTGCGATGAGCCGAACGAAATCGCGGTGCTTGTCGTGATAGTCGAACGTGAATTCGACCAGGCGGCGCATCCCTTCCTCGGGCTCCAGTTCTTCGACGTTGAGCGCTTGCTCCAGCGTGCGAATATCGCCGTAGACTTTCTCGAGCACGGCTTCGTAAAGCCCTTCCTTGCTCTCGAAGTAGTAATAGAGCATGCGCTTCGTCGTATTGGTTCGCTCCGCAATCGCGTCGACGCGCGCACCCGAAAGCCCCATCGCGGAGAACTCCTGCGTGGCGACTTCGAGGATATTGCGCTTCGTTTCTTCGGGATCGTATTTGCGGCGGGCTTCGGCGGGTTGCTCGTTACCGTTGGACACGGTTGCCTTGACGGGGGCCTTTTTCATTTTGCGCGGGTGCGGCTCTATGACGGCGCATTCTAGCATGCGCCCGATCCCCGGCCGCGCCGCGCGAGCAGGCCTTAGCGCGTCGCGCGGGCATGTTCGAGCGCTTGCAGATTGCCTTCGCCGAAACCATGATGACCGCGACGCTCGACAACCTCGAAGAAGATTTCGGTGGGCCCCCGCTTGACGAATGTTTGCAGGAAAAGCCGTGGCGGGCCATTTTCCTCGATCGCGCCGTCGACGAGGACGTTACGGCTGCGCAGCGCCTCGATATCGAGGCCATGCCCCGGCAATCGGGCATCGATTTCCGCGTAGTAGCGCGGCGGCGGTTCGAGAAACTCGAGTCCGTTCGCACGCAGGGTATCCACGCAGCTCAGAATGTCGTTCGTCGCAAGGGCGATGTGCTGCACGCCTTCGCCGGGATGATCGGGCAGATACTCGTGCAAGAGCCGCGTGCGCTGCGTGCCTTCTTCATAAAGCGGGATCGTGATCCCACCGCAAGGCGACTGCATGACCCGCGAATCGGACGAGATATGCCAGTCGGCGTGCAACTCGTGAATCTCGCAAAAATCGAGCATCTCCCGATAAAAGTCCAGCCACTCGGAGATTCGCCCCGCCCCGACCATCTGCGTGAAGTGATCGACCTGCAACAGGCCGGCACCGCTGACGGTCGTTGCGTTGCCGGTCGCAGCGGGGAGCGGGCGAAAGTCGATATCGAAGATGGTCTGGTCGCCCGTCGCGCCGCCGCGGCCGTGCCAGCGATCCACGAAATAGATGTGCGAATTGCCTATGCCTTGAATCGCGGGAATCACGAGTTCGGACTGACCGACGCTTTCGCCTTCGAAGGCCCATGCGCCCCGCTCGGTCGCGCGCTCGAACGCACGTTGCGCATCGTTGACGCGCACCCCGATCGCACAAATGCCCGCTCCGTACTCCTCGGCATAACGGGCTGCGAACGAGTCCGGTTCGGCATTGACCAGAAAGTTCATCGTGCCCTGACGGTAGAGCGTGACGGCCTTGCTGACATGTCGCGCGCGCGCCGTAAAGCCTAGTTGCTCGAAACGCCGCGCAAGCGCGTCGGGCGCCGGCGCCGCGAATTCCACGAATTCGAGTCCGGCGATGCCCAGCGGATTGAACGGCGCGCTGTCACCGACGAGCGGCTTTGCGGACGAATCGGGAAAGTCGGTGATCATTGGGACAGCCTCCTCGAGCTCATGCAGCGCTTGCCGCGATGCCTAATTTTAACCATTCAGTACATCTCTCTGCGAGCCTGCCCGCGCGCACAGCGTTTGCCGATCGAGCGGCCGGTCGGTGCAAACCCCGAAAGCGTGCGATCATCGCACGGAAAATTGCGATCATCGCACGCCGGCCGCCGGGAATCCGTTGTCTGCGCAAGCTCGCCCGCTTATGCTCCGAGCAACTGTCGCACGGCGCGGTGCTTTGAGGTACCGCAGCTTCGAACGAACAGGCCAGGCGCGTTCGCGCCGATTCGAACAATCCGGAGACATCGTCATGATTCCAGCAGCTCACGCACTCGACAAGGCCGCGATCGATCCGTCGCGAAGCCGCGCGCGAAAAGCCGCGCTCGGCAGCTTCGTCGGCGCCGTCGTCGATTGGTACGATTTTTTGCTTTACGGCATCGTGGCGGCACTCGTGTTCAACTCGGCGTTTTTCCCGAGCGTGGGACCCGCGATGGGCGTGATCGCCGCGTTCGCGACGTTCGGCGTGGGTTTTCTGTTCCGGCCATTGGGCGGTGTCGTTTTCGGGCATTTCGGAGACCGTCTCGGCCGCAAGCGCATGCTCGTGTTGACCGTCATGCTGATGGGGCTGTCCACCGCATCGATCGGGCTTTTGCCGACATTTGCCAGCATCGGCTGGTGGGCGCCCGTGCTGCTCGTCGCGCTGCGGGCCATCCAGGGCTTTGCCGTGGGTGGGGAGTGGGGCGGCGCCGCGTTGATGGCCGTTGAAAGCGCGCCTGAAGGCAAGAAAGCGTTCTATAGCAGCGGTGTGCAGGTGGGCTATGGTGTCGGCCTGATTCTTTCGACGGGGATCGTTTCGATCATCAGCCAATCGATCGACAATGCGGCGTTCAAATCCTGGGGATGGCGCCTGCCGTTTCTGTTCAGCGTCGTGCTTGTCGGCGTGGCGCTGTGGATTCGCTCGAGCATGGAAGAGTCGCAGGAGTTCGTCAAGGAAGTCGAGATCGGGCACAAGAAGGCGCGCCTGCCGGTGCTCGAAGCGCTGCGCAACCATCCCGGCGGCTTCGCGTTGATCATTGCACTGCGGCTGGCCGAGTTGTTCACGATGTACATCGTGACGACATTCGCGCTCAGTTACTCGACGGCAAACCTCGGTTTGTCGCGCGATCTTTTCCTGCATATCGGCTTGATCGTAGGCTCGGTCAGCTGCGTCACGATCCCGTGCTTCGCGTGGCTGGCCGACCGTTTCGGACGGCGGCGCGTTTATCTGACCGGCGCCTTGATCGGTGCGTTGGCGGCCGTGCCGTTTTTCCTCGCGCTCGAATCGCGCGCGACGCTGCCGATCGTCATCTTCGCCGTGTTGCTCGCCAATATCTCGCACGATATGGTCGTGAGCGTGCAACAACCGATGTTCACCGAGTTTTTCGGCGCGTCCTATCGCTATAGCGGTGCGGGAGTGGGTTATCAGGTCGCGAGCGTCGTAGGTGGGGGCTTTACGCCGTTCATCGCGGCGGCGCTCGTTGCTTTCGCCGGGGGTTCGTGGCATCCGGTTGCCGCATATCTCGTCATCGGCTGTCTGCTTTCATTCGTCGTGGCATGGCTGATGGGCAAGCGCTGAGCGCGGTGTTGCGCAATGCCGGGAGAGCGGTCGTGCCCAGGGGCCGCTCGTATTCATCCTGTCTGCGAGCCGCTCGATGAAGCGGTCGCCTGCACTCGACAAGCGCGACTGGATCGCCGGGCTCGAGAAGGGGCTCGCCATTCTCGAAGCGTTCGACGACAAGCACGCGCGCATGACGGCGACCGAAGCCGGGGTGCGTACCGGCCTCTCCCGTACCGCCGCGCGCCGCTATCTGCTGACACTCGAGCATCTCGGCTATGTCTATACCGACGGCAAGCTCTACGGCTTGACACCGCGCGTGCTGCGAGTCGGCTGGTCGTACTTCGATTCGGCCCGTCTGCCGCGTCTCGTGCAGCCGTACTTGCAGCAGTTGAGCGCGACGCTGAAGGAATCGGTCTATGTCAGCGTGCTGGACGAATGGGAACTGGTGTTCATCGCGCGTAACGGCGCGTCGCGTGTCATGACCACGGGTTTCGTGCTGGGCGCGCGCGTGCCGGCGCCGCTCGCTTCGCCGGGTGTCGTGCTGCTCGCGCATCAGCCGAATCAGGACGCCATGAACGAATGGCTCGATACGACGGAGCTCGCGCCGTTCACCCCGTACACGATAACGGACAAGGCGCAGTTGCGCGAGGCGATCCGGCGCTCGCGCGCGGAAGGCTTTGCCGTCGTCGAACAGCAATTGCAAGTCGGCGTGCGTGGCATCGCTGTTGCGCTCAAGAACCGGCAGGGCGTTGCGGTTGCCGCGCTCAGCACCAACATGCCGATCGGCAAGGAAACGACGGAAGCCGCGCTGCAGCGCGTGCTGCCTTATTTGCAGGAGACCGCGCTGGCGATGATGAACGTGCTTTAGGGCGTGGCATGGATTGGCTGCGGCGCCCTCAAAGCGCTTCGCGCACCGCTCGTAGAAACTGCTGGGTCCGCTCGTGTTTCGGCGCGGAGAAGAATTCCCGCGGCGGCCCTTGTTCAACGATCTTTCCCTGCGAAAAGAAACAGACCCGGTCCGCGAAATCCTTCGCGAATCCCATTTGATGCGTGACCATCAGCATCGTCAGGTTGTGTTCCTCGCCGAGCCGGCGGATTACATTCAGCACCTCCCCGCACAGCTCCGGATC
Source organism: Paraburkholderia sp. NMBU_R16 (assembly GCF_013282575.1). Lineage (GTDB taxonomy): Bacteria > Pseudomonadota > Gammaproteobacteria > Burkholderiales > Burkholderiaceae > Trinickia. The sequence continues at coordinate 97,767 of NZ_JAAAYE010000012.1, forward strand.
GAGCGCCGACGTGACTTCATCGAACAGCATGACCTTCGGCCGCATCGCCAGTGCGCGAGCGATCGCGACGCGCTGCTGCTGGCCGCCCGAAAGTTGCGACGGATAATGATTGCATTTGTCCGCGAGGCCCACCAGAGAAAGCAATTCACGCGCGCGTTCCAACGCTTCGTTGCGTGAAAGACCCAGCGAGTGGATCGGCGCCTCGATCGTGTTTTGCAGTGCGGTCATATGCGGAAACAGGTTGAAGCTTTGAAACACCATACCGATCTTGTTGCGTACGGCGCGCAGGTGGCGCGGCGAGGCCGGCACGAGCTTGCCGCCGCTGCGCATATGCGTGAGCGGTTCCCCATCGACTTCGATCATGCCGCTCGTCAGCGGATCCAGCGTCATGAGCACACGCAGCAGGGTCGATTTACCCGAGCCGCTGGGCCCGATGATCGCGACCTTTTCATTCGGTGCGACATCGAGATTGAGTTCGTCGAGCACCGTCAGGGCGCCATAACGTTTCGTGACACCGAGAAAGCGCACCATCGGTGCGACTTGCGCTCGTTGCGGTATTTGCGCGGCATCCTCGCCGCGCTGGGCCAGGGTGTGTTCGTCGTCTCGCTTCATCGGTTGCTCCATGACGGGCGTTGCGGGAGAGGCGGTTGAATTGGTCGGCGCGTCGGACGAAGTTTTCATCATGGCAGCCTTACCGCGCGTTCGACGCGACGCACGAGTGCGGCGAAGCTCACGCTGATGATCAGAAAGAAAACGCCGGCGAGCGTGATGGGCTCGAGATAGCGGAACGTCTCGGAGCCGATATTCTTAGCCTGCTGCATCAACTCGACCACGGTAATCGCCGACAACACGGGTGTGTCCTTGAACATGGCCACGAGATAGTTGCCGAGCGCCGGGATGACGGGACGGATGGCCTGCGGCAGCACGACACTGCGATATGTGCGCCAGGGCGAGAGCGAAAGCGCACAAGCGGCTTCCCATTGCCCGCGCGCGACGCAGTTCAATCCCGCTCGATAGACCTCGGACGTGTAGCACGCATAGTGCAGCGCAATCCCGATCGTACCGGCCGTCAACGCGGACATCGTAATGCCGTAGACGGGCAGTACGTAGAAGATGACATAGACCTGAATCAGCAACGGTGTGCTGCGAATGAATTCGACGATGAACGTCACCGTATAGGAGAGGGGCTTGATCGGGCTGCGCCGGAGTACGGCGAAAACGAGCCCCAGCACCAGCGCAATGGCGAAACCGACGAGCGTGATGAAAATCGTGTAGACCGACGCGTGAAGCAGGGCCGGCAGAATGCGCTCGGCATAGCCGAGATCGAAAAGGCGGTCGGTGCCGTTCATTTGGCGCCTCCCCGTGCGATACCGTAGCCATGGCTGACTCGGCGCTCGAAATGACGCATGACGGTGGCGAGCAATTGCGCGAGCACGAAGTAGATCACGAGTGTCAGCGTGAATATCTCGGCGGTCTCGAACGTCGCCTGGTCCAGCTGGCGAGCCCTGAACGAGAGATCCGAGAGCGTGATGAGCGAAACGAGCGAGGTACCTTTGAGCAACTCGATCATCAGGTTCGTGGCAGGCGGCAGCGCGTTGATCATCGCTTGCGGCAAAATGATGCGCCGCAGGCGGGTCAGTGCGGGCATGTTGAGCGCAAGAGCCGCTTCGTATTGTCCGCCGGGCACGGAGCGCAGCGCGCCGCGCAGGATTTCGGATCCATAGGCACCGTAGTGCAGCCCGAGGCCGATGATTGCCACCTGGAACGGCGTCATGCTGATGGAGATCGGCGGCAACGGCAAGACGAAAAAGAACCAGAAAAGTTGCACGAGCAACGATGTACCGCGAAACACCTCGACGTAGACGTTGCCGATCCAGCGCAGCGGCGCGAACGGCGAGAGTTTCGCCGCAGTCGCGACGCAGGCCATGACGACCGCAAGGAGCGTGCCGAGCGCGGCGATCTGCACCGTGACGAGTGTGCCGCGCAATAGCAAGGGAAGCAATTCCGACATGGGACGTTTCCTCGTGTCCGGATGTTTCGGGAGCGGGCGACGGTAGCTCGCGCGAATCGGCGGCACGCCGCCGCTCAGCTACCGCTGCAGATCTCGGCCGCGGTTTTGGTCGTCAGATTCGACTTGTCGAAGCCGAACGGTGCAACCGTTTGCAGATGATCGGGCGAGCCGAGCCAGCTGTGCAGCACCTTGTCCACTGCGTCGCGCAAGTCCGTATCCTCCTGACGAAAAGCCAGCGCGCCGTAACCGGTGTGTTTCGGATCGTCGGTAAAATTGGTGACGACTTCGACCTGCCCCGGATCCTTCTTCGCAAGCGCTTTCATCGTGAGACCGGTGCCGACGGCGGCATCGACGCGGCGGGCGCGCACGGCTTGCAGTTGCGCGGTCGTGTCCGGTACCTGCAGGAGTTGGTCGGTTTTCACGCCTTCTTGCTGCGAGTAGCCGACCTCGACGGTACCGGACATGACCGCCAGCTTCGCGTCGGGCAGTTTCGCGATGTCCTTGTAGCTTTGCAGCTTCTTCGGGTTGCCTTTTTGCACGAGCAGGGTGTCCTGGATCTGGTATTGCGGATCGGCGAACGCAACCTGCTTGCACCGTTCCGGGGTGATGTACATACCCGCGGCGATGACGTCGAAGCGGCCCGCCTTGAGGCCCGGAATCAGCGAGCCCCATTCCGTCAGCACGGCATCGACTTTCTTGACCCCAAGCTTGGCAAAGACCTTCTTCGCAATCTCCGGAGATTCGCCGGTGACGGTGCCGTCGGGCGCAGTGTAGGCGAACGGGGCTTCGTTCGCATAGCCGATGCGGACTTCACCGGTACGCTGAATGCGTTGCAGCGTCGTTTCCGCGAACGCGCTCGGTACGAGCATGGCGAAGCCGGCTGCGACAAGGCAACCGGCGATGAGGAATCCTGAGAACTGACTGAATCGATTGGCTTTCATGACATTCCCGAGCGTAGTGGGTGAGTCCGTTCGGCGACGAGCGCGCCGGCCTGATCAGACAAGGCCCGCTATCAGGCCGGCGAGATCGATGCCAAAGCCGTGAAACCTTGTCCTGAGTGCAGGATACAAAGCCATTTTTTTGTTCTCGATTGCTCTAGGACAATAATTCTCCGTATATGTTTTGTCACACCATGCGAAATGGGACGAGAGGAGGCAGACAGTGATCGGACATTGGCGCGATGCGGTACGGGCGGTCCACGGCGTGGAATCCAAGTACAAACGGCTCGTCAAGGCCATCGCGGCCGACATCGAAGCCTCGGTGCTGACGGCCGGCACGCGGCTGCCGCCGCAGCGCGACGTGGCCGGCGAACTGCAAATCAGCGTGCAGACCGTCACCAACGCGTACAAGGAGCTTGAGCGCCAGGGGCTCATTCGCTGCGAGGTAGGGCGGGGCAGCTTCGTCGCCCCGCGCGTCACCGAAAAGATGGCCAACTATATGCTCGATACGGCCGAGCGCTCCGTCATCGATTTTTCGATCGCACGCATCATCCACACGCCGGAGCACGATGCGATGTGGCGCAAGATCTGCGCCAAGCTCGCAAAAATCGAAGATCAGCCGTGGATTCGCGCGTTTCGGCCGATCGCTGGTTTCGAGCATCATCGACGCGCGGGTGTGGCCTGGCTCGACGCGCTTCGCATGCCGGCATCGACCGATACGCTGCTCGTCACGAATGGCGCTGCGCACGGCATTTTTCTCGCGCTCGCATCGCTCGTGCGGCCCGGCGATACGGTCGTTTGCGAGAGCCTGACCGATCACGGCGTGATCGGGTCGGCCAACGTACTTGGGTTTACCCTCAAAGGTCTCGAGATCGACGAGTTCGGCATCCATCCGGAGCATTTCGAGGAGCTGTGCGACAGCGAACGCGTGACGGCACTGGTCTGTACGCCCAATTTGAACAATCCGACCGTGGCGCTCATGCCTGAATCCCGACGGCGCGCGATCGCGAGGATCGCGGAGCGATATGGAGTTCATGTCATCGAAGACGATGTTTACGGTCCGCTGCTCGCGAAGCCGCTGCCGCCGATTTCGAGCATGATTCCCGAGCTCTCGTTCTATTGCACGAGCATGACGAAATCGGTGCTCGCGGGACTGCGCATCGGTTACCTGAGCACGCCGCGCCGGCTCGCGTTGCGCACCGAGAGTACGTTGCGCGTTTCGAGCTGGATGGCGACTTCGCCGATGGCAGAGATCGCCACGCGCTGGATCGACGACGGTACGGCTGCCCGCCTCGTGCAGATACAACGCGAGCGCCTCGCGCGCAGGCAGGCGCTCGTCGCGCAGATTCTCGGCAGCTACGTGCAGGGCAGCCATCCCCACGCACTCTCTGTATGGCTGCGCGTGCCGGAGCACTGGCAGGCCGATCATCTCGTGCGGGCACTGCGCAAGCGCCATATCGCCGTGACGTCGCCCGATCCGTTTCTCGTGCGCGGTGTCGAAAGCCGGCCGAATGCGGTGCGGCTGTGTGTGGGAGCGGAAGTGAGCGACGATGTCTTCGCCGAGGCGCTGCAGACCGTACGCGAGGTATTCGAACAATATCCTCAGGTCCACGCGGTCGATTGACGCTACGATCGAGCGCGTGCGCCGAATCCGAAATGAACTAGGACAATCGAATTCGTTTTTCAGGACATTAGACTGGGCAGCACTGATGAGCCGCATGCTCCCTGGGGCCGCGCTCGACTTTTACCGGTGTACTGTCTATGTCCGTCATTTCGCTTGCCGATGTCTACCGCGCGCGGCGCCGTCTCATGGGCCGTGTTGCCCATACGCCGCTCGTCGAATCCGCGAGCCTTTCCGAGCTCGCCGGTACCCGTGTCTACCTGAAGCTCGAAACCGTGCAGCCGACGGGCAGCTTCAAGATCCGCGGTGCGACGAACGCCCTCGCGCAATTGGCCGAGCGCGGTGTGACGCGCGTCGTCACCGCATCGACGGGCAATCACGGCCGGGCGGTCGCGCATGCTGCGCAGGCGCTGGGTCTCGAGGCCACGGTCTGCCTTTCGTCGCGGGTCCCTCAGAACAAAGTGCAAGCCGTGCGGGCGCTCGGCGCGAAGGTATGCCTGGCCGGCAACAGCCAGGACGACGCCGAACGAGAAGCGGCGCGGCTCGCGGCGCAAGAAGGGCTCGCTTATGTGCCGCCCTTCGACGACCTCGACGTCATCGCCGGACAGGCGACGATCGGGCTCGAAATCGTCGAAGCGCTTCCCGCCGTCGCACAGATCGTGGTGCCGCTGTCGGGCGGCGGGCTTTTTTCCGGTGTTGCATTCGCGGCCCGGCAGTGCTGTCCCGAAGTCAAGCTCACGGGCGTCACGATGCGTCGCGGCGCGGCCATGCATGCCAGCCTTGCAGCCGGCAAACCGGTATGCGTCGACGAAATCGCGACATTGGCCGATTCCCTGGGCGGCGGTATCGGTCTTGCGAATCGATACACCTTTTCGATGACGCGATCGTTGATCGACGACGCGCTTTTGGTCGATGAGGAAGCGATCGCACGTGCCGTCGTCCATGCGTATCGGCACGAGCGGCTGATTCTGGAGGGCGCCGCCGCGGTCGGCATAGCCGCCGTGCTTGACGGGGCCGTGTCGGCTTCGACGCAGGCGGGCGGCGGTCCGATCGTTCTCATTGCGAGCGGCGCCAACATCGACATGGATCTGCATCGACGCTTGCTGCTCGAAGCGCCAAGTTTCGAATCGGAGCACATCTTCTCATGAGCGACATTCTCATTGCGGGCGAAGCAACGCTTCGCGAACTCGTGCCGCTCGATCGTGCGGCCATCGATCAAGTGGAGGCGGCGTTTGTCTCTCTGGCGACGGAAGCGGTCGCCATGCCGCCGGTTCTTCGATTGGACGTGCCCGCGCATCGCGGCGAGGTCGACGTGAAAACAGCCTATCTGCCGCGTTTCGACAGCTTCGCGATCAAAGTCAGTCCTGGTTTTTTCGACAATCCGGCGCTGGGGTTACCCAGCTTGAACGGGCTCATGCTGGTGCTGTCGGCGAAGACGGGCCTCACGCAGGCGGTGCTGCTCGACAACGGCTATCTGACCGCGGTGCGAACGGCCGCAGCCGGCGCCGTTGCGGCGCGCTGGCTCTCGCGGCCGGATGCGAAGCGGGCGGCAGTCATCGGCGCGGGAGAACAGGCACGCCTGCAACTGCAGGCACTGACGCTCGTTCGCGATATCGAGGCCGTGACCGTCTGGGCGCGCAAGCAGGCCTCGGCCGAGCGGTTGGCGGCCGATGTGCGCGAGACGCTCGGCTTGCCTTGCGAGGTGGCATCGGACGTCGGTGCGGCATTGCGTTGTGCCGATATCGCCCTCACGACGACGCCGAGCTGCGAGCCGCTCGTCGGTCCGGGCGATTTGCACCCCGGCCTCCATATCACGGCGATGGGCTCGGACGCCGAGCACAAGAACGAGATCGCGCCCGCCGCGTTGGCACAGGCGCGCTATATCTGCGACCGCCTCAGTCAGACGCGCGTGTTGGGCGAGCTTCGCCACGCGATCGAATCGGGCGTGTGCGAACGGGATGCGGTATTCCCCGAGCTCGGGGCGATCGTTGCGGGCCGCGCTGCGGGACGCACGAGCGCCGACGACGTGACGATATGCGATCTGACAGGCACGGGTGCGCAGGACACGGCGATCGCGGCACTTGCGCTCGAGCGCGTGCGCGCGGCAGGGGCGGGTACCGCGTTTCGTAACGTATGAGAGTTTGAATGCGGTCTGTCGCGGCGCGCAGCGGACCGGGATCGATGCGAGAGGAGCATATGGCGGAAGACATCCTGCAGCAATTGAAAGGCGAACCTGTGGCGGCGGCCGTACGTCTGCCGTTCGAGCGGAGCGAATACGACGCGCGGATCGCCAAGGCGCGCCGCGCGATGGCGAACTCGGGAATCGATCTGCTGATCGTCACGGATCCGAGCAACATGGCCTGGCTCACGGGGTACGACGGCTGGTCGTTCTACGTGCATCAATGCGTCGTGCTGGCCCATGACGGAGAGCCGATCTGGTTCGGGCGCGGACAGGACGCGAACGGTGCCAAGCGCACCGTCTTCATGGAGCATGCGCAGATCGTCGGCTATCCCGACCACTACGTCCAGTCGCGCGAGCGTCATCCGATGGACTACCTCTCGCGCGAGGTGATCGAGGCGCGCGGATGGGGTGGGTTGCGGATCGGCGTCGAGCTCGACAACTACTACTTCAGCGCGGCGGCCTTCGCGTCGCTCGCGCGCAATCTGCCGAACGCGAAGTGGGTCGATGCGACAGGGCTCGTCAATTGGCAACGGGCCGTCAAGTCGCCGCGCGAAATCGAATACATGCGCATAGCGGCACGCATCGTCGAGAAGATGCACGCGCATATCGTCGAGCGTATCGAACCCGGTATGCGCAAGAACGATCTCGTGGCCGAAATTTTTGCGGCGGGCGTGACCGGTGTGGGAGAACACGGTGGCGACTATCCGGCCATCGTGCCGCTTTTGCCGACGGGCGCCGATGCGGCCGCACCGCATCTGACCTGGGACGACACGCCGTTCGCCCGCGATGCGGGGACGTTCTTCGAGATTGCCGGATGCTACCGGCGCTACCACTGCCCGCAATCGCGCACCGTCTATCTCGGCAAGCCGCCGAAGCATTTCGTGGAGGGCGAGCGCGCCGTCGTCGATGGCATCGAAGCGGGCCTGCAGGCCGCGAAACCGGGTAATACCTGCGAGGACATCGCCAACGCATTCTTCGCCGTACTCAAGAAATTCGGCATCGAGAAGAACAGCCGCTGCGGTTATCCGATCGGTGCAAGCTACCCGCCCGATTGGGGTGAGCGCACGATGAGCCTGCGCCCCGGTGACAAGACGGTGCTTGAGCCCGGCATGACGTTCCACTTCATGCCGGGGCTGTGGCTCGACGATTGGGGGCTCGAGATCACGGAGAGCATTCTCATCACGGCGAACGGGGTCGAGACGTTTTGCAATACGCCGCGACGGCTTTTCGTGAAGGAGTGAGGGACGATGCGTGCTTCCCCGATTCAACCGACGATCGACTTCGAAGCCGAAGGCGAGCAGCATGGTTTTCTGAAGTTGCCCCACTCGCACGATGCCTCCGCGTGGGGGGCGGTCATGATCCCGATCACGGTGATCAAGCGCGGCGAGGGGCCGACGGCGCTCATTACCGGCGGCAATCATGGCGACGAGTACGAAGGCCCGATTGCGCTATCGAAGCTGGCTTCGACGCTCAAGGCGAGCGAGATCGCCGGGCGCGTGATCGTCGTGCCGTTCATGAACTACCCGGCGTTTCGCGCGGGCACCCGTACTTCGCCGATCGACAAGGGCAACCTCAATCGCAGTTTTCCCGGGCGCCCCGACGGCACGGTGACCGAGAAAATCGCCGACTATTTTCAGCGCCATCTGCTGCCGCTCGCCGATTACGTCCTCGATATTCACGCGGGCGGCAAGACACTCGACTTCGTACCGTTTGCGGCGGTTCACGTATTGCCGGATGCGCAACAGCAGGCCCGTGCCGACGCCGCGATGCGCGCGTTCGGTGCGCCTTACTCGATGCGTATGCTCGAACTCGACAGCGTCGGACTCTTCGATACGGCGGCGGAAGAGGCGGGCAAAGTGTTCGTCACGACCGAACTCGGCGGCGGTGGAAGCGCGAGCGCGTCGAGCGTTCGCATTGCCGAGCGCGGCGTGCGTGGATTTCTCGCTCACGCCGGCATCTGCGATGCCGATGCCGGCGCTCGTGCGGCACCGCGCACGACGACGTTGCTCGATATGCCTGACGGGGATTGCTATACGACGAGCGAGCACGATGGCTTGATCGAGATGTGCAAAGACCTCGGCGATACCGTCGAGGCAGGGGAAGTGCTGGCGCGCGTCCACGACATCACGCGTACGGGTGCGCGGCCCCGGGAGTACCGCGCGCGCCGCGGCGGCATCTTCGCGGCGCGCCACTTTCCCGGTCTGGTGCGGGTGGGCGATACGATCGCCGTGGTGGCCGAAGTCGTCGAACGCGGCATCGCGACGCACTGAGCAGGCGTTGAATTCACGACGAAGAGCACGCGATGAACGGCAACGGATACAAGCTCGACCGCTACGATCTCGCCATTCTGCGCGTGCTGGCGCGCGACGGCCGGATCACGAAGTCGCGTCTCGCGGAGGAAGTGAATCTCTCGATCTCGCCGGTATGGGAGCGCGTACGCCGATTGGAGGACATCGGACTCATCCGCGGCTATCGTGCCGAGATCGATTGGGTGGGAGTATTCAAGGGCAGCCGGATCGTCGTCGAAGTGACGCTCGCGCGCCATACGGCTCACGATATGCGGCGCTTCGAGGAGCGCATCGCGGCTGCGTCCGAGGTCGAGCAGTGCTATGCGACGGGAGGCGGGGTCGACTATGTCATGCATGTCGCTTCGCGCGATATCGATCATTACCAGCGCTTCATCGATTCACTGCTCACCGACGAGCTTGGAATCGAGCGCTATTTCACCTACATCGTGACCAAGGTCGTCAAGGCTTCGCCAAGCGACGCGCCGCAGTGGGTCGTGGCGGCGGGCGCCGAGTCGCCCGGCACTTGATGCCGGTTTCGCTGCGCTCGGAAAAGTTCGTGCAACGACCCGTTCAAACAAAAAAAAGCGTTTGTACAGCAGCGTAAAACCAAAAATGTCGCGGTGCGTCGACCGATACAGTGAGAGACATGGATCGATCAATGAAGGAGTCTTCCATGTTGCTGGGTCATCCCGTACTAATGAAGTCGCTTTGCTATATCGACGGACGGTGGGTGCATAGCGACGATGCCCAAACGGTTGCCGTGCTGAATCCGGCGGATCAAAGCCTGCTCGGTCATGTGCCGATGCTGACGCGCTCGCAGATCGAAAGCGCGATCGCGGCGGCGCAACGCGCATTCGAGCGTTGGCGGTGGACGTCCGTCAACGAACGCGCCGCGGCGCTTTCGCGTTGGCATGAGCTGGTTGCGCGGCACCGCGACGATCTGGCAGCGATCGTTTCTCTCGAGCAGGGCAAGCCGCTCAAAGAGGCGCGTGGCGAGATCGCCTACGCGGCGAGTTTCATCGACTGGTTCGCTCACGAGGCCAAGCGCCTGGCCGGACGCAACATCGCGACGCATATCGACGATGCGCACCCCGGCACGGTCATCGAGCCGGTTGGCGTAGCGGCGCTGATCACGCCGTGGAACTTTCCGGTCGCCATGATCACGCGCAAGGCCGCTGCTGCCCTTGGCGCCGGGTGCACCGTCGTGGTCAAGCCGGCCCACGAAACACCGTTCTCTGCCCTGGCGCTCGCGCAGCTCGCCGAGGAGGCCGGCTTCGCGCCCGGCGTATTCAACGTGGTGCTCGGCGATCCTCAGATGGCAATGGAGACGCTCGTTGGCGACGCGCGCGTGCGAGCCGTGAGCTTCACGGGATCGACACGCGTCGGTGCGCTCGTGACACGCGCAGCCGCTCGGGCCGGCATCAAAAAGATCGCGCTCGAGCTGGGCGGCAATGCTCCATTCATCGTCGCGGCCGATGCGAATCTCGAGCAAGCCGTGACGGTCGCCGTTGCGGCGAAGTTTCAGACCTCGGGCCAGGATTGCTGCGCGGCGAATCGGATACTCGTCGCGCGCGAGCTCTACGACGCATTCGTCGAGCGTTATACGCAAGCGGTTCGCGCATTGACCGTCGGTCCGGCATTCCAAGCCGATGTCGACATCGGTCCGCTCATGCACCAGGCGGCATTCGATGCGACGCTGGCACGCGTGGCGGACGCGCGCCAACGCGGCGCGCGCATTACGACGGGCGGCGCGCCGCATCCGTTGGGCGGCTGGTTCTTCGAGCCGACCGTGATCGCCGATGCGGCGCCCGGCATGCGTATCTACGACGAAGAAAACTTCGCGCCGATCTCGGCCGTTTCATCGTTCGATTCGCTCGACGAAGCGATACGACGGGCGAACGACACCGACTATGGCCTCGCGTCCTATGTCTGTTCGACGAATGTGAACACCATCTTTCAGCTCATTCGCCGGCTCGACTTCGCGATGGTGTCGGTCAACGGCGCTCGATTCACCGGCGCGCCGATTCCGTTCGGCGGCATGAAGGCTTCGGGCCTCGGCCGCGAAGGCGGAAGCGAGGGCTTCGAGCCGTTCGTCGAGACCAAATATTTCTGCCTGGGCCAACTGGGCCTCCCGGCGAGCGAAGCCGCCGCATTCTGAAAACCCGATGCAGCCCGAACACTTTGGAGAATCCCATGAATGAATTCGAACGTCTCTTTGCGGCGGACCGCGCGCACTTCATGCACCCGTCGACGCATGCCCACGATCACGCCGCCGGCGTGCTGCCGGGGCGCATCGTCACCGGGGCAAAGGGAATACGTATCGAGGACCACGAGGGGCGCTCGTATATCGACGCCTTCGCGGGCCTGTATTGCGTGAACATCGGCTACGGGCGCACCGAGGTGGCCGAGGCGATTTACGAACAGGCTAAAAAGCTTGCTTATTACCATACGTACGTCGGCCACTCGACCGATACGGTGATCGAGCTGTCCGCACGCATCATCGACTGGTCGCCACAGGGCATGAAGAAGGTCTACTACGGCATGTCCGGCTCGGACGCGAACGAAACGCAGATCAAGCTCGTCTGGTACTACAACAATGTGCTCGGACGCCCCAACAAGAAGAAGATCATTTCCCGCGATCGCGGTTATCACGGTTCCGGCATCGTGACAGGTAGCCTGACCGGTCTACCGAGCTTTCATCAATGCTTCGATCTGCCGATCGACCGCGTCAAGCATACCGTTTGCCCGCATTGGTACCGCAAGGCGCCGGCCGGCATGAACGAGGCTCAATTCGTCGCCTACTGTGTGGACGAACTCGAAATGCTCATCGCCCGCGAAGGCGCCGATACCATCGCCGCATTCATCGGCGAACCCGTAATGGGTACGGGCGGCATCGTGCCGCCGCCGGCCGGCTATTGGCCCGCCATCCAGCAAGTCTTGAAAAAGCATGACATTTTGCTGATTGCCGACGAGGTGGTATGCGGTTTCGGGCGACTCGGCTCGAAAATGGGCTCCCAGCATTACGGCATTCAGCCCGATCTGATCACGGTCGCGAAAGGACTGACGAGTGCCTATGCGCCGCTTTCCGGCGTGATCGTCGGCGAACGTGTTTGGGAAGTCATCGACGAAGCCTCTCGTGAGTTTGGCGCAATGGGGCATGGGTGGACCTACTCGGGTCATCCAATTTGCGCGGCGGCGGCGCTCGCCAATCTCGACATTCTCGAGCGCGAGCGCATTGCCGAAAACGCGGCGTCGAGCGGGGCCTATCTGCTCGAACGGCTGCATGCGGCGTTCGACGCTCATCCCCTCGTTGGCGAGGTGCGTGGTGCGGGCATGCTGGCCGCGCTCGAGTTCATGGCCGACAAGGACGAGCGGCGTCCGTTCGATGCCGGGCTCAAAGTCGGCCCGCGGGTATCGGCCGCGGCGCTGCGGCGCGGACTCATCGCCCGCGCCATGCCCCACGGCGACATTCTCGGCTTCGCACCGCCGCTCGTCACGACGCGTGCCGACGTCGACGAGATCGTGCGTCTCGCGCGTGAAGCGGTCGACGAGGTGGCGACGGAAGTCGCCACTGCCGCGGCATCGGCGTAAGGCTGCTCGAGCGCAGTACTGCCCAGTCTGCCGAGCCCCCTTTTTGCGAGCCTTTGCGGTCGCGAACAGGGGGTTTTGTCTTTTCTTTTGCTTTTTTTTCCGATATCGACGAACTATTCGCAATAATCGCCGCGGCTCTGTGCGAATGAGCGGGCGCAAGCATTGCTAGTGTGCGCGTCGAGCGCAATAACGCATAATTGAACCTGGCCGAATGGATGAATATTTCGCCGCGCCATTCCACAATTGCCGCAAGCACCGCTAGAATGCGTTCCGTTTGGCTTCTGATATTGGAGGAAAGAGTCCGTGTCGACCTACAAAGAACTACTTGCGAAAAAACAGGAATTGGATGCGCAAATCGAAGATGCGCGCCGAGCCGAAGCACACCATGCCCTGCAACAGATTCGTGAAACGATTGCGGCATTCGGCTTTACGCCCGAAGACGTTTTCGGTGCGCGCCGTAAGGGCAAACCAACCAATCGCGTGCCGCAATTTCGGGATCCGGAAACCGGCGAAACCTGGGGCGGCCGGGGACCGCGGCCTCGCTGGCTGAAAGGGAAGGACCCCGAGCAGTTCCGCGTCTCGCGCTAAAGCCCGCTCTCGCTGGGAGCCGCTCAGACGACGGCGCCGGGCAGGAATGCCTCGAGTTTGTCGATCAGCGTCGAGCGGCAAAACGGCTTCACCATGAAATCGGCCGCGCCCGCTCGAACGCTTTCCAGGACCACGGTGCGCCGGCTTTCGCCGGTCACCATGATGATCGGAATCTGCGCCAGGGGCTCGACGGATTTGATGCGGCGGGTCAACTCCATTCCGCTCAGGTCGGGCAGGTCCACATCCATGAGCACGAGATCCGGGCGGTGAGCCCGGATCGCGCGAAAGGCCTGCGCGCCGTTCGCAGCGCAACTCAGATCGACACGCGTGCCTGCCAGCAACCGTTCGAGCGTGCAGCGCTGCGATCCATCATCGTCGACGGCGAGCACATGCGGGCGCAGGTGGCCCGTGATGGCGTTCATCGCGTGCGCCGCGCGCAATTGCGGCCCGAGCGCGCTCGCCAACGCCTGGGCGGCGCGGCAAAGCGCGTCCACCGATTCTCCTAGCCGATCGAAGTGGCTACGCAGCGCGTCGCTGTTGAGGCAAGGCGTTGCCGCGGCCACCGTGTGCGTGACGTCGACTTGTGCGGCGAAGGCGCGGGCGTAGCGTTCCAAGGTGGGCTCGAGGCTTGCCAGATGACGCGCATATGCAGCCAGCCGGCCCGCGGCCGGCGCGTCCGATGCGGCGTTCGACAGCAGGTGCAGCGCATGGTCGACGGCCAGCGCGAGGCGCGGGCCGTCGTGGGTCGCGGGCCAGAAGACGACGTAGTCGTCGAATGTGCCTTCCTTGCACGCGTCGTAGACGCGCCGAACATCGTCAGGGCCGCACAGCACGATCGTCTTGTGAGCGGTCTCATGAACGAGCATGCTCTCGCCGTAAAGCCGATCGCAGCAACGCTTCGCGCCATCGAGCGTATCGAAGGCCAGCACGAGCACGTTTGGGCCATAGGCTTCGAAGTCCGACGCGATGTCGGCGGGGTTCGTCGAGACGCGCACTGCCGCGAATGTATCGGCCAGCCTCCGCGCGACGGGCACGGCGTGGTGCACGGTATCGGCTGCAACGAGAATACGCGGATCGTCTCTCAACGGGCTCACCCCTCGGCGCGTCGAGCGCGGGTGCGGCCCCAATCCCTGCCAGCCAACTCTCGTGGCTAGGACGGCAAGGCTTGCGAGAGCGCGCGTGCGGCTTCGACGACCTTACTGTAGGCCGCGCCGAATCGAGTGCTCAGTTCGGTAAAAGACATATCCACCGCTTCCCTTGCATCGCTTTCGATGCGCGCGCAGAGCTCGCCGAGGGCGAGCGCGCCGATCGAGCGCGACGAGGATTTCAGCTTATGAGCGACGGCCGCGGCCTCAGCGGCGCGTCGCGCGCTCAGATGCTCGAGCAGTTGTTGCGCGAGCGCGGCGGAGCATTCGACGTACTCCGAAAGCAACGCCTGCACCGTTTCGTTATCGTCGCCGACGATCCCACGCAGGACGCTCAGGTCGACGACGGCCGAGAAATCGCACGTTTGCGCCGATTCGATGACGGCTGTGTCTTGCCGAGCGCCGGCCGGCTCGGCGGAGGGGTTATCGGGCGGCGCAGTGTGCTGCGGGGGCGCAAGCCATTGTTCGATAGCCTGCTGCAGAAGTACGAGCTTGAGCGGCTTCGTCAGATAGTCGTCTATGCCGAGCGCTTTCGCGCGGCTCGCCTCCCCATGAATCGCGTTGGCCGTCAGCGCGACGATCGGCACGCGCTTGCGTGCAACGCTTGCCTCCTGGGCGCGGATCGTCTGCGCCAGTTCATAGCCGTCGCGGTTCGGCATGTGCAAGTCGGTGAGAATGAGGCCGTACGGTGCCGCGAGCCACATTTGCAGCGCTTCTTCTCCATCGGTTGCCATATCGGCCGTGTAGCCGAGCAATTCGAGCTGTCGCCCGATGACCTTGCGATTGATCTGGTCGTCTTCCGCGACGAGTATTTTCGGTGCATTCGGCGCCACCCGCGCATGCTGACCTTCGGTCACCGCGGCGTCGCCGCCGGCGCTGCATTGCGGCGCGCTGCGCCCCGCTGCCAAAGCCAGCGCATCGACGAGTGCGCGTCGGCGCAATGCCTGCGCGCCCGCCACCACCGTGCCATCGGGTTCCGACTGCAGCACGAGGCTGCGCCCGGAGGAGATCAGGACGCGGCCCTTCGCCGAGATGGCTGCGTTGTGCCGCATCGCTTCGCCGCATACGAGGAGTGCGGCGCCGCCGGCGATGGCGAGGCGGTGCTGAGCGTCCTCGACATCCTCGGCGAGTTGCACGTCGGCCCCGGCGCTGCGCAGGTAGGTGGCAATATCGTCGGCATCGAATTCGGTCGAGGGCGCAACGACGCACGTGAGTCCGGACAGGTCCTGCTGGAGGCGCGCCGGTGCATCGGGAACGCTTTCGAGCGGCAGTCTGACGATGAACGTGGACCCCGCGCCGAGTTCGCTCGTCACCGCGATGTCGCCGCCCATCAGTGCGGCGAGCCGGCGGCAGATCGCGAGTCCAAGTCCTGTGCCGCCGAAGCGGCGTGTTGTCGAACTCTCGGCCTGACTGAAGGGGCGGAACAGTTGGGCTTGCATGTCCTGCGACATGCCGATGCCGTTGTCCGAAATCGCAAAGCGAACCGTCGCGCCATCCGGAGCCTCGGGCTCCACCCGCAGCGATACATGGCCAGCGACACCTTCCCGGCCGCCGGAGAATTTGATTGCGTTGCCAACGAGGTTGTAGAGGATTTCCCGCAGGCGGGTATCGTCGGAGAGCACGAGCGCGGGCAGCGCGGGCGACACATAGGTGCGCAGCGCGACGCCGCGCGCATCGGCCACTGTGGCAAGGGAAGCGGCCAGCCCATCGACGACATCCTCGATCGCAACCGGCACCGACTCGACCTGGAGCTTGCCGGCTTCGATCTTCGAAAAGTCGAGAATGTCGTCGATGATCTGCAAAAGCGCGGACGCGCTATCGCGGATCGTGAATACCATTTCCTTTTGATCGGCTGTCAGGGGCGAGCGCGCGAGCACTTCCGTCATGCCGATGACACCGTTCATCGGCGTGCGGATTTCATGACTCATCGTTGCAAGGAACGCGCTTTTTGCGCGCGAGGCCGATTCCGCGTCCGACCGGGCCTGGTCCAGTTGTTCGGCTTTGGCTATCTCGCGCTGATGCGCGGCGGCGAGACTGCGCACGAGACCGCGAGTGCGACGATCGGCGAGAACGATCAACAGCGACAACAATACTGCCGCGATCAGCAAGAACATGCCGCGCAAACGCCACGGCGCGAGAAATTCCTGCGTGGAGTAGCCGACCGCCACGGCAAGCGGGTAGCCGGCAAGCTTCCGGTAGCTGACGATGCGGTCCTGGTCGTCCATGTACGACTGCATGCGCAAGTCGCCGGAACCGTGCTGTTCGAGCGCACGCCGTAGCAGATTGCCGGGCGGCAAGGTTGCGCCGATCGACTTGGACTGGCCCGTGCGGAGCGCGCGGATCACATAGTCGCGGGTTCCCACGACCGTTACGATGCCGTCCTTGCCGATGCGCAGACCGTCGTAGAGTTCCGTGAAGTACGAGGGATCCACCGATACGACGACGACACCGAGAAAATGCCCGTCGAGGCTGTTGATCCGCTGCGACAGCTGCAACGAAGGCTTGCCGCTTGCACGCCCGACGATGGGCTTGCCGATCACCAGCTCTGTGCTCGCGTTGTGCAGATGGACCTTGAAATGCTCTCGATCGGAAAGATCGATTGGCTTGAAGCCGGGAATCGTCGACGCACGCAGGAAGCCCTGCGAATCGATGACGGCCACTTGCAGGAATACGTCGAGCTTCAGCAAGCCCGAATCCACGTAATAGGCAAGCGGAATCGAAACGCCGTCATTTTGAACTTGCCACGAAACGAGCGCGGCAACCTGTTCGGCTTCCCGCATGACGCGCACGGTGTGAGCGGAAAGCGCGTCGGAAAGCGCGGTCGCGCCTGCGCGAGCGTTGCTCATTTCCACATGCTCGTCCCATGCGGTCAAGATGCCGAGTGCAAGCCAGAGCGCTGCAATGAGCAGGTAACTTTGCAGCCGCAGGCTGCGGGTGCGCAAACCGCCCCTGGCATTCGCGCGGCGACGCGGTTGTGCCTGCGGCGTTTCGATATGCGGACCGGTTGTGGCATCCACCATTTGATCGACAATCCCCCGGAAACCGTCGGCCCGGTGCCAACGAGGCGCGACTATTTCCAATAACGGCGCGACGCCGCAAAAGTTGATACGGGATTGCCGCGGGGTGGAGGGGCGGCCCTACTCGGCGGGCTGATGTCCTGTCAGCGGTGCCAGGAGGTCGAGCCGGTAGCCATGCCCATAAACCGGGGTGAGTCGAAACCCATTTTCGGGGCGAAGCTGAAGTTTTGAACGAACTCTGGACATGTGGGTATCCAGCGTGCGCGAGATGGCATCGGGCGGCTGCCCCCAGACTACGCCGCCGATATGTTCCCGCGACAGAATGCGTCCGACGTGCTGAAACATGAGCAGTGCGAGGTCGAACTCGCGGCTCGTCAGTTCGATCGGCGCGCCCGCGAGAAAACACGTCCGGGTCGCCGCATCGATGCGATAACGACCGACTTCGATCGGTGCGGGCGGGGATGCGGTATGGGGGCGCGCGCGACGCGCAAGCGCGTCGATGCGCGCGATGAATTCGCCCGCGCGGATCGGCTTGATGATGTAATCGTCGGCGCCGGCACTCAGTGCCGACACGATGTCGCGTTCCTCCGAGCGGCTCGTCATGAATATCACCGGCACGCGCTCTGTCAGATTGGAGCGTGCCCATTGCAAAACCTGATGTCCTGTTACGCCCGGTACCTGCCAATCGAGCAGCAGCATGTCGAAGGTTTCGCGCTTCAGTTGGCGAATCAGCTGGCTTCCATCGACGAGTATCCGGCATTCATGGCCTTTGTCAGACAAAATCTCGCTAACGCGTTCAATCTGGCTTTCATCGTCTTCCAGATAGGCAATCTTCACTGTCCACTCCCGGGTGATCGGGTCGACGGGTTCTCGTCGAAATGTCTTTTTGCGGGGCTCGCGCATTTTAGCGCCGGATGACCTGACGAGCATCACGCTGCGCCGCGCTCGAGCGAAAAATGGATCGCATTTAACATTTGTTAAGAGTTCGTCGCATGGGAGGCAAACGTTTGCAGTCGACGCGAGCAGTCGCGATCGTCGGAAATCGACGGTGGAAGAGATTGCCTGTGCCCCAAATGGGGCTAATGGATTGGTTTGTAACACGCAAATCGTTGAAAAAATGAATAGGTCTGCGTAATATTCGGAGACTCCTACTTTTTCCGTCTGATGCCACCGCAACCTCGTCAATATCTGCGTCGCGTAATATACAGGCCGGCGGCCCATTCAATCGAGCCGTTTGCAGCTCGCATGATAGCGTTGACGGTCTTATTCGCGAGCCTTTCATGTGTGTCGCCCGACGGTTTCGCGCAAGCGCCCGCAAATCAATCGGCGATGATTTCTTATGTGGCGCAGCGCGGCGATACGCTATATACCGTTGCGCAAAGGTACCTGCAAGAAATCGATGATTGGCGCGTAATTGCGCGCATCAATCGGGTGCCGGCTCCCCGCCAACTGAAGCCTGGCACCATGCTGCGCCTTCCCGTCGCGTTGCTGCGGCGCGAGCCGCTCGCTGCGCGTGTCGTAGCCACGAGCGGGAATGCGACTTACGCGATCGGCAACGCCCCCCCGTTGCCGCTCGTGCCCGGCGTCTCGCTGAGCGAGGGCGATTCGATCGCGACCGGTAAAACCGGGTTTGCGACGATCGAGTTCGACGACGGCTCGCATGTCAGTCTCGCCCCCGAAACGGTGGTGACGCTCGCAACATTGACTCGCACGCTGCTCGGCGAAGCGAACGAGCGCCGCCTCGAGTTGCGGCGCGGCGAAGTCGAAAGCGAAGTGACGCACGCGAAGAAGCCGCGCGACCGGTTCGAGATACGCGCGGCGCCGATCGTGGCGGGCGTGCGCGGAACCCATTTTCGCGTGAACGACGGTGCGCAGACCTCGGCCGTCGAAGTGCTCGACGGGACCGTTGCGGTCGCCGCGGCCGCGGCTGCCGCACCCGCTACCTCGTCGCAAGGCGACGGCACGCAGGGCGTGCCATCCGCGGGCGCCCAACTGGTGCCGGCCGGCTTCGGCAGCGTGACCCGCGCGGGGCGCCCAGTAGGAGCACCGGTCGCGCTGTTGCCCGCGCCCGAGCTCGTGCATCCGGGGCGCATACAGGACGGCGCAGAAGTGGACTTCGAACTCGTGGCGCTCGAGCGGGCGCGCCAGTATCGGGTCGAGATCGCACGGGACGCCGGCATGTTGGACCGACTGAAGGAGACACGGATCGACGCAAGCGGCGAAGCACCGCATGCGAGCCTCGGCGAATTACCGGACGGCAACTATTTCGTGCGCGTTTCCGCCATCGATGACGCGGGCCTCGAGGGAATGGCGCGCGTGTACGCACTCGAGCGCCGCCGTATGCAGCTCGCTGCTTCGGCGATGCGTTCGGCGGGCTCGCGCGAATACACCTTTCGCTGGTTCGCGAGCCGCACTGGCGTGCCAACGCGATATCGTTTCATTTTGTCGCGCGACGAAGATATGCGCGAGCCGCTGGTCGACGAAGTCGACATATCGACGGACCACATCGTCGTTGCAGGGCTGCGCGCGGGCGTTTATTACTGGACCGTCGTAGCGGAACAATTCGAGAACGGTCAATTCTACGAGACGGCGTCGCGCGTGCGTTCATTTACGCTCGCCAAGTGAACGAGTTCTCCAATGAGCCATGATTCGGTGCGCGGATCCCCAGCGATCTCGAGCAATGATGAATCCTCTCGCGGATGGAGTCCGGAGGCAAAGCGTTATCTGATCGAGTGGTTGACGATAGGCCTTTTCACGATCCTGATCGTCATGCTGTGCGTCATGAGGCAGGTGACGGCCGGGCTCGATCGCATGGTGTACGACCACATGCTGTCGTTTTCTTCGCGGCCCGTGGTGCCCGACATCGCGATCGTCGAAATGGACGACCAAAGCATTGCCAAATTTGGGCGCTGGCCGTGGCCGCGTGACCTGCAAGCGCGCGTTCTCGACGCGGTGGGAAAAAACGGCGCGTCGGCTGTGGTTTACGACGTGCTGCTCACGGAGCCGACGCCGGACGACCAGGTCCTGGCGGATGCCATCCGTGCCGTGCCAACGTATCTTCCGATGTTGCTCGCGCATGCGGAAGGCCATGCGTCGGCCATCGCGGTCGTGCCCGTCGGGCCGATCGCGAGGGCAGCGGCGGGAATGGGGCATATCGACCTGGACGCCGATCCGGACAGCGTTGTCCGCTCGATCGATCCGGACGAGGGCGAGCATGCGTCGCACTGGCCGTATATCGATATGCTCGTCTACGACGCCATTCGAAGCGGCAAACTTCCGCTGGCGCACGGACGCTACGTTGCGCGCGACGCTGCCGGGGGCATGCTGCCGACGCAACCCGTATTGATCCCGTTCGGTTCCAACGCGCCCGCGCGTCTGCGTATCTCGGCAGCCCAACTGCTGAGCGGTGCCGTTGCCCCGGGAGCCTTGCGCGGAAAGATCGTTTTTGTCGGCGTGACCGCTGAGGGCTTATCGAGCAACTACGCGACGCCCGTTTCCGGGAGGATCGGCACGTTTTCCGATGTCGAAGTCCACGCTGAAGTGCTGGACGCGTTGCTGTCGGACCGCATCATCGCGCCCGGGGCGCTCGGCTGGGTCCTGGCGGCCTCGCTGATTCCTTTGGTCGTGCTGCTCGCGGGCGTATTCGTGCTTTCGCCATGGCGCTCGCTCGTTCTGACCTTCGCACTGGGCGCAGCATCGATTGCGATGAGCGCGCTGCTGCTGCATGGGGCGCGCTTATGGATTTCGCCCGTGCCCGCCTTGCTCGGATTGAGCGTGCTGTACCCGTTATGGAGCTGGCGCCGGCTCGAAATGACGATGTCCCGCTTGCGCCGAGAGCTCAAGCAGCTCGACGCCGAACCGCACCTGTTACCGGAGCCCCCCGCGCTGTCGAAACGCTTTGGCGGCGATATGCTCGAGCGCCAGATCGCGCTCGTCGAGCGTGCCGCCCGCCGCCTGCAGGATATGAAGCGTTTCGTGTGGGACAGTCTGAACAGCGTGCCGGAACCCGTGATCGTCGCGGATAGACAGGGCATCGTCGTACTTTCCAACAAGGCCGCTCGCTCGCATTTCGTACGTATTGCCAGCCCGGACCCGCGAGGCCGTCCGCTTACCGAGGTGCTCGGCGAGTTCACGCTGATCAAGGCGATTGGAACCGGGCTCGAGGAAGAGGCCGAACTGCGCGCGCGTTGGCCGGCGGTGCTGGATCCGAGAGGGCCTCGCGTCGGTGTCGTGAAGCGTGGACTGGAGGTGCGCGATCCGTCCGGGCACGACTATCTGCTGCGTTACGCCCGTTGCAGAAGCGAGCAAGGGGAAGAGTCGGGCAGCTGGGTGGCGGGGCTCGTCGAAGTGACTGCGCTTCACGCGGCAGAGCGGGGGCGCGAAGATGCGCTGCGCCTGTTGTCGCACGATATGCGCTCGCGGCATGCCTCGATCCTCGCGCTCGTCGAGCTCGAGCGCACGAGCAGCGACTCGGAGCGTACGCACATGTTGCTCGAACGCATCGAACGCCATGCGCACCGCGCATTGAAACTCGCGGACGATTTCGTTCAGCTCGCGCGTGCCGAATCGCAGGCCTATTCGCTCGAGCCGACGAATCTCGCCGATATCGTCGCTGACGCCGGCGACGAGCTGTGGCCGCAGGCGCGCACCAAGAGCATAAGCCTCGACATGAACCTCGGCGACAGGGAATATTGGGTAGCGGCCGATCGCTCGCTCATAACGCGTGCTATCGCAAACGTCATCAACAACGCGATCAAGTACAGCCCGAACGATACAGTGATCAAGGTATCCGTGGCCGGGGCGCCGCCGCACCGCGTCCAATGCACGGTCACCGATGAGGGCTATGGCATCCCGTTGGCGATGCAGCGTTATTTGTTCGAACCGTTTCGGCGGTTTCAGGCACCGGGGCAGCCGGCCTCCGGAGGAGCGGGGCTTGGCATGGCATTCATCAAGACGGTGGTGATGCGGCATGGCGGCGAGGTACGCGTCGAAAGCGAGCCGGGACGCGGCACGACCGTCACGATATGGCTGCCGGCAGCGGACGAGCCGGCTGCTGGGGAGCGGTCGGCGGATGGCGAGGGACGCTGACTGTAGCGCCAAGGGAAAAGAGGAGATTGAATTTTGAAAGCGGGATGGTTCGCAATGGGGTTTGCCTTGGCGATGCTGGCGGGATGTGCCGGCATCGAATCGGATGTGAGAGCGTCGTTACCCGATGCGTCGGCCCTGGACGCGCGGCCGAGCACTTATGTGTTTGCCGATTCGCCCGTGACGCCGGCCGGCGCGGATGCCGCTCGGTACGAGTCGGCCATTGCCGATGCGCTTGCGAAGCACGGCTTCGATGCGGCGCCCGAGGCTCGCGCGCGTTTGCGCATTTCGTTTGCCTATGACACGCATGCCGAGTCCGTGTCGATAGTCGATGACGCCTGCGCGGCGCAAGCGCCGTGCGCGCCGCGGCAGCCCGCGTGGTCGTTTCGATGGCCTGGCCGCGAACGCTTCGTCCACTCGTTGACGTTGCGCTTTTTCGATCGTGCGTCCGGCCGGGAAGTCTATAAGGTCAGCGCATCGAGCCGCGATGGCGAGGCCGAATCGCATTCGGCCATCACGTTCCTCGTGCAAAGCGCATTCGCTCGGATGCCTTATGACGGCAGTTCCCGCTGGCGTGTTCGATTGCGCCGTGGCGCGAGCGGAAACGCGTCGTCGATCGTATCCATCGCACCCGATTCACGCTGACGCGCATCCGACGCAAATTCAGACAGAACGGTTCGAATATCGTGGAATCGATTTTCAACCGTTTTCGAAATGTCGATTGAAAGAATGCGGCGACGCGAAACCGAATAATCGGCCAAAGGGACCGCAATCTTCCGTAGAATGCAACAACGCCGCTGCGAGGCCGTCGTAGCGGCGTCCATTGCCGACTGAGAGACAACGAGAGAGCGGGCGAATACCATGAGCGAAACGACAGGGCTCACGAACGAACGCGACGCACCGGAGCAGATCGTCCTTCGCGTCACGCGTTGGTACGCCGGTTTTCTGGTGATTGCATTCGCCTTGTTACCGGCCTATTTAATTGCCTACCTGCATTTTTTTCAGGATCCCCGGCTTTTATTTGAAGACCATACGTTCCACGAGATCGCGATTGCACTCGCCACTCTGGAAGGGATTTTCGTCTGCTACGTGACATGGCAGTGCTACCGGCGCTCGGGCGATCCGATATTGCGCTGGTTGACACTGGGTTTTGCGGGGTTTGCCATCGTCTACGCGCCGCATGGCGCATTCACTCCGCTCGCACATCACGACATGTGGCTGTTCCTGTTATATGGCCCGGCTTCACGGCTCGTAATGGCGGTTCTGTTGTTTATTGGCTTGCTTTCGTATCATGGGGACTCCGAGCCCGATCCGGCCGCGCGCCGGCATGACCGCATGTTCTGGGCCGCGTGGCTCGTCGGCTTCGTCGTCGTCGATTTGCTCGTTGCGGTGCTCGCCAATACGCCGTTTGCCGGTACGCTTGCGACCCGGCTCACCCTCGAAGGCGGCGCGATGCTCGTATCGCTCGTGAATGTCGGCTGTCTTCTTGCTCGAAGGATCCGCTCGCCGCTGATGCAGATATTTGGCATCTCGGTGATGGCTTTCGCGTTGTCGTCGCTGGCATTCCTGCTTGGCAAGCCCTGGAATCATATGTGGTGGCTTGCCCATGCAATCTTCGCCGGCGGTTTCTTTCTGCTCAGTTATGGAATCGTTCAAGCGTTCCATGCGGCCGGCTCGTTTTCCGCCATCTACAGTCGCGAGGAATTGATGGCGCGTTTGCAAGAGTCGATGGCGCGAACGGAAACTGCGCTGCGCGAGCTGCAGCGTAGCAACGTGAAGCTGGAGCAACTCGCCGTGGCGGATCCGCTCACCGGTGCCGTCAACCGCAAGACGTTCGTCAATCGGATCGAACGGGAAATAGAACGGGCCAAGCTGGGCAGTGCGCCGTTTTCGTTGCTGGCGCTCGACCTCGACAATTTCCGGCGCATCAACGATCGGTTCGGCCGCGATATGGGCGATCAGGTGCTGCGTAGCGTGGTCGACATCTGTCTCGATGCGATCCGTCCATTCGAAGGTGTCGCCCGTGTCGCCGGCGAGGAGTTCATGGTGCTGATTCCGCGCGGCGCGCTCGATACCGCGCTGATGCTCGGTGAGCGAATTCGCGCGGCGGTGCAGGCAACGCCGTTCATGAGCGGTAACGATCGCTTTTCCGTCACGGTCAGCATTGGCATTGCCCAGTTCCCTCACGACGGCACGACGAGCGAGGCGCTCATGCATGCAGCGGACGAACGGCTGGGTCGCGCAAAGGATCACGGCCGCAATTGCGTGATCGCGGTCTAGCACAGCGCCGCATCGGCTTCGATGGATCGTCTCGAACCGGTGCACTCTCGTTGAGCTATCTCAACCGCGGGGTTCCCCGTCGCGCGCGGCGGGTGCGAAAGCGCACATCGCGAGAGGCGCCATCGCTAGCGCGGCGCTTGCCCAAAATGTGGCGGGCGCGCCGTATCGTTCCCAGAGCCAGCCGGCCAGTATGCTCGAGAGCAGCATCGATGCGCCGCTGACCAGGTTGAAGATGCCGAACGCCGTGCCCCGTAGCGCGGCCGGCGATGCGTCGGCTACCATCGCGGCGAGAATGCCTTGGGTAAAACCCATATGCAGCCCCCATAACGCCACACCGGCAAAGACGAACGGTGCGGACGCTGCGTGGGCCAGTGTCAGGTCCGCGACCATCAGCAACGCGAGGCCGGCCGCCAGGAGGATGCGGCGGTCGAGCCGGTCCGAAAGTTTACCCACAGGGTAGGCCGATAGTGCATAGGTGACGCTCATGACCGCCATCACAGCAGGCACCCAGGCGAGATCGAAGCCTGCCTGTTGCGCGCGCAGTACGAGAAATGCCTCGCTGAACCGCGCAAGCGTGAATGTCGCGCCAACGACGGCGACGAACCAATAGCGGCCCCGGAACGCTCGCAGAGCGCGCCACTGGAGCGGCGAGCGAAACGTCCGGGCGCCGGCCGGGCGCTCGGGTTCTTCGACGCCGAAGAATAGCAGTCCCACGCAAATGAAGGCGGGAGCAACGGCGAACCACAGCACGGTGCGAATACGGTCATCGAAGGCGAACATCAATGCCATGGCCAGCAAGGGGCCCGCAACCGCGCCAACCGTGTCCATCGATTGGCGCAGCCCGAAGCAGGCGCCGCGAATGTCGGGCGGCGCCACATCGGCCACCAGCGCGTCGCGAGGGGCGCCGCGTATGCCTTTGCCGAGCCGATCGACGAGACGCGCAACCGCAACGACGAACGCGGTGGTTGCCAGCGGAAAAAGCGGCTTGGTCAACGCGGCGAGCCCATAACCCACCAGCAGCAAGCCTTTGCGTTTTCCCAGCCAGTCGCTCAATGGCCCGGAAAACACTTTGACGATCATCGTCGTTGCTTCCGCGGCGCCCTCGAGCGCACCGAGGGCCACCACGCTCATGCCCATCGTCGATACAAAAAAGATCGGCAACAAGGCATGGATCAATTCCGATGACAGGTCCATGAACAGGCTGACGAAGCCGAGCGCCCAGACGGTGCGGGGTATGCGGGAGCGGCTCAGTGAAGATAGCGGTGCATTCATCGGCAAGTCTGCTTTCGGTGGGTGGCGTAAGCGCCCGGCCACGAGCAGGTGGGCGAGGAACCGATTGTGGCATGAACCATTCGTTCGATCGATGCGAGGCCTGTCATCGCGCGGCTGACGTCGCTTCGCTTTGCGTCGCTTCGCGTCGCGTTGCGTTTCTTCGCTTCATTGCTTCGGAGTCCAAAAACAACCCGGTAGCGTTTCGGAGCGAAGCCGCCGGCGACAGCTGTTGCGGCAACACCGACGAAGCCAGAACGGAGCACCCGGATGGACGACGACGATATCGTGCTGCTATCGACTGAGGGGGGCGAAAATGCGGGAGGCCCGCAAGCGGCGTTTTCGTACCATGCGGCCGCGGGACACATGAAGCGCCCGGGTGCATTGTTCATGTACATGGCGGTCATTCAGCCTGGCGAGAATATTCCGGCTCACGCGCACCCCGAAGGAACCGAGACGATCCTCTATGTGCTGGGCGGCAACGTCGAGCATCGGTATGGCCGCCGTATGAACAAATCGATGCGAAATCGGCCCGGCGATTTTGTCTATATTCCCGGTGGCGTGCCGCACCAACCTGTCAATCTCAGTGCGTCCGAGCCGGTGAGGGCAATCGTGGCTTGCAATTTCGATCTGGGTATAGAGGGCAATTCGATTCCCTATTCGAACGAAGAATAAACGAAGGGATCAACACGGATTGCTGGACTGCTGACATGGATGGGGCGCGCGGATCGATTCGCCGACGGGCGAGTGTTTTCGCCGCGCCCTGCGATATGAATCGCGCAGGCACCGACACAATGCGACCAAGCGCTCACGCTGCGTCCATGTGTCACGTCAGGTGTCTTGCCGATGAAGAATCCGATTTCCAGCTTTCGCGCGTGGCTCGGCACGTCGACCGTGCCATCCCATGCGGACGAGTGCCAACACGTACCGAAGGAACGTGCGGGCTCGAGCCGCAAAATGACGGTCGCGCCGGCACTCGGCGCGCTGAAGCGGCAGAATGCGCGGCGGGTGACGTCAGATACGATTCCGTCTTCATCGCATCGCCCCCCGCCGCGTTCGTCGTCTGACGACGAAGAGCTCCGGGAGGCGATCGCGGCAATCCGCGCGGCGGCGGTCTGGACACCACCGTCCAGCAGAGCCGAGTCGCCACGTGTCTCGCTGAGCGATCGGTCCTCGCGCTTGTCATCGGCTCGCATCGATGCGTCTCCGGATCGCGACACGCATAGCGTGCGCACTGAAGGCAGTGGCAACCATCGCAGCGCCGGTGCGCAACAAATCGACGAGGATCGCGAAGCACTGCTCGACATGGCGTGGGACACCGACTTTCCGTCCGCGCGGATGAACGACATCCTCGCGCGCTCGCCCGAGCTCGTGGATGCACCTGATCACAGTGGTGCGACGCTGTTGATGAATGCACTGACGGGCGGCAACATCGAATTTGCAAAAGCGTTGATCGACCATGGTGCGGACCCGAATGTGCGCGACGAGCTGGGTAACACGCCACTGCACCTGGCCGCCGGGCGCGGCATGGAAATCTTGTCCCAGTTGCTTGCCGCCGGCGCGGATCCGAGCGCAACGAATCATCGCGGCGCGACAGCGTTGTTCGATGCGCGCTCGCCCGACGTTGTCCACCTGCTGCTGCGTGCCGGCACGTCTATCGACGCCCGCGACGAGAACGGCAATACGGCCATCATGCGGCTTGCGCAGTCGGGTACGCGCCCCACAGTGCTCGCTCTACTCGAACATGATCCGGACATCAGTCTTCGCAACCGGTCGAATCGCACGTTCGCGCAGCTTCTGACAGCGCGCTTGGGCGGCGCGGCGGACGTCATCCCGAAAACGGCGGCTGGGGCCAAGGCGGTTCTCGAGCTGGGCGCACGCGAAACGCCGTTTCTGGGCGATCTGCGCGACCGCAAGCCGGCGTTAGCCGGCACGTTACGCCCAAGCGCACGGGTGGCGCCGGAGGAAGAGCTTCGTATCCAGCCCGAGCTCAAGATGGCGGCTTCGCCAAACGCGAAGAGGCCAGCGATCAACTCTCTGAAGTCCGGTCCGAAGCTCAGTTTCGTCAACGATCCGAAGCGAGCGTTCGATCAGCTCAGCCATCGTGATGTCGAGGCCCTATCGGAGGCCCTCGGTTTCGGCAAGCTGTCGTCGGACCCTGACAAGTACATGCAGAAAAAGGCGGCGGTCCGCGCGACATTCGCGCGATTCAGGACGGACATCGAACGATTTCTCGCCGACTACGATAACGCCGCACTCGATCATGAAGCGCTGAACGCCCCCCTATCGGGGGAAGAGCGCGCCGAGCTCAGGAGCGTAATGGACATCGCCCATTTGCGCGTCGCTGCGGAGCGCGGACCGGGTGGGGGACTTCTGGAGCCGTTGCGTCTGCGCGTTTTCTTCGGCGGTACGCAAAACATGCGGGACTTCAAGCAGGACATCGGTAGTGCATTTGGACGGATCGGGGAAGTCGACCGCGCGGCCAAGCGAGCGGGCGAACTGTTCGCGAAGATCCTGTCGCACCCGGACCATGTGCAGCTCGACTTCGTTGGCGGGCATTCGATGGGCGGTGCGATGGCACAAACGTTTCTCGCGTCCGTCGAAAGCCGGGTTCTGCTGCCGAAGCAGCCTTCGATGATCTTGATGGACCCGCAACTCGTGAGAAACAAAATTCGTGCGTGTTGTTTCAGGCCGGGGCGGTTTCGCGCTCAAGCCGGAAACCGAGTGACTTGGCGCGCCGTTTCAGGGCGGCAAGGCTGCGCTGCTGTTGCTGCTCCTCGTA